>CAWJDG010000052.1:0-26316 GCA_963841365.1 uncultured Acidobacteriaceae bacterium
ATCCGAGCGCGCCGAACGACAGCGACCCCAGCACGCACAGCAGCGCCAGGCCGGTGCAGCGAACCGCGGAACGGGCACGCCGAAGACCAGGGCGCCGAAACCCAGCACCGCGCCCACTTCCATCACCAGCAGCAGGAGCCGCGAAAGGACAAACGAAAGCAGGTAGTATGGCTCGGCATCGGCGTGGCGACAGCCGCTTCATGAGGTTCTTCCGCCGCGCATCCACAATCGCGAATCCCATCCCCAGATCGCGCTGCCCATCAGATTCATGCCGAGCAGGCCGGGAATCAGAAAATCGATGTAGCGCGACCCGGGCTCGCGCATGAGTCGGTCGGTAAAGGAAACCGGATCGGCACGGCCGGCGGCCCGCTGGACCGCGCGATCCGCCAGCAGGCGCGCCGAACGGCCTTCCGGTTAACGCACTTCCTCTTGCTATTTTAACGCTGGCATGGCTTTTACACCTTGGTTGGAACTCTTTTAGGGTTCTTCAAACACCTTATTCCCAGGAGGTGAATTACCCCAGGATCGCCGAACGGTATCTTTTGTCTCGACGATCTGAAACGTCCCGAAATCTATAGTCTTAACGTGGAAACCAGTAGAAGTTAAGAGTGTCTTCCCCGCTGGTCTTCTGCTATTCTTGTAAGAGCTATTGGGTTCATCAGCATACTCTTGATATTCGATAATTGTATATTCCCTGCCGCTATCGTTCTTGGCTTTAAAACGGCCTATCTCTTTCATTTAAACCTTCCTATTTCAACCTCTTTGATTTTACTTAGTCTTAAATAAAACTGGTGGCGACTAGATTCGGACTAGTGACCAAGGGCTTATGAGTCCCCTGCTCTACCACTGAGCTACGCCACCGCAGATACGAATATTAAGGTATTATTTAACTTTATTGTCTACTATTGGCGTTAATGCTTTTGGTAATTCCCATTTTGGGCGCTATAGTTTGCGTTAGGCATTACTTCATCGAATAGTTTCATAGCGTCTTCCTGCATACCCTTTATTATATGCGAATAGGTGTCCATTGTAAAAGCTACGACTGGCATGGCCTAAAGCCTCACTAATAACCTTTACGGCGATACACCGCGGAGAAGCATTATAATGGCAAACGTATGCCGTAAAGTATGAAAGTGTACGCCACCGGATAAACCGGCATTAGTCCACAATTCATTTAAAGTCATGGCCTAATACTGAGGGATGGAACGGCTGAAAATTTTCACTGGTAAATACCAAGTCGTCCAGTCCGAGAACGTGGCCCAGTGGATATATAACGATTCCCGTTCGGCTTTGTATTCACGCATAAAAGCTGCTAGTTTGGGTGTCATAGCTACATGGCGACGGCAATGGGCTGTCTTTGGCTCTTTAAATTCAGTTATACCATTAGCTTGAATAACACCCGGTTAACGGATATCGAAAGCATATCGAGGTCAATGTCACGCCAGCGCAGGCCAAGTATTTCAGCTTGCCGTAGTCCGGTAGATACCGCAAAGTAGTAAATCGGGTAAAAGTAGTCATCCTTCGCGACGTCCAGTAGGTGTTCTACTTCGTCCGGCGTTAAAGTCCGCATTGGCTTTTTAACCCCGGGTGGGGTAACCTGGTCGCAGGGATTGCGGCCTAGATAGTCCTGCCGGACGGCATATTTAAGGCTTTGGGTTAATAGCCGGTGATGTTTACGACTGTCATAGGGGAAAGCTATCTAGGGCATGGCTATAATATTCCTGTATTGCCTGCGGGCTTAGCTTTTGGAGTGCAATATTGCCGAGGGCGGGTGTTAAATGATTTTTAATTATTCTAGCAACACCGTCTACCTGCCAGGCACCGCAGCTTGTTTTTATATAGCCGTTAAACCAGTTGTCCAGATGTTTAGCCACGGTTATTTTACTGGTTAGGGCCATGGTACCCTTATCGATATCTACAATATCCGGTTTAGTCGCTTTTGGGCGGCCGGCTGGTCACCGTGGAAATCTTCGTCTACTGCCTTTGCCGTAACGTAATACTGAATTTGCCAAGTCTTATTGCCGGGCTTACCACGTTGCCAAATACTACCCTTATTCATTGTCTTTTACCTCTAGTATTTTAATAATTGCCTTTTTAAAATCAGGATTATTTTTTGCCATATGAATAATTAAGTCATTTAACACTTCTTGTTTATCCTCTTTAGTGATATCTTCGTAAAGCGTTCCCTATCACACATACCCAACTCGGGGTCATTTATACACTTTATGACGTATCGGTCTATATCCGAAGTATCGAAGTTGATAGTATAGTAATGTATTCCCTATCTGAATATTCGAATGCTATTGCATAAAGCATATCCGCTGATAATGGAAGCTGGCATAGGCGGGACATCCAAATAGCTGTACGGATTGATAGATAATCTAATCCCTTGTCTGCTTTCAATTCAAATATCTTAGCTATCGCCAGCGGGCTAATCTCATGTGTAGTTAAGCTACTAACCGTCCAGGCGTTATCGAGTTCGGATGGTTCATTTTTATTTAATTCTGTTAGAAATCCTATTATACCGGATGGAGATAACTTTTCTTCATCAACTATATATTCAATGTCTTTTAAAACTCTCTTAGTATGCGCCGGATGTTCGTCATCCTTCTTTTGTTCAGCACTAATGAGATATTTACGGACTTCCTTCGTTACCTGGGGAGCTGTTAATTTCCAGTTACCCTTTTAGCTTAACAATGAATTCTTTCACGTCATCGGTCAACTTTTCAGCCGTTCTACTCATTTTATCCTCTTATTTATCTAGTATTAATCTAGCTATATTTTATATTGACACTGTTTATATTAGTGTTACGATAAAGATAGTTAATTAATGTATTCATTATTAATCTAGTTATATTCATTATAACAGATAATAACAGTAAGTCAAGTAGGTAAAGGGGTGTGTATGGAAAATAAATTGATTCTCACAATCGAAGAGGCTGGAAAGGCTTTAGGTATCAGCCGTTCCACAGCCTATAAACTCTGCAAGAAGGGACAAATACCTACAATCCGCCTGGGTGAACGGCGTTTGGTAGTCCCGGTAGCTGCATTAATGAAAATGCTACAACGCCGGTTGCCGCCAGTGAAATAAAGGCTAAGAGGTGAGGGAATGTTAGAAAAGGAAAGAGTATTTCAAGATATCGAAATTGTTTGCTGCGATTGTGGTAAGACATTTACTTTTGAGGCTGGGGAAGCTCGCTATTATTACAAAAAGTCGTTAAGTCTGCCGCGCCGATGCCCTCAATGTCGATTATACCGTAAATTAGTGGGGCCATCACCGGCTCAGGACGGGGGTGTCGGCAATGAGTAACACTAAATTTGAAGCCTTTTTAAGCCACTTTACATTCGAGAACCGCAAAGGCGATACAATTCAAGCCCACTGCCCAGCCCATGAGGATAAACACGGTAGCCTTTCAATCACACTTGCCTCTGATAAGATTCATCTCTGCCATGCCGGGTGTAGTGTAAATTCGATACTACTAGCAGCCGATTCAGGTATGGCAGACCTATTCCTTAATGGCGAACGCCCGCCGGAAGCGATATACCAGTACCGCAATGCTGACGGCAGCCTATCTCACGAAAAGGTAAAATACCGGAACGCTGACGGGACTAAAGACTTCAAACAAAGGCGTCTAATCGCCGATGGTATAGCTTATGACCTCAAAGATGTAAAACATATTCCTTACAACTTCCCCCCAGTGCTAAAAGCTATTGTTGCCAATGAGTTAATCGTCATGCCTGAGGGCGAAAAGGACGCCGATACCGCCGGGTTACTTGGATATGTCGGTCCCCACAATGGGCGGTGCATCCGATTGGAAAGATGACTACAAACTTTACTTCAAAAACGCCCGGATTGTATTCACACCCGATAAGGATTCACCCGGTATAAACCTTGCCTCAAAAGCTACCAAATCACTATGCGAAGTATGCCGAAGTGTTAAGGTAGTGATTCTGCAATAGGGAAGGATTTAACCGACTTCGTAAATGCTGGCAATGGGAAGGCTGAATTAGACAAGTTGATTGCCTCGGCACCGGAACTGATTAAAAAGAGCGATAAGCCCCGACCTTTCGACTGGCATGACCATTCCATACAACATGCCGACCTACTTCAAAAACAGGTACCTAAAATCAATATGCTGGTGGAAAATCTGATGTGTACCCCAGGGCTTGGTGTATTAGCCGCCAAAAAGAAACTTGGTAAATCGTACATGATGCTCCAAGCAGCACAAAATATAGCGGGCGGGATGCCTTTTTTGGGACTACCAACCAAACAAGGACACGTCTGCTACATGGCCTTAGAGGATGGAGAAGCACGGATTAAGGCCCGGCTAGAGCAGCAACACGCTATATCAAATTTACCAATTACTTATATTTATGAGTTTCCTTTTTAAATACAAAGCCTGGTATAGACACACTGAAAGCGATGATAGCTGAATTGAATCCAGACCTACTCATCATCGACACACTGGCAAAGGCGTGTAAGAATCAGACCCTTAAAGAGAATGAATCGGGCACTATCGTAGACGTTTTTAATGAACTGCACGATATTGCCATTATCAATAATATGGTAATTCTCATCGTTGCCCATCACGGGAAAGGACTAATTACGCACGATGCGGGATTCGATATAAGAGGTACTTCCGCTATCCCTGGCGCCACTGACTTTAATATCGGTATATACCGGAACCCTGACCTTACCTATGAGCTGGTTGCCGAAGGGCGAGACATAGCCGGTGAGGATTTAAAGCTACTTTTTAACACGATCAGACCTGGATATGGAGTAATTCGGGTAACGAGCAGGACCGGCGCAGGGTTGAAGCACAACAAAAAATCATTGACGCTGTGAACGAGTTGGGAGAAGGGTAGACGTTGCCAACATCGCCGAACAAGCCGGTATCGACCGGACAACTGCCCAATACCACTGTAAAATAATACACCAGGCCGGGTTACTAACGTGGGAAACTGAATCTGTAGGGAGAGGTAAGAAGATATTATACAGTATATCTTTAACATCATCATCATCATCATCATCTTTAGATACTTAACATTATTAACAGTAAAGATATTAAGGTGTGAACGATCCCTCGGTATAGAACAGCGAAGGCTTAGCTCCGCCGTCAATGCTCATTTGCTCTTCGTCCATGGGCACTGGAATCACTTCCGGCGCGCTGGCTAACTCAACTCGGGCCGGCTTGTGGAGCGGGTGAGCAATGGGCTTTGCCGGACGCATCTCTGCAGGAGACAGTGGAAGAACGTGGTTCGTTGGGATTTCGCGCATTCTGCTCGCTGGGGCAGTCTGTATCTTGGTGGAACGCTGCGACCTTACCACTCGATGCGCCGGAGCGACAGGCGTCTTCTGCTGGGCCGACACCGGACTGTCTATCCAGGCGGTCGGCTGGACATAGACCACCGGTTGGTAGGTTCCCATTTGACTGGGTTGGGCAGTCGAACGGGTTGCGACATTCGATCCTGTCGAACTCGTTGGCGCTGAACCAACTGATGCTGACATGCCATCGCCCGGAATGCCCGCCAATCCCAACATAGCTCCGGTGAGAATTCCAAGCGCCACGCCAACCCCCGCATAAATCACCGACTGCGGCAAGCGAACGATGGGAGGGCGCGGAAGAACCATCAGGCCATTCTTGTAGGTGGGAACGGATTCGGTAGATTCGAGGACATCTGCCATATTCTGTGCGCAGCAGGAAACGCCGCTTTTCCTCCACGGGTTTAGTACTTTGGTACATTGAACTATTCTTCCGGTAACTGAACAATCCACCAAAAGAGTCATCTGGGGTGATTACCAAGAAGTGATCTGTCCAAGCGGTGTTTCCCGTCACCCCTGGTACGAACCAGATGGGCTACCTTCCGCGTGAGTTGCGGTATAAAGGAGCTTGGGTCTCGCCGACCGACCGCTTTTCTCGTGTTGCGCCAGTTGGCACGCCAAAGTGCAATCGATACCCGATTGCGAGTAATCTGAATACTGATGGAAATTGCTTCTCTTACCCCCCAGATCCCGATTCCGGCGCTAATTCGCAGAGCGCTTCTACTCAGCCGAATCTCAATCCGGCACCCGAACCACCGCACAGAACCTCAGGTGTCGTCCTCTGGCTACGCGATCTGCTCATTTCGGCCACAGCTTCGGTCCTGATCATCACGTTCCTCTATCAGCCAGTGCGCGTTGAAGGCACCAGCATGTTACCCCGTCTTGAGGACCGCGACCGCCTCTTCATCAACAAGTTCGTCTACCACGTGGCCGCCATCGAACGGGGGGATGTCGTGGTCTTTCACTATCCGCGCGACCCCGAAAAAAGCTACATCAAGCGCGTCATAGCGCTGCCCGGCGACCAGCTCCGCATCGACCACGGCCATGTGTGGGTTAACAGCAAGCTCCTGCACGAGCCCTACGTCCCGGTACAATACCGTGACACCCGCTCCATGGCAGAGGTCACGGTTCCGCCCGATTGCTACTTCATGATGGGCGACCACCGCTCCATCTCCTCTGACAGCCGCGACTTTGGCCCCGTCGACCGCTCCCTCATCTATGGCAAGGCCACCTTCGTCTACTGGCCTGCCCGCGATGTCGGCGTTGTCCATTAGGCGATCTCAGGACGGCCGCCGAACTGCAGCGTTTCCGTGGAAAACAGCGCAATTTCCGCGCTGTAAACCTGCTAGAATTGATTGGATTACCTATTCGAACTGATACGGAACTGTTTTGTTGATTACAAATGAGTTATAGAATGCATAAAGTTCAGAAAATGCCCCAAACGACAAGTGTGTTCTGCAATTATTCTGCAAAATGAGAGGACGGTCCACAATGTAAAGGCACCGTCCTTGTTGTAGTTGCGTTGTAGGTGGTCAGGCCGCTCGGCGCAGGAAGTGCCGCTCGTAGATCTTCTGGGCCGTTGATTGCGGTACGCGGATGCTCGTTCTCTCCTTCGCCCGCAGGCTCCCTTTAGCGCCTGAACGTTCCCATCCATTCCGTTTGGGAGACGATGTGTCCTTTCATCGCGCGGTCCAGTTCCTTTCTGCTGGTTCCTGCCTTCAAGTCGAGCGCAGTGGCGAGAGCATACAGTTTGAACAAGTAGCGATGCGGTTTGCCAGGAGGCGGACATGGGCCGCCATAGCCGATGCGATGGAAATCGTTTGTGCCCTGACAGGCGCCATTCTCGAGTACCTCGCGCGCTGGCACTCCCTCTGGCAAAGCCGTAAGATATGCGGGAATGTTCCAGATCAACCAATGTGTCCACGTACCTCCGGGTGCGTCGGGATCATCCACGATCAGCGCCAGCGACTTGGCTGCTGATGAGACGCCATTCCAGCTCAGCCCAGGGGACAGATCGGCACCGCTGCACGTGTACTTCCTGGGAATCTCACTTCCATATGCAAATGCGTTTGCTTTCAGTACAAGGGACATCGCTGCACCTTTCTTGGGTTTGCAGAAGCCGGAGGTTCACCGCCGCATCGGGAGACAAGGCCCCCCGGCTGAATGATGGCGCTCGCGTTTTGCGTGACGCTCCTGTGCTTTGGGCCCGTGGTCTACGCTGCTTCAACGGAACGCCCAGCGGCAAACTGGATAACTTTGGGTCCGACCAACCGCTTGAAATCCTCCCAGGCCATGCGAATCAGTTCCCGATGTGTTCCCGCATTGAATGCAATTTCCTTGTCATTCTCCAGGCTCTCATCGGCAAAGACATCGAGCGAGAAGAGATTCCCGAAGGGTGGCATCGCTCCGGTTTCGCATTGAGGAAATCGATCCTTGAACTCATCTTCGGAGGCTAGCGCGACAGTCTTTGCGTTCGCCGCCCTTTTGAGCAGCGCCAGGTCGACATGAAATTTCGCTGGGACAACCGCCATCGCCAGCTTGCCGTCAAGCTTGACGATCACAGTCTTCGCCAGCTCCTTACCTGAGATATGAGCCAGCCCGGCAATCCCTTGTGCCGTGTAAGCAGGCGAGTGGGAAATGACAACGTACGCGACATTGTGCGTATCGAGATATTCCATCAAACTTGTGAGTGCCATAACCACCTCCTTGTCCGGTCGCGTTGTTCTGCGAGTTGAGATGAGCGCGATGACTGCAATCATGCGCGTTCGCCAATTTCAGGCCGCAATCGGTGGCGGGCGGTCAGGTCTGTTCCGGACCGGCTATCGCTTGTAGCCGATCTTGCGCAGGAGGTCGTGCCGCCACGCCACATCCGCTTCTCCCTCGACTCCCTTGGGCGAACTGCCGTCGATGACGCCAAGTACGCCCTGCCCTTGTTCGCTCTTTGCCAGAATGACCTCGACGGGGTTGGCCGTTGCGCAGAAAATAGAGCAAACCTCAGGAACATTGCGAAGGGCATTCAGCAAACTGATGGGATAGGTGTTTTGAAGCATCAGCACGAAGACATGACCCGCGGCCAGTGCCATGGCGTTTCGGATGGCGATCTCGCGAAGAGCTGGATCGTTTCCGTCCGAGCGAGTCAGGCAAACTCCGGAACTCTCGTTGAACGCCAAGCCGAACCTGGCCTGCGGCGCTGTCGATACTACGGCCTCGTAGATGTCCTCAACGGTCTTAATGAAGTGGGACTGGCCGATAATGATGTTGGATTCATCCGGAATTTCCATACGCACTGTGAGCAGCTCGGTCACGATCTCTCCTTCGTTTCAGGGGTTCGTTATGCGCCTTTCTTGTGCAGCGTTCGAACCCGCTCGACGTAGTGGGCATTCCTGAGGTCGATACTCACAATCTCACCGGGGGCAACGAAAAGAGGGACCTGCACGGTCAGCCCATTGTCGAGTGCGGCTTCTTTGCGGGCCGAATCCTGCTGCGAGCGAGCGGGAGGCGCGGTGGTCACCACGCGAGCTTCGACAGTTTCCGGCAAGACGACGTTGATCGGTTCTCCTTCAAAAAACTCCGCGAGAACTTCGGTTCCGGGCTGTAAAAGTCTCACGGCCAACCCCATGCTGGTAGCAGGGAACTCAACCTGTTCAAAGGAGTCCAGTCGTTGAAAAATGCAGTTGCGGCCATCGCTATAAAGAAACTCCGCCTTGCATTTCTCTACCACGACATCTTCCAGCCGCTCCAGAGGCCGAAAGTGCTGATCCCATATTCGGCCGCTGCGCACATTTGAGAGCCTGGCCCGTATCGTGCCGCCCATTTTGGCGGCGCCGGCCTTGGCCTCAACTTCCAGGACTCTGTAGACATGCTCGTCGATTCGGAGCGTCATCCCTTCGCGCAATTCGGAGGCCATCACCATGGGGTTTCTCCACACTTCCGGCCGGTTCGTCAGCATGCCGCCTGTTCTCATTCCAGTTCGGCAGATATAAGGGAGGTATCGGAGCTAGGCTCCTCTTCGGCACGGCAGCAGGGCGTCGAAGAGGAAGGACTCCGCGGCTGCCTCTCGGAAACTGACACCAACATTGTGCGCAAGGAGAAGCATCTTTCAGTGATTCCGATCACTGCCGAGGAACGATCTAGTCCTGCTTGGACGAGATGCGTGGCATTGCATTAATCGGCCATGCCGACAGACTCAGCCGCCATCATGTGCTGAGTTCCGGCCGGTCGGCCGGCCTCCACATAAGTTCTCGTCATAGGAAAGTAGTTGCAAAAGGCGGGGCCAGGCGCGTGAGGGATGCGGTCTTTGCCTACCACGGCTCAAGGACCGCAAAGTGATGCACATGGTCGATGAAGACGCGCCGGAAGAGCCCCATCGCCAGCACCCCATCTTCTGCCATGTTGGGATTCGTCTCGGCGTGTCGGGGGACGAAGAATGAAACTCCAGGAAAATCGAGAGGACCAATCTTCACTTCCTGCGGCGGCAAGGGCGAAAACGCCTGCTGCACCCCATCGATGCCGTTCCCTTGCAACGATGTAGCGGTGAACAGGGCCGGCCTCATGAATTGGCTGAAGTTGTAGAGGACGGAGGCGTTCGCGCCGGAGTCAAGCCTGAGGCGAATGGGCCGGGCTCCGCGGGATATACGAGCCACGATGATGAATTGGCTGGACAACGGCTGGCTGTCCGCCGACTGAGCCGATGTGACCAGCGCAATATGCGGTCCCTTCACGTTAGCGCGCATGGTGGCTGAGTCGTCGAGACAGAGCAGACTGTGCGCATTGTCGATCAGCATGTCGAATCGCCCAAGAAAATCTTCGCCGAGGACGCCGCGAATGGGGCGATTTGCGGAATTCAGGTTTTTGAGGTCATAAACGAGCGCCGTTTGGTTAGCGACGGCATGAGAGCCGGCTTCAAGCAGTTCGACTTGCACATAGGACGCGGAAGTATACGATCCGGCGGAGCTGACGACGTTAGCCGCACCCTGAGCGCTCAGATGGAGCTCGGCGGCCAGAGAAAGATCAACCATCGTGATCTGGCTTCCGGTATCCAAAAGGAAATTGTAGGGACCGGAATGGTTGATGGATACGCCGAGAATAATCTGGTGGTTGACGATCTTTAGAGGTACACTTGCGACGTTCCCGGGGCAATGGGTTTCAGCGGGAAACGTGGTGGCGGCTGTGCAATGCTGAGGCGGCTGCTGGGCGATGACACACACCAGCCGCGGTATATCGAGACGGTGGCTACGGTCGGTTACCGTTTCGTCTGCCCAGTGGAAGAGTTGGAGGATGCGAGTGAACTGGCGTCCGCGGAGCAGACGGATAAGCCCACCGAACCGCAGGCCAAAACATGCCGCTCCCGGAAGATGTTGTGGACCGCGCTTGCCGTATCCGGCCTTGTGGTTGCAGGTGCGACAGGGTGGATGTGGTACGCGCTCCGCCCGCTGCCAACGCTCCGGGTCGCCTCGTACAGGCAAATCACAACCGACGGCCAATGGAAAGCAATAGCTGGAACGGACGGAAACAGCCTCTATATCAACCTCACTGTGCCCGTCACCTTAGGGGTGGTTCCCGTTTCGGGCGGACGCGTGACTCCGCTCTCTATCGACTTGCCCTCGTCCAGGAACCAGAGGCCCTGGATAATCGGCGTGTCTCCGGACGGAACCAGACTCCTTATTCTGAGTGACATCGATCCTTCGTCTTGGAGGGGGAGTTTGTGGGTTGTTGACGCTCACGGTGGCGGAGTGCGCTTTTTGGCAAATGGCGTTACCGGCACTGTAACAAGTGCAACGTGGTCCCCTGACGGTGCTACGGTGCTGTACAGCACCCCGCACGGTGATCTGTACACCATTCCCAGCCAGGGCGGGGACCCGCGGCTTTTGCTGGCCTCGACGGCGCCAACCGGGACGCAAATTACTGCTTATGGCCTGGCCTGGTCGCCCGATGGTAGCAGGATCCGATTTGTGCGCAATGACCGGTACTGGGAGGTCTCGGCAGACGGGAAGAACGCTCACGAGATTTTACCCAATTGGCGCGCCACTAACCCGCAATATTTCATGTGCTGCGGAAAGTGGACACCAGATGGGGATTTCTTCCTTTTTCTTGCAGGAAGCACTACGGGGTTCCCTCAGGATCCTGCTGCTCGAGAGCAGATGTGGGCACTCGATGAGCGCCGAAGCTGGCTGCATCGCTCCAGTCCCGAACCCGTCCAGCTAACCACGGGGGCGACGGCCTGCTGCGGGATTATTCCCTCGAGAGATGGAAAGACCGTTTTTTCCTTGAATTCGATCCTAAGAGGCGAACTCGTTCGTTATGACACCAAATCGAGACAACTGGCGCCATACCTGGGGGGAGTCTCAGCCGAGTTTGTGAACTTTTCAAAAGACGGAAAATCTCTGGTATACGTCACCTTCCCAGAAGGGATCATGTGGAGGGCCAATCGCGACGGCAGCGGACTGCAGCAATTAACCAATCCGCCCATGCACCCAGCTAACCCACGGTGGTCTCCAGACGGTTCGCAGATTGTGTTTTTTGACATGGCGCCGTCCGACGCGCACGCGATGTACACCATTCCCAGCCAGGGCGGCATGCCACGGCGTCTGCTGCCCGGCGATGAAGAGATGGACCTTGATCCGTTCTGGTCGCCAGACGGGAAGAAGATTATCTTCAGGCAAACCCCGGTTGGGTCGCCTACTGGAGGACCGGGAATAGGAACGAGATTTCGGGTTTTGGAGCTGGGTACCGGCAAAGCCACTGACCTGCCACCGTGCCCTAAGCCCTGCTTTGCGCCGCGGTGGTCGCCTGACGGCCGCTACATCCTGGCAGTGCCCGTCGTCCAGGATGATGTGGCTCTGTTCAATTTCCGAACGAATCAGTGGTCGTTGTTGAACCTTCGGCTGACCGGAATCAAGTACCCCACCTGGTCGCACGACGGCCACTTCATCTACTTCGAGATTTGCGAGAAATGCGCAGTCAAAAGCATCGGAGCCGGCGTCTATAGAATCCCGGCGACAGGCGGAAAGCTCGAAAAGGTTGCCGACCTGAAAGGCTTCAGAGACATTGGATTTCTGGGCGACTATTGGGGCCTTGACCCGGACGACAATCCGCTCCTGCTCCGAAACATCGGTACCTACGACGTCTTCGCGCTCGCGCTCGAACGGAAGTAGGCATTGGGACTTGAATGTCGACTGAGCCGGATTTTGCGTTGCCAAAAGGCCGGGAGGCTCGAGAGAACCGACATTTTATGGAGTGCTCGAATCACTGGCAAAAATGGACATTACCCAGAAAATGGGGTTCTGTCCGGAAGGGTGCTAGTCCTAATCGCCAAGGCACGTTCCCACTCGGCGGGCTGTCTCTACCCATGAATGATCGCGCGGAACTGACTTTCGTTTGCCTGCGACTTGATCCAGTGGCACTGGCTCCGTGTTGTCGCCGCGGGCCGCCACCATCACGCCAAACTGTCCTTCCCTGATCAGATCGGCGCAAGCGGTGCCGAGGCGCGTGGCGAGCATGCGATCGGCCGCGCAAGGCGTGCCACCCCGCTGGACATGACCAAGGATCGTTACACGGGACTCGAGATGTGTGAGTTCCTCGAGCTGCCGGGCCAGGCGCAATGTGTTGCCCTGATGCCGAACATCGAGCGCTGCGATTTCTCGCTTGGCCTGGAGCTTTTGGTTCAAGGTCTTGGCGCGTTCGAGTTTCTTTTCGGCCCTCTCAAAGACGCGCGCGTCGTCGCGACTCATCGCGCCCTCGGCCACGGCCATAATGCTGAAGTTGCTGCCGCGCTTGCTGCGTTGACTGATAGCCTCGGCGATCTTCTCCACACTGTAAGGAATCTCGGGAATGAGGATCACGTCCGCGCCGCCGGCCAGTCCAGCGCCGAGCGTAAGCCAGCCGACGCGGTGACCCATGATCTCCGCCACGATGATGCGGTGATGGCTGTGAGCGGTGCTGTGCAGACGATCAATCGCTTCGGTGGCAATGTCCAAAGCTGTGGCGTAGCCAAAAGAGGCATCGGTCATGGTCACGTCGTTGTCAATGGTCTTAGGCAGTGTAATCACATTGATGCCTGCCCGGTGCAAACGCAGGGCGTTCTTCGCTGTGCCGCCTCCGCCGAGACAGACGACGCAATCGATTCCCCACTTTTTGAGATTGTTCCGGATGACGCTGGTCATGTCCTTCGTTTGGCCGTTAATCACCATGCGATGCGGCTTGTCGCGGCTGGTGCCGAGAATCGTGCCGCCGATCGTGAGAATGCCGGAAAGAGCGGAGCGATCCAGATTGATCCGCCGGTTCTCGACCAAACCACGAAAACCGTCGCGAAAACCGACGATCTTCATGCCGTAGCCTAGCGCGGCCTTGCCGACGCCGCGGATGGCTGCGTTCAGGCCGGGGCTGTCGCCGCCAGCGGTGAGAATTCCGATGCGCTTAATTGTCGTGGCCATCAACAACAAATATCGGGCACGGCGGAGTTTTTGTCGAGCCAAGCCGCTGCCCTCGGGCCGGAACCGATGAGCCTGGCTAGAACCGCACCAATTGGAAGTGAATACTTTGGCAACAGCCAGCCCTGTTGAGGACGCGCTGGCAATTAGGACCTCTTTTTGCACAGAAAGAGAAACGAAGTGATTCTCGTACAGAAGACTTTGGAGTTGTAATGATTCTAGGCGGGGAAACCTGCTTGGGGATCAGGGTTTTAGCAAGATAGCCTTGTCCTTCTGAATGACGAGGACCGTTCAATCACGCAACCGACCGACTGGAACTGCGATGAGCATCCTCAAGAAATGCGATGCCAAGAATCGTCTATCTGTGAGTCGTAACAAGGGCCGGCATTCGTTGAGACCGGTAGGAAAAGCCGATAGTGCCAATCCTTCAGTGATCAAGCCGGTCGGACCACGGGCGACCAGACTGACTTTCGTCGAAGACTTCACACGGGAACATTCTCTCCCTGGCGCGCGCATCACTTCGATCGAGATTTCAGGCATTTTTTGAACTACGACCGCATCTACGCGGCAGTTGGTCCAGCAGAGCGCCGAAAGCGCACAGGGATGGATTGCCCAATCTGTAGGGAGCTGGAGCGAGCTTATGAGGTTGGGCTAATCGAGTTCATCGAAGCTCGCTCATCCGCGATTTTTCGGGTCAGCACAGAGCTTGCGGCGTTCAAGAATGTCGAGATGGAGCGAGCCAAGAGCGAACTGGAAGAGCACGTGCGTGTATGCGCCTCGGCCGCTAGGGTGCTTGCACGTTTGTCGGAACGGAACATGTCAACAAGTGTGAGAAGACTAGTGGCATAGTATAGCGCTGGATCCAGATTGAATGCGCCGGCTCGCTCGGCTCTTCTCAGAAGCGCAGTTTGCTATCGCCAGTTGACCACTACTTCAATGGGCTCGCTGACCTGACTCTGAACCTGCTCCAGAACCAGGAAGCGCTGGCCGTCTCTGGTGACTACAAACGGGCTGCCGCCGTTCGCGCTGGATTTAACGGTGGGAACCTCGAAGAGCAGTTTGGGGACACCTGCCTCAAAGGACTTGCCGTCGGTCTTCACGTCCACCGCATAGAAGCCGTCGCCGAAATGGTAGTACAACTCTTTGCCGTCGTTGCGCCATCGCGGCAGTTCCCCGCCCGCCGTGGAAATCTGCCACTTGCCGCGCGGCTGCAAGGGGTCCAGCCAGAATCCCTGCACGTAGACTTGCTGCCCGCCGGACTCCAACAAGCGGTAAGCGACATAACGGCCGTTGGGCGAGAACTGGCCCTCGCTGGTGTGGAGCTTGATGTCCACAAATGGCACGGGTTTGCGGTCGCCGGTGAGAGGCAGCACGTAGAGATGGCTCGGATTCGGCACCGTATAGTTGTAGAGGAAATACTTGCCGTCTCTCGACCAATCCTCGGCGTGCTTGGCCGTCCCCTTTTCTCCCAGCAGTAGCTCTTCCTGGCCTGAACCGTCCGCCGGTTTCACATAGATATCCCGCTGCCCGGCACGGTCTGAGGTGAAGGCAATGCGGGTGCCATCGGGCGACCAAACGGGATTGAAATCGTCCGCGGGATCGAAGGTCAGGCGCGTTTTGGAGCCGCGCTTGAGATCGAAAATCCAGATGTCGCGCGTTTTTGTCTGCGGGTCGCGGATGGCGACGGCCAGCTTGCTGTCGTCAGGCGAGAGGTTCGGCTGCGTATAGTTCGCCGGCTCGCCGACTGTCGAGAGTTTCTTGCCGCTGCGATCGAGCCACTGCAGTTGAGACTGAGCGGACTGGGAGGACTGGAGGTTACGACGCCAGACCAGCACCCCGTTGGGCGAAGCGGAAAAACTGGCGGTTGCGAACGTTTCGGTCCCAGTGAATGAGCTTGTCGACAGCTCGATGTGATCTGCGACCGGACGCGGCTCACCGGTCAACGTCAAGCTGCTCAGATTGAACGGCTGGGCCATCAGTACGTCGCCTCTGGTGAACAGCAGTTGGCCCGATTCGAGATATGCGGCGTTGGTATCCGCGGCTACGATGAATTTGCGATCCGTTGAGTCAAGCGAAGCGGCGTAAATGCCCTGCTGATTGGGCTGAACGCCCAGGGACAGATACAGGTAGTGCTTTCCATCGGGGAGAAACTGAGGCCACAACTGGCCCGATTCGCCCTCCGCCAGCGGCAGAGCCGGCTTGGGGTCGCCCCCCGCTGCTGAGACTTGGTACAGTGCGCCGAAGAAGTTTCCGAAGAGGATCACCCCGTCACGATTCCACGTGCCGCCGGCAGAGTTTGGGCAGGTGCAGATGGTAAATGGCGGTCCTCCGGAAAGATCAACTTTCTCAAGCCCGCGTCCAGAACGAAATGCGATCTGCCGCCCATCGGGCGACCAAAAAGGAAAAAGAGGACTGGAGTCTGCTACCGGTATCTCAGTCGCAGTGGTCGCATCCAAGGAACGAACAAATAGCGTTTGGCCGGTTATGCCGCTCGACTCGATTGGAATGCCGGCTGAAGCGGTGAAGGCGATGCGTTGGCCGTCCGGCGAAACCGCGGGCACCTGGAAGGAAAAGAAGCTGAGCTTGTCCGGCGCGGGAATCTGGAAACGGACCTCTGCTGCGGCGGCAGGTTCATTTCGCAAATGGACCACGATCCAAACCAACGATACGAGGAGCAACGCCGTGGCCAGGCCGGCTCCGAGCCAGGCCAGGCGTTCGCGGTGGACGCGCCGTGCTGCAATGGGCGCCGGAACGCCGGCCATGGAGCCGGCTCCCGCTATCCATTCGAGCTCGCTGCGCAGGTCTCCGGCGCTTTGCCAGCGGTCGTCCGGGGATTTAGCCAGGCATCTCTGCACTAGGCGATCCAGCGCGGGCGAGGCCATGGGTTGCAATGTCGAGACCGGCGGCGGGTTCACGGAGATCACCGCCGCGATCAGGCTGGCCCGGCTGGAGGCCTCAAAGCCTTTACGGCCGGTGATCATCTCGAAGAGCATCGCGCCAAAGGAAAAGATGTCGGAGCGCGCGTCGGTCTCTTTGCCTTCGAGCTGTTCCGGCGACATGTATTGGAAGGTGCCGAGGATTGTCCCCTTCTCTGTGATTGGAGAGTCGCTTGCCAGACGCGTGGTGTCGGTTCCCGAGACTTCGACCGCCGGCGTGATTTTGGCGAGGCCGAAGTCCAGCAGCTTGGCGCCGCTGCGCGTGAGCATCACGTTGCCCGGCTTGAGGTCCCGGTGGACGATCCCCTTGCGGTGCGCGGCGTCGAGTGCGCCAGCGATCTGAATGGCGATGCGGAGGGACTCTTCGATGGGCAGCGGTCCCCTGCGCAGGCGCGCTTCGAGGCTCTCCCCCTCCAGGTGCTCCATGACGAGGAACTCCACTGAGCCCTCGCGGCCGATATCGTAGAGTGCGCAAATATGCTGATGACTCAGGCTGGAGATTGCTCGCGCTTCGCGTTCGAACCGCTCGCTGAGCCCGCCTGTACATATCTTGATAGCGACGGTGCGGTCCAGCCGCGTGTCGCGAGCTTTATAGACCTCGCCCATTCCCCCGACGCCAAGCAGAGCGACGATCTCGTACGGCCCAAGTCGTGATTTGGCCTCCAGGACCATAGATAAGCAAAGATACATGAGCAGATGCGTGACGTGCACTTGCAAAAATCATCACGGCTACTTACAGGTGAATCCTTTGTAGTAGAACCGTGTTGGCAGAATCAAGCCTGCACCAAGCGAGGAGGCCAATGCGGAAAGAATGCTCCGCACCTCCTGTCGAGCCGCTTTTCGATGAGGGTCACCGCTCCGCGGAGCAAGGGCTTTGGTCACCCTCTTTCAACGATTCCGGTCGGATGACCGGCTTAGCGGAAGTAACCCCGAAAATGGAGTGATGTCCGCATCGGCGACAGGCCAGGAATTGACCAATTCAGCAACTGTCACGCGCTCAACGAGCACCTCAGTTCATGCTAAGGTCTGTCATTGCCAAGCGAGAATTACGTCCAGCTTCCTGCGCACTAGCCCCGCGTCAGAAAAATCGGCAGGCCCAGCTTGCGATCGTAAGTTGGCCGGTAGCGCTCTGTGTTGTACATGGTCGCGACTTCCACTTTGCGCGGCCCGAGTTTGGGATCAGGGATCGGTACCATCGCGTAGCAGCCCTTGCTGATCGCCGTCATCAGGCCGGTCCTGCCCTCTTTTACGGCGTCCATCGCCATTCCCGCGAATGTGATGGCCACCATGCGGTCGATGAAATCCGGACTGCCGGAGCGCAGATCATATGTCAGGTCACTGACAACGGTCTCTTCGCCGGTGACGGCTTTGATCTCGTTGCTCAGGTCCTCCGCCACGCTCATCTTCTTGCGATGGCCAAAAGCATCAGATGGGCCATATTCCTTCACTGCGTAGCCCTCCCACTCTGCACCTTCAGAAAGAATCACCAGCGAATAGTTGCTGGGATTGCTGTGCTTGTCGGCAACTAGGATCTCAATCAGGTGTTTTAGATTCACCTTGTACTCGGGGATGCAGCAGCGCAAGGATGCCACATATGCGGTGTATAGAGCGGTGTAGCCGGCATCGCGCCCGAACACCCGGAAAATTCCGATGCGCTCGTGCGAGCCGACTGTCGTCCGCTGCCGCTCGATGGCATCCATGGCGCGTGTAATGGCGGTTGAAAACCCGATGCAATACTCGGTGTTGCGAACGTCGTTATCCATGGTCTTCGGCACCGCGATCACCCTCACGCCTTGCCGGTCAAGCTCGGCTGCATAGCTAAGGGTGTCATCGCCGCCGATCGCCACCACGTAATCAAGTCCCAGCGTGTCGATATTCTTCAGCACTGCCGGCGTAACGTCGAACAACGTGCTGGTTACGCCATTCTTGGTGGATTGCTTACTTGAAAACTGTTGCCCATTGAGTGCCGGCGGAAGCTCTTGCATTTTGGTGGGATTGGTGCGCGAGCTGTGCAGATAGGTGCCGCCCGTGCGATCGATCGTGCGGGTGTTCTCTCGGTTGAGCGGCTGGATATACCGCGACCGGCTGGCCGGATCTTTCAGATCGACGTGCGTCAGTCCTTCCCAGCCGCGGCGGATGCCAACGACCTCATATCCAATTTCGGTTCCCCGGTAAACCACCGACTTGATGACCGAATTCAGGCCCGGGACGTCGCCGCCTCCCGTGAGAATTCCAATTCGCTTTGCAGACATGAGAATGCTCCTTAACAGTAATTGCGTTTTCAGCTCTGAGCCACCACGGCTGGGCTGCTCTCGAGCAATTTCGCAAGACGAAACCCGCCTCTGCAGTCGAGAAGCGACGGCTTGACAAGCTATTCACCTCCGCAGCGCAGAGTGCCCCGAAACGTCGGCGATTAATAAGCCGGCTGATCGGCCGCAGGAACGATTCGAGCCGCGACGCGGAAGTCGGCAGACTCAGAGAAGGTTCCCGGCAGAAGCGAAAGCCGGGTGGGCGTGCGGCCTGGGCCTGCTGCTACTCACCGCGGCTATGCGACCATTCCCACAACGCACGATCGAGCGTGTGCAGCGGCGTGGGTCCGGGGAGTTCACTCTGCGGTTTGACGATGTTGCTGTCGGCCAATCGCTTGCAAAAGGCCAGGTACTCCTCATAAAAGTGGATATCGTGGCGCGCATGCCCCAGCGCTTCAAGGGCGCGGTAATCGAGCACTGTGTAACGCTCGGGAAAGATCGCGGCGAGGATCGCTGAGGCTATGGGAAGATCGACACCGTGAAGCTCGAGTAAGGCATTCACGGCAGCCTCTGTCGAAGCCTCAGGCGAAGCGGCGATGGCCAGCACATGCCGAATCTTTTCGTTGCTGTTGCCGATGAGATAATGCACCACGCGCTCCGACTTCCAGCGCACGATCGCTTCCAAATTTGCCAGCGAATAGTCCCCATTGCGAATCGCTTCACCGGCTTCGAACGCAGCCGCTTCAAGCTCATGGTCTTTTTCGCCGGCCTTCTGCCAATACTGCTCTGCCAACTGCTGGAGCTCTGACTCCGCAGGCTGAAGCTGGAAGTAGGCAACCATTTGAATTTCCTTTCTTCGTTCCCAAAAACCTCCACACAATGGGTTCGGCCTAGAATCGCTGTCGACAACACCGAAGGCTCCTTTCATTCCAGTTCCTCTTATCGCAACTGTTACAAAAGTGCCGGGCACTGCAGACTGTCGTGCGAGGCGATCATGCGTCCGGGGTGTGCGGAAGTCTGTGAGCTAAGTCACGGTGCGCAGCGTTCAGCCGGTGACCGGTCTGAACGGCGCCGGTCATTCCGCCACCAAGGGCGGAGCGGTCCCTTGCATATTTGCATTGAAGATTAGGTTCTTATAAGGAGGGCGGCAATGACTGCGGCCGCATAGGTGAACCATCTGGCTGGGCGACACACACTCGATTGCGCCCACCGTTTCTTGCCGCATAAAGCGCCCGGTCGTCGGCCTTGCTTAGTCACACCCTCATCTTGGTGTAGTCTCGCACAGACCGAAACGTCAGGTCCGAATCTCGAAGCGCGCGATTCGGGCCGGAGTTAGCACTCTCTTTACATTAGGCCTTTACATTCCGGCGCCAGCTCGCAATCGACAGCAAGAAAAACAGTTCTGCACCGCGGAGGAAGGTCCCGAAATCAATGCTATTGCCACCACCGACGGGGAAATCAATGACGTGAAAACGACTGATCACCCGCAAGATCAACGCGAGAACAGTGCAGATCAAGCCTAGCCAATAACCGAGTGTGGACAGGTGTTTTTCCATTTCAGTCTCCTTGGTTCATTCTGCTTGTGGTTTAGGTCGTGCTCGCAAGGGTACACCCAGGAGTACCCGGCTCGCCATCTTTTTGTATTCATTCCGAAGACGGAGACCGCTGCCGTGTAAGCCTTGACGAATTGCCGACCAACCGACCGCTACTCTGTCACCGAGCGCGTTGCCTGACCGGAGGCAATCACGAGCGAGCTTGCCCCTGAATGGATCGCTGGAACGAAGTCCCGGCGGAATCGGCTGCCCGCATGGCTTCGACTACCAGTTGCGGCGTCACAGTGATCGGTTCGTTGTGTATGGTTTCACCTTGCGCCGTGGCACGCTTTGCCACCATTTCGAGCAGTTCCTCGCTGGGGTCACGAATGCCGATGTCGGCGAATGTTATGGGAAGACCCAACTTTCTAGAAAACGTCAGAACCTCCTCGACAACGGACTGTGGCTGCGATTCCAACATGAGCTGAGCAATGAGCCCGAACGCAACTTTCTCCCCATGCATGTAGCCATGGGTTCCGGATGCCGTGGTGAGGCCGTTGTGAATGGCGTGGGCCGCGGCAAGCCCGGAAGATTCGAAACCAAGGCCGGAAAGCAGAGTGTTGGCTTCGACGAGACGTTCAAGCGAATCGTTGGGTTCTTGCTGATGAAGAGCTTCGATGGCGGCCTCGCCATCCGCAAGGAGCGTCCTGTAGCAAAGCTCCGCCAGGGCGAGAGCACTTCGCGTGGAGGCTCCTCCACGCATGTTCTTCACGCCACCCTCAACACAGACTTTGGCCTCGAACCAGGTCGCGAGAGCATCACCCATACCAGCCACTAGAGGACGCACGGGACTTTGGGCGATGATCGATGTGTCCACCAGTACGAGGTCAGGATTGCGACGGTAAATACGATACTCCTCCACGGCCCCTGCTTCCGTATAGATGACAGAAAGGGCGCTGCACGGAGCATCGCTCGAGGCAATAGTTGGACAGTTGACCACGGGAAGGGAGAGATCCGCGGCGATGGCCCTGGCCGTGTCAAGGATTTTCCCGCCTCCTGCCCCAATCACAACCCGAGCATTCGCAGCTCGTGTTGCCTCGCCTCCCCGGCGTATTTCTGCCGCACTGCATTCACCGGCAAACGGGAAGATCTGATGTTTCATCCCGGCTTCCGCGAAGGTCTTTCGCCAAGTCTCGGAAAGAAGGCGGATAGCGCTGCGCCCGGCAACAATAATGGCTGGTCCGTCGAGTCCCAGGTTGCGGATCTCGGCCCCAAGTTGTTCCGTAGCATGGGGCCCTTGAGAGTAACGGGCGGGAGCGCAAAAGACTCTAAGCATGTGTCTGTGACCGGATGCGAAGATCGAAACAGCGCATCTGCCATTCTACGCTGGAACGACCCCTTTGCCGCTGCGCAGGAAGGTTATGGAAGCTGCGCGAGCGCCTCGTTGAGCAGAGATTCAGATTGCGCATACGCCTTCTTGACGCGCGACATGGACGCAACCATGCAAGCCGGACCGGCCGCCATGGCGCCGCTCGCAGCGGCAGCACTGCCTCCGCCCGGAACTGCCGTGGGTGCGGCCAGTTGCTCAATGAACGGCTCGATTCCTGAACGCAAGCCCCAAACAGCCACCTTGCCACCTACGATCGCAGCCAACCGGTTCTCAATGATCCGCGAGGAGTCGAAGTTCTCCAACTGAAGAAACCACTCGGCTTAATTCATCGCCGCTGCAGAGTTTTGTCGCGCATTCATCGGAAGTAGGGACGTAACTCCCGGCTAATCATTCCCGACAAAGAATCGTTGCCCTTCGCGGGAATTCTATGCGCGACCTCGTGAATGCGCTGATTTCAGCTAGTTGGCGGCTGCGTCGAACAGATCTTCGTGAATCGCCTGTACCAGTTGGTCGATATCGGTTGCGGGGCGCCGGTCCGCTTCGAGGCAGGGAACGATCTTGCGAATCCCGGCGAGTATCGACAGCGCTTCGCGAGCATGAATTAGCGATATCGATCCTAATGCTGAGTAAGAGCATCTTCGTTCGCCTTATCGGTAAGAGAGATCGGCCCTGCGCAACTAGGGCCGATTGCCCTTGAGACGAGAATTCACCGGCGCTAAATAGTGACAGCCACACCCATACGCCGCATTGCCGCTACCACGTCGTCTTCTAGCTGCTGCCTCCGGCTTGCCGTCCACTTCGCGTAATACCGTTCGGTCATGGTCACGGATTCATGGGTCAGCAGCTTGCTGACCTTTTCAAGCGGGACGCCGGCCAGGAGCATTTCGACAGCGAACGTGTCCCTGAGCATGCGCGTATGGAAGGGAAGAGGATTGCCCTCCTCATCCTTGAATGCCAGGTAGTCGTTCAGCCGGTCAACTTTGCGCAGCCACTTGTTTGTGTTCATGTTTTCAGTGCAGGTCGTCGACCAGAAGTAATAATCAGGATGCTCCTCTGGGCGGAGGGGCAGGGAATTGAGAGCCTCGACAACGTGGTCGGGCAGGACGCACTCGATGTGCGCGGCTGTCGGCTTCCTATTCCTCTTCTTCCGTATTACCGCGGCGAGACGATTCCCCTGGAGGGCAGCTTTCGGGAGAATTAAAACATCCCCGACGCGAAGGCCTGTCCACCGCTGGACAAGGAATATGGCACGCAAGTGTTGTCCCACCTTCGCCGATTTGTACCTGGCCTCGACATCGAACCTGTAGGTTGCCGCCAGCAGTTCATCAAATTGCGTTGGGGTGAGCGGCCAGGTTTGGCTCTCATTTGGTGTGATGGCCTTGAGCATCAACGTCGGGTTGCGCACGGTGTATTCCATCGCCGTAGCCCAACGGAAGAACGCCTTAATCCGAGTCAGCAATGCCGCCTGGGTGGTGACAGAGAGCCGGTTGTTTCTGTCTCCAGCATCGCGGGCCCAGGCACCGCGCCATTCATCGAGGATGGCCGGCGTGACGTCACTGACACTCACCACGCCCACCCGATCGGCCCATCGCTGAATCTTGCGCGCCGTAGACCGATAAGCATTGACCGATGTCTCCCCAGGTCCCTTCATGTCGGTCAGCCATTGCTCGAGCGCTGCCTCCAATGGCTTGAGTTGAACGGCTTCCTTGGCCGCCTTGGCGGCTTCTCGTTCTGCAATCTTCTGCAATTCGATCTTGACCGGATCGCGCTTGTCCCGTTCGGCCTGAGCCAGCTTCTCCGCTTGCTCCCATGAGCGCGTCTGGGCAGAGACATAGGTGGTCTTTCCTCCCTCTCGGATGTAGAGAGACTTGCGGCAATCACAGCGTTTCCATTGTGGATTTCCGGCCTTCGAACACTCTGCCGAATGGCGTGTAAACACTGCTATAGTGAATGAGGCAATCGATTCTGAAGGCGTCACCATGTGCTCACTCTTCTGCAATTCTTCAGCAAAATGGTTCAGTTGAAAACCTGATTGCTGATAATAAAGAGGATAGCACACTTCTGCGAGATCGATTGAATCCACTCCTCGGAGAGGCGATGCAGGCGATCCTAGCGCTCGAAGACGGGCGCATCTTCCGTGGGCACGGCCATGGACACCCAGGTGAATGCCAGGGCGAAGTCGTTTTTAATACTTCCCTTACCGGTTACCAGGAAATTGCCACCGACCCTTCCTACGCCGGGCAAATCGTCGTCCTCACCAACCCCCAGATCGGCAATTACGGCACCAATCGCGCCGATAACGAGGCTGCGCGGCCCTACATCGAAGGCCTGATTGTCCGCGAATTCTCTGCCATCAGCTCGAACTGGCGCTCCGAACAAGTCACCGACGAATACATGGAGCGCTATGCCGTCCCGGTCCTGGCCGAGATCGACACCCGCGCCCTCGTTCGCCACCTGCGCACCCACGGCGTGATGCGAGGAGTCATCTCCACCACCGAGACCAACGCCGACGCGCTGATCCACAGGGCAAGAAACATCCGCAAGATGGATGGCACCGATCTGGCGCGCGTCGTCTCCACCAAATCGAGTTACGAATTCGACGCATCCGACCCGCGCAGCCAGATGGGGGACCCGCTGCTCGCCGACGGCTTCCTCGGCAAAGAGCATCACTTGGGGAAAACTCTTAATGTAGTAGCTTATGATTTTGGAATTAAACATAACATTATGCGTATGTTAGCGCGTGAAGGATGCCGGGTCACGGTGGTGCCAGCCGAAACCACTGCAGACGAGACGCTTGCACTCAAGCCTGATGGCGTTTTCCTCTCCAATGGCCCCGGCGATCCGGAGCCGGTCGACTATGCCGTCCGCGCCATCCGCAACATGCTGGGCCGCGTGCCGGTCTTTGGCATCTGCCTCGGCCACCAGCTCTGCGGCCTGGCTCTCGGCGGACGCACCTACAAGCTCAAGTTCGGCCATCACGGCGGCAATCATCCCGTCCGCAACAATGCCACGGGCAAGGTAGAAATCACGGCGCACAACCACAACTTCGCAGTCGATCCCGATTCCATCAATGCCAATGAGGTCGAGCTGACGCATATCGACCTGAACGACCAGACGCTCGAGGGCCTGCGCCACAAGACACTGCCGCTCTTTAGCGTGCAATACCACCCAGAAGCCGCTCCCGGCCCACACGATTCGCACTATCTGTTCCGCGACTTCCGCAAAATGATGGAGGAGTGGAAGGGATGAAGCCGGCGATGCGCAACATTTTCGAAATTTCAAAACAGCGGGGCTTTTGGCTCCGCTGTTTTTTGGAACAGGGGTTTCAGGTGAAGGGGACGGGCTTTAGCCCGTCCGTTAAAGCGACTCCTGTCATTGGGGCTTTAGGCCAGGAGGGAGGCAAGCGATCATGCGAGCCTTTATTCCAGCCGTATGCCTGGTCGCAACCTTCGGCCTTTGTGGTTCTAGTTTAATTTGCGCTCAGGGGATCGTCGATTGCGTGTATCCCGGACACGTGGCTGTTTCCCGCGTTCAGGGACGGGTTTTCGATTGGAGTGGAACCATTGTGCCCGGCGTTGTGGTCACGCTTGTCGACGAACGAGGCTCGAAGATGCAGACAACGACAGACAGCCAGGGCCACTTTCACCTTGCCCCTTCGCCCGGCGAGTATTCCTCTACGGCAGTCTTCCCAATGTTTCAGACCAGCCAAACCAAGTTGAATGTCGGCGAAGATCTGGTCGGCCTTGCACATCCAAGCAATCTGTTTGTGATCATCGGAATGGCAGGATCATTCTGCCCGTGGGTCACCACAAGCCAAAAAGAATTCAGGAATATCATTAGCGGCAACAAAAAGAGAATTGAGGAAGCGGCCCAAAGAAATGCCACGCAGAAATGACATTCAGAAAATCCTCGTGATCGGCTCCGGACCCATCGTCATCGGCCAGTCGGCCGAGTTCGATTACTCCGGCACGCAGGCCTGCAAGGCCCTCAAGCAGGAGGGCTACGAGGTGGTGCTGGTCAACTCCAACCCGGCCACTATCATGACCGACCCCGAGTTGGCCGACGATCCGACCCCGGGCGCATCGTCGAGGCGGCCGCGGATCTCATTGGAGAGATTCCCTATCGGCGCTATGTCTTCATCGCCATCGGCCCGGGCGGCGGCGGCCTCGAGCACCAGAATTCGACGGCGCTCGCGTTCGATGCCGCGGGTATACCGGATTTACTGCGAAGAGAGCCTGAACCTGCGGCATAGACGCCCTCGCCGGCATGTGACGGGCCCCCGCCGGATGGATCGGCCGGTCGTGGACCATTTGAACGCCTGCTGGAGCATGGATTTCGTGGTGGACGCTCTTTTCAATTGTCGGCGGTTTCGGGCGTTAACGATAGTCGATAATTTCAGTCGGGAGTGCCTGGCGATCGAAGGGGGTCAACACCTCAAAGGAAACGAAGTCGTCGAG
>CAWJDG010000053.1:0-78645 GCA_963841365.1 uncultured Acidobacteriaceae bacterium
GGTAAATTCGACATCGGGAGACACGCGTTTTCAGGTATGGCTTCCATGCGGAGATCCCTGCTGAAGTTCGCAAACTGCTCAATGCCTTCCGGGGGCCACCAGAACTCATTATCTTATTGAAAATACATTGCTTATGGTCACTTTCCGATGCAGAAGGTGGAGAAGATCAGGTTCAGGATGTCGTCGGGAGTGGTCTGGCCGGTGAGCGAGTCGAGGGCCCAGAGCGCGCGGTAGAGGTCGAGCAGGATCATCTCGTGGGGAATGCGTCGGCGTTGGCCTTTGCGGCGTCGGCCAGTGCGGCGAGCGCGGTGGTGATCGGCCTGGTGCTGGCGCAGATTGGTCAACATGCCGGGCTCGGCTGCGGCGCCGCCGGTGGCGAGCGTCAAAATGCGCTCGCGCAGCGCGGCGATGCCTTCGCCGGTGAGCGCGGAAGTGGAAAGCGCGGTGAGCCCGTGCAGCGCGGGTTCGCTCGGGCGAGCGGCCGCGCCGCCGTCTCTTTCACCAGGTCGCATTTGTTGACGGCGACAATCGCCGGCCGGCCCTCGACGGCGGCCAGCAGGCGGTGTTCCTCGTCGTTGAGCGGCTGGGTGGCGTCGAGCACGACGAGCACCAGCGCCGCATCGGCCAGCGCTTCGCGGCTGCGGCGATGCCGAGCTGCTCGGCTTCTTCCAGGCTTCGTGAGCGCCCTCGCGCAGACCCGCCGTGTCGACCAGCTCGATGGGAATGCCGCCGAGCGAGATGCGCTCGGTGACCAGGTCGCGCGTGGTGCCGGGAGTCGCGGTCACGATGGCGCGGTCGCGCTCGACGAGGCGGTTGAAGAGCGAGCTCTTGCCCACGTTGGGGCGGCCCACGATGGCCAGCGTCAGTCCGTCGTGAACGATGCGGCCGCGGGCGAAGGAGGCTTCGAGCGCGGCGAGCGGCGGCGTCAGCTCGTCGATGCGGCGCGCGATTTCGGCCTGCGGCGTCACGTCCACATCGTCTTCGGCAAAGTCGATGCCCGCTTCGAGCAGAGCGATGAGTTCCACGAGCGATTGCTTCACGGGCGCGACGCGGTGGCTGAGCGCGCCGCCCATCTGGCTGGCGGCCTGGCGCGCCTGGGTGAGCGTCTGCGCTTCGATCAGGTCGCGCACCGCTTCAGCCTGCGTGAGGTCGAGCCGGCCGGCAAGAAAAGCGCGCTGCGTAAACTCGCCCGGCTCGGCCAATCGCGCGCCCAGCTCGAGCGCGCGGCGCAACAGCAGCTCCAGCACCACCGGCGAGCCGTGCGCGGCAATCTCAACCAGATCTTCGGCGGTGTAGGAGTTGGGCGCGGCAAAGAAAGTGACCAGCGCTTCGTCGATGCGTGGCTGGCGGTCGTCTGCGCCGTCCGCGTCGAGCACATCGGCCAGGCGCGCGCGGGCGTGTTCGAGCGGCTGATGCAGCCTGACGAGTTGCGACTGCGATCGACGCGGCCTGCGGCCCGCTGAGGCGCACGATCCCGATGCCGCCGCGCCCCGGCGGCGTGGAGATGGCGGCGATGGTGTCGGTTACGGTGTCTGGCGCGGCCATTCGTTCCACCCAGTGTAGTGTCGCGCGCTGACAAACCCTACCGCAACGTACGGATCAGATTCGAGATGCCCCACGAGCACGATCGTCCTTAATCTGTGAAGGGTCGACCGTGCGCGTAACCGCCGATACCTGCATGGCATGAACTGTCGACCTTGCTCTACACTTTGAGGTGGATTGCGTATCTTTCAGGTCTCTCCGTCGTCCCCGTCCTGAAATCTCGACTGACTGAGGTAGAAGTGATGAAACTGTCGAGATTAGCCACGCTCAAGTTCTTCGCACTGCTGTTTCTCTTGCCCGGTCTGGCGGGCCTGATCATCTCCGCCATGATCTCCACGCATTACCTCGACACCATGCCCAAGTGGCCGGTACCCGAGGAACATCGCATCATTCCGCGCGGCATCCACGGCATAACCGTGTATCAGACCCCGGTGGAGAACCGCGAACTCAACCTGGTTGAATACTCCTCGGTAGGAGTGTTTCTGGTGGGCCTTGTGCTCGGAGTTGTCTATCTGGAGAAATGGGGCAGCCTGCAATCGCGCGAGGATGCGGAGGAATCCGAGCTCGCGGAACATCCGAGCTAGGGAGCCACTGATGGTGAGGACTACCCGTCGCAATCCTCTACAATAAACCGATGCCGGAACTCCCAGAAGTGGAGACGATCGCCCGCGGCGTTCATAAACGCGTGTGCGGCGACCGCATCGTTCAGGCTTGGTTCAGCGGCTCCCTCAACCTTCAAGACGCCGCCCTCACACCAAGCCAAGGGACTTGCTGGGCGCGACGATACTGGCCGTCCACCGCACCGGAAAGCACATCGTCTTCGAGTTGGGTCCTTCGAGCGCGGCGCTCGAACCGATCGCGCGGAAAGCTGGGCATCGCGACAGACAAAATGCGGGCTCGCCCGCAGCGCAGTGGATCGTCCACCTGGGCATGACGGGGCGACTGCTGGTCACAACGTCCGGATAGCCCCGTTGCTCCTCATACGCATGCGCGGCTCGACCTGGCCAGCGGGCAGGAGCTGCGTTTTGTGGATCCGCGCCGATTCGGCCGCCTCGAATTCCGCGATCTCCGCCGCAACGAGGCCTTTCCGGCGCCCGGCGCAGAGCCACTCACCATTGGCGCAAGCCGAATTTGCATCGCTCTTCCGCGGACGGCGGCTGCCCATCAAGGCAGCTCTGCTCAATCAGGCGCTGCTCGCAGGTGTGGGCAACATCTATGCCGACGAGAGCCTGTTTCAGGCCGGAATCCGGCCACGCCGGCGCTCCAACCGGCTCACGCTGGACGAGCTTGAGCGGCTCCGAGCTGGCGCTGCGCCAGGTTCTCAAGCAGGCGATCCAGCTTGGCGGGTCATCAGTTTCCGATTACGTCGATGCCGACGGCGCACGCGGCTTCTTTCAACTCGAGCATTGCGTATACCAGCGGACCGGGGAGCCCTGCCGCCGCTGCCAAACGCCCATCCGCCGCATCCTGGTAGCAGGCCGCGGGACGCACTACTGCCCGAATTGCCAGCGCTGAGAGGAGTCAGGATGCGCGCACCGCGTACAGGTCTATGTTTTTTTGAAGAATCTTCGCCTTTTTGCTTCCAGAATTCAGACAATTGACGTTAACGATTTTTCTAAGTAACTGAAACTGAACGATGTTCCAAACGGAAGTCCGATTGCTACATAATCAGCGCCAGTGATGTATCGGCCGCTGAGGAACGTCGAGCGAGCCTGAGCAACACCGGGCACCCGGCAGGAGCAACCGCCAACGAGCGTCCCTCAAAAGGGAAAAGCCGGCCAGGAAGCCTGCAATCGGAGTGGCGGAAACAGCCGTCGCTCCCCATTTGGCTGGGAGGCCAGTGACCTACGCAGGCCAAACGCAGACAATGAAGCGCCACCTTTGAGAGTGGCGTTTCTTGCATCAGGCGTCCCCTTTCCACAAGATTCTGTTACTAAAGAGGCTTCCCCCTGAAACGCCCACTTGCCACGGGTTCGGCTTCGCTGTAGTATCAAAGTTGCCTATCAAGCGGCTGACGCGGGCCACCCAGGAATGGGTAGAGCAAGCTCGCCGCCGAGCAAGCAAATTTCGCCAGGCAGTTTCGTTCATATCAGGCTGTGCGCGGCGAAAGCTCACATAGGAAAGGGCATCACCTGAGAAAAGCAGAGGCCGCGCCGAATGATTTCGGCGACCTGATGGGGTTGAATTACGACTCCCGCGTAAAAAGTGGCAATCGCGTTCTCACAGGGGTTCAAGTGTTGGAACCACGTTGGCCGAGGCAGCACGATCGGCTCGTTGAAGTTTCCGGCTGCAGCGTTTCCCCGCATGGGCGGACACATCGGCGCCTCTTTTTCGAGAGAGCCTTACGCTTTAGCATAACGGTCGTGCTTTCCGGCTTGGCTGGAGAGAACGCTGTCACGGGAATTGCGGCTCCGTAACCAATTGCAGCACACGCAATTCAATGCAACAGAGAGCAATGCACCAGGAAGTAAACGCATCATGACAACAGAAACGACCCAGCCCCAGCCTGAACAGGGGCCAGCTCCTGACAACGGTCAGGTTCAGTCGCGCGGGCATCGCCGCCGCCGCCGCCGCCGCAAGAACAAGTCAAACCAACAGGCCGCGATGCAGCAACCCCAGCAGTCGCAGGGGACGCCGCAGATGCAGACCGAAGCACCGGTGCAAGCGGCTCCGCAGAGACCCGTTCATCAGCATCAGAACCGCAAGAAGAAGAAGTTCTTCCAAAAGCCTTCGGCTCCTGCCCACCAACCGGGCAACAGCATCTCAGGGCCCCCGCAGGGCAAGCGCAAGGGGCGGCAAAAAGGTCCGCGCACATTTGTCGGGCCCATGGACCATAGCTATCGCGCCGTGAACGGCAATGTCGCCGATGGTCCACCTTCAACGATCCCCACTGCCGGCAACGGTCATGGTGGCGGCTACTATCCCGACGTTTACGCGGCACAGCCGCCGGCGCCGATCCGCGAGGGCGCACCCACTCGTATCTTCTGTTTCATCGAGGATCTTTTTTTCCTCGCCAAGATTCAGGAGACTGCGCGCAAACTGGGCGTGAAAGTGGAATTTGTGAAGGGCGACAAGGATGCCGTCGCGCGCATCTACGACGCGCCCGATACGGAACGACCTGCACTGCTGGTATTCGACCTCAACAACCTGAACGCCAAGCCAATGGCGCTGATTCCCAAGTTCAAAGGCAAGTTCAAGAAGGCTGTGTCGATCATCGGCTTTCTCAATCACCTGCAGGGCGACCTGAAGATGAAGGCGATCGAGGCCGGATGCGATGCCGTGATGCCACGCTCGGCCTTTTCGCAGAGCCTGCCCATTCTTCTCCGGCGCTACGGAGTAGAAGAGGAAGAAGAAGTCTCGCATCAGCCGTTCTAAAACAAGCTGTACCCAGAAGAAGATTGGATGGGCGCACTCACAACGAATGCGCCCATTTCCTTTTCAGGCATGTGTACGCGGAGTGCGACAACTCAAAAACATGGAGGGCTGGCGCGGCGAGAAGAGCCTAAAGCTAGTTCAAACTCAAAGCCATCGCCTTGAAATCGAGCGTTACTGTCTCCGCCTGTCGCAGAATGTCGTTGCCCAGGTTGCCGTCCCACTTGCCGAGGCTGTGCGAAACGAAGACATGAGGAGTCTTGAGCGTGATGTCCCGGCCGGGAAAATGAAAGACCACAGGCCCGAGAAGAACCGAATCGTATTCGTTGCTGCCTCCCAGGCCCGTAATCGCGCGCCTCTCCTTTTTGCCCGCAGCAACCAACTCCGGAAGCTTTTCTGCAAACCCCTGATTCAGATCGGTGTCTACCGCTCCTGTGTCCAAGCTGAAAGTAAGTAGTTTGTCCTGCACACCCACTTGGACAATCGGGCTTGTTCCGTGAAACAACAAATTGCGCGTCACCGGTTGCTTGAGCCGCGCAATAGAGCCGAACTCAAACAGTCCTTCCGGCGCCCAACGCACAGCCCGCATCGCAAGCAGAACAGGAAGCCCAATCAGGCCCCGGCTGCCTACCGGCACCTTGGCGAATGGTTCGCCCGTATCCTGCACCACAAAAAAAGGAACGTTGCGCAGATGCAACCCGCCAATGACCAGGTCCTGGGCAACCGCAAGGCTGACACTTGCAATATCGGTCCCGCTCGCCTCGTTCAGACTCGTCCCCGTACGTTTCACTGTCAGCCCAAGCAGCTTGGCGTCCGACTCTCCCATTACCGACAAGGCAGCGCCCGAATCGAATCCGTAGGTCACCGTTTTGCCGTTGATCTGCACTGGCAAGGACCGATGGTCCTCTCCGACTCTGATTAGCCGCGTGCTTTTTCGCCGGATCACCATCATGTCCGGCGACTCCGCAAGGGAACGGAAGAGAGGCAACATATTGTTGACATCGGTCGAATCCGGCTTCTCTTTGTGAGCGGCCTCCATCTCGGCGAGGGCCTCGTTGTAGAGACCATTTTTGAAGCAGAGGTTTGCCAGCGTTTCGTGCGCCTCAAACGCGTCTGGGGAATGCGGGTCAGCTTGGATTGCGGCACGGAGATATTTCCGGGCCTTTGCAATTTGATTCATCGACTCCGCAACTACGCCACGATAGAACAGTGGAGCACGGGAATGCTCGACCGCATCGCGCAAAGCAAATGACCGGTTCGACTCATACAGAAGATGCAGGTCATCAGGCGCCTGCGGCCATGAGGCCACGGAACTGGCCAGGACCAGTGCGCACAGCGTGGCTGCAATTTTGAATCTCATTCTGCTTGTTGATTCAGAGCGTAGCGCAGAGCTCCAGTTCTTGCCTTTGATTGCTGAGGCTATATCGTAGCCTCGACCCCGCGGCGAACTTAGAACCTGACCGAAGAGATCTCCCGTATTTCCTGGTTCATTACCCTGGAGGCCAGGAGTGCGGGCGCCCGCCAAGCAGGTGCAGGTGAAGATGATCGACGGTTTGGCCGCCGTGCTCGCCCGTATTCACGACAACTCGATAGCCCTCGCCGAGCTTCTTCAGACGGGCAATTTCAGCTGCGGTCCACAGCAGGTGACCGAGCAGCGCCTGCTTTTCCCTACCCGCCTTATCAAGTGAGCCGATGTGTTCGCGCGGCACAATCAGCACATGCACGGGAGATTTAGGGCTGATGTCGGCAAAGGCATAAGCAAGCTCGTCCTGATAGACCGAGGTCGACGGAATCTGTCCTGCGATGATCTTGCAGAAGAGGCAATCCATAGCTTGTTCAGTGTACATGGGGCTTGATCCATCAGCTTAAAGAGCGAGATTCACTTAAAATGTTTCTATGGCCGCACCCCCTGCTTCCCCGCCGTTCCGCATCGTCCACACGGTCTGCTCGCACGACTGCCCGGACTCGTGCGCAGTGCTGGTCACGGTGAATGATGAGGGCCGCGCTATCAAAGTCGCCGGCGATCCTTCGCAGCCGGTGACGCAGGGCTTTTTGTGCGGCAAAGTGGCCAAGTATCTCGATCGCGTCTACGCGCCAGATCGCATTCTTTATCCGCTGCGCCGCAAGCCCGGCGTGCCTAAAGCACCGCTCGTGCGCGGTCGCGAACACGAAGCCTTCCAGCGCGTGGGCTGGGATGAAGCCCTCGACGCTATCGCCGCGCGCCTCCAGCAGATCAGCGATCAGTTCGGCCCGGAGTCCATCCTGCCATACAGCTATGCAGGCACTATCGGGGTGCTGGGCTTCGGCTCGATGGATCGCCGCTTCTTTCACCGCATGGGCGCAAGCCAGCTCGCCCGCACCATCTGCTCTGAGGCCGGAGGCGAGGCATGGAAGCTCGTCTACGGGAAGAAACTGGGCATGCCGACTGAAGATTTCCGCCTGGCCAAATTGATTCTGGCCTGGGGCGCGAATATCCATGGCAACAACATTCATCTTTGGCCCATGGTTGAGGAGGCACGGCGCAACGGGGCACGGCTGATCGTCATCGATCCCTACCGCACGCGGACCGCGGCCGCGGCTGATTGGCACATCGCCATCCGTCCCGGCACTGACGTTGCGCTGGCGCTTGGCCTCATGCACGTGATCCTCAACGAGGGCCTGGAAGACCGCCCCTACATTGCTGAAATGACGCACGGATTTGAGCGCCTGGCGGAACGCGTCTGCGAGTACACGCCCGAACGCGTCGCACACTACACCGGCATGACAGCGGCCGAGATCGAGCAGTTGGCGCGCGAGTACGCGACTGCGCGTCCCGCCGCGTTGCGCCTCAATTACGGCCTGCAGCGATGCGAAAACGGTGGCGCAGCCGTGCAAGCCATCGCCATGCTGCCGGCGCTCACGGGCGCGTGGAAAGTCCGCGGCGGCGGCGCGCAGCTTTCCACATCCGGCGCTTTTGAGTGGAACGAAAATGCTGTCCGCCGCCCAGATCTAGCGCAAGCCTCGCCGCTGGGCCGCCTGGCGCGCACCGTGAACATGTCGGAGTTGGGGCGCGCGCTCACTGAATTGGGAAGAGATCAGAGAACAGAGATCAGAGATCAGGCGGAAGGGCCTGCCGTTCACTCGCTCTTTGTCTACAACTCGAATCCCGGCGCGATCGCACCGAATCACAACGCGGTTTGCCGAGGCCTGGCGCGCGACGATCTGTTCACGGTGGTGCACGAGCTCTTCTTCACCGACACCACGGACTACGCCGACTTCGTTCTTCCGGCCACCACATTTCTTGAACACGACGACATCCAGGGCGCATACGGCCACTACTTTGTGCAAATCTCAAAGCAGGCCATCGAGCCGCCTGGCGAAGCGCGTTCCAATGTCTGGCTCTTTGGCCAGCTCGCCCAGCGCATGGGCTTCAACGAAAAGTGCTTCCGCGATACGCCGCAGGAGATCATTCGCCAGGCGTTGGCAATCGGCGCGGATGGCCACTCAACAAATCCGGAGATGGAGCACATCACGCTCGAAGACCTGGAACGCGACGGTCACATCCCGCTTGCATTTCACGCGAAACCTGAGACGCAGCCGTTCCAGCCTTACACGTCAGGCGAGCTACCCACTCCGTCGGGCAAAGTCGAGTTTTTCTCAGAGAAGCTGGCCGCCGCCGGCCTCGATGGCCTTCCGGCCTTCATCCCTCCGATTGAATCCCGTTGGGGCGCCGCTGCGAAGCTCTATCCGCTCGAACTCCTGGGCCGCAAAAACGACAACTATATGAACTCGACCTTCGCCAACTTACCGGGTCATCGCAAAATGGAAACGCGGACCAGCCAGAAGCTGGAAATGCACCCGCAGGATGCACAGTCCCGAGGCATCTCCGACGGCGATCCAGTGCGCGTCTTCAATGACCGAGGCACGATTCAGCTGACGGCAATGCTGAATTCGAGCCTGCCTGCCGGCGTGGTGGCGGCGCGGCTGGACTGGGCCAAGTTGCACCCGGACGCCGCCAACGTGAACGTCCTCACCAGTGAGCGCCTGACAGACATCGGCGGCGGACCGACGTTTTACTCCACCCTCGTTGAAGTAGCAAAAGTCTGACCGGCCCCAACGACAATGTTGTCTCTGAATCACTCGCTACCGCTTGGCAGCCCGCTCGCGCTGCAGTTCGCGGTAGAGATCGCTCTTTGACCGGCCCAGTTCGCGCGCCAGCCGCTTGAGAGCTTCCTTCTCGTCCACGCCGCCCGCTTCCATGATGCGAGCAACACAGTCCACAATCTTTTCCATTGCGGTTCCAGCGGCTTGCGCACCGTGAGGCGATTCGGTCCGCGCTGGCGCTTCAACCAGTAGAGTGATTTCGCCGCGGATGCGATCTCGGGCTGCGAGTTCACTCCGGACTTCGGTCACACTGCCGCGCAAAAACTCCTCGTGGATCTTTGTGAGTTCGCGTGCAACCACCACGCGCAGTTCCGGACCAAAGACAGCTTCAAGATCGGCCAGCGTGTCGAGAATGCGGTGCGGTGCTTCGTAGAAGATGAGCGTGCCCACACCCTCGCGCGGGTAAGTCGCAAGTTTTTCCAGTTGCGTGCGGCGCGCGCCAGCTTTTTCCGGCAGAAAGCCGAGGAACTCAAATCGGTCGCTGGGCAGCCCCGAGGCGATCATCGCGCTGATTGCCGCATTCGCGCCGGGAATCGGAATAACCGCAACCCCGGCGGCAATCGCTTCGCGAACCAGCCAGCCGCCTGGATCGCTGACGGCTGGCGTGCCGGCATCGGTGACCAGCGCAATGCGCCCACCAGCAATGAGCGCCTGCACCAGCTCTTGAGCGCGCTCGCGCTCGTTGTGCTCGTGGCAACTGATGGTCCGTGTCGCGATCTGAAAATGATTGAGCAGCTTTTGTGTCTGGCGCGTATCTTCGCAGGCAATGCGATCCACGCCGCGCAGCACGTCGATCGCGCGCAGCGTGATGTCGCCGAGATTGCCGATGGGTGTTGCAACGAGGTAGAGGCCGGGAGCGAGCGCCATGACAGCAGTGGATTTCCCGCCGCGAGCCGGCTCTTCTTCCGCCGCCATGCTTTTCCTCAGTTCCCTGACTCCTGGCGTTCGATGCGCCGCTGCTCAGCGAGCAGCGACATGGAGCTCATCAGGTTCTGCACGCTCACAATGCCTACCACGCGCCCGCTTTCCGTAATCGGAATCAGCGCCAGTCCGTGGCCCGCGGTCAGGCGGCGGATGGTGGTGCCCAGCGTGTCTTCGGGCCGCGCCACTTGGAAGGCACGCGACATGACCGACTGGACATAGCCGTTGCCGTCGTTGCGCAGTGCGTCCACGATGCGTTGTCGCGAGACGATGCCCACCAATTGCGGGCCGCGCACCACAGGAAAATCCTCCTGCAGCGAGTGCACGCAGCGGTACAAGGCGTCGGCGAGGGTGTCAGAGGGCGACAGTGTGGCAAAGTCAGTGAGCATTACCTCGCGCATGCGCACGGTATCCACGACCGACTGAAAGAACACCCCCTGATCCTCGACCTGCGCGCCGATCATGATGAAGAAGCCTGCGAGGAAGAACCAGGGATCGCGCGACAACATGCCACCCAGCATGGCGATCGCGGCCAGAACCTGGCCCAGGCCGGCGGCGGCGCGCCCCGCGGGAGCAAAACCATGCGTACGCGCAAAAGCATTGCGGATCAGCCGGCCACAATCCAGCGGATAGGCGGGCAACAAGTGAAGCAGCCCTAGAAAAGCCTGCATCCAAACCACGCTTCGCAGCAGATGCGCCGGAGTAATAAACGGATAGTCGAACAGCCGCACGTCAGCGCTGGCGCCCAGGATTGCGGCGGCAGCAATGAGCGCCGCACCCCAGTTTGCGAACGGCCCGGCGAGCGCAAGGGCAAACTGCCCGCACACCGCCATTCGCCTTCTCCTGGCTATCAGGGTTGGCGTAAGCAAACAACCCTCCGATGGGCAGCAGCAGAACAGCGCGGAGCCGCAGACCCATCCACGCGGCCACCAGCAGGCGCGCGGTTTCGCGCACCACTACGGCTGCCACGAGCATGAAAAACAGGGCCAGTCCGCGAGGCCATCCGTCCGCGCCGCTGATGGCGAATAACACCAGGATCAGCAGCGGGAAAAAGATGTGGACGCGCATCTCCACGCCCATCCATCGGCCCAGCGGAATTGACCAACCACGCATACATCGATTGTAGAAGGTCGCCACCCGAAAAGCAGCTTCCAGCTCCTGGGTCCTGGCTTCTAGACCGTCCAAGCGGGCGCAGGTGGGTTGTTCACTCATAACGGAACATGCAATCCGCAAGCAGGTCATTTCAATTTCGACTGTTTCCAGGACCCGCTCCGTTATGCTTGTTGGCGATGCGCATCATTGCCGGATCTTATCGATCGCGCGTACTTAAGGCTCCGCCAGGAATGGATACCCGTCCGACCAGCGACCGCATGCGCGAGACGCTCTTCAATGTGCTCGCGCCGCGCATTCGAGGCGCCGCATTCGTTGATCTGTATGCAGGCTCGGGCGCCGCGGGGATTGAAGCGCTCAGCCGTGGAGCCGCGCATGTCAGCTTTGTCGAACGAGCTCCGGCGGCGCTGAAGGTCCTGCGCGGCAACCTCGCACGCCTTGGAATCGACAGCGGATTTCGCATTCATGCGGAGAGCGTGGGGGCATTTCTGCGAGCCGTCTCAATAACCGGCCCAAAACCAGAACGGCACGAAGTGATCTTTCTCGATCCGCCGTACGACGCGGCGCAAGAGTATTCGGCTACCCTCGGGCTGCTCGGCGGGGCGGCTTTTGCGGCTCTAGCACCTGATGTACTCGTGGTTGCAGAGCACCGCCGTAAGCAATCACTGAACGAGCGATACGGCAGCCTCAAGCGCATGCGCCTGCTGGAACAAGGCGATGCCGCGCTAAGCTTCTACGCGATCGACTTTGGGCCGGCTTAAGGCGAGGGCCAGGAAATAAGGTCAGGTGGAATAAGAATATTTTCGGGCGTCGAACGAAGAGATTTGCGGCTTTCCACCGGCAAATCCCACAAGTGTGAGCGGGGTCACTTTCAATCGGATTGACAGCCGCGGAAAGTAGGAGAAAAATGGCGGAGCGAAGGAATTCGAGCCGCATCATTCGGTCTACGGAGGAAACGTGAAAAACTCGGTGAAGTTGCAGGCTTTGGGAACATTGGTTCTCTTGTGTGCGGGCTGGTGGCTTGCCGGCTGCAAATCAGCGCCGGAGCTGACGAAAGACCAGGCGCTGGCGATGATTCAGGCCAAGGAAAATGAGACACCCGCTGCGCCGATTGCCATCACAGTAAACGATAGAGGGATGCAACAGGGCGTCGCGGCCAAGTATTGGCTCGAAACCAAGAGGTTTCCCAATGGGTATTGGGGCGACTTTACTTTGACGCCCGATGGCAAAAAGGTGATTAAGCTGGCTGACGGCGGCGACGTGATGCATTGGCGCCCGGACAGCCCGTCCGACCCTCATTTTGTCATCGTGGTGACTTCGCTAGTGGCCAATCATCCGAAGATCAGCAACGTTGGTGACCCGCAAACCGTCGGAGATACCAGAACCGTCTCATTCAGCGAGGATACGAATTTCGATGGAGTGCCGGATGCACTGCAAGGCATCGCGCATAACCCCGGCAACGAACTCAGCACAACTGCGGTGGCCACCTTCGTCTTGACCAACGGAGCCTGGACCCTGCAATCGATCATATAGCGAACATCAAATCAAAAAACCGGCGGATGGGACCTAACTTGCGGGCTCCATCCGCTTTTTTTGCTCCTCCCGGACCCAGCAACCCCAATCGGATCTCTAATCTATTGTGGCGGCGCGCTGCGCGGTCCGCCTTGCCCCTCGCCACCCATCATGCCGCCGACGCTCACGGTGGTTGCGGCAAAAGCTCCATCCTTCACGGCACCTTCTACGCGCACTGTGTCGCCCACCTGAATGTCGGCCAGGGTCACAGGATCGCGGCGCTTGCGAAACGTTGTGTTCTCATCGGCCACAACGGTGTGACTGGCATTGTCGAGCGTGCCGGTGAGTGTGATCTTCGCGCCGTCAATGGCCGTCACCTTGCCTTGCAGCCAGGTCTTGCCAAAGTTCGCCTCCATCTCTTGCACCCGCTTCGCCATTTCGGGGTCAAGCTGCACCACGCCGCGGGCGCTGACGGATTTCGCCGTGGCATCCACATCGCCCATTACGCGGATCATGTCGCCCACTTTGATGTCGGAGGCCTTGATCTGCTGGGCCCCGCCACCGCCGCCTGCCCAACCCATGCCTTGTCCACCGCCCTGACCGCCGCCTCCATCTTGGCCTCCGCCTTGGCCGCGCATACCCACGTCCTGCTTCATAAAGCGCGTATTGGAGTCGATGTGGACCGTGTACAAGTCGCCCGCTTCTGTTTTGATCGCGTAATGATCGGCTGCGACCTCGGTCACTGTGCCCATCGTTCCGCGTCCCATCATCCCCATGCCTCCGCCAAAACCGCTGCGGCCGCCTCGCCGGCCGTAGCCCCCACCATTCCCTGAGCCGGAATTCTGGCCGGCCGGTGGCGTGGAACCGGCATCCTGAGCGGCGGCTGCACATGTGAGAGTGACGGCTACAACGATTGCCGAAAGTAGGCTGAACCTCATGACGAACTCCCCGTTGGCGCAAACGCCAACCTACAGAATAGACGCGGGAAGCGTCACCGGAGACGACAGAGTGTCACTGCAGCGAGATTCCGCTTCCGCCTACTGGTTCCGCGGTTGTTCGACGAGTTGTTGGAAATCCGGGTTGTTGCGCAGGCTGGCAAACTCACTGCTTGAGGCGATCTTTTTTCGGTCAGTAAACCCTTCATCCAGCGCCATGCGGAGGTACTTGAGAGCGCAGTCTGCGTGGCCGGCGCGAGCGCAGCCCACCGCCATATCGTAGTGCACCGCGTCCCGCTCGCGAACTGCGATGGGTTCTTCGATCTTCGGGCTCTTTTGATCAGCAAAGACATGCGGATCGATAGCAAGAGCCTGCTGATAAGCCCGCCAGCCCTTGCTGTACTCTTTCTCTGCCACCAGATTGGTGCCAAGATTCTTGAGAATGACCGCGGAGGTTGGGTCGAGTTTGAGCGCCTTTCGGTAGACGCGGTCCGCCTGGTCATAATCCCTCAGCGAGGCGTAAACCGTACCCAGATTGTTCAAAATCTGAGCATTGCCTGGATCCAGCTTCAACGATTCCCTATAACAGCGGACGGCCTCTTTCGGATCGAGCATCAGCTGGTAGGCGATGCCCATCTTGTTCCAGAGCGTCGCGGTCATTACGGGAGAGCCCGCGTAGGCGGCGATCGCAGCCTCGTACTGGTGCTGAGATCTGAGCCAGTCGCCAGTGTCAATCGGGTTCGGCTGGGCAGGCTTGTTGGGACTCGTTGCAACGGGAGTGGCTTCGAGCGACGCCTGAAGGGAATCTTGCGCACCGGCACATGCAGGAAGACTCGCGGGCACAGCTACCACGCCCGCCAGCAGCAGCGCTGACAGGGAGAGATATCCATTGAGCTTCAACATCTTTCCTCCCGGAGAGCGGATCGAAGGGGCGACCCGGCACTCCTCCCGGCGGATGCTTTCTAGCTCGTTGGTGCAATTACAGCACTAAACCCAATTGGTGGAAAGAAAAATCGCGCAACTGCGGGACAAGAAGCATATTTCAAGTGATGAAATGCACTATAGCCGGCGTTGCAGGTGCATTATTGGCTGCGTTTCTGCTCCGCGAGCAGCTGTTGAAAGGCCGGGTTGTCGCGCAGGCTGGCGAACTCGCTGCTGGAGGCGATCTTCTTCCGGTCCGTGAACCCTTCATCCAGCGCCATGCGCAGGTACTGGATCGCGCAGTCGGTGTATCCGGCGCGCGCGCAGCCCAATGCCATGTAGTAATTCATGGCGCCTCGCTGCTGCACCGAGCCCGGATCTTCGACCCTCGGGCTGCCACGATCCTCAAAAATCTGCGGGTCGATGGCGAGGGCCTGCTGGTAGGCCGCCCAGCCCTTGGTGTATTTGTGCTGTGCCAACTCGTTGGTGCCTAGGTTCTTGAGAATAAAAGCGGAACGCGGGTCGAGTTTGAGCGCCTTATGGTACATCTTGTCTGCCTGCCCATACGCCTTTTGCGAGGCGTAAACCGTGCCAAGATTATTGAGAACCTGGGGGTCGCGCGGGTCAAGCTTCAGCGATTCTCTGTAACAGCGGGTTGCGTCTTTGGAGTTGAACATCATCTGGTAGGCGATGCCCATCTTATTCCACAGGGCAGCAGTTTTTTGCGTCACTTTTTCATAGGCCGCAATGGCAGCCTGATAGCGCTGATGCACAGCGAATGAATCCCCGAGTTCTTCAGGTGTGGGCTGTTTGGGAGGCGTGGGCGAGGCAGCCGGTGTCGCAGGTTGATCCGTTGCCTGGCCACACAGACCCTGTGGAGCACACAAGATCGCTACCAGTATTCCGAGAACGAAAAGGCCCCAACGGTTCACACTGAGCCTGGACATAATCCCTCCTGTCGACCGAGGCGGCCAGGGGGCGAACAATCGCTAAGATCGTCCGGAAGCGATTATAGACCAGAACAGGAAGGGCGTATCCGTGATTCCCGGCGGAACAAGACTTGCGTCCAGAGTGCAAAAGGTCGCGACGGAGCAAAGATCACGGCGCGCCCCTTGACTCAGGCCTATTGGGTAAAATGGGCAGCACGCATCGAGGCTGGCCGCCTCAAAAAATCCGGCTCATTAGGAGAGTCGGCGAGACTGTGATTGTCATCAAAATGAGCTAGACTCGCCCGAGAAGGGAGAATACCCTTGAGCACAACCACTTCCCCGGTTCTGCAAACCGCTCTTGCCAATCGTTTTCGCGCCGCACGCCGGCAAACGCTCGAACTGTGCGAGCCGCTCACGCCCGAGGACATGATGGTGCAGTCCTGCCCTGAAGCATCGCCTGCCAAATGGCATATTGCCCACACCACCTGGTTCTTCGAGTCGTTCGTGCTGCGAGAGTTTCTAGCCGGTTACCTGCTCTTCAACGCCGACTTCGAGTGGCTCTTCAACAGTTATTACGAAAGTTTTTCACCGTTTCCTGAAAAGCGGCTGCGGTCGTCGTTTTCCCGGCCGGGGCTCGATGAGATTCTCCGCTATCGCGAGTACGTCGACGCCGCCATGGACCGGTTCTTCGAGGGCGAGCAAGAGCCGGAGGCGCTGCGCCGAATTGAGCTGGGAGTGAATCACGAAGAACAGCACCAGGAGCTGCTGCTCACTGACATTCTGAACGCGTTCTTCACCAATCCATTGCGGCCGAAATACAAAGAGCAGCGACCAGGGGAACAAGGGAGCGGGGGACCAAAGGGGCGCGAAAAGACGCACCCAATCATATTTCAGCAGTTTGAAGGTGGGTTGCGCGAGGCGGGCCACGCCGGCGAAGGCTTCTGCTTTGACAATGAGCTGCCACGGCATCGCACTTGGTTGGAGCCATTCGGTCTTGCGGATCGGCTGGTGACCTGCAGGGAATATGCGGAGTTTATGGCTGATGGCGGCTACCGTAAGCCGGAGTTGTGGCTTTCGGCCGGGTGGGACGCTGTGAAGGCCAACGGCTGGCAGGCACCGCTTTATTGGACCGGCGAGAACAGGGGCTGGAGCATCTTTACCCTGTGCGGTGAACAGCCGCTCAAAGAGCTCGAGACCACACCTGTGAGCCAGGTAAGTTATTACGAGGCAGATGCTTACGCGCGCTGGGCCGGTCGCCGGCTGCCCACGGAGTTCGAGTGGGAGGCTGCGGCCGAAAACCAGCCAGTTGAGGGCAATCTGCTGGAATCGGAGAACTTCACTCCGGTGCCCTCCACCGATCTCGTCCAAAACCAGAACGGTACGAAGTGCTACGGGGACTGTTGGGTATGGACGAGCAGCGCCTACCTTGGTTATCCCGGCTTTCGCCCGCTTGATGGGACCCTGGGAGAGTACAACGGCAAATTCATGAGCGGGCAGATGGTTCTGCGTGGCGGATCGTGCGTCACCCCCTCTCGACATATTCGCTCGACCTACCGCAACTTCTTTTCCCCCGAAACCCGATGGCAATTTTCCGGAATCCGGCTTGCGTCGTAGATTTATCGGACCCTAACCAAAACGGATGCATCCAACTGAGAGTCCATGAGCGTCGCAGCTTCCCCTGCCACACTTGTCAGCATCGATGAACGCGCAGCCGCCGCGGTCCAGGAAGGACTCACTTCCCGGCCCAAGCGGCTGCCTGCGTGGCTGTTTTACGACGCAGCCGGTTCGCGGCTCTTTGAGGCGATCACTGAACTGCCCGAGTACTACCTCACACGCACTGAGCGGGCGATTCTAGCCGCCCACGGCGGGGCCATGATCGCCCAGGCAGCGAACGGCGCGCGCCTGCGCATCACGGAACTGGGTGCGGGTTCGGCCCAAAAGACGCGCCTGCTGCTCAGGGCCGCCGTCAGACGGCAGAAGACGGTCGTTTATGAGCCTGTGGACGTCTCTGTGACTGCCGTTAATGGGGCCAGGGAGTGGATTGAGCGCGAGATGGCCGGCGTCACTGTTGCGCCACGCGTGATGGACTACACCGACGGCGACGGTTGCAGATTATCGTTCGTTCCAGCGGGCTTGGACGAGCGGCGCATCGTGCTTTACATCGGTTCCAGCATTGGCAACTTTGAGCCGCCACAGGCCGCGCGGCTGCTGCGACGTGTACGTGCCGGGCTCAAACCCGGTGACAGCTTCCTGCTTGGTCTGGACTTGGTGAAGGACGAAGCCACGCTACTGGCTGCATACGACGATGCAGCCGGTGTAACCGCGGCCTTCAATCGAAACGTGCTCGTGCGGCTCAATCGCGATCTGGACGGAGACTTCGATCCGGAATCCTTCTCGCACCGGGCGCTGTGGAACGCCCGCAAGTCGCGCATGGAGATGCACCTGGTGAGCCGCGTGGCGCAGCGCGTGCGCTTTGACGCGATTGACCTGACAATCGATTTCGCTTCGGGCGAAAGCATTCACACTGAGAACAGTTACAAATACCGGTCTGGCCAGGCGGAAGCACTGCTCACCGAAACGGGCTTTGCCCCGGCCTCAACCTGGACAGATGCACGCGGATGGTTCGCCGTGTGTTTAGCGCAGGCGAGCTAAAGTCTGGTTATCGCAGCGACGATGGAGGTTTTTGGAATTGCCTGAGTTGTCGATTACCACTGCACACCCGGATACAAACTAGGCAGCCGGTAGACGTGGAACTGATCGGCGTTGGGCGTGTAGCCCTGCCATACCACATTCTTGGCCTGCGGGTCCAACTCCTGCACAAATGCGCCACGCAGCGTTGCGCAGAAATTCACTTCCATGTCGCCGTTGGCAAGCGGCTCGGCGTTGCCGCCAAAAAAGCTGAAATAGGTATCAGGCGGAACGTAATGCGCGATCATGGCCGCCGTCATGTTGGTTTCATCGATCTGGAGCAACGGCATCGTTGAATAACATTTTGCCGAGGTGGCCGCGTAGGGCTGGCATAGCACCTGTCCGGTGGGGGAAATGCGGTCGTTGCCGTTGTCCATGAGCCCGAGGCGAAACACTCCGGTGGTATTTGGCGTAAAGTAGCTCGCCCCGTGCTGCGCATAGAACCAGTCGGTGGGATCGGTAGCGCCCACCAGTTTAAAGTCGCCGCCCTCGCCCAAGTGCCACATCACCTCTCCCGATCCCGTGCCGTCAAGGAAGTTGATTTTGATAATCCAGTTCTGGTGGCGCATGGAAAGCAGCAGATTGTGGTCGTCGCTCGAATACAACATTCCGTTCGAGTGTGTCCAGTCAGGAAAGTTCATGGGACGCCGGTTGATATCGAGATGATCGAAGGTATTCCATACCCAGTCGGGATTGAAGTTCTGGTCCACATCGACCAGCGCGTCACCGATCACGGTAGTTTGGCCCGTGGTCCCCTGCAGGTTGGTGAAGTTTCTGTTGTACGTGGCCAGCAGCACCATGTGCCCATTGGGCAGCGGCAGCACCGCGTGATGAAAGCTGCCAAGCTGATACGCGTTGCCTTCCGCGTCACGGAAGTTTCCCGCCGCCAGCTTTTGGTTCAGCGTACTCATGTTCAGACTGCTCACCGTGTTTCCCGCCAGATCGATCTCCCGGATCTCATCAATCACGCTGGAGCTCTGCGCGGTGGTCATGGAGGAAAGGTACGAGATGACCATCAACAGATTTCCGTTGGGGAGCAGCTGTACGCCCTGAACCAAGTCAGTTGATGTGTGTTGGTAGGAATATGTCCAGATGACATTGCCGCTTAAATCGGTAGCGAAGGCCTGGCTGTCGCCGGTGGGAAGGATGGTGTTCCACATCTCGATGCCAGGCTGCGGCGTGGCACCGGCAAGAGTGGAGACTTGAACGGCCGATGTCTGCGGAGGCATATCCGTCGTGCAGGTATGATCCGCGTCGTTATAAGTAGCGCCATTATTGAGCGTGACCTGCGCGCGCATGTGGTAGAGCGTCTGGCCCAGCATGCCGGCAACATAGATCTGCACATCACCGCCATTGGGCGAAGGTGTTGGCACTTGCCATGTATTCAATCCATAAGCGGTAGTCGTCCCAAATTCAACACTCATCTTTCCTGGAGCGGGCAGATAAAGCGAGTACTGCGCCACCTGCGGATTCCCGAGCTCAAATGGGCACGTTACTTTCGCGGGGGCGATGATTGCCACAATCGCAGTGGCATAGTTCTGCTGCGGCGATGCAGTCAGCGCCACGGTCACCGTTACATTTTCACTTTGGGAGACACTGGCCGGCGCGGTGTACTTTCCTGTTGCGTCCACCGTTCCCGTCGCGGCGCTTCCACTGGTTACGCCGCTCACCAGCCACTCAGTCTGCGCCGTGCCAGCGCCCATCACCGTGAACTGGGCGGTCTGCCCGGGCCCCAGCGCCACATATTGCGGCGAAATGGTCAGCGATCCGCCTTGGCTTGAAACGCCCGGTGGGCCGGATGGCGGAGCGGGAACCGGGCCTTGCGGCTGCAAGCCGGTGGAGCGGAAAGTTCCATTGCATCCGGCGAGAAGAGATACCGACGCGACGAGGCACAGCCATGCTGCAGCCGGGGCTGACCGCGCGCTGCGGCCGCATTGGCCTGTGTTCGACGCGCTGCGTCTGTGCATATAGGTTCGTGTCGCTGTCCTGAGCAAGATTTAAAGAACAAGCCGGTTCGGGATGCAGGCTGGCATAACGACGGGGAAGATCTTGCGGAGCGGTCTTTTGAAGACCGCATGCGTTGTACGACGGTGGGTGCCTCCGCGCTGCGAGCTCGCTGCTTGTCTATCCGCTCGCAGTACAAGGAGTTAGACTGTGCAGCCCCGAATATGGATGCTTACGGGAGGGCTTGCAAATAAGCTTCGGGCAAAATCCTTCTGAGAGCACCGAGAACTGCCGACGCAACCGCCAAAGGCCCATTGCCGCTAACCTCGTCGGGCCTGATCTCCAAATCATGTTGGCTCTACTTGGGCGCCGGAATCCTCACCAGCAGAATGTCGTGACTGGCGATTTCAAGCGGCATGTTCTCGGTCAGCGTGATCTCCTTGCCGGTCCACAGATCCTTGCCCTTCTGCGGTCCGTGCAGTCCGAGCTTCGCCAGGCCGAGGCGGAAGGGGTGCGTGGAGTAGCGATCGGAGCCGGCGTTGATGACGGCAATTGCCATGGCTCCGCCGGAGAGATGCCGCGTCCAGACGTCTATCTCGCCCTCAGAGTAAGCGTGCATGGCTTCATGGCCCAGCCGGTCCTGGTCGATGGCGATCACGTCGCGATTCGTGAGGATGCCGCGGACCTCGGGAGTCATGTTGGGCAGGTCGTTACCGGCCAGCAGCGGCGCGGCTAGCATGGCCCACATGGAAAAGTGAGTGCGGTTCTCGGCCGACGTCAGATAGCGAATACTTTTGTTGGGGCCTGTTGGCTCGCCATTGCCTACCTCAAGCATGTCAGGATCGTTCCAATGGCCGGGACCGGCGTACTTCGCAAGTCCGGCCTGCTCGTTCAGGATCGAATAAATACTCTGCCAGTTGGGCTGGATGTCGCCTGTGGTGCGCCACAGGTTTGCGCCAACCGAAGGTCCCCACTCCCACACTGCATCCCATCCGTACTGGCACAGAGAGTAAACAATTGGCCGGCCGGTTGCCTTCAGCGCTTTATCCATCTTGGCGTAGGCGGCCACCATCAGCTTCATCTGCTCGGCCTTGTCGTTGGGCGCCTGTGCCGTCATCACCGCCTGGCGAAATGTGCACAGGTCGTATTTCAGATAATCGATACCCCATGAGGCATAAAGCTGCGCGTCCTGCACCTCGTGGTCCAGCGAGCCTGCAAACCGGGCGCATGTCTGTGGCCCAGGCGAGGAGTAGATGCCAAGCTTGAGGCCCTTGGAGTGCACGTAGTCGGCCAGCGCCTTCATGTCGGGGAATTTCGAATTCGCATGCAACACGCCATCGGCGTCGCGGTCGCCCTCCCAAGTGTCGTCGATGTTCACGTATACATAGCCCGCATCTTTCATGCCAGTGGCCACCAGTTGGTCAGCGGCATTGCGCACATCCTTGTCCGTCACATCGCGGTGAAAGAAGTTCCAACTGTTCCAGCCCATTGGCGGCGTCTGCGCCACCTGCGATGGTGCGGATTTTTGGAACGGCTTGTGCGAAACCGACGGTGTGGAGGCAGTCTGCGAGACAGCAGCGACAGAGCCCAAGGCAAGAAGGGCTGCAGATAGAGCGGCAGAAAGACGCATGGCAGAAATCTCCTGAAAACCTTTGCAGTGAAATCCTATCTTGCTGTTGCGGAGTTCGGCAATGGGCGGTCGTGTGTCTTCGGCCCATTTGAGTGCGAGATACTTTGAATAATGCCATTTACGCTCTCTCACGCCGCTACTGCGCTGCCGTTTCGACGAACGCGTCTTGAATTCTCCGCGGTAGTGACCGGATGTTTTGCGCCCGACTTTGCCTACTTCATGTTTCTCAAGCCGCGCGGCTTCTACGGACACACGCTGCCCGGCGTTTTTATCTTTGATTTGCCGGTGAGTCTCGTTGTGCTTTGGCTGTTTCATGCCTACGTGAAGCAACCGCTTTTGACCTTTTTGCCGAATGGGGTTCGCCGGAGAATCAGGCCCAGGGAGCAGCGCTTCTCCTTCTGGCCGCCGCCACGCTTGGTGTTGATTATGATCTCGCTCTTGGTTGGCACGGCGACGCACATCCTGTGGGACTCATTGACGCACCCGCGCTATTGGCCGTACCGGCACTGGAGCTTCCTCAGGCAAACAGTGCACATTCCAATTGCCGGGAAAGTGGTTATGTACCAAGTGCTACAGCACATCAGCACAGTGGTCGGCCTTGCGGTTCTAGCGCTCTGGCTGTGGTTTTGGTACCGGGCAACGAAGCCGGTCGAATCGCCTATCGCGGAGCCGTTCACACCGGCGCAACTCCGCACCATCACTTTCTTTGTGCCAGTCTTGGCAATTTGCGGCGGGGTTCTCCGGGCGTTTGTGGGGGTCGGAGTTCCGGGCAGCTTCATGTCCATCGTGATGTTTGTGGGAGAGTGGGGCCTTGCGGCCATTACCTTTTTTGCGATTGGATTGCTCCTCTGCGGCTTGCTCTTCCAGGGGCGTGAAGTTACGCAGGAGCAAGTCTAGGTGAACACCTACGTGCCGGTTCGGAGGAGTACTGGCTGGGAGGGTTAATTGAAGGCTGTGCCCGGCCCGACATCGTCAGCTGCATTTGAGAAGACTCTCGATCTTCTGCCGCAGCTCGGCGACTTCGTTCCGGAGTTCGGAGACGGTTGCTTCCAACTGCGCGATACGCTCGTCACTGGCTGAGTCATCGGATGCGGCCGGCGGTCCAGCGGCGGAAACAGGAATGGACTCAACTGGGCCCGAGAGCAGATGCGCGTAGCGCGACTCTTTCGTGCCGTGCTGGCGAGGAAGCATGGCGGCCAAAGGCGGCTCGCGTTCCATCAGCTTCTGCAATCCTGCGAGCACGTCACCAATTTCGTCGAAGCGGTGGATGCGCTCGGTACGCCCACGCAGCTCGCCCGGAGTTTGCGGACCGCGCAGAAGCAGCACGCACAGGAGCGCCTCCTCAGGGCGGCTGAAGTTGAAAGCCTCGCCGAGCCAGTGCTCATACTTGGTGACGCGACCGTCCGCGGTGCGGGCACGGCCTGCGACTCCCTTTCCCTCCAACCCGTGCAATGCCTGGCGCACGTCGTCTTCGTCGAGGCTCATTATGGGCTCGCGGTTTGAGCGTTGGTTACAGGCGTTGATGAGCGCATTAAGCGAAAGCGGGTAATACTCCGGGGTGGTAGCTTCTTTTTCCATCAGTGCGCCGAGCGCGCGGCATTCGGCGACGGTCAAGCGAACGGGATCAGATGGCGGCATCGATCTATTCTCCCAATGGCGTTGCCGAATTCGCGGCCCACGGTCCGGGAACTACACGATCAATTCTGTCTGGTCCGCGCGATTGCGCGTAAGCAAAAAGTAGACCAGCGGCGTGACGATCAGGCTGAGCACCATCGAGATGGCGAGGCCGCCGATGACGGCGATGGCCAGTGGCTGCAGCATCTCAGACCCGGCGCCGATGGCGAAGGCCAAAGGCAACATGCCACACACCGCGGCCAGAGCGGTCATCACGATGGGCCGCAGTCGCCGTTGCGCTGCGTGAAGCATGGCTTCGCGCGCCGAGGCGCCTTCAGCGCGATATCTTTCGTCGGCATCGAGCAGGAGGATGCCGTTCTTGGCCACGATGCCGATGACCATGATCAATCCCATGAACGAGGCCACATTGAACGTTGAACCCGTGACGAGCAAGGCCAGGATGACGCCCGAAATAGAGAGCACAGACGAGGCGAGAATCGCGGTTGGCGCAGGGAAGTTGCGAAACTCAGCCAGCAGCACGCCAAAGACCAGCGCCAACGCCAGCACGAGCACGCGCAGTAAATCGTGGAACGATTCCTGCTGCTGCTGGTAGGTACCGCCATATTCAACGCGCACCGACGGCGGCAAATGCAGCGCCTGAACCGCCTGTTGCACATTGGCCATCACGCCGCCCAGGTTCGAGCCCTCCAGATCGGCTGTGACCTCCACAAGCTGCTGCAGGTTTTCGCGCGCAATTTCGTTCTGCGGCGGCAGTTGCTGGACATCGGCCAGCGAACCCAGCGTTGCCGTGTGACCGGAGGAGCTGTTGAAGACTGTGTTTTCAATTGCGTCGAGCGAGCTGCGATGCTCATCTCCGAGCCTGACTCGGACGGCGTATACGCGTCCGTTGGCGATGAGCGGATTAACGGTGATTCCGTCCAGGAGAGATGTGGCATCGTCGGAGACTTCGACTGGTGTGAAGCCCAGCCGGGAAGCGACTGTGGGGTCAACCTGGAAGTTGGTTGCGGGTCCACTAATCGTATTGTCGATACCGTTTTCGACGTCGACCACACCGGGAATCTTGCTGATGGCATCGGCCACGCGCGGGCCCAGTTGGTTCAGCAGCGCGGCATCGTCTGAAAAGATCTTGACCTGGATGGGCTCGGGCGCATTCGACAGGTCGTTGATGTTGTCCTGTAAAACCTGCGTCAACTCAATATCCAGCTCGGGCTCTGTCGTTTTCACGCGTGCCCGCACCTCATCCATCACCTGCCACACAGTGCGGCTGCGTTTGGCCTTCAGCTTTACCGTGAAATCACCGGTGTTGGCCTCGGTCACGGTCGCCAGGCCCAACTGCAATCCGGTGCGGCGCGAGGTGTTTTCAACTTCGGGAATGGAATGCAGGATGCGCGTGACGTTTTCGAGCACGCGATTGGTTTCATCGAGCGAGCTGCCGGCGGGCATGATGTAGTCGAGAATGAAGCCGCCCTCGTCCATCTCGGGAAGCAGATTGGAGCCGAGCGCCTGGTAGCCGGCCCAGGTGCCGATGACAAGGAGCAGGCAAATGCCGCCGGCCCACCAAGGCTTTGCGAGTACCCACTCCAAAGCCTTCCGATGCACGCCAAGAACGCGGCCAAGCACGGGACCGGGCCCAGCATGGCGAGCGGCTCGGTCCGGATCTTCGTGCAGCAGCACATAGCTCAACCCCGGCGTCCAGGTGAGCGCCAGCGCCAGGGAAGTGATCAGTGCCGCAGCCATGGTTATAGCCAGGGCGCGGAAAAAAGTGCCCGTCACGCCGCTGACGGCAACCAGCGGCAGAAAGACCACCACTGGCGTAAAGGTGGACCCCAGCAGTGGGATGGTGAGCTCCCTGAGCGCTTTGCGCACGGCTTCGCCGCGGTGCTCGCCTGCGTCGCGGTGCATCACCACGTTTTCAACCACCACGATGGCGTCGTCGATGAGGAGACCAATGGCCGCCGCAAGTCCGCCGAGCGTCATCAGGTTAAAGCTCTCGCCGATGGCCCAGAGCACCACAATCGTGATGGCGATAGTTACCGGGATCACCAGTCCGGCAATCAGCGAAGAGGTCCAGTCGCGCAGAAAGAGAAAGAGGATCACGCAAGCGAGCACCAGACCGATGAAGATGGCATCGCGTACGCTCGAGATGGAGTCGCGCACCAACTGCGACTGGTCGTAGTAAAGCTGAAGATTGACTTCGGGCGGCAGCTTTTGCTGCAGTTCGGCAACTTCGCCGGCGACCCCGTTGGCCACGGCCACGGTGTTCGACGAGGGTTGGCGCGCGATGCTCAAGAGCACAGCATTTTTGCCGTTCGCGGTGACGATGGTATAGACCGGCCTGATGGATGGCTCGACGGTGGCCACATCGGCCAGGTGCAGCGGCGCGCCATTCGGCGTGGTCTTGACCACAAGTTGGCGGAGTCCCGCGATGTCGTGCACCTGCGCGCCCACCAGGCCGAGGTTCAGTTGGTGATTGGCGGTGTAAAGTCCAGGTGAAACCACGATATTCGAAGCGTTGATAGCGGTCACCAGGTCGGTAATCGTCACTCCGGTGGCCTGCAACAATACCGGGTTAGGCGTGACGTGAAACTCCGGCTCCTGTCCACCCTGCACCAGCACGGCGCTCACACCGTCCACGCGATTCAGCGGCGGCTTCAGGTCATAGGTGGCGATCTCCCATAGCTGTGTCTGGGGCACTGTATCCGAAGTCAGGCTATAGCCGAGAATCGGAAAGGTCGCGAACGTAAGCCGGTTGGTAGTGATGTGCACCGTAGGCGGCAGCGTCTGCTGCACTTCGGCGAGCGCCGCATCGACCAGTTGCAGCGACTGGATCATGTCAACATTCCAGTTAAAAAACAGGTCCACCTCGGCCGAACCACGGCTGGTGGTGGAGCGCACGCTGGTCAGGCCAGGAACGGAGTTGATGGCGTTCTCGATCGGCTGCGTGATGGTCACTTCCATCTGCTCCACCGGCATCACGCCGTTGTCCACTCCAATAATGACGCGGGGAAAGTTCGTGTCTGGAAAGACAGAGATGGGCACCTGGAAGGCTAAATAGGTACCGGCCAGCGTGAGCATGGCGGCAAAAAAGAAAATGGTGCGCGTTGACCGGGCCAGCCAGAAGGGCTTTTGCCCATCGCCGGCAGCTTCACCGGGCATTAGTCGTTCCCCCCGCCAGCCGACGCCGGACCTATTTGAACCTTCGTGCCTTCATCCATTCCATAGGAGCCGGTGGTGATCACCATGTCAGTGGGCGCGAGACCGCTCGTTACCTGCACGTCGGTGCCATTCTCGATGCCCAGCGTGACAGGCTTGCGATGCGCGGCGCCGTCGCTGCCGATCACCATCACCGATTTCGTGCCATCATCCGCAGTCAGGATCGCGGAATCGGGAACCTTCAACGCCTGCGCCACGGTCTTGCCAATGATGGACGCCTTCACCGCAGTACCAGCTTTGAGCTTGCCGGCCTTGTTGTCGATCTTCAGCCAGACTTCGACGGTGGTGCTGCCGGGGTCGAGCGCCGGGCTCACCATGCTTACTTTCGCAGGAATGGGATCGGCGATGCCGGGCGCTTTCACCTGCGCAGCGTCGCCCACCTTCAACTGCTGGGCAAGACTCTGCGCAATATGTGTCTTGGCCAGCAGAATAGTCGTATCCATTACGATGATCAGTGGCGCGCCGGCCGCGGCGGTTTCGCCAGCGAACAAAGGCCGGTCGGTCACCACTCCGTTGATCGGGCTGCGAATCTCGGAGTAGTCGACTTGTGCTTCGGCCCCCTTGTATTTGCCTTCGGCCGAGGTCAGTTGTCCTTGCGCCGCCTTGAGTGCGGCCTCGCGGCCGACGCTGCGAACGGACTCAAGATGTTTGGCTGCCGCGTCGTAGGCGCCCTGCGCCTGCACAAGCGCGGCTTGCGCAGTGTCCAGATCGCGGCCCGGAATCGCTCCCTCGGCAAACAGCTGCTTGCGGCTGTTCACAATGCTCTGGTTGAGCCCAAGGTTGGCCTTGGCCTGCGCGAAGTCCGACTCCGCCTTCTGCACGTCTTCCGGCACTTGCGCCTTGGTCGTGGTGGCATACGCCGCCTGCGCCGCCTCAAGCGATCCCTGGTTGTCCATCGCCGCTGCTGTCAGGTCGCTGTTCTCAAGTGTCACCAGCAGCTCACCGGCGTGCACCCACTGCCCGCGCTCGACGTCGAACTTCTTCACCGGAGCGCTGATCTTGGGCGCAATCGCAGCCTGTGCAATCGGCGCAAGTATGGCATCGGCGGTAACCTGCTCAGAGATCGGCCCTTGCTCGGGATGTTCGGCCTGCACCGTCACCTGAGGCTCGGGCGCTGTCTCCTTCTTGCAGCCCTGCAAAAACACGAGCGGTAGCGCCATCGCAACCAAAAGGATTGCCCGCGCCGTTCCGGTTCTGTTTGCGTTGATCATATTGCTCTTCGTTCCATCCATCGTTACTTGATCACTGACCACTCATCACTGATCTCTGTTCCCTACTCCCTGCTTTTCTCACATCGTTCCCGTGATCGTCTGCAATGCGGCCCTTGCCGTCTCGTAGCGGACCCGCCCATCCTCACGCGCATTTTCCGCTGTCACATAAGCATTCTCGGCATCCACTACTTCCAGAACAGTGGCGTCACCGCCCGAGTAACGAAGCTTAGTCAGCCGCAGGCTCTCCGCAGCGGTTGCCACGCTCTGGTCGAGCGAAGCGAGTTGATCGCGCGCCGCTTGGGCCTCCGAATACGCCTCGTCCAGTTGCGCAATCATTCGCCTTTGCGTGTTGGTTAGCGCCACCTGCTCTGCATCGCGGCGAATCTCGCTCTGCTTCACTTTGTGCTCGCTGGCAAGCCAATCCCACACGGGTAGGTTCACAGTAACGCTGGTGGAGTAGCCGAGATTGCGCGCCTGAGTCCCGTCGGGGTTCACGGGGCCATTCACGGCAAATTGGTTGGCGTCGATCCCGTACGTCAAATTCAAACCCACGCTGGGCAATAGGGCGCCCCATGCCGCCTGCACGTCGGCCTTGCTCGCATCCAGGCTGGCGAACGCACTCTTCAGCTCTGGATTGTTCTTGCTTGCGGCCGCATCCACGTCCTCGCGAGAAGCCAGCGGCGGCGCAGCTTCAGGCGCGCTCAGCATGTACGCGGTACGGGGATCGGCAAACAAAAGCACGCCCATGTCCAGGCGTGCTTTTTCTGCTGCAACCTGCGCATCTTCAAGATCGCGATCCCGCTGTTGCTCCAGCAATTGCGCTTTTACTACGTCGGCATGCGCTGCCTCCCGCGCCCGCTCTCGCTCCGATGTGAGCCGCGTAAACTCGGCCGCCTCCTGCCTCGCTGTTTCTGCCACGGTCAGCTTATGATCCGCCGCCAGAGACGAGTAGAAGAGGCTAGTCACCGCCGCGACGAGCCCGCGCCGCGCAATCTCCTGCTCCGCCTGGGCCATCGCCGCCGCGGCGTCAGCACGACGCACAGACGCTGCCCCCGCCAGGCTGAGCGTTTCGTCCACAATCCCCTGGGCCATGTACTCCCGGGGTCTCGAGTCGTTGGCGACAAATCTTGGCAACGGCGCCGAAGGTTCACCCGCATCGCCCTCACTGTATATCCCGTTGGGTTGCGTGTAGATGTCCTGACCGTAAAAGCGCGCGCTGGGCAGCAGGCCTGCCTGCGCAATCGACTTGTCGAGGCCCGCACTCTTGCTCGCCGCCACCGCCGCCGCATACCCCGGCTCGCTCGCCTGCGCTCGCCGGATCGCCTCATCGAGCGTGATTACCGGGCCACCCGCTGCCGAAGCTTCAGGAGCGCCGCCGTTATTTTGCGCCTGCGTGTGGGAAGTGGCCGATGCCGCAGCAAGCAGGAAGAGGAACAGCACTCTGCCCAGCGATCCTGTGCAGCGCGCTCCATGCCGCCCAAAGTTGTGCCAAGCAATCACACTCAGAAGCATACAATCCGCGGCTGAATCCTACCTGAATTGAAACTCATAAAAATGCCGCCTTGCGACAAGGCGCTTCTACCTGGCGGCCATCCGCCGTGGAGGCAGGCGCAGCATGGCCGGCCACTCTGGCGGGTTAGGCGGATTTCGATAAATCCGCTCCCACCATCGCCCCCTCTCTGCGATACTTGTCTGTTATGCCGATTGATGACCTGCAGCAGGCTGCCCAAAAAATAGCTCACTTCCTGAACACCCTGAACAAGCTGGGCGGAATGCGCCTGAAGTACCGCATTACCGCGGGCGATGGAGCCCATGATCCTCAGGGAATTGAGGCGCGCCAGATCTACGTCGAGCTGGCAGGCCCCGATGTGCCTCTTGTGATCCAGCACAACGGAGAGCTGTTGCGCGCGCTTGAAACCCTCGCCGGACAGATGCTGCGCCTCGATCACCACGAGCACGACCTGGTCAGCTTCGACGCCAACAACTTCAAGGCCCTGCGCGCCCAGGAACTGCAACTGGCCGCTGAAGCCGCCGCGGAGAAGGTTCGCCAGTCGGGCGTCCCCTACAGCTTTCCGCCCATGAACAGCCGCGAGCGGCGCCAGTTGCATCTGGCCTGCCGGTCGCTCCAGGGCGTTGAGACCGCGAGCGTGGGCGAGGGGCCAAACCGATTTCTCGTCGTCTATCCCGAGGGAAAAACCAGCCTGCCCGTGATTCCGCAGTTCAAGCCGAGAGGCTTTGGCCGCGATCGAAGATAATCGGGAGCAGTCAGTCCCGCATATGTTTGTAGAACTGCTCCTTAACTTGAGGGAGAGCCTGATAGGAGGGCGCTATGGGCGGTCGTGGTTCATTCAAGTTGCGAATGATTGGTGACCTCATACTGATTGGCCGCCTTGTGTTTGTCGCGCCGGTGGCTCATGCCCCTATGAGTAGGAACTGGCCCACTCTGTTGATGGCATTCGCTGCATTGTTTGTTGCCATCGGATGTTGGTACGACTTCTTGCGAACTCTACAGCGATTCCGGAAGCTTCGCACCTACTGAATTAACATCCTCACATGAGATTTGCGACACTCCTGCTTCTTGCGCTCGTTGCAAGCGCGTCTCCCGCGCAAAAGCGCCTGGTGCTTATTGACCAGGACGGCTCAGGTCCTGGCGGCTCCGACCAGATGGCAATGCTGGCGCTGCTGCAGTCGCCCGATGTGCAGGTTCTAGGCATCACGATCGTTACTGGTGACGCCTGGCGCGACGAAGAAACCCTGCACACCCTGCGCATGTTGGAGCTGACGGGCCACACTGACGTTCCCGTGGCCAGGGGCGCAGTGTTTCCCCTCATTCGCACGCAGGAACAAACTCGGCTGGAGTCGGCGCTCGACGGCAAGGTGACGTGGCTGGGTGCATGGGGCCGCGGTCCAGCGATGCAGGCCGAAACAGGAACCGATCCCGCCAGACCCGAGTCGCACGGCCCTTACGAAATTCCGCCCATGCCTGAAGGCATGCCGGCCATCAAGCCGCTCGACGAAGACGCCGCGCACTTCCTTATCCGCCAGGTGCGCGCTCATCCTCACCAGGTGACCATTTACGCCGCGGGCCCGCTTACCAACATCGCCCTCGCCGTCTCCATCGACCCGGAGTTTGCCTCGCTCACCAAGGGCATCGTGGTCATGGGCGGCAGCCTCAATCCGCAAACCACCGATCCCGAGTTCGCCACCAGCCCACGCCATGAGTTCAACTTCTGGTTCGATCCCGAGGCCGCGCACATCGTGCTCCACGCCGATTGGCCTCGCATCGACGTCACCACCGTTGACATTTCCATCAAGGCACCATTTCCCCAGGCGATGTTCGACGCCATTTCGAAGTCGCAGGCGCCCGTCGCACGCTACGTTGCCGCCTGGAGCCGGCCGCAATCGTATATGTGGGACGAGTTGGAAGCTTGCGCGTGGATCGACCCCTCGATCATCACCAAGGAGCAGCTTGTCTATTTGGACGTGGACTTGAGCCACGGCCCAAGCTACGGCGATACGCTCACTTGGCCCGAGAAGTTGAAGCCGGCTACTGGCGTCCGGCTCGTCCACGCGCAGGTCGACCTTGATCTGCCCCGCTTCCAAAAAATGTTCGTGGACCTGATGACGCGCACCCCGTAGCAGGCCGCACGGGCGGCGTCAGTCCGATTCATCGCCGTCCGGAGTGTGATGCTCGTACTGGTCGACAGTTTCCATCAGATGATCGGGATCGACAGAAACCTGAACCACGTCGAGCTCGTGCCCATTAAGATCGAGCACGAACAGCCCCATCCGCTTGCCTTCAGGATGCGCGAAGATTAGCGTCTGTTCGTTTCCTTTGCGACTCGTTTCGCGGATCATCCGCTGCCAGCCCTGGCCGAGTTTCTCTTCAACCATGCGGTTCAGTTCATCGCCATCCACAGGGCCTGAGAAGTGCTCGAACTCGGCAACCTGCACGCCGGCTACGCCCCCGTGCGTGGCAGTGCCCGCGACCAGGCTTGCCAGCCCCATAAATGGAATGCGCGTGGCATGCACGTTGTAGCGGCTCTCGATCGAGCTCACTACGCCATCAAAGCCGCCTTCGCCACCCGCCGCCGCGTGAGCGATCCACGGAACCACGATCAGCAGGCACAACGCTATGCAAACAAGTGGAACGAAGAACTGGAATGACCAGCCACGGGTCCTTGTTGCCGGGACGGAGAAGTTTCGCTTCATTGGTCGCCTCCCTTGTCTTTGCTCTTCTCCTTATCCTTCTCCTTGCCTTTGGTGTTCTTGTCCACGTCGCTCAGCGCGCTCAGTCCGCCGATTCCCTTCAACATACCTAGCTGATCCATGCGAATATTTCCGAGAATCAGCACGATCGAAATCTCTTTCGGCTCAGCAGAGAGAATAAACATTCCCTTGGTCTCGCCGTTCACCAGCTTCACCATCACGTCGTTGATCTCCGCGCCTTTGCGTTCGCGGTCGCGCACCATCGGTGTCCACTCCGGTGTCTCGATAGCCTGGCGCAGCTTCTCGATGTCGTCCATCGAATATTCGCCTTCCTTGTCGAACTCATAATCGCGGACGTAGATGCCATCGAGACCCTGGATCAGCTGGCTCACGGCGGCTTGATCCTTATCCTTGCCGTCCATGAACTTCGACGCGAAGTTAAGCATGTCCTTGTTCAGCGTCACCTCGGTTGCGTTTGTCGCTTTCGCAGCCAGGTCGCGCTCCACCTGTGGCGGCAAAAGCAGCGGTGAGGCCGAGGGCGCCTGCGCGTAAGCCAAATCGGCTTCGGTGGGCGACGCGAGCACCGGAATAGCCAGCACCGCGGTACCCAGCACAAAAGCAATCATTCGGTTCTTCATGTCGATCTCTCCTGCAACACTTAAGAATCACGTTTCATTGTTGCGATTCGTCACTCGGGATTTACTACTCGCCTCGGTCGCGCGCCTGCAACTGTGCGTTCATCACTTCGAGCGCATGATTGGCGATACGCAGTGCCGTCATTACCTGTTGCTTGGCTTCTTCGCCCTTGCGCCGTTGCTCCGAGTCGCGCCAAATCACCGCTCCGCCTACCACGCCGGCCAACGCCATAGTGGCTGCGAGGCGCTGCCACCAGATCAAGCGTTCGTGCCGCCGCCGAACGCTCTCCTGGCTACGCCGCAGCATCAAGCGGCGCTTCAGGCTCGGCGGCACCGGCTGGCGCTGCATGGCCTCGCGCAATTCGCGCTCAAAATTGTCCACTGATTCAGGCTCCACGTACGTACTCCTTCAAATGGACCGCAGCTTTGGCCCGCAGAAGCTTCAATCCGCGTTGCAGGTGGCTCTTCACCGTAGCCAGCGGCGCGTTCAACGCGGCCGCTATCTCTTCCGGTGTTAGATCCTCCTGGTAGCGGAGAATCAGCGCTGCGCGTTGCGCCTCAGGCAGCGTCGCCAGCAGGCTTTCAAGGCGGGTACCTAACGGGGAGGGCCGATCTTCCAAACGCGCGCCGTGGCTCTCGTTCATCTCCACCCACATGTTCACGCCGCGCACTCGCTTCCGTCGCAGCGCATCGGCCGACCGGCTCATCGTCACGCGCCGCAGCCATAACAATGCGTGCAGAGGCGACTCGATCTTGCGCAGGTGCCGGTCCAGCTCGAGAAAAACATCCTGCGCAATCTCTTCGGCCAATCCGCGGTCGCCGGTCATGCGCAGCGCCAGCGAAAAGACCATCGACTGGTGCTCGTCAACGAGCTGTTCGAAGTCGGGCTGCCAGTCACCGGCCATAAATCTCGCTGCTATCTTTTAATCCGCAGAGGAACGCGGTTCGGGATGCAAAGAGTTACGCAGCGGGGCCGAAAAAGTTCAGCCGGGCAAGTTTCGTTCTGCGGGAAATAGGGGTGCCCCAGGTCTCGCTTTTGAGACCTGGGATAACAGAGACCCCAAGACTGGAACAACAAGAGTCTCGCCATGGCCTACACTGGTTCTCATGCAACGGCAAGCATGGTTGCTCTTGTTTCTGCTGGCCGCCAGCGCGGTGGCCAGCGCGCAGTGGGATATGCAGAACTCCGGCACGACCTCCGATCTCCGCGGCATCGACAACGTGGGCGGAGGCGTGGCGTGGGCCTCGGGCACCAACGGCACCGTGCTGCGAACTGAAGACGCCGGGTATTTGTGGCAGGCTTGCACTGTTCCGCCCGGCGCCGATCATCTGGACTTTCGTGGCATCCAGGCCTTCGACGCCAACACGGCGATCGTGATGTCCAGCGGCAAAGGCGATCTGTCACGGCTGTATAAGACGACGGATGGGTGCCAGACGTGGAAGCTGGTGTTCACGAATCCGGATGCGCCTAGTGGCTTCTGGGATGCGGTAGGATTTCGCGACCACGACTGCGGATTCATTCTCGGTGATCCCATTGCGGGCTTCTTTGTTTTGTTCTTCACGCTTGACGGAGGCAACACTTGGGGTCGCGTCAAGACGGACGACCTCGAAGCCCCAAATGCAAAGAACGGTGCATTTGCGGCAAGCAACTCCGCTCTGACTCTCGGGTATGACGGGATGCCGATGTTCGGCACGAGCGGGCCGAAGGGTCCGTGGCTTTATGTTCCGGATCTTATGTGTACCTCAATTACGGCCCACACGGATCCGGCCACCTGTTTCAATGGCGGCTTGCGATTCGAAAAGATGCGACTCCCCATGGCGGGCAGTTCCCCGGCAGCAGGAGTCTTTTCGGTCGCGGTCGGCTCCCCCAGGGGCGACGTGATTGAGGTGGGTGGAGATTATGAGCACCCGGATATAGCTTCTGGAACCGCCGCGATGGGGATCCCATGGAAATACCAACCGGAGATCGCCCCTGCTCATACCCCGCCCCACGGCTACCGCTCCGCCGTCGCTTTCGACGCTGCAGCCAAAACATGGATCACCGTCGGCCCCAATGGCACCGACATCTCGACCGACGACGGCCGCAACTGGCGCGCGCTGCATCCCGATCCCGCCCTCAACGAACCGCCCGATGCCGACCGCAACTGGAACGCGCTTTCGCTCCCTTACGTCGTCGGCCCGCACGGCCGCATCGGCAAACTCAATCCCCACGCGCTTGAATCGGCCCCACGTTGATGATTCTCCGGAAAAAGCGCAATCGCACCAATCTCGTCCCGGAGGGACGACCGAAAATAGCCCAGGCCGACGTCCGCGAATGCGGACGGAGCCCTGGGAAATCGTTGTCCCTTGGAGACGTCCGCCCCGTAGGGCCGGGCGAATCGCTACGTCCTCACTTGAGATAGGATTCCCTCATGTCCCACAGCTACTGCTGCGCGCTCTTCCACTGCGTCTTTTCCACGAAGGATCGCGGGAAAATCATTTCTCCGGATACCCAACCACGGTTGTGGGCATACATGGGCGGAGTTGCGCGCAAGCGCGAAATGAAAGCCTTAGGCATTGGTGGAACGGATGACCATATCCACCTACTTTTGTCTTTGCCAGCATCCCTGCCAATTGCCAAGGCGATGCGCGAGATTAAAAGCGAATCTTCGCGCTGGATGCGCGAGACCTGCGCGATAGCGGGCTTCGAATGGCAGGAAGGCTATGGAGCTTTTTCGGTCGGTTGGTCGCAGGCGAGTGCCACGCTCGCCTACATCGTGAAGCAGGAAGAGCATCATCGCAAACGTGATTTCCAGGCTGAATTCATCGCGTTTCTGAAGAAGCATCGCATCGAATACGACCCACGATATGTATGGGGGTGAGGTTCCGGCGGCCCTACGGGGCGCCCGGCAAATCTCGGCGCACCATTCCCAGGACGTCGCTGCGCTTCGGCCTGGGCTATTCTCGATCGCCCCTCTGGGGCGCGGCCTCTCGTTATCTCGTTCCCTTGTTTCCCTGCCTCTAAAACAGGTCCGGAATGCTATGGAACGCGATGCGCGTCGGGGCGGCTTTGTACGCGGTCAGCATCGCGGCGGGCGCCAGCGTGCTCATCCCGTGTTTATCGTTGAGTTGGTCCATCGTCGCCAGCAAGCGTGTGCGGCTCTGTTCTTCTTCCAGCCCGTCAAAGAGCGCCAGCGTGTGTAGCCGGTCGGGAACCAGGTTGTTCAGTTGCACGCCAATGAAATACGGGTGCCCGAACTGTGCTCCCGACGGTCGCGAATCCCATAGCCGGTGCAGCGCGGCGATGAGTGTTTGATTGTCCTGGCACTCGCTCAACTTCAGCTCGCCGCGCCACCCGCGCGCGGGTACGCCGAAGCGGCTTACCGGCGTATTCTCGCTGCGCGGCACCGCAAAGCCGATCGCCAGCCCGATATTGCTCGCCCATAAACCAGCCGCCCTGAGCCGCATCGCCGCCTTGTGCAGTAGCTTGTGCGCCACCGCCCAGGCTTTCTCCGCAGTGCGCATCTCGGGCGCCAGCACGTGCGAGTGGCTGATGGATTTCTGGTGCTCCAACTCGGACCGCTCAAAGTCCTCTCCGCGCAGCCAGTGCCATAGCCGCTCGCCCCACACCGATCCCCAAATTTCGCCGGCCTGTTCGCGGTTGAGCGCCAGCAGATCCTCCATGGTATGCAGGCCTCTCTCGTTCAGCCGCTTCTCAGTGCGCGCGCCGATGCCGGGCAGATCGCGCAACGTAAGCCCACGCAGCGCTTCGGGCAGAATGTCCAGTGGCAACGCCACCAGGCCATCGGGCTTTTCCATGTCGCTGGCTATCTTTGCGAGGTAGCGATTGGTCGCGAGTCCCACCGAACAGCGCAGCGTTTCGCCCGCACGGTCGCGAATTCTCTCCTTGACGCGAATGCCGAGGTCCAATGCAGCACGAAGTGCCCGCTCGCGGCCGATCAGCCGGCACGCCATCTCATCGATGGAGCATACCGCCGTCACGGGCACGCAGCTCTCCACGGCCTCCACGATGCGGTGATGATATTCGGTGTAAAGTTCGTGCCGGCCTTCGACCAGCACAATCTCCGGGCACATCCGTTTGGCATCGGCCACAATCGTCCCCGTACGCACGCCAAAGGCCTTGGCTTCGTAGCTCGCTGCGATACAGCAGGTGGTATCGGCCATCATGGGAACCACGCCCACCGGCCTTCCGCGCAACTCGGGTCGCGCCTCCTGCTCCACTGAGGCAAAGTAGGAGTTCAGATCCACGAACAGCCAGTTCAGCGCAAGCCCGCGGTCGGAATCCGAATCCGGAGCGGTCTGCTGCCCTCGCCCCGACCTCGCCGCCAAGCCGCAGGTTCGCCAACTCCTCCGGAATGGGTGCCAACGCCGGATTGGAGTTCGCAGACATTTCAGAACAATTTTCGCCTTTTATTCTCCATAATGCAATCAAATTCCATGCAGTCAACAGGAACCAAGAGTAATGTTTCTCTCAGGATTTACTTGAACTAAACTTAAAGAGTAAGAAGGCCGTCCATAAAGACGCTCCGGTTTGCGTCGCACCGGCTGGCCCCGGAACGGGCTCCGACCGCACCGGAGAGGGTAACCGAAAAATGCAGAACCTCGCGCATTGGCTCGTGGTGAATGGAAGCATTCTGGCCGTGCTAGTCACGGTGGGTGTGGCCGTGCTTCTTGTCTGCTGCGTGGAGTGCACGCACTGCCCCAAACGCCAAAAAGACGAAATCTTCGATCGCCACGAGTTCTGAAACCGCCTATTGCCCGCCCGCAGCCGATACCTGGGGCTTCAAGTACATCTCAAACTGCGCCAGAATCCGGTTGTAAAGAGACGTTCGCACATCCGGGCCTGAGATCGAGTGCGTCTTGCGCGGGTAAATCTGCAAATCGTAAGGAATGCCGGCCTCAATGAGCTTCTGCACAAACTGCACCGTGTTTTCCATGTGCACGTTGTCGTCGCCGGTTCCGTGCGCCAGCAGTAGCCGTCCCTTCAACATGGCCGCTGAATTCACCACGGAGAAGTCGCGATACCCATCCGCGTCTTCCGCGGGCACGCCCAAATAACGCTCGGTATAGATTGAGTCGTAGTTGCGCCAGTCAGTCACGGGCGCCACGGCTACTCCGGCAATGAAGCGGTCGGAATGCGTCATCGCGTAAAGTGTGAACGTTCCGCCCCAACTCCAGCCCCACCAGCCCAGTCGCTTCGGATCCAGTTGCGGATACTTCGCTAGCACAGCATCAACTACCGTCAACTGGTCCTCAAGCTGCACCGGGCCAAAGTTGCGATACGCCGCCTGAGCAAACGCGCGCCCGCGGCCACCCATGCCCCGATTGTCGGCGTGGAGCACCGCGAAGCCATGCTCCGCCAGCAACTCGTCGAAGAGCAAACCGTCCTTCCAGTCATTTACCACCGATAGTTCATGCGGCCCGCCGTAAGGATTCACGATCAGCGGCACAGTAGCCGGATTGCTGTCGCCCGCGGGCATCAGCAGCGTGGCATAAAGCGTGGTTCCATCTTTGCCTTTACCTCCAGTTGTTCCGGTGCGCGCAACTCATAGGGAGCGAGCGCGTGCGTCTCCCAAAACACTCGGCAGGTGGCCGACTCATCCGGCTTCCCAGGGGCGCCAGATGAACCCGGCGCCTTGCAAATCCGCATCACCGGGGGCTTCATGCGCGTCGAATACTTATCACTGAACGCGCCGCCGTCGGAAGAGAATGTGGCTTGGTGAAATCCTGCGCCCGAGCTTAATTGCCTGCGCTCGCCGTTAAATCGCTCCTGCCAAAGCTGCTGCTCCAGCGGATTGCCTTCGCTCGATGCAAAGTCCACCACCTTCTTCGCGGTGTCAACGTTGTACACATCGCCCACTTCAGAATCGCCCTTGGTCAGTTGCCTCTCCAGCTTTGCATCGGCTGCCAGGGGCTTCTCCTTGTCGTAGCTGTATAGATAAAGCTGATTGTGCCCATCGCTCCAACTCGTCAGAACAATCGCTCCGTCACCGACTGCCACGTCATAGTCTTCGTCCACAAACTTGTCGTCGCTGATATCGAGCACCTGACGCGCATCTCCGTATTCTGCGTTGGCAAAATACAGAACGCGGTGCTTGTGATTGCGGCTCAGGACCTCGATCCACAATGTTTTGTGGTCGAGCCAGCCAAAGCGCGGTATGTAGTCGTCGCCCTCTTGAATAGGCAGCTTCACCCACGTCGTCTTGCCTCCCTTCGCGCTCACAATGCCAACGTGCACCTCGGGGTTCATGTCGCCCGGTTGCGGATAGCGTTGCCAATCCACGGCGGCGTGATTGGGAATCCAATCAGTAAGTGGGTAACGTGGCACCTGGGTTTCGTTCATCTGCAAATATGCCAGGTTCTTCGAGTCCGGCGACCAGAAGTAGTTGCTGCGCACGTCGAGCTCTTCTTCATATACCCAGTCCACCTCGCCATTGAGGAAGAACGGCGCGCCGGCGCCCTCCGCGGCCGGCGTCGGAGCGACAACCGCCACAGGCGTGCCCGGCTCGTGCAACCTGATCACGGCCAGCTCGTGATCGCGGATAAAGGAGACGCAGGAACCATCCGGTGAAAACTTCGGGTCGTCGCCGGAAGAGAGCCCGGTGAAGCCAATCTGCACTCCTGCGCCGTTGTGCAGATCGTAAAGCCACAGCCGTCCATTGGAATCGAAGAGCAGGTGCGTCGAGTCCGGAGCCCAAAAATAGCTCGCCATGTTGTAGCGTTGGCGATGGTCGCGGTTCTGTTCCGACATGCTCTTGTCGTCGAGCGGAGCCATTTTGGCGGCACTCACTAAAACGTGGGTTCTGCCCGTCGCGGCATCCACATCCATAAGTTGCCCGCCCTCCAGATACGTCAGGTGGTTTCCGTCTGGAGACCAAGTCAGCTCGTCAGGGATCGAGCCGATGAGCGGGCCATGGCCGTAGATTGCTTCAACAGTCAGAGGCTTCCCCGGCGCTTGCGCGGCAATGGAGCCGGTAGTGAACGCAAGCAAGGCAAAAATCAGGAAGAGAAGGACGATTCTTTGTGTCAAAGCGGGGTTCCTCCAGGAACGGAATTCGCAACGGGACTCCAGCCCGGCATGGAGGCTCGAACAGAGGGTGCCGGTGGCTCTGGATGACTCAGTGTAAATCACTGCATGTGGCGGCGATTCGCCATCGACGGAGATTTAATTGTTGCACTAAGTCGAAGAGAGGATCGGACGCGGTGATTGTCGCCTGCTCGACGGCTCGCCCGCGAATTTGCCTTTCTCCACGGGCATTTTTTCTCCCAAAAACTGCTTGCCTGTCGAAGGTCAGCGCAGATACATTATGAAAACTCCCCGGGAGGAAAAACTTGTCGACAACTTACGATCTAGCCATCGCAGGCGGCGGCCTGGGCGGCGCGGCTCTTGCCAAAAACATGGCCGAGCGCGGCGCCAGCGTTCTTGTCGTCGAGCACGAGCGGCAGTTCAAGGACCGCGTGCGCGGCGAAGCGATGTTTCCTTGGGGCTACGCTGAAGCTCAGGCGCTCGGAGTCGCCGATTGTCTTGCCGAAGCCGGAAGGCACCACCTCACCTGGTTCGACTTTTACGTCTCGAGTGACCTGGCTGGCCATCGCGAGGTTGTCCCCAGCACCAAGCATCAACTGCCTTTCCTGGCCTGCTATCACCCCGCCATGCAGGAGTCGCTGCTGAAAGGCGCGGTAGCTGCGGGAGCCACAGTTCGCCGCGGTGCGGCTGTTCGCGAGGTGCGCCCGGGCGCGCCGCCCGCGATGGTCGTCGAGGAAGATGGCCGCGTTGAAACCGTCTCCGCGCGGCTGGTTGTTGGGGCCGGGGGGCGATCCTGCCTGGCTCGTTCTTCGGCGCGTTTCCCGGTCCAGCGCGATCTCGACGACATGATGATCGCCGGCATCCTGTTCGAAAACATGCCGGCAGCGGAAGACACCTTACAGGGTATTCACAACTTCGCATTGGGGCAGCTCGTCGTCATCGCCCCGCAGGGAAGCGGACGCGTTCGCGTGTATCTGTGCTACCACGACGCATCGCATCCGCGCTTTCAGGGAGCGAACGATCTTGCGAGATTCGTTGAAGGCTGCAAGAAGACAGGCGCGAGTCCCGCGCTCTTTGAGGGCGCCCGCCAAATCGGTACGCTGGCGACATTCAGTTGTGCGCATAGCTGGGTCGATCACCCTTACCGCGACGGAGTGGCGCTCCTGGGCGATTCGGCTACATCCAGCGACCCCGCTTGGGGCCAGGGCCTTTCACTCACCTTGCGCGACGCCCGCGTGCTGCGCAATCACCTGTTGAACTGCAGCGATTGGGATGCTGCCGGCCACGCCTACGCCGCCGAGCATGATGGTTACTCGAGCCGCCTGCACACCTTTAACCGGTGGTTCACTGAGATGTTTCTCACCGCTGGGCCGGACGCCGATGCCCGCCGCGCACGCGCCATGCCGCTCATCGGGGAAGATCCCACACGCCAGCCGGATTCGCTCTTCTGTGGACCCGACCTGCCTGCCGATGAAACGGCGCGCAGACGCTTCTTTGGCGAAGACTGAGGTCGCTGATTGTGCGTTCCGTTGCTAACTCGGATCGTGAGAAGTGGCGAGGACTCGAATTAAAAAAAGCTCAATGCTTGAACAGTTCAAGCGGTACGGAATCGCCCATCGCTCTGTATCCCGCTGGAGACGGATGCAGATGATCGCTGCAATCGAATGCAGGCAGCAGCTGATCGGGATGTTGCGGATCGCGCACCACCGTGTCGAAATCAATCACCGCATCGAAGTGCCCTGAACTGCGGATCCATTGATTCACCGCCTGCCGGTCAGCCTCGCTCAAAGGGCCGGGATGATAGTAGCTTGACACTCCGTATGGAGTGATCGTCGCTCCGTAAACGCGCAGGCCGTGCGCTCGCGCTCGCGCGATGATCTGCTCATACGCTGCGATCACTCGTTGAACCAGTGCCGCATGCTCCGCTATAGGAACTTCACCGTTTCGAGCCAGTCCGCCCAGGTCGTTGACACCTTCAAACACGATTACCCATCGCACACCCGCCGGCGCAAGCACATCGCGATCGAAGCGCGCCAGCACATTCGGTCCCAGCCCGTCGGTCAGCAAGTGATTGCCGCCGATGCCCTGGTTGGACACTCCGACATTCCGCGTTTTGGCCGAGCCCTGCAAGCGTCGCGCCAGCTCATCCGTCCAGCGGTCGTTTCCGTTGGTCGTGGCGGCGTGTCCGTCCGTGATGGAGTCCCCAAGAGCAACCACGGCTGCGGCTCGCGGCGTGCTCTCCACATCGATCTCCGAAAACTGGTACCAATGATCGACGTGTTGCGGAGCCGTCAGGTTGGCAGTACTCACAAAGTCTCCATGCACGTAATACGATGTCGCCCGCGACCCCGGATGGCCCGTCTCTCTCGCTGGCGGCGCATCCAGGTGAAATGTCACAGCCACGTCCGACAACGGATTCACGGGAAACTCCACAGGGTCCGAAACGAACTCCGCCCCCGGAGGCACCGTTACATCCGCGCTGCTCGCGAATGTCAGTGGCCGATCACTTGCCGGGTCAATCGCTGGCGATGAAGGCGAAAGCGGCCGTGCGATGTGGACGGATGTGAAGTGCAGCGCCTCGGTTCCAAATGCATTTGAGAGATGCACCCGCAGCGCCGTACCGCCCACCGACAAATGAAAAATCTGCCGCACCGTCGCGTCGCGAAGGTCGTCTGGCGGCAGTGCATTCTGCGGTTCGGGAATCTGCTGCGACGCTCCCCAGCTTGCCACCCAGACCGGCGCCTTGGTTGCGGATTGAGCACCGGCTTGCGCCCACGCGCAGCCTGCGAGAAAGGCCAAGCCGATGATCGCTGAAAACCTGGATGCATGTTTCATAAGAGAGGGTTTTCCACTTGTGCTCGAAGTAAATCGCTTTTCACGGGCAAAGAAAGCATATCACTGCCGAGTATCGCCTTGTCCGGCGGCTCGTGCTTCGCCGGCGGCGGATTCGCACATCATTGCCCGCCGCCCGCGCACAATGAAGTCTTAAAACACTCGCGTCGATGCGATCGTTCACTCGCTGCCGGTCCTTGGCGGCAATTGCTATACTCTGATTCCGTTGCCGCCGCCGCGTTCCGCGGGCAGCAGACGCAAGTGAACGAGAGGACCGCTATCATGCACTGGGCAACTCCGGAAGAACGCCGCGTACTCGGCCAGGCACGGCGCAAGCAAGTGGGTCGCCACCAGCACGATGCGCTGCACTGCAAGGCGCGGCCTGCGTCCGCTCTGGAACTCGTTGCACGATCCATGCGCGGCCGCGTGCCTGCGCTCGTCGCCCTCAAGTATCAGTTCATGGCTCAGTCGCCGTTCGCGTACTTTCGCGGCGCAGCTCCAGTGATGGCCGCGGACCTGGCCCAGCTTCCTTCGACCGGCATCGTCAGCCAACTCTGCGGCGATGCCCACGTGCGCAACCTGGGCGCTTTCGCCGCGCCCGATGGTCGCCTTGTCTTCGACATCAACGACTTCGACGAAACCATCCGCGGCCCCTTCGAGTGGGACCTGAAGCGCATGGCTGCTTCGCTGGTTCTCGCCGGCCGCGCCGCGGGGCACAAAGACAGCTCGGCGCGCAAGGCCGCAGCGGCGTGCATCGAGCGCTATTCCGCGCAAATGCGCACATTTGTCCGCATGCCGCAACTTGAAGTGAACCGGTTTCAGGTGCATCGCCTCGGTTTAACCAGGCCGGTGCAACTGGCGCTCGCCAAGGCCGAGCGCGCCACGCCGCAACACACCCTCCAGCAGCTCACCGTACCGGCTTCATCCCACCCCGGTGCAAGACGGCGCTTCAAGGAATCCAAACCCATGCTTACGCGCATCACTGGTGCGCGGGCCGCAGCCGTCATCGCATCGCTCGGGCCTTATCGGGAAATGCTGGAGCCGCAGCGGCAGCATCTGCTTGACTTCTATCGTCCTGTCGACGTGGCCTTTAAAGTGGTTGGCACTGGCTCCGTAGGACTGCGCGACTACTGCATTTATATGGAGGGAAATGGCCCCGGCGATCCGCTCTTCCTGCAGATCAAGGAAGAAACCGCCTCAGCCTACGCACCTCATCTGACCGACGCCCACCCCGCGCCGCACAATGGCCAGCGCGTCGCCGAGGGCGCGAAGTTCATGCAGATCCAGACCGACCCATTTCTCGGCTGGACGCATATCGGCAGCCGCCAATACCTCGTCCGCCAGCTCAAAGATCACAAGGGATCCATCGAGATTGATGACCTGGCCGGCGCCAATCTGAAAGCCTACGCCGAAGTCTGCGGCGAGCTGCTTGCCCGGGGCCATGCCCGCTCCGGCGACCCGCAGGTGATTGCCGGCTACATCGGCAGTGGCGAAGCATTCGCTGAAGCGATAGCGAAGTTCGGCATCGACTACGCCGAACAAACCGAAAAAGATTGGGAGCAGTTAAAGAAGTCAGGCAAAGCGGGGAAGAAAGCATAGAGCCGGCGAAGCTTACCGTTAGCGGCGGTCGAAGATTCCGCCTGCCCAAAGGATTATGAGGAATGCAACACAAAATACGACGGTAAGCGAACCATCGAGACGCTTGGCGTATACCTTGGCGGGAAGCAAATGCCACTTCAAACCGTCGTACAAACTCCAAAAAAAAGCGATCAGGGCGATACCGAATATTTCCTCGCCCAGGCTTTGATCTGGCACAGAGCTCTTGGTTGCGAGTGAGTTATACGAGTGCCATGCAACCGCCTCGCCGGTCACGATGATGAGGGTTATGCAAATGAAAAAAGCGTGGGAGACTAAAGAAGATTTCCGATCTTCGCCGGGAAAATCCTGTCCCCACGTGAACGCGATGAACATTGCAAACGAACCCAGGTACAGGAAGAACCTGAACACCGCCCTGGCCTTGCTGTGAACCGGCCTCGAGCTCATCCGGGTTGCGGAAGCGTACGGGCTTGTTGATGTCGTTGCACCAGGCACATGAAGAGAGCTGCCGCAGTTTGCGCAAATCCATGCGGCGGGGTCAACTTCACAGCCACACTCTGCGCAGTAGACGGGCGGCGGTGCGGAAGGCTGTATCGGGGGCGAGCCCAACGGCATAACGCGGCAAGAATTGCAGGTCCCCGATCCTTCGGACTTAGGGGAGCCCGGCCGCTGTCCTTACCATCCGCGTCGATAGTAGTAAGGAGCGCCATACGGCATCGAAAAGAGCGCCATCAGCAGCGCGGCGAACCAGCCGATCACGGTCCAACCAAGGAAGACGTTCAGCAGCAGGATCCCCGTGGCGTTGTGCGTGTGCCGCACCGCCGCGATGATGGCAGGGATGAAGTAAAGACCGACGCCGAAGATCAGGAAATGCATAGAATCTCTCGCTTCTCTTCCAACATGGTTACGGAGAATGTATCGCCGAAGTTCCCACTTTCGGAAACGGTTTTGAGTGACAGCGCACGCCTGGCCCCTTCTGTGCCCCGCGCTACATCCCTCTACAATTGAGCCGTATGCCCTCCAAAGTCCGTTCGCACGCGAAGATCAACTTGGGCCTCTTTCTGGGTGCGCCGCGTCGTGACGGATTCCATGCGCTGGTGACTGTCTATCAGACCCTCGAAATCCACGACATTGTGACGATTGCGGCCCGCCCCGCACCTGAGACAAGCATCCGGATTGGCTCCAATGACAACCGCGTGCCCACCGACAACCGTAACACCGCCTGGAAGATGATTTCCCTGGCTTTGGAGCAATTTGGAGTCAGAGCAGAGGTTGAAGTTCACATTGATAAACGGCTTCCCGTCCAGGGTGGCTTGGGCGCCGGCTCGGGCAACGCGGTGGCCGCGCTGGTGGGCCTCGAGGCGGAGCTGGGCGCTCCGTTTCGCAGCCTGTTCACTCGCAAGCTGGAGTTTCCGGCTCAAATTGGCTCTGACGTTCCGCTCTTCCTTATTGGCGGAACAGTGCTGGGCGTCGATCGAGGCCAGGAGGTTTATCCTCTGCCCGATATCGAGCCCACTTGGTGCGTTATCGCCGTGCCGGATATCGGCGTTTCCACGCCTCAGGCCTTTCGCGACTGGGATGCACTCTGCGCCGCGGAGGGTTTGACCGCCGAGGCCAGTGCCGATAGACTAAAGAAGTTGAGCCGTGCCTATGCCAGCGCCTTTCGGGGAGAATTTCCCGAAGGCGGGCTTGGAGCAGGCTCCTCCGGTGTCTTCCCCGATGGAGAAGACCTGGCCGGACCTCAAGAGTCCGCGCTTGTCCGCACCGGGATTAAGAGCTGGTTCGAGAACGACTTCGAGCGCGTTGTCTTTCCCCAGCATCCCTCCCTTGCAGAGATCAAGCGTCATCTTGCGGCTACCGGCACTCCGGAGGCAGCCCTCTTTGCCTCACTGTCGGGGTCCGGTTCAGCGCTTTTCGGGTTGTACCTGACTCGGGGAGATGCGGAAGCGGCCAAGGATCGGGTTGAAAAGCAGGTTCAAGGGGTCACGGCGCATGTGACACGCACCCTGCCTCGACCCGGATATTGGGATCAAATGTTGTTCGAAAAAGCACGTTGACAGTCCACAGTTGGGCAAGCGAGACTCACCCACGGCTGTCAGTGTTGCTGGGCGATCGTTCAATGGTAGGACAATGCCCTTTGGAGGCATTTATCCAGGTTCGAATCCTGGTCGCCCAGCCAAAAAGCGGCTGTTAGCTTCCAGCTACTAGCTTCTAGCTTGATCTCGTGGGAACGGACGGTACGCCGGTTCACCGTCGGAAAAAGCTAACAGCTCAGAGCTAACGGCTAAAAGCTTGAACAAGAACGCAGCCAATGCCAACCAGCATGGAGGTGCTCTCAAGATGGAAATGGGAACGTTGACGGCGACTTTGGAAGGCAACAAGCCGGGCGAACCAAGCCCGGAAAAACCAGATGGAAGCAAGGATGCACCCAAAGGCGGAAGTGGCGAAGCGGGCAAGGGCAAGGATGCGAACAAGGCCCCGGCGCCCGAACGCAAGAAATCGGGGAAGCTCAGCGAGGACAAGCGCTTCAAGCTCTTCAGCGGCACGGCCAATCCGAAATTGGCCCAGGCCATCGGCGAGCATATCGGCGTCAGGGTCGGCGAGGCCAAGCTGCAGCGTTTTGCCGATGGCGAAGTCTATTTCCAGCTTCTTGAGAACGTGCGCGGCGTAGATGTTTTTGTGGTGCAGCCCACTTGCTATCCGGTGGACCAGCACCTGGTGGAGCTTTTGATCATGATTGATGCGCTCAAGCGAGCCTCGGCGGCCAGGATCACGGTGGTGGTGCCCTACTACGGGTACGCACGCCAGGATCGTAAGGACCGTCCTCGCGTGGCCATCAGCGCCAAGCTCATCGCCGACTTGCTGACCACCGCGGGCGCCAACCGCGCTCTGTTTGTCGATCTGCATGCCGCCCAGATCCAAGGTTTTTTCAACATTCCCGTCGACCATCTATTCGCCAGCCCGGTGCTGGTGAGTTACTTCAACCAGCTCAAGCTGCCCAACCTGACCGTGGTTTCGCCGGACGCAGGCGGTGTGGAGCGCGCGCGCTTCTTCGCGCAGAAGGTGGGTGCGCCGCTGGCCATCGTGGACAAACGCCGCACCGATATGAACGTAGCCGAAGTGATGCACGTGGTCGGCGACGTAGAGGGACAGACTTGTCTGATCATCGACGACATTATCGATACCGCGGGCACACTGGTGAAGACAGTGGATGCGCTGTATGAATCGGGCGCTGCCGCTGTTTACGCGTGCGCCAGCCACGCTGTGCTCTCAGGCCCCGCTATCGACCGCATTGCCAACTCGCGGCTGCAGCAGCTTGTGGTGACTGACACCATTCCGCTGCGCGAGACCGCGCAAAAATTAACGGTGCCGGCAAACGATCCGGCACAGAAGTTACCGAAGTTGAAGGTGCTCACCATCGCCGGCCTGCTGGGCGCGGCAATCGAGAGCATACACATGGAGACCAGCGTAAGTTCGCTGTTTAACTAAGTGAGCAGTGGACAGTGAACAGTTGCTGCTGCTCGGTCCAATCAATTTGGCTAGTTTCAGCCATCAGTGATTGGTAATGAGTTTTTTCATACTGATCACTGTTCACTGAACACTAGCTTTTTCGCAAAGGGAGCGGAACTCAAAAGCCCGTGCCCGATTTTTCAAGAATCGAGAAAAAACAAAATGCCAGAAGTTGTCGTAGCCAAGGCCCGCGAGGGCAAATTCAACAAGAATGCAGCGCGCCGCGTGCGCGCCGCAGGCAAGATTCCCGCTGTGCTGTACGGTTCCGGGGGCGATCCCGTAGCCGTTGAGGTGGATCCCAAACAGATTACGCGGATTCTTTTCTCTGAGACCGGCCGCAACACAATCTTCGATGTCGAGGTTGCGGGCCATCCTACGGCTAAGGCCATGATCGTCGATTGGCAGCGCGAGCCGATCAAGGACGAGTTGATCCACATCGACCTGAAGCGTATCGCCCTTGACAAGGTTCTTCGCGCTCGGGTGCGCGTGAAACTGCTGGGCATACCAATCGGCGTCAAGACTGAGGGCGGCATCCTGGATCAGGTGCTGCGCGAGGTCGAGGTCGAATGCCTGCCAGTGGACATTCCCGGCCACATCGACGTGAATGTGAGCGAGTTGGCCATGCATCAGGTACTGCGCGTAAGCGGTTTGCCCCACTCCGACAAGATCAAGTATTTGACCCCGGAAGATGCAACCGTCGCCCACGTGGTATCGATTCGCGAAGAGGTGGTTGAAACACCCGAGACCGCGGAAGCAGCGGCGGCAGCGGCGGCAGGAACAGCGGCTGCGCCGGGTGAAGCGGCAGCTCCAACCGAGCCTGAAGTTGCCAAGAAGGGCAAGGGCGAGCCAGAAGCCGGAGCCAAGAAGGGCGATACCGGAGCGAAGAAGTAAGCCTTGGCGGACGAACGTGAATGCCGCCGCCCCAGCGAGCAAGAATCGCTCGTCGGGGACCCCGGGTCAAGCCGGAGCAGCCCTTTCCTGATTGTAGGGCTCGGTAATCCCGGTCTCGAGTATCTGTGGACCCCGCATAACGCGGGATTCATGGCCATCGACCGCATCGCCCAGCAGGAGGGCGTTGTGGTCCAGAACCGGCGCTGCCGGGCCACCACGGCGACCTGCCGAATTGCAGGGCGCCAGGTGGTTCTGGCCAAGCCGGAGACGTTTATGAACCTGAGCGGCGCTGCAGTTGCCGCTCTCGTTCACGAGTTTGAGGCGGACCCGGCTCACGACCTGCTCGTAATCTACGACGAGCTCGATCTGGTGCTGGGGACCTTCAAGATCAGGGAGCGCGGTTCGCCCGCAGGGCACAATGGAGCCCGCAGCGTTACCGGCGCTCTGGGAACGGAAGAGTGGTTGCGACTGCGCATTGGCGTGGCACCGGATCTTCCACCGGAAGCGATTGCAGCCGGTGGTGGCGCGCGCCAGGGCAGAGATTACTTGCTCTCGCCCATGCGCAAAGCCGATCTGGCCGTTTTCGATGAAGTGCTGGACCGGGTAGCAACTGCGGTGCGGCGGATTTTGGAAGCTGGGCCGGCCGCTGCGATGAACGAGTTCAACCGCCGCGAACGAAATGGAGCGGCGGAGGAGTGAGAAAGACAGGGAGTAGGGAGCACGGAGCTGGGAACCGCGACCTACCCGCTGCGAACTGAAAGCTGAAGGCTGAGATTGAGAGCTGGAAGCTGCTTGATGGTTTTGTGCTGGAGCGAGTCTCTCCGGCGGAAAAGGAATGCTGATGTCGCGTTTGTATGAAGTGATGTTTATCGTGCGTCCCGATGTGGACGACGAAGAAGTCGAAAAGCTGATTACCGGTTTTACCTCCACGGTTACGGCCGGCGGCGGTACGGTGAAGACGGTGGAGAAGATGGGCCGCCGCAAGCTCGCCTACGTCGTGCGCAAGTTCGCCGATGGCAACTACATTCTGCTCACCATTGAAGCCAACGGTGCGGTGGTTTTGGAACTGGAACGCCGTCTGCGCGTCACCGAGCCGGTAATCAAGTTCATCACCGTGCGCATCGACGAGGAAGAGAAGCGTTTGGCCAAGGTGAAGGCCGCACGCGGCGTGCGCCGCAAACCAGGTGGCGAATCCGCGGCCCCGGCTGCGGAAAGCCCAGCGCCGGCCGAGCCGGCCGCGGCTGCTCAGGCCAACGCCTGAGCTGTCGCGCGGTTCGCAAATGTCGTATTGAAGATTGCCGCCGCAGGATGTTGTTGATTACCGGCGCCGGCCCGATCCAGATGAGCGCAGCGCGCACCACGCGCCTTGCGGAACAAAGAAACGCAAAGAGGAAACACAATGCCTGAAGATACCCAAGTAAGAGCGTCCGCAGCGTCTGACGCCCCCTCAGCTCCACAAGCCCCATCCGGCCCGGGTTCCGGTCCGCGTGGCGGAGGCCGGCCCGGTGGTGGGCCCGGTGGCCGCGGCAAGTTTTTTCGCCGCAAGAAGGTGTGCAAGTTCTGCACTGAGAAGATCGACGGAATTCCTTACCGCGACGTGCGGCTGTTGCAGCAGTTCGTGGCCGAGCGCGGCAAAATCGTTCCGCGGCGGCTCACCGGAGTTTGCACAACGCACCAGCGGCGTTTGACCCGTGCCATCAAGCAGGCCCGGAACATCGCCCTGCTGCCGTTTGCCACGCACCACTAAAAACGGCGCGACGGGCTGATCGAGATATGAGCTGATCGAAAATGATGCGTCGTCTCGCTCGATTGCGTATGCTCTGGTCCCAATCACGATAGCCTCCACGCACCGTCGCAGCGTTACGACCTTGAAATCTGGAGAGTTTCTTATGGAAGTGATTCTGAAAGAAGATGTCGCCAATTTGGGCCTTCGCGGAGAAGTGGTGAAGGTCGCCGACGGCTTTGGCCGCAATTATCTGCTCCCGCGCAAGCTGGCGATGCAGGCCACAGAGGCCAATAAGGCCGTCATCGAGCAGATGAAAGCTGCTGCTGAGCGGCGCTCCGCCAGTGAGAAGGCGCAGGCCGAGGAATTGGTCACCAGGCTCGATCCCGTCGTGCTCAGCTTTACGCGCAAGGCCGGCGAGGCGGGCCATCTCTTCGGTTCGGTCACGTCGGCCGACATCGCTGCGGCATTGGCGGCGCAGGGCTTCGAGGTCGATCGCCGCAAGATACAACTCGGCGACCCACTCAAGAGCATCGGAGACTTCAAGGTAGCCATCCGGCTACACCGCGAGGTCACCGCACGCGTCACGGTGAAGGTTCAGGCCGAAGCAACGGAGGAAATCGCAGCCGAGGTGCCGCCTGTGGCTGCCGAGCCAGAACCGGAAGAAGCAAAGACCGAGTAACCCGGCTGCGTTCGCGCCAGTTCTCGCGCCAGAGAATGAGGTATGGGGCGGAACTCAGCGCTGGGTTGGGCCGTTTCGGCTGTCGAACGGCTTACGACGGAAAGAGCGAGCCGGAAGCGGCGCGGATGGGTGCGAGACGGCTGCGGCGGCGCCCCGGCTGCACGGCGGTCGCGCCCAGCAGACTGGCAATCTCTCGCAACTCAGCGCGTGCATGGCCGATGGCCGCGGCCACTGCGTCGAGCCGCTTGCTCTGATCTGCCGCGATGGGCAGACTGGCCTGCGAATCATCGCGCTTGCTTGATCTGCGGTGCCCTTGCTCAAGAACCGTGCGCGCGCCCGACAGCGTGTATCCCTGGGCGTGAACAAGGCGCTTGATCTCCAGCGCAAGCTCAACATCGCGTCGGCGATAGAGCCGCTGCCCGGTCCCGCTCTTGTTGGGCTTCAGTTGCGGAAACTGCGACTCCCAAAAACGCAAAACATAGGTTTCCACGCCGCAAAGGCGGGCGACATCGCCGATCTTGAAGTAGAGACGGTCGGGGATGGGCGGCGGAGAGTAGGCGCGCTTGCGGTTGAGTTGCGTTGCCATAAAGTTGTCGAGACGGCTCCGATCGCCGGGAAGAAGACCTCGCTCTAGACGCAGTATAGGCCACGTTCCGCGCTCAAAGTGAAGCAAAATCTTGAGGCGAACCTCACTTTGCAGAGGAAAACAAGGCGAATACTTTTTGTGAGCAGGCCGCACGGCCGCCTACCGTCTCTTCAGCACCGCGGGCGCCTGCTTCCGACGCCTTGGGGCTCGAAGTCATTCACAACTTTTTGTCCGTTGACTCTTGGGACCGCGGGCAGATAAACGCCAGAGGCGCTATGACAGCAGTCAAGGATGCGCCGCTCCACAAAAATTCCCTACCCATCAAAATGGCCGAGCTTTGAAGATGCACTCATTCGGTCGCGAGAATCGCCGCGGCAAGAACGAGCGCGATACGCCATCGCCCCTCGCAGAACTTCGGCACCAGCATCTACCTCTCACCGCGCGCTGCACGACTCCAGCATCGAGCAAACTAGCGCAAGTGGAAGGCCCATTACGTTGAAGTAGCAGCCCTCAATGCGGGGAATCCAGCGCGCCGCGCGGCCCTGGATGGCGTATGCGCCGGCTTTGTCCATCGGCTCGCCGGTGGCCACGTATGCCTCAATTTCGTCGTCGGAGAGCGTAAGAAACTGAACCGCCGTAGCTTCTGCAGCCACTTCAGCGCGCTCGGCTGTCACCACGGCCACGCCCGTAATCACGCGATGCGTTCGGCCTGACAGCAGGCGCAGGATGCGCGCAGCATCGGCGGCATCCTCAGGCTTGCCTAGGATCGTGTCGTCGAGAGTCACCGTGGTATCGGCGCCCAGCACCACCAGGGAGGGCTGGCTGTCCAGGCGTTCTTTTCCTGGAATCGCGTCTTGAGCGCTTAATTCCCGAAAAACAGCCTGGGCCTTTTCTCGAGCCAGCCGCGTCACGTAAACAATCGGGTCTTCGCCTCGCAGCGGATCCTCGGGAATATGTGCCGGGCGCACCTCAAATTGGTAGCCCACCTGCGCGAGCAGTTCGCGGCGGCGCGGCGAAGCGGAGGCGAGAATCAGCATGAAGGAATTATGGCAGGAAGCGGTTTGCGGCTGCCCGCCCGTTTAGACTGAAATCAGACCCGCGTGCGCAAGAACGCAGCCGGGATAAGGGTTCCGATGCATTTCAACTTCAACTTTTCGGCGAACCAGATTCTCTGGACGCTTACGTTCGCAGGGCTGCTCGTGCTGCTGGTGGTGTTGATCGGGCGCGACCGAGTGCGGCGTTATCCGTGGTTTACGGCCGCCATGGTGATGATGGCTCTGCGCATGATCGCGAGCCGCCTGCTATTCGGCCGCTTGGCGCCGGTCGTTTCCAGCGAGATCTTTCTCGTACTCTCCGATATTGCCGCGATTATCGCTCTCGGTGTGGTGGTTGAGATGGCGCGGCGGGCCTTCTCGGGCGCAAAGCGCGCAGCCTGGATTACGGCCACACTGATCATGCTCGCCGTCGCCGGGGTGGTGGTTGCAATGTGGGGTCCGTGGCCCTCCGCAACGACCCTGTTCGCTGCTTCACAGCTCTCGATGCTGCGATTGATGCAGCTCATTGCGCAAAAGACCGACCTGCTCGCGGACCTGCTCGTCGTCGAACTCGGATTGGTGGTCGTCCTTTTCGGCCGCCGCTTCAAGGCAGGTTGGCGCAGCCATACGCAAAAAATTGTGATTGGTCTCTCCACGGGCTCAATGGCACAGTTGGCTGTGCGCCTTATTTGGCAGGAAGTCGCGCTGCACACAACCATCCACAGCCGAGCCGAATATGAACATGTGATGGGCCTGCAAGAGAAGTTCTACAACGCCAATAACGTGGTTTATCTGGCCGCGATCGTGTGGTGGATCGCCTGCCTCTGGTTCGACGAGCCCGGCGCCCAAAGAGCAGCGGAAAGCGAACAGCAAACAGTGAACAGCGAAGAGCAGTCCGCCAGCGCGAGTGTTACGCCTGAAAACTGACAACTGTTTCTAGATATGGCAGCTTGCCTGCCCGCGCTTCTCCAGGTACCGCTGGTGGTAGTCTTCTGCGCGCCAGAATGTCTGCGCTGGTTCTACCTTGGTCACGATCGGCCGCGGCTTGAAGCGACCCTCGGCGGCCAGTTCTTCAATCTTGGCGCGAGCCTGCGCCTCCTGCTCCGGCGAGTGGAAGAAAATCGCGGAGCGGTACTGCGTGCCCCAGTCCGGCCCCTGCCGATTGAGCGTCGTGGGATTGTGGAGCGAGAAGAACGCATCCAGTAACTGCCCGTAGCTCACCTGCTCAGGATCGAAGTCGAGTTCCACCACCTCGGCGTGGCCAGTCTGGTCCGTGCACACGTCCTTGTAAGTGGGCTGGTCGAGTTTTCCGCCCTCATAGCCAACCGCCGTGGCCGTCACGCCGGGGATGGCCGCAAACGCAGCCTCGACTCCCCAAAAACATCCCGCGCCAAATGTCGCTTTTTCCGTGCTCATACACTTTTAGATGCGATTGAACAGTTCGAAACTGCACTCTTTTTCGATTGGACCGGCGATCCGGACCAAAGCTCCAAACTGCCTCACACAACCGACCGAGCGATCGGATCAACGATCTCAGAGCCCTCCGCTCACGTCAGCGGTGCGAGGTGCTTGGTGTTCTGGTAGGTGTAGACGACGCGATGCACAACCGTAACGGTCGAGAGCACGGCCAGCAGCCACAGTACAGGCGCCATCACGCCCCAACGGTTGAAGAGCGCTCCCAACAGGATCAGCACGATGCGCTCCGGGCGCTCCATGAAGCCCACCTTGCACTGGCCGATCAGCGCTTCGGCGCGAGCCCGCGTGTAGCTGACCATGAGCGAAGTCACCATCACAAAGGCCACGAGCACCACATAGCGGAAGCGATTGATGCGCCCGTAATAAACGAGCAAGCCAAAAAACAGCACCACGTCGGAGTAGCGGTCGATCACCGAATCGAAGAACGATCCGAAGACCGTCACTTTGTTGATCCGCCGCGCCACGCGGCCGTCCACCATGTCGAAGATCCCGGCGCCGAAGATCACAAGGCCCGCGAAGAAAAACATGCGGTCGGCATTTGTCGCGTTGGCGTGTCCGAACAGGAAAGCGGCGGCGATGTTGATCACCAACCCGAGGAACGTGAGGACGTTAGGCGAGATGCGAGTGAGCGCCAGCCCGTGTACGATGCGATCCAGAAGCCATCCGCAGGCACGGCCAAAAGCGCTTGTCCAGGTCATTCAATCTTCCTTGCACGGGCCCGGTAATCTCAGCAGACCAGACCCGCCCTTTTAAACCGCGCCAGCGGCAGGCGCGCCTTCGCCCTCGCCGGCTTCATCGTGGATCGTTGCCAATTTCAGAATTTCCAGCACGCGCTTACCATTCGGAGTCACGATGGTCACCGTGTCTCCCACCCGTTTGCCCACAATGCCGCGGCCGATGGGCGAGGTCGTGGAAATCAGCCCCTTCGTCACGTCGGATTCCTCACTCGTCACCAGGCGGTACTCGATCTCCTCGTCTTTGGTCGAGTCGTAGACCACCACGGTCGATCCGAATCCGGCTTTATCCCTGGGGATGTTCGACAGGTTGACGAGCGAAAGCTCCGCCATCCGCTTCTTGAGCTGGCCCAGCCGCGCATTCACAAACTCCTGCCGCTGCTTGGCCATGTGATACTCGGCATTTTCTGAGAGATCTCCAAGGGCCCTCGCCTTCTTGATCTCGGCCGGGAGCTCGGTGGTAAGCTCGTACTCGAGCTGGGCGATCTCTTCCTGGAGTTGTTTTTTGATGTGCTCGGGCATCCGTGGTCCGATAGCGGGGAGATAGGCTGCTCCACCCGCAAGAGATAAACGTTCCTGACTCTTCATTATAAGGCAGGGGGAACCAATGGTCGGTTTGCCCGTGATCGGCGGTCAGCTATCGAATGCCTGTGCTATCTGGTCACGGTCGCCGGAGGCCGCGTTAGAGACTGATCACTGACCACCGTTCGCTAATCCCTGCTTCTCGTTCAGAAACGACTGCAGAATCAGCGTTGCCGCCACCTGGTCCACCACTTCACGATGCTTTTGCCGCGCATGGCCTGCTTCATACAGGATCTGGTGCGCCTCGCGCGTAGTCAGCCGTTCGTCCCACATGTGAATTGGTAAGCCTGTTACCTCGCCCAACTCCGCGGCGAAGGCCTGGGTCTTTGCCGCGCGCGCGCCCGGTTCGCCCGACAGATGCAGCGGATTGCCAACCACAATTCCCGCCACGCCAAATCGCCGGCAAAGTCGTGCCAGCGAGCGCAAATCTTCGCGCCGGTTCCGCCGCCGCTCCAACGTCAGCACCGGTTGCGCCGTCAGTCCCAGCTCGTCCGACACGGCCACGCCGATTCGGCGACTGCCGATGTCGAGAGCAAGGTAACGCGGAAGCTTGCCCGATCCCACTATGTCACTCCTCCCTTTCAGCTTACGGCCTCCGCGCGCCCCTCGGAGAGGCATGCAACCGCTACAATCGAAGGACAGGGGAATCCCTGTGGGATTCTCAGCGTCCTTATACATGGAAGGGTCAATAGCGGCAGGATGGCGCAGCGCAGACGGAGAAGCGGGAAACGGAAAAGTTCCGGCGCGGCTGGCATTCTGCTGGGAATTCTGCTGCTCGCAATGGTTATCGTGGGCGGCGCGGCATGGGTCGTGCTCACACCCTACGGACCCGACACGGAGACATTTGTGAATGTTGCGCCAGGTTCGTCCGTCGCGGCCATCGGCCGCAAGCTCGAATCGGAAGGAGTGGTGCGTACCCGCTATGCCTTTGATCTGGTGCGCTGGCTCCAACACGGAACGCCCCGGGCAGGTATGTACCGCTTCGACCATCCTGCGCCGGTCACTGAGGTTTATACGCGCATTGCGCGGGGTGACGTTTTTACCAAGGCCTTAACAGTGCCCGAGGGCGCAAACATCTTCGACATCGCGGCGCGTGTCGAACAAGTAGGCCTGGGCACACGCCAGGAGTTTCTGGACGCAGTGGTGAGCCAGACAAGTCTGATTGCCGACCTGGATCCCGGAGCATCGAGCCTGGAGGGCTACCTTTTTCCGGACACCTACCGGCTTTCACCTGCCGTCACCCCAGCTCAGATCGTCGCCGCGATGGTGCGGCGCTTCCACCAGGTGGCCGCTGAACTGGGATTGAACCAGAACGTGCATCGAGTGGTCACATTGGCCTCGTTGGTTGAGCGCGAGACGGCGGTGGATGGTGAGCGTCCCCTGGTCGCCAGCGTCTTTGAAAACCGGCTCGCCGTGAATATGCCGCTGCGCACCGATCCCTCCGTCATCTACGGTCTTGAGCTTTCGGACAAGTGGCGAGGCGTCATTCACGAGAGCGACTTAACGCGCGACACTCCTTACAACACCTATCTCCACGCCGGCCTGCCGCCGGGACCGGTGGCGAATCCCGGCGTTGCATCATTGCGCGCGGCCATGGATCCCGCCAAAACGAATTATCTCTACTTTGTTGCCGCTGGGCTCGACCCACAGGGCCATTCCCTCTTTGCCAGCACCCTCGACGAGCACAACCGCAACGTCGCCGATTACAGGCGCGCGCAAAAGAAGGCGGGCCAGCGATGAAATTTTCTTATCGTTTCGTCTGCTTCCCGGTTCTCGTGCTCCCGCTCCTGCTTTCTGGGTGTTCCTATCTCTTCCCCACGAAGCGGCACTTGCCTGTTCCCATTGCGCCGGCTGCCGTCCAGACAGTCTCGCCGGAAGATCTGGTGAAGCAAGTGAATGCGCATTGGGAAGCGCTGAACACGCTCACCGCAACCGTTGAGATTTACGCCACTCAGACAAAAACCAAGGAAGGTCTCGCCACAGATTTCCCCTCCTGCCGGGGATATATCCTGACGCAGAAACCTAAGCAGCTGCGCGTGCTCGGAAAATACTTTGGCGTGACCATCTTCGACATGGCCAGCGATGGAAGCCACTTTACCCTTGTCATTCCATCCAAGAGCACGGTCATCAAAGGATCGAGTGCCGTCACTGAAAAATCGTCAAATCCGCTTGAGAACCTTCGTCCCGACTTTTTCCTCGATGCAATTGCTGTGCGCGGTCTGGACCCCGAGGATGAATTCATGGTCGCTTCCGACAGCGAGACGGTTGAAGACGCCGCGAACAAACATTTGTACATCGAGCCCGAATACGTTTTGAGCGTGATGCGCCGCAAGACCGGCCGGGAAATTCAGCCCGTTCGAACTGTCACCTTCCATCGCGACGACATGCTGCCCTACGACCAGTACGTCTATGACAAAGACGGGGTACTCGAGACACAGATCTTCTACAGTAACTATCAGACCTTCACTGCCGGCAAGTATCCATCCAAGATTGTCATCAAGCGGCCGCAGGAAGGAATCCAGCTTGTGCTTGCCGTGGAGCGGGTCGAAGAAAACGTCAAAGGTGGGTTGCCGCCCGATCAATTCCAGGTGAAAATTCCCGAGGGATTCACGATCAAGAACCTGAAGTAGGGCGGTTGAGCATCGGCGCGCAAAAACCGCCTGAATTCGGCTGCGGAGAAAGATGCATGCGTGCAAGTTCCATCGAATTTCGTCTGCGGATGTTGATTCAGATCGTCATCGTTTTCCTGGGATTCTGGGCGCCGTGGATCGGGGCGCTGGACCTGGGGCGGCGCGTCTCGACATTGGAGTGGCTGCCGCTCGAGATCAGCCGGCTGGGAATCGTCAGCTTTACCCTTGCCTCCCCCTTAGTGATTGTTGCAGGCGCGCTAGCTGCCGCCGCGGGCGCCGTGTTGCGGGTGTGGGGCGCGGCCTATCTCGGATTCGATGTTGTGCACCACGGGCAGATGCAAGCCGGTGCAGTCATGGCCGTGGGACCCTATCGCTACGTGCGTAATCCCCTCTATCTGGGCGGATGGTTCATGATGGTCGCCGTTTCGCTTCTCATGCCCCCCACGGGCGCGTTGTTCACCATGATCCTCATCACTGTCTTTTACCTGCGCCTCATTTTGGCGGAAGAAGCATTCCTCGCTTCGCAACTTGGCGAGGGTTACCGCGAATATCTGCGCGCCGTTCCACGGCTCATCCCGCGCTTGCGATCAACGCTGACGCGCGCCGCCGCGCGGCCGCACTGGACTGTCGCCGTGATCACTGAAGTGAGCGCCATCGGCATTTTCGTCGCTCTGGCATTTTTCTCGTGGAGCTACGACAACTTGCTCATGATCAAAGTCATCTTGATCAGCTTTGGCATTTCTCTCATCGTGCGTGCGCTCCTGCTGCGCAAAGATGGCGAAGTCCGCGCAGCGTGATCATGCGCTTTTGCGGCCTAAGCGTCCCAGATGCGTGTAGCCAAATCCATCGGCGTACTTCAATCCGTAGCCCAGCAACCGGTCGACGCCAATATGGTTCGCCCAGATCAGCGCAATCGGCATCAGACTGTGCGAGCGCAGCAGGAGCGCCACCAGCGCCAGTATTCCCGGCATTACGTAGGTGTGAAATGCGTTGTAAATGCGCGCGCCCCAGCACGGCCGCCCGGTGATGTAACCAAGCATGGAAAGATCCGGCGTCAGCCACAGCGCGGCGAAGAGCCACCAACTCGCCCCCGCACGCGCGTAGATCGCCACAGAAACAGCGGCCACGGCCAGGCCTTCAAGACGAAGGAGCAACACGACCGACGAGGCACGCGCCCGCGCGTCAGCTATCTGTCCAGGAACTACCGCAACCGTAGTCATGCCCCATTCGATGAGCCAGACCATCGGCAGTATGCACAATTCTTGCGCTTCGCAAACCGGCAGCAAATGAAAAGGGAGAGCGCAAGGCTCTCCCTTTCATTGGTGCGCTGTTCGCAGTCCGGGGAAGGAACTACTTCTTCGGGGGTGCGATTACGTCCTTCGCAGCCTTGGCCACGCGGAACTTCACGACGGTCTTGGCCTTGATCTTGATGGCCTCGCCAGTCTGCGGGTTGCGGCCCATGCGAGCCTTGCGCTCTGCCTTCACCAGGCGCCCGATGCCGGGGATTACGAAGACACCGTTCTTCTTGGTCTCCTTGATCGCGGTCTCTGCCAGCAGATCGAGGTAGGCTGCGGATTGCTTGTTGGTCAGTTCGAGTTTCTCGGCCATATGCCGTGTCAGAGCCGTCTTGGTCATTCCAGTTGCCATCGATTCTTCTCCTTGTGGGCGAGCCCTTGGGCTGCCGGTTTTGAGGGGCTTCTGCCGCGGAAATACTTACCGCATGGGAGGAAGGGCGGAGCAAGCCTGCTTGTGCGCGAAACCCCTGTATTCATGCGGCTACGAAGAACCCTGCCGTTCGTAACAATGCGGCTTTGGGGCGAACAAAGTCAATGGGAAAATGCCTGATTTCCACAGTTTTCTCTGGTTTTTATGCCTAAAATGCCGATTTTTGCTGGTTTTTGCCGCTGAGGATCGCTCCAAGCCGCTATTTTCGCGGGTTTGCGCATGTTTGGCAGGGCAGCGCGCGCGGCTCGGAATCACGCTATTTCAGCCCGAAAAATACCGTTCTCTTGGGCGTCAGGGCCGCTGCAATCGGCGTGTTCAGCGCGTCGACGATGGGCACCGCGATCTTGAAATAGCGGATCACCACGTCCGCAATATCCTTCTTGAGTGCTGCCTTGGCCGGCAGTTCCGCTGCCAGTCCCCACTGCCGGCATCGGATCAGGTCCATCCCCGGGTGCTCGCAAGGGAAGCCTTTCGGAGGCCTGGTCAGAGCGTTGCCTTCGAATTCGTCATAGAGCTTGCGCACAGCAGGTCGCTTCAGCAGCTTGCGAAACTCCGCGTGATGATCGAGCAGCCAGTGGCGAATCGCGGCCAGTTGCTCCTTCTCCGGCATATACGAACCCGCCGCAATGATCACTTCCTTGGCACTCACGTGAAAATAGTAGCCTGCGCCTGATGTCTTCTCTAAGCCCGTGTGCGTCCACCACGCGGCCACGTGCGTCTTATAGGGCCGCTTGTCATTCGAAAAGCGCGTGTCGCGATAGATGCGGAACAGAGATTTCTCCGCCGGCCGCACGTGATTCGGCGCAAAGTCGACCATCGCGTCGGTAATTTTGCGCACGATCGCCAGCATCGGCTCCTTGAGCTCGGCCTCGAACTGCGCCTTGCGCGGCTGGAACCACGCGCGGTCATTGTGGCGCGCGAGGTTCCGCAGGAAGGTGAGTGCTTCGGGACGGAAGTAGGGGACGGAAGCAGGTGGAGCGACAGATGTAGCTTTTGATTTGCGAGCCATACGGGAAAAGATTAGCAAACGGGCCCTTCGCTCGATCTGCGCGTGACCTCCTGCTGGGTCAAGACCCGTGCAATGCAACGTTCATTGCATGAGCGCAACGCGCAACTTTTCCGCTACCGCTTCCTCTCTTTCAGGGAAGGTGAGTCCCAGCGCATTTCTCCTTATCGGGGTGAGGAGCCCGAAGTTCGCGATCACTTGTCCGTCAACGATCGCCGCAATCGAGTGTCGAACGTACTTTTGGGTGAACTGCCGCAATAAACTCCCGCCGGTGTCATCCAGTTCGATTTCGACTGCTTTTACCACCGGACCAAATTTGTACGTAGCAGTGATCTCTACGGACTTCACGCCCCATGTAGGCGCATTCGCCGCGTGCGTGAGCACCATTTCCGGCCGATCCGCCACGAGCAGAAACTCCCGTCTGTTGATCAACCGCGTGATGCCCCTGGGCTCGATGCCGCCGGTTGCGCACAGGTCAAAGTCCGAGAGCGGCATCCACTCAAAACCTGCGGGAGCCTCGCCACTCTCGGCGATCTCTCGAGCTTGGGAGACGGAAAAGACATCGAACCCGTCTGGCGCTCGATTGAACTGATCGAAGTATTCGGTCTTCAACGCTGCCACGCGGAATTCCAGGCTCCTTCCGAACTTTCCCGGCACATGATTCCGGTGGACCAGATAGAGGTCGACGCAAACAGCGGCCGCCATCACGCACAGGCCTGCAGCGAAGAGAGCAGTCTTGCTGGCAATCTTCATGAGCGCACTTACCTGCCGTGGCCATTATCGATCTGAATTGCGGTGATGACAAAAGAATGCCGCTGCACATGATCGGAAGGGAGACCTGGCGAGAAACCCCTCACTACGCCCCGCTATCACGTCTTGGCGCCGCTTTTACCGCACCATCGCGTCCTGCGCCGCTGCCTTTGCGGCCATCTTCGCGCGATGCTTGCGAATGAAGTGTGCTGCGGCGTCGGGATAGAACTCGCGAATAGAGGTAATCGCGACGTCGCGCATCGCGGAATAACCGAACTTGGTGGCAAGAACGGAAAAGCTGGTGGCTCCGGTCGGGTAGTAGGTTCGCGACACAACCTGCGTCAAGACCTTGCCGCCTAACCCAGCGATGTTCGGGGTCTGGCGGCCGCCGTACGTCCTGGCCACACCTTGCCGGCTGATCACATACAAAGCACGAATCGGGATGCTGTGCTCATTGCCGAGTGCGTAAAAGCGCGTGTCCTCGTGGATGAGGCTGGGCAACAGCCATGCCGATAGATAGGTGCCATCCGTCTTGTCGAGGAAGCCGCGCCAGGAGTACTCCCAAAGACCGCCGATTCCTTTGCCCAGGACGGGATGCTCGTCGATTCCCTCGGCGGACAAGGTGGTGATCCCAAGAAAGATGAAGGAGGAGTAATCCGTGGCCTGACGGGTGGCGACGGTGAAGTTGTACTTCCATCCTGGAGGATGAGGCTTGGCTCCGCCGGAGACGGTCCGAAAATTCGGCATAAAGCCGAGGATGCGCTGCGGCTGCTGACGCTCGATCGGGATGGGCTCGCCGTTGGCATCGACAGGGACGTTGGAACCGGGTGCGGGCCGCGCGCTGGCGTGCGCGTCGTTGGAATCGGCGCCTGGTGAGGCCTGCGCAGCGTCCATCACGCCCGAATCCGGAGTCGTGTCCGTTGCGCCGGAGAAATCACCAGTGAGGTAGCCGGGATCGGTTTCAGTCGCGAATGTGTAGTCAGTCGGCAGGCTTGCCGGCTGCGGGCTATTCGGAAGAGGGGTCGACCCGGCGCGCACGCTGAACATGGCGGCGCCAAGGCTGACAACGGCGATAATTAAACGCAATCAAACCATCCTTCAAGTGCTGGGAAGGCTGGCGCTCCAGGGAAAAGCGAACCAGCAAAACGTGTAGATATAGATTAGATGGAAAAGCAGGAATGGAGGTTCACGAATCCCGCCCGGCATGCCAAATAATGCAAGAAAATGACAAATTTGCCATTTTTTGCCTGCTTTTGTAGAAAGCGCCAGTGCCCTGCAGCACGAACCCGAAGAATCCAATGGCTAGCGGGTTTTAGCTGGAAGCGCTAGCAGCTGCTTTACCGGATAAGCTTCAACGCGCCTCTGAACAGCCCATCGAAATCCCCGGCCAGCGCCTTATCCTTGGCGACCGCCTGCTCGATTGCCCGTTCTGCCGCCGCCCGCTGATAGCCCAGGTTGGTCAGAGCCGACAGCACATCCTCCACGGCTGGCCCCTGCACGGCCGTCGCCACAGGAGCAACCGCAAAGTCGTCGAGCTTGTCTTTGAGCTCGACCACGAGCCGCTCGGCTAGTTTCTTGCCCACACCGGGAATCAGCGTAAGTTGTGCGTGGTCGTGCGAACGGATCGCTTGCACCACGCGATCCGGCTGCAACCCACTGAGCATCTTGATGGCTAGCTTTGGCCCCACCCCGCTCACCGTGATCAGCCGCTCGAAGAGGCGCTTCTCCTCGCGGTCCAGGAATCCAAACAGCGCAATCTGGTCGTCGCTGACTTGAGTATGAATATGCAGCGCGGCCTCGGTGCCCACCGAAGGCAGCGCCGTAAATGTCGGCACGGAGATGGCGACGTCGTAGCCCACGCCTCCAGCCTCAACAATGGCCTGGCCGGGCTGCTTGAAGATGAGCTTGCCGCGCAGGTGAGCGATCATTGCAGCCTATTCTAGAACCCCCATCTGCCGAGCCACTCTCTCCAGCGTCTCAAGCGCCCGATCAAGCTGCGTTCGCGTGTGTTCACTGGTCAGAATCAGCCGAATCCGCGCCTTGCCTTCCGGCACCGTCGGAAACGCAATCCCCGTCCCCATCACACCCTCGTCAAAGAGTGCGCGGCTGAAGTCCATGGCTGCGCGGCCCTCGCCCACAATGATTGGCGTAATCGGCGTTTCCGTGGCCGGCGTATTCAAGCCGCCGATGTTGAACCCGATCCGCTTGAGCTCGCCTTGGAAGTAGCGCGTATTCGACCATAACCGCAGAATCCGCTCCGGCTCATTCTCCAGAATGTCGAAAGCCGCAATGCAGGTGGCCGCCACCGACGGCGGATGCGAAGTGGAAAATAGAAACGGCCGCGCGCGGTGGTAGAGGTAGTCGATCAGGTCCTTCGATCCGCACACGTATCCGCCTAGCGCGCCAATGGCCTTTGACAGCGTGCCCACCTGCACATCCACGCGGCCGTGCATGCCGAAGTGATCGACCGATCCGCGCCCATTCCGCCCCAGCACACCCGAAGCGTGCGCGTCGTCGACCATCATGATGGCGCCGTATTTCTCGGCCAGTGCGGCCAGCTTGTCCACGGCACCGATATCGCCGTCCATCGAGAACACGCCGTCGGTGATCACCAGCTTGTGGCCCGGCTCGCCCGCAACCTCTTGCAGCAGTTCTTCGCAGTGCGCTACATCTTTGTGCCGGAAAACCTTGATCTTCGCTCGCGACAACCGCGCGCCGTCAATGATGCTGGCGTGGTTCAGTTCGTCAGAGAGGATAAAGTCGTCTTTGCCCAGGATCGCGCTCACGGTGCCGGCATTGGCTGCAAAGCCGCTCTGGAAGACCACGCACGCTTCAACATTCTTGAAGCGCGCAATCTTTTCTTCCAGCTCCATGTGGATGCGCATGGTTCCGGCAATGGTGCGCACCGCGCCCGAGCCCACGCCAAAAGCGCGCGTAGCGGCGATGGCTGCCTCAATGAGTTTTGGGTGGTTGGCGAGCCCAAGATAGTTGTTGCTGGCCAGGTTGATGACCTCACGCCCGTCGTAGTGGCACACCGGAGCCTGCTGGTCATCGAGGACGCGAAGCCTGAAGTGTGTGCCCTTGGCGCGAAGGTCGTCGAGAACTTGCGTCAGGTGGGCAAGCTGGGGGCGGGAAATAGCCTGAGTCATGGCAATTCACCTACGAAAGAAGCATAGCGCGTCAGCCGGATTGCATTCCCGCCAGTAGCGCGTCCAAGGGAAGGGCGGGGTGGCCGCGGTGTGCCCTTGCCAGATACAATAGGGGTCTACGCAGAGGTAACCGGCGAAGCGCTGTAGGACATTGCGCAATCTTTCTCAAGAGTTGGAGCAGGTGCACGTGAGAGGTATGAACTGCCGCGGCTTGCGGCTTGAATGGGTTGCGGGACTGAGCATGGCGCTGGCGCTTCCCGCGTTACTGGCCGCTGCCGCGCCGGGCGTTGCAACACAAACCAGCCTGAACGTAGAAACCAGCGACCAAAGCGGCCATACGCAGGCTACCGCGACAATTACCGTGACCGGAGTGGACGGCACACCGGCGAGCGGCATCGTCCTCGTCGAAGACGGAAGCCGCCAGCTGGCAGAGGCAGCGCTGAACGGCAACGGACAAGCGACCGCGGCCATGTCGCTTCCAACCGGCAATCATACCCTTCGCGCGGTGTATACGGGCGACGCGTCGCATCTTTACTCGGCCTCACCCACCAGCGGCGTCACCGCCCAGGCCAGCTCGACCCCGAACTTTGCCATCACCCTCGCGGCCGTCGCCCCCTCCACTCTGCCTCTCACGATCACAAACGGCGGATCGGGCACCATTGCCGTCACTCTTACGCCAGAGGATAACGCGGCCCTCGCAGCGCCCATGTTCGTCACGCTCTCGTGCTCAGGGCTTCCCGCTCTGGCCTCGTGCACCTTTACGCCTGAGTCCATCGAGATTCTTCCTACGACGCCGGCAAGCTGTCCCGCCGGTTCTCCCGCTTCGGCTTGCCCGCCTGTCAGTTCCATGTTGATTCAAACTCAACGCCAGGGAACCACCGGAGCGTTGACTCCAGCCGGGCTCGGACGCCGAGGCAGTCCTGTTGCTTGGGCAATTTTGCTGCCCGGCATGCTCGGTCTCGGCGGCCTGGCATGGGGTGCGCGGAAGCGCCGCTGGCTGAATCGACTGGCATTAGTGGCGTTAGTTGGTCTGGTCACAACATTGGGTGCAACCGCCTGCAATCCGCTCTACTACTACTACAATCACGGCCCCACCGTTACGCCTTCAACCCCGACCGGTACGTTCACCGTCACCGTCACGGGGCAGTCGACCAACGGCGTCACCGCCATCACTAATTCCACCACAATGGTGCTTACGGTTCAGTAATCCTCTGTTCGAGTCGATAGGCCCTACGTCATACTGCCAGCATGAATCGCCGGCATCCCCTTCCCGCCGAAGTCTATGCGCTGGTGGAGCAAACGCCCGCCACAGTGCTGCTTGAAGGCGGCAAACCGGATCGAGCCGGGTCACAGCAGATCCCCTGGACGCAACTGTTTACAGCTCCTTTGCGTGTGTGCGCGCCTTTCACGGCCGCTGAGATTCCTGACCTCTTTGCCACCATCGAGAGTGCCGTCGCAGCGGGACAATGCGTGGCGGGATTCTTCAGCTACGAATGCGGGAATTGCTTTGAGCCGAAGGCCGGATTGCGGGCTGCGCGTCCGGATCTGCCTTTGGCCTGGTTCGGGATCTACGAGCGAAGCTATGCCTTCGACTACCAAGTGGGATCGTTCGTCGATGGTGAACCGCCCGAGTTGCAAATTTACAAAAGAAAATCCGCCAACGCGCCATCGCAAGAACGGGAGGTTTATAGGAATGAGCACGAAGTGCCAGGGCAAGACTTCAGTCGTGCCGGCGATGCTGCAAAATCGACGAGGGCTACAGCCCCTGAGCCCGAGCTCACTACCGAGTTCGCTGTCACCGAAGCCGAATACGCGCGCCGTATCGCCGCGATTCACGAGTGGATTCGCGCTGGCGATGTGTATCAGCTCAACTTCACGGCGCCGTTTCGCGTAAAAGTTAGAGGCAGCGGCGCCGATCTCTATGCACAGCTCCGCGCTCGCCAGCCGGTCGACTACGGGGCCTTCTTGCACTGGGAAGCGGGCCGCCACATCCTCTCGTTCTCACCGGAGCTTTTCTTCCGCGTCGATCAGGACGGCGCCCCCCGCGGCGGGCGGCGCATCGTCACGCGTCCCATGAAGGGCACCGCACCGCGCGGCCGCACCACGCGCGAAGACCGCGAAATTGCCGAGTGGCTGCGCAACGACCCCAAGAACCGCAGCGAAAACGTGATGATTGTCGACCTGCTGCGCAACGACCTCGGCCGCGTGGCGCAATTCGGCACCGTGCGTGCCGAAGAACTCTTCGCCGTCGAGCGCTTTTCTACCCTCTGGCAGATGACCTCGACCGTCAGCGCCGAACTGCGGCCCGAGGTGGGCTTTCACGACATCTTTCGCGCGCTCTTTCCCTGTGGCTCCGTTACCGGCGCGCCCAAGGTGCGTGCCATGCAGCTGCTCGCGCGGCTTGAGGGCGAGCCACGCGGCGTCTACACCGGAGCCATCGGCTTCTTCTCGCCGCGCCAAACAGTCTTCAACGTGGCCATTCGCACACTGGAGCTCAATGGCGAGCGTGGCAGGATGGGCGCCGGGAGCGGCATCGTCACCGACTCCGATCCGGCAGAAGAGTTTCGCGAGTGTTTGCTGAAGGCCAAGTTCCTGACGGGCTCCGCAAACCCCTGGCCGCAGGAATTCTCGCTCATCGAAACGATGCTTTGGGACGGCGCCTACCCCTTGCTCGAATTGCATCTCGACCGGCTCACCGACTCGGCGGAGTATTTCGATTTCGCGTGCGATCGTGCGACGGTGAAGGCGGCGCTACTCGATCGCGCCAGCACATTTCCGGCCGGTGAGCCGCGAAAGGTGCGGCTGCTCCTTGATGCCGGCGGCGTGGTGCGGATTTCTGATGAAGTCCTGGAGTTGAGCAGAGGAGAAGATCGCATCAGCTGCGTTCGCATCGCAGAAGCGCGTACCGATCCCGCGGACCGGATGCTCTACCACAAAACAACGCACAGAGCGCTTTACGCAACGGCCTTCCAGCAGGCCGCCCGCGATGGACTTGATGACATGCTGTTCCTGAATCTGCGCGGCGAAGTGACAGAAGGCGCAATCAGCAATATCTTCATCGAAAAGGATGGCCGCTGGTTTACGCCGCCCATCGAATGTGGGTTATTGGCCGGCGTTTATCGCCGTCATCTGCTCGAGACACGCCCCAACATCGAGCAGCGAGTGTTGTCTCTCGACGATCTTCGCCACGCCGATGCAATCCATATCTCAAACGCTGTCCGCGGCCTGCGACGCGCGGAGATCAACTGGTAAGTGACCCGGTCAACGCGGTCTTTCTTGTTCCCTCGTTCCCTTATTCCCTACTCCCTGCCTCTCTCACTCCGGCCGCATTACGACCTTGATCGCCTCGCCCGACTGCAGCAGCTCCATCGCCTTCTTGAACTCGCTCAGCTTGAGTCGATGCGTTATTACCGGCTCCAGGTTCAGCCTGCCTGTGGCCAGCAGCGCCTCCATCTGGAACCACGTTTCAAACATCTTGCGCCCGTTGATCCCTTGCACAATGGCGCCTTTGAAGATGATGTCGCGGGCGAAGTCGAGCTCGAACGGCCGCGAAGGAATGCCGAGCAACGACGCCCGGCCGCCTGTGCGCAGCAAGGCAAATCCCAGGCGCATGGCCTCGGGATGCCCGGACATTTCGAGCAGAACATCCACCCCCGTGCCGCCCGTGGCGTCCAGGATCCGTTTCTCTACATGATCGGTTGCTGGGTCGAGGGCCAGTTCAGCGCCCATCTCGAGAGCGACCTTTCTGCGGTGCGCATTTACTTCAATCGCGAAGACTCTTGCCGCTCCACATGCGTTCGCCACAGCAATCGAAAAAAGCCCGATCGCGCCGCAGCCTGTCACGGCCACAGTTTTTGCGGCAATCGGTCCGGCCAGCACCGTATGCACCGCGTTGCCCAGCGGGTCGAGCAGTGAAGCATAGTCGTGCGGGATGGAAGGCGAGAGTTTCCAGATATTCGATTCCGGAATGATGGCGTACCCGGCGAAGGCGCCGTCAGCATCCACGCCCAGGATGCGAACGTGCTGGCAAACATGCGCCAAGCCGGTGCGGCACTGCAGGCACTTGCCGCAGGCTACGTGCATCTCCGCGCTCACCAGGTCGCCCTCGCGCACCGTCGTCACTCCGCGGCCCACGCCGGCCACCGCGCCGCAGAACTCGTGCCCGGGAATCAGCGGCGGATGAATGCGTCCCTTCGCCCACGGGTCCCAATTGAAAATGTGCAGATCGGTCCCGCACACGCTGGCGGCCTGAACCTTTACCAGCACTTCACCGGGCCCGGGAGTCGGCACCGGAACCTCGCGCAATTCGATGCCTGGCGCGGCCTTGGCTTTCACAACGGCCTGCATGGTGGTGGGCATAACGTAAAGCCTCCCTTCGAGTCTGTCATTAACTTTCGCGCGGGCGGCGTTGCGAGTGAAAATCGGGCCAAACGAGGCGGAGGCCGAAGGCTTTGGCGGTTCCAAGGTCAAGGCCGAGAACGAAGTGTAGCCCGATTTGCGCCGCAACCCTTCGGGCTGGGGCCAATTTTCCCCATTTCTTTGTCGCTCGTTGCTGGCAGACAACCGGTCTGCGTCGCTCTTCCCTCCGCGAACTCGTAAAAACTGGCTCCCAGCGCCACCCGTGGGAAGGTTAATAACAGACTCTAGATGCCGGATAGGAATACCGGACTGAAACATTGAACAAGCAAGCATATCAACCGGGGCCAAGTGGTAGAACGTTGTAGGGGGCGGAAACATGAAAAAGGGTCAGGCTGCGCAAGGCAGGAAAATCGATTTTTTGGCGGGAGGCATCACGCCGGCGATCATTCTTGCGCTTGCGTTGGTTGCCGGGCTGGCGGCACACGCCCAAACCGCCGATCAGGCGTGGCTTCGTTACACCGGTGGCCACCACACGGCGGTTCCCGCTTCGGTGCGTGCCCTGGGCACCGATCCCAAAGAACTGACTGCGTTGAAGGAACTCCAGCGAGGCATCACCGGGCTCACTGGCGCGCAGCCAGACTCGAGTCCCGCCAAAGGCGAAACCGTCGTCGGCACACTCGACGAAGTGCGCATGGCATTCCCCTCACTTGCCGCTCCGGCGCATCTCGGCCCTCACGGATTCTGGCTCGCGCGCACGTCTTCACACGGCCATCCGCTCGTCATCATCGCAGGTTCCAACCCGCACGGCGCGCTCTTCGGCGCGTTCGATCTGCTGCGCCGCATTGCGACGGACGAGAACCTTGCGCACCTCAACGTAATCGACGCCCCTGCCATGCCCATTCGCTGGGTCGATGAGTGGGACAACGCCAACGGCACAGTTGAGCGCGGCTACGGCGGCCCTTCGATCTTTTTCGAAAACGGCCATGTCCGCGACGACTTAGGCCAGGTTAGTGAATACGCGCGCCTGCTTGCCTCTGTCGGTATCAACGGCTGCAATGTGAACAACGTCAACGGAGCCACGCCATTCCTGACGGACGATTGGCTGCATGGCCTCGCGCGCATCGCCGATGCGATGCGTCCTTGGGGCGTTCGACTCGCGATGAGCGTTGACATTGCCAGCCCGCAGAAAATTGGCGGCCTCAAGACGTTTGATCCCCTCGATCCTGAAGTCAAAGCATGGTGGACCGCGAAAGTGAACGAAATTTACACGCTGATCCCCGACCTTGCCGGCTTCACGGTCAAGGCCGATTCCGAGGGTCAGGCCGGCCCCGCCAGCTATGGCCGCAGCCCTGCCGATGCCGCCAATCTTCTCGCCGCTGCCCTGCAACCCCACGGCGGCGTGGTTCTCTATCGCGCTTTCGTCTACAACAATCACCTTGACTACAACGACCTCAAGGCCGATCGCGCCCGCGCTGCCTACGACATCTTTCATCCCCTCGACGGCAAATTCCTGCCCAACGTCATCGTGCAAATCAAATACGGCCCCATCGACTTCCAGGCCGAAGAGCCGGTTTCGCCGCTCTTCGCCGGGCTCCACAAAACGAATGAGGCCATGGAACTGCAGATCACGCAGGAGTATACCGGCCAGCAGCGCCACCTCGTCTACCTCGCGCCACTTTGGAAAGAAAAACTCGACTTCGATCTGCGCGCGGAAAATCGCCTGACGCCAGTGAAAGCAATCATCACCGGAACCGCTTTTCATCAACCGCTCGGCGGCATGGTTGGCGTCTCCTGCGTGGGCCGTGACTGGCTGGGATCGCCGCTCGCGCTCGCCAATCTCTACGCCTTCGGCCGCCTCGCCTGGAACCCCAATCTCACGGCAGAACAGATCGCCGCGGAATGGACGCGGCAGACAATCAGCAACGACCCGCAAGTTGTTACCACGGTAGACAAGATGCTGATGCAGTCGTGGCCGGCTTATGTTGATTACACCGGTCCGCTGGGTACACAAACGCTCACCGACATTACCGGCAGCCATTACGGCCCCAACATCGAGTCAAGCGAACGCAACGGCTGGGGCCAGTGGCACCGCGACGATGCCCAGGGCATCGGCATGGACCGCACCGTGGCTACAGGCACCGGCTTCATTGGCCAGTACCCGCCAGAAGTGGCGAAGAGATACGAGTCGCTGGCCACCACGCCTGACGACCTGCTGTTGTTCTTCCATCACGTTCCATACACCTACAAACTTCATTCCGGCAAAACGGTCATCCAGTACTTCTATGACAGCCATTATCAGGGCGCGGTCGAAGCGGCGCGGCTCGGCGAAGAATGGGCGACGTTGAAAGCCAAAATCGATCCTCAGCTCTTCAACGACGAAAGCGCACGGCTCCAGTACCAGGCAGGCCACGCTATCGTGTGGCGCGATGCCATCGTGCAATATTTCCTCAAGGAAAGCGGCATTCCTGATGCCAGGGGACGCGCCGGCCACTTTCCCGGCCGCTTCGAAGCGGAAGATGCGCGCCTCACCGGCTACACCATCTTCGACGTGCATCCGTGGGAGGACGCTTCCGGCGGAAAGGCTGTGACGTGCGGACCCGTGATTACGCCGTCGCCAGGGTTCTTTCGGCGCCAGTCTGTGGCTCCCATCCCTGACAAATCCTCCACCTGCTCTGCCGAGTGGACCTACAACGGCCATGCGGGCCGCTTCAACATCGCCGTCCAATACTTCGACCTGCAGAGCGGCACTGCGCATTTCACCTTGGACCTAAATAAGATCGCTCTTGCTTCATGGGCAGCGGATGCAACGCTCCCCTCCTTTTGGCCCAACGGCGATAACTCCACTCGCTATAACGCGCGCGATATCGCCCTGAAGCCCGGCGATGTGCTGCGCGCTGAAGGCACAAGTGACGGGCGTGATCCCGCAGCCATCGACTACATCGAAATTGAGCCTGCGACTCGCTGAGCTACCTGGATCGGGCTCGCCGGCGCCGTACCAGAGAGTTTGTATTGAAGGTTTAAGGAACGAAGCTTTGGTGCCCCGCCTTCGTGGCGTCGTTGTCTTTTGTCGCTACGGTGGGGTAGCAGCAAAGCGTCGTCAAACGCGTTCTCCGGTCGCGCTGATTTCAACGGGAACGCGTGCCTTGCGCATCTGCTCAATCTCGCCAATCAATTCCGCAACCTGCAGCCGCTTCCGCTCGCTTAAATCAAGAAAGCGAATCCCCACAGTATTGCGGTCGTGGATCGCCTGGATGACGCCGCCCAGCCGGAAGGGCAATCCCTCCAGGCGAAATTCCGTCTCAACCCGCGTATAAATGCCCACTGGAAAGCGCTCATCGGTGCGAATGCGGCAGCCACCCAGGCTCAAGTCCAGAATCCGTCCGCGGAGTGTCGATCCCACCTTCACAAGAAGGATCGCCGCGGATGTATCGATCTCGTGGCGCTCATTCCCGCGGCGGTCATGCCTCGAAAGCACAGGACCGATCGCCGGCCCTGGTCCCGCTGGAATCGTCGCAGCGGCTGGCCCCGCCTCGCCTCGTTCACTCATTTCGATACGGGCGCCTTCTCGGTTCTGGCCTCCAGCCAATGGCTCCGCCTCCCGTTCCGCTCGCTCGGGAGCTTCTTGCTCCGCCACCAGCCTGGTTACGGCTTCGGCGCGGACCGCAGCGGTTGCCTCCATTTTGCAAATCACCCTGGCCAACTCCACCATTCGCTGCGGGATCATGTTCACAAAGCGAATCCCCAGCAGGTTCCCTCCGGTTGCCCACTCCACGACGCCGCTGAACCGGAATGCCACTCCGTCTGCATTGAATGAGACTTCGACAGGCCAACGGGCGCGCACAGAGAGCCGGTCTCTGGTGCGCAAGCGACAACCCTCCTGGCTCAAATCGACAATTCGGCCCGGTTGGGCCATGCCATTGCCCGCAAAAAGCAGAACAGCGCTCTCGTCCACGGAGTAGCGCCAATGATTGCGCTGCTCAGGCTGCTCAACCGCCACAATGTTCTTCTGTCCGTACACCTTCATCGCCCGCGCTGCAGAAATCTTCAGCGGGGATCAGTGCCCGTCCGCCAACTCCCACGGCTGGGGCAGTTCCGGCTGCGCAGCTTCACGACCCATCAGCCGGTCATATTCATATACATCACTGGTGGTTCCCAGCGACTCGTTATAAAGGCTGACGGCCCCGATAAGCTGCTTCAGCTCCTCGCTGAACCCATGGATCGCCTGCAATTGCGTTGCCGACGCTGGAAATTCATATTGGGAAGTTTTAATGAACTTCTGATAGCCGCGATCCAACAGCCGCGCCACCTCACCTTTCACCATCACGCCGGGATGCACGGCATACGCAGCCGCTGGAGCATCCGGATCTTTGGTCTTGGCCGCTGCCACCAGAACAGCTCCTGCACCGTGCTTGCTCACGAGCACGCCCCCCGGCACGCCGGGATATGGAACAATTTCGAAGCCGTGGTTACGCAGCAGCTCCAGCATCTGATCGAAGCTCGGGTGGCGGGATTTTCGTTTCATGATTGCGTTCATATTCAGAAGGCCCATCTCCAAGGCAATCTGCGAAGATTGAAGCGGGTCGCAGTGGTTCGCTCTATCTCCAATCTCGCACATGCGCATCGCAGGCCGCAATTCCCTTGAACCAGCGTGTCTCTCAATCCGGTCTAAAGCGTTCCCGCTCGGGTTGGGATCTGCCATGACCGCACTCCGCTTGCCCCGCTCCATCTATGACGATCTTCGCGCCCACGGCGAGCAGACCTATCCGCGCGAGTGCTGTGGTGCGCTGCTTGGTCGCCCGATCGCCGATGGCTGGCAAGTCGAATCCCTCGTGCGGGCAACCAACACACGCGCCGATTCCGCGCGAGACCGATACGAAATCGCTCCTGCCGAAATGGTGAAAATTGCACGCGAAGCGCGCCGCCGCGGCCTCGAAATTTCCGGCTTCTACCATTCTCATCCCGATCACCCCGCGCACTGGTCGGCCACCGATCTAGCCGACGCCCACTGGCTCGGTTGTTCTTATGTCATCACCGAAATTTCCCAGGGCAATGCCGCCATCACCAACGCCTTTCTCCTCGCCGGAACAACAGAAGAAGACAAGCATTTCGAGGCGCAGACGATCCGGATCGACAATTCCTCATCCGATTCGCGCCGCCTTTGATTCCAGTGCTCTGCATCGCCATCTCTTGAGCGATGAGAAACGTCTTTACATCGCTAAGCTCATGGCTTCATAATCGCTCTACCTCAGAAAGCCTGCGTTTCCCGTTCCCCTTCCCCCATCGCTCGCCTTCTCCAGGAAAATCAAGGAGGGTTCCTGCACATGAAATCCGTCAGTCGTGTCCTGCTCGGACTGTCTCTCGCGGTCGTTGGAAGCTCGTTCGCCGCGGCGCAAGATGCTGCATCCACTTCATCCGTTCCCATGGTTCTGCAAATCACCCGCGAATACACCAAGCCCTACAAGGGCGGCGCAGCGCATGACAAAACAGAGAGCGCCTTCATCGCGGCGCAGGCCCGCGCCAAGTTTCCTGTCTACTACATCGCCATGAATTCGCTCTCCGGCCGGGCTCGGGCGCTGTTCATGGCCCGTTACACTTCCTTTGCGGAGTGGGAGAAAGACAACAAGATCGAGGACAAGAATGCCACTCTCTCCGCTGATCTGGAGCGCGCCGGCATCGCCGATGGCGAACTTTTGGATGAGGTCGACCAGATGGTTTACACCTATGACGTCGACCTCAGCTATCACCCTCACGATGACCTGCAAAATCACCGCGTTTACCAGATTTCCGTCTTCCACGTCCGTCCCGGCCACGGCAAGCAATGGCGCGAAGTCGTGAAGATGGTCAAAGACGCGCATGACAAGGCAGGCACAGCCGCCCACTGGGGCATGTACGAAGCAGCTTTCGGCGTTGAAGACGGCACCTACATCGCCTTGACCGGTGATCCTTCGATGTCGGCAATCGACACCGCATTCAGCGAGGACAAAAAGTTCCGTGAAGCCATCGGCGGTGCAGAAGGCATGCAGAAGCTCGATGAACTTTTCGGAGAGGCGGTCGACTCTTCTCACACTGAACTCTTCACTGTGAATCCCAAACAGAGCTACGTCAGCGAAGACTGGATCAAGTCCGATCCGAATTTCTGGAGGCCCAAGCCTGCCGCGGCCGCAAAGCCCGCGCAGTAGGCTTCTCTCCGGCCAATCCAACCGAAACGCCGCAGACGGCTCCGCATCCTCCGGAGCCGTCTGCGATGCGCTGCTCCGCGCTTGCGCGCTTCCATTTGTTCGCGTCCATTCGGCCCGCGACGCTTCGAATCAAGGCTCACGGCGCCGTTCCGCAAGGTGAGCCAACCAATCCACGCCGCATCTCGTTCGGAATTTATTCTTCCTTTACATCGCACGGGCCGGGGCTTCATAATCGCTCTACCTCAGAGAGCCTGCGCTTCCCGTTCCCTTTCCCCCATCGCACGCCTTCTCCAGGCAAATCAAGGAGGATTCCTCGCAATGAAGCTCGTAAGCCCTGTCCTGCTCGGATTGTCCCTCGCGGTCATTGGAAGCTCGCTCGCCGCGGCACAAGAAATGCAAGGCCCGCCAAAGGTCATTCAAATCACACGTGAATTCATCAAGCCGGGCAAAGCTGGTGCTATCCACGACAAGTCAGAGAGCAAATTTGTAGCCGCCATGGCAGCGGCCAAGTGGCCTACGCACTACTTCGCCCTGAACTCACTCTCGGGCAAGTCGCGCGCCCTCTACGTTACTGGCTATCCCTCCTTTAAGGCGTGGCAGGACGATTTCCTGGCCACGATGAAGAACAAGTCGCTCTCCGCCGAGCTCGACAGGGATTCCGTTGCCGACGGCGAGCTGCTCGATGGGCTTGACCAGTCTGTTTTCACCTATGACGAAGACATGAGCTACAGGCCCCCCTCCTCTCTCGGCGATCGGAAGTTAATGGAGCTCACGTCGTTCCACATCAAGCCCGGCTACGGCAAGGAGTGGCACGAACTCGTGAGCCTGGTGATTGAGGCGCACAAGAAAGCCGGTGACAGCGCGCAATGGGCCACTTTTGAACTCGCGTATGGCGGCGGCGAAGAATATGTCGCTTTCAGTCCAGACAAATCGATGGCCGACATCGACACCGGTTTTGCCGAGGACAAGCAATTCCACGATGCGCTTGGTGCTGAAGGCCTGCAAAAGCTTCGCGAACTGGAAAAGGCCTGCGTCGAAAGCACGGATTCAGAGCTTTTCGCAATCAATCCCGCCCAGAGCTATCCTCCCGAAGCATGGGTCAACCAGGATCCCGACTTCTGGAAGCCCAAGCCGGCCATGGAGCCTGCCGCCAAGCCTGCTGCCAAAAAGCCCGCGCAATAGCGTCCTGCCGTAATTCAGAGACCCTTCAACCAGGGCGGCTCCGCAATCTCCGGAGCCGCTCTCAGCGTTTGCCTGGCGCCCGAGCGACCATCTCCCGATAAACTAGAGAGGACGGGAGAACCCGCTCCATGGCCGTCCCCACTTCCCCGGCCCGCTACCCAAGCTCAGCACCGACGATCTCTCCCGCTACGCGCGCCACCTCATCCTGCCTGAAGTCGGCATGGAGGGCCAGCAAAGACTGAAGGCCGCGCGCGTGCTTTGCGTCGGCGCAGGCGGTCTGGGCTCCCCGCTCGCGCTCTACCTGGCTGCGGCTGGTATTGGTACGCTCGGGCTCGTCGATTTCGACGTGGTCGAATGCGAGCAACCTGCAACGGCAGATCATCCACTCCACGCGCGACGTTGGCCGCAAAAAGCTCGACTCCGCCGAGGAAAAACTCACCGCGCTCAATCCCGCGCTCAACGTGGTCAAGCACGAAACCATGCTCTCCAGCGCCAACGCGCTCGATATCCTGCGAGGACTACGACATCGTCGCCGACGGCACTGACAACTTTCCCACGCGCTACCTGGTCAACGATGCCTGCGTGCTGCTGGGCAAGCCCAACGTCTACGGCTCCATTTTCCGCTTTGAAGGCCAGGCCAGCGTCTTCGCCACGCGCGAGGGGCCCTGCTACCGCTGCCTCTATCCCGAGCCGCCTCCGCCCGGCATGGTGCCCAATTGCGCCGAGGGTGGCGTGCTGGGCATCCTGCCCGGCCTTGTCGGCGTCATCCAGGCCACTGAGGTTATCAAGCTCATCCTCGGCAAAGGTGAGCCGTTGGTTGGGCGCCTGTTGCTCGTTGACGCGCTCACCATGCGCTTCCGCGAGCTCAAGTTGAACAAGAATCCGGACTGCCCAGTCTGCGGCCAGCACCCCACCGTCACGCAACTCATCGACTACCAGCAGTTCTGCGGCATCGTGCCCGAAACCACTCAGGAGAAAACTTTGAAGAACGGCATTCCCCAAATGAACGTGACAGGAGCTCAAGCAGCGCCTCGACGCCGGCGAAGATCTGTTCGTCCTCGACGTCCGCGAGCCCTACGAGTATCAGATTGCCAACATCGGCGGTAAGCTCATCCCCCTGAACGAGGTGCCTCAGCGCCTCGCCGAAATCGACCGCAACCGCGAAATCGTGGTGCAGTGCCGCTCGGGCAGCCGCAGCCAGCGCATCGCTGAGTTTCTCGCGCAGCAGGGCTACGCCAACGTGAAAAACCTGGCCGGTGGCATCCTCGCCTGGGCCGACCAGATCGACCCGAAGGTGCAGAAGTATTGATCGTAGACGGTTTTTGTTGAATGCGAGGGATCCCCCGGCATGGAAGCCCTGATCTTGACCGGAAAAATGGTGCGTCTTGAACCACTCGAAATGCGCCACCTCGACGGCCTCGTCGCCGCGTCCGCACGTGATCCCGCGCTGTACCAATGGAGTGCAGTCCCCATCGGGCGCGATGCCGTGCTCCGCTATATTGAAACCGCTCTCGCGTGGCAGCGAAACTGGCACGGCATTGACCTTCACAACTATCCGCATTGCCGACGGAACGGTCCTTGGGTCAACCCGCTTCTTCGACATCGAGCGCTGGGCGTGGCCCGCGGGTCATCCTCGCCACGGCCGCCAGAATCCCGACGTTTGCGAAATCGGCTACACATGGCTCAGCCACTCAGCCATCCGCACTGCAGCCAACACCGAGGCCAAGTTCCTGATGCTCACGCACGCGTTTGAAGTCTGGGATGTTTTGCGTATCTGTCTGCACACCGACGTACGCAACCAGCGTTCGCAAGCCGCCATTGAGCGCATCGGCGGAAAGTTTGAAGGGGTCCTGCGCGCGCACCGCATGGCTGCGGACTTCACGCCGCGCGATTCATTTCGCTACTCGATCGTCGCGCGCGAGTGGCCCGAGGTGAAGCAAAGACTCATTGACCGCTTGCAACGCAAATAGGCAGCGTCTGACGAATCTCAGAATCAACTTGTCTTGTATCAGGGCGCGGCTTCAGCCGCGCCGAACTCGCACCAGATCGATCGGCTTTAGCCGCCGCGGGACGTCCTTAGGGGAAACGTCGGACGATCGGTTGATTCGTGAAACGCTACGTTGCCCGATCAGGGTCCGCTACCGCGGATCCTATGCGGGCCTCAGCTAACAACTGTCAAAGTAGAAACTGCGTCATCCAGGGGTTCACCCCTCGCAGCTGTCAAGCGCTTCTTTTCTCCTGCTCCCGGTTCTCCTTTATTTCCGGCCTGTTACCCTGGGCGACGAATTGCAGTTTATTTCTCTCAAATTGGTACTCTGACATTGTGAATTTCAATCACAGCATCGGGCACACTGCCTCCGCGCATTTAGATCAGTTGAGTCAGATCCGTCGAGCGCTCTCTGAAGCATCTTCCTTTTGAGGAACTTGGCTTCGAAGTTCCTC
>CAWJDG010000054.1:0-36508 GCA_963841365.1 uncultured Acidobacteriaceae bacterium
ACCCAAGGCCGCTCCCAAGCCAGCGAGCAGCTATGCAATTACGGTCATCAACGGATCCAAATCCACTGAAGAGAAGTTTTCTTCACCCGAGGGGCAGCATTGAGAGCGAAGGCTGGGATTACCATCGTATCTTGCAGCGCGCTGTCACTGGCACTCTGTGCCGGGCAGGTAGTGATGGCTCAGGCCGCAGCGTCTACGCCATCATCCGCGGGAGCCACATTTGAGGATTCGACGAACGAACTCTCGGTGGCTGTAGGCAAAGCTGTGTTGGTAGACTGCGCGCAACCAATCCAACGCGTTGCGGTAGGGCTGGGAGACATAGCGGAAGCCACGGCCGTGAGCCCAACCGAAATCATGATCGAAGGCAAGGGTCCGGGCGAGACGAGCCTGATCATCTGGGACATCCGCGGCGGCCGCCAGTTTTTCAATGTGACGGTACGGCCGATCGCCACGATATCGAGCGAGAATCTCGATGCGCTCCGGCGCGAGCTAAGGACCGAGCTGCCGGGCCAATCGATCAGGGTGAGTTACGACAACAACAACATTTTTCTGCGCGGCACGGTAAACGATTTAAACAGCTCGTCTCGAGCAGTGCAGATTGCCGCGACAGCAGGGAAGGTTGTGAACCTGCTGGACGTGAATGTGCCCAGGTCGGATCCGCAGATCCTGCTGAAGGTCCGCTTTGCGAGCGTGGATCGCAACAAGGCGCTTACCCTCGGCGTCAACCTGTTCAACCTCGGTCTGGGAAACGCGATTGGCGGAGTGAGTACCGGCCAGTTCAGTCCACCGATCATTTCGAAAGGCTCCAGCTCTTCGAGTCAGGAAGGCATCCAGCAAAATGGCGGCGGTACGGCTACGTTTACCCAGGAAGGGAGCATAATGGCCTTCTTCCCGGGCCTGGGCGTGGGCGCTGACATCCATGCTCTGGAGACCAAGGGAGTGGTGCAAGTGCTGGCGGAACCGAATCTGATCGCGGCCGACGGCAAAGAGGCTAGCTTCCTTGCAGGCGGCGAATTTCCCTATCCGGTGGTCCAGGGCACGTCAAACGGCTCAGCCGCGGTGAGCATCGAGTTCAAGGAGTACGGTATCCGGCTGAATTTCATCCCCACCATTACTCCGCGGGGAACGATCCGGCTGCAAGTGGCGCCGGAAGTGAGCGCGCTCGACTACACCAACGAAGTTGTAATCTCGGGATTTCAGGTGCCGGGAATTACAACACGCAAAGTGAATACCGAAGTGGAGCTGGCCGATGGGCAAAGCTTCATGATCGGCGGTCTGCTGGACAAGAGCCTGACCGACACTTTCGAGAAGATTCCGTTTATCGGCGACATTCCGATCATTGGCAAGTTGTTCCAGTCGGAGAATAAGACCAGGAACGACACGGAGCTGATTGTGATCGTTACGCCGGAGATCGTCGCGCCGCTCGCGGCGGGTGCTCCGCTGCCGGCCCTCAAGTATCCAGACAAGTTCATACCGCCCAATTCGAATATCCCGATGCACCAAGCGGATGAGAAGACAGCGGAAAACACGTTGCCTCCTGCTCCGGCGACGATGCCCGTGGAGAAGCTCATCGACAGCATGAAGCCCGAAAAGCCGCTCATCATCGAGAGCGCGACGGGCGGCTTCGGAACGGGTGGGCAGGTCAGTTCAGGCGGGGGCGCCTCCACAACAAGTGGATCGAGTGGAATGAGTCCCGCTCCGTCGCAGTAGAACCTGCGATTGCAGCCAGGAGCGAGACGCCGAGGCGCTGGGATGAATCCGTTGCAAACGATGGCGAAGGAGCTACGGCAGTTCTTTACACCGAGCTCGCAGGCAGTCCCCGTCGGCCCGCAGCAGGTTCTCAACGTCACACGGGGCACGGTGCTGGCCATGCGGCTTGAGGCGGCACACACCGGGCCGTCGCGCAGAAAGGGCCTGCTCGGACGCGAAAGTCTTGAGTCCGGCGAAGGATTGTGGATCGCCCCCTGCGAATCAGTGCACACGTTCTTCATGAAATTCCCCATCGATCTTGTCTATCTGGACCGGAAGCACACCGTGAAGAAGGTACGAAGCAGCGTAGGCCCGTGGCGCTTATCGGGATGCCTGACGGCGCATTCGATCCTGGAGCTGCCCGCGGGAACGATCGGCACCACACGCACACAGCGAGGGGATACATTGCAGATTGCGCCTGCCGACGCCGACGCAACCTGATCAGCCGGGGCCGGCCCCGGAAATCCCAACGATGATACCGGCAGTGCGAGGCATAGCGAACTGATGCGTATCAGTAGAGCTGTGGTGCGGCCTCTGTGGCCATGTCAAGCGCTGGCGTCCGCTCAAGTGGAACACTCCATTGCTTCCAGACGGCCAGCGCAGCCAGGGCCACCGTAATCACCGCAAACGATCGCGTGACGAAGGGATGCAGGATAAGAAATGGAAACTCGAATCGTACCGCCAGGGACCAGGCGAGCGCGATTCCGAGATAGAACAGCGCGCGCCGAAAATCCCACATTCCCGCACGCGCCGCAAATACGCCAAAGGCGAGCCCGGGGATCAGGTCGATGACAAAATGCTCTCCGGTAGAGAGTGTTGCCAGACAAGTGGCGGCCAGAAAGACGAGCGCGACCGCCTTCCAAAGTTTGGTGGGAGCGAAGAAGACAAACACCAAGGCGGTGCCGAGGTGCAGGGAAGGAAATGCATTCGGCAGACCCGTCAACCGGATTGCGGTCGCCTGGACGGCGGGAGGATGCAGCCAGCGCACGCCGAAAGCGTAGATTGGACCCAGCGCGGGCACAATGGCGTAGAGAAGCGGCCCGACGGCTAATTCAGCCGCGTAAGCCATCACGACTGATCCGCGGAAGCCGCGGCCCCGAGCGGCGAAGTACCAGAAAATCATCATGGGGAGCATCAGTTGATAGACGATCCCGAGAGGAACGTGCCCGAAGCTCTGCAAGGGACGCGCAATGGACGCGGCCGGGATGCCGAGAGCTTGATCCATGCGAAACAAGACGTAATCGTATTTCCAAGGAAAGAGCGCTCCCTCTCTTCCCATGACAATGGTGAGAAGAAAGCCATAAAAGAGATTGAGGACAAGAGCGAAGACCAGTAAAGGACGAGTCTTGTCTTTCTGGTCTCTAAGCATCCAGACTACCGCCAGGAAGAGGGCCAGAATGCCGAGGATGGGCGAGTCGAAGATGATTTGGATCAGGCGCATGTTTCGCTCCAGCAGAGGATTTCAGCCGACAGAATGCGAGGCCGCGAGGCGCGAGGGGCCGTCTTCGCGGGAAGGAGGGCACGCGAATACGTACCATGCAAGCCACGCAGGAGCGGTCCAGAGATAAGCAGCCGAGTGCAATCCGAATGGAGAGACGATTTCGATCTCGATAAGGATATAGATGAGAGCGAGAACAGCCAGCAGGGTGCGGGAGGGGTTGCGCGAAACTGCGTAGAGTACGGCCGGGATCGCCAGAGCCTGGTCGAAGATCCACCCAAAGGGCGCGACGAAGAGGGAAACAAGCATAAGCAGGCTGCCGTTTTCGAGCCAATCCCACGTGTGGCGGCGAGGCCAAAAGTAGGCAAGAGCCCAGATGCAACCCAGGACGGCGGGAATGAATGCGAGCCACTGCGCAGCGGGATCGATCGAATCACGGAGGACGTCGCCCAGATTTGCGGTGAATTCATGCGTAATTCCCGAATTGCGCATGTAATGCGCATACTGGGCAAAGGCGGCGGGGTCGATGCAAGCGGTGAGTAGGCCGCCGGCCACCAAGGCCGCAATGGCGCCCGTGAGGATGCGATAGCTGCGAGAGACGACGATCCAAACCAGCAAAACAAGACCGAAGGGTAGAAAAAGGTGGGGCTTGAGGGTGCAAAACCAGAGAGCAGCGCCAGCCGCGAAGGGACGGGTCTTGTGCAGGCGAAGAAAGAGAACCAATCCGAAGACCAGGAAGATGGAGGTTTGGCCGAGAATGACACAGAAGAGTGCCGGCGGGGAACAATATCCGAGCCAGTCGAGGTGGCTCCCGGCGGAACCGATGGACTGCCACAAAATTCGGACCGATGCGATGAGGAGCCCCAGCATCACGAGCGACCAGGGGAGGGCCGCAGGCACGGAGCCGAAGTAGCCCAGCGGCAACGCGAGCGGCAACGCCCAGGGGACGTTTCGCATGTAGTAGGAGGCGCCTCCCTTGAATCCAGCATTCCGCTCGAGGCGATTAACGGCGTCGGGATCGTAGGGGTCTTGATGATGGGCGAGCTGCTGGCCAGCGGCCCAATAGGTGATGAAATCGCGGCGAGCAACGATGTCGCGATTAAAAGGCATGACACTGAGAAACAGGGTGGTAAAAATAACCGCCACGGCGCATGCAACGGCGATCAAAAGAACAACGACATCGCCTTCCTTCTTCACGGCCGGAACACCTTTCTGCTCTCGTTTAGGGCGGTTCCCCAATTACAATTCGGCGTTTCTGGCAACTTTCAACGCGGCTTTCACTTCCACACCGGCGGCGAAGACCTCTTGCTCCACCCACGAAACAAGAATCGCCTTATGAGGCGAGTGAGGCTGAGGGACCCGATGCTGAAAAAGCCACTTTGCGATTGTGCTTCGCGCTATACAAATTGGAGAACCGCGATAGAGCGATTATAACGACCGCATGAAATCGATAGGAGCTGGCGGCGGCGCGAGGATATAGAGAATCAATGGCTGGTGGTTCGGTGCTGAACGTTCCTTGGCGGACCCTCTTACTTCAAGCGGGCACCTCGAGCGGTCGTGTTGCTATGCGGGCAGCCGATGTGCGCGCGAAGATGTACCAAACAAGCCATGCGGGCGCAGTCCAAAGAAAGAGCGGCGAGATAATCTGGACGCCGCAGATCTCGATATCCGCAAGGAGTATGAGCAGCGCGAGCACCGCGAGCAGCTTGCGGGAGCGGGTAGCGTAGGCGCCCTCGAGGAGGGCAGGAATCGCCAAGCCCTGATCGTAGAACCAACAGTAAGGTGCAGCCAGAAGCGAGACCAGCATGAGCGGGCTGCCATGGGTGAGCCAGTCCCACGCGGCGCGGCGGCGCCAGAAGTAGAAGAGCGCCCAGATGCAGCAAAGAGCAACCGGGAGGTACTGCAGCCAAGTTGCGTGAGGATCGAGCCAGTGGCGCATAGCGTCGGCGAGGCAGGGAATGAATTCATTTTCGACGGAGGGGGAACGCATCATGCCGGTGTATTCGGTCCAGGCGCTTGAATCGAGCAAGAAGGCCGCGGCGCTGCTGAATGCAATGGCGACGGCAGCGCCAGCCAGCACTTTATAACTGCGCGAGACGACAATCCAAAGTGCAAGCGCGGCGGCGAAAGGAAGAAACAAATGCGGCTTGAGGGCGCAGAGCCACAGCGCCGCTCCGGCGGCGAACGGATGGGTCCGATGGAAGCGGAGAAACAGGACCAGTCCCAGCAATGCGAAGAGAGAGGTCTGGCCCATGGTGATGCAGATGATTGCGGGCGTGAACGCAAACCCCAGCCAGTGGATGTGATTGGGAGGAGAGCCGTGCAACTCGCGAACCATGCGAACGGAGATGAGCAGGCAGGCGAGGAGGAGGAGAGTCCACAGAACGGCGGCAACGCGGAGCCCGAGAAAGCCGAGAGGAAACGCGAGCGGCAATGCCCAAGGCGGGTTGCGCATAAGTAGAGTGGTTTTGAAGGTAAATCCCGCGGAATGCTCCAGCGCCGAGATCGCGTCGCGGTCATACGGGTTGGCATGGCGGACAAGCTGCTGTCCGGTAGCCCAATAGGAAACAAAGTCGCGCGAGGCAGCCAAACTGCTGGCCATGGGCATGGCAAAGATAAAAAGAATGATGAGAGCGAACGCCAAGCCGGCGACAACTGCGATCGACAACTCCGCAAAATCACTGCGCTTTTGCGCGTGGGGAAGATCCAGTTTGCTTGCCATGGAGGCTATTCTACGGTAGTTTCAGAGAGCAGTTTCGGGAATGGAATACAGCTAGTCAAAGCGATTGCTCATGTCCCTGCTCCAAGCGGGCCGCCCAGACTTGGCTGCCCTGAATGCCGTTACCCAATCTCCGAAATCGCGGAGCTTTGCGGGCTCACGGGAGTTGATTAAGCAATGCTCGTGCCCATGCCGGGAGGGAAGAGTCGCGGAGCAAGGGCTTGACTGGATTTTGATGCCCCAGTAAAAGTCATAAGTGCGCGTAAGCGACTCATGCGACTACAACTTGGGTAATGTATACGGGGCTGACCTCCGGGGCAAAAGCTGTAAACGGATGTATACATTGCGCCCGGGCGCCCCGAGGCGGTCATTTTGTAAGGTGTTGATTCTAAATCCACAGTTCTGGCGGCCAAGAATGGCACGTGAGGTGCTTGCTTAAGTGTGCCCGGCTGAGGCTGGGAATCTGAATTTTTGGAGAGGATCGAAAAATGAATAATCTATTTCTGGCGCTCTATGTGAGACTGCAAAACCTCATGAGTTGTGAGGAAGGCCAGGACCTCGTTGAGTACGCCCTTCTGGTTGCCCTCGTCGCTTTGGCGGCCATCACAGGTGTGCAGAACGTTGCCACGGCAGTGAACAAGGTGTTCTCGAACATCAGCGGTTCATTGGCGTAGTATCAATCGCACAACGTAAGCCCAGTACCTCAGCGCCTTGGCGGGAGAGATGCAGATTTGGTACCCCGACGCACTCTCCCCGCAAAGGTCCACTATTCAACGAAGCAGTGAGCAAACTGACTAGGATCATTTGAAACTTTGTCTGGGTGTTCATTGTTCCAAACGCAGAAACCACGAGAGATCGTGGAATTGACTTACCGGCTCGGGCCGGAATCTCACCCTTGGGAGAACAGAGATGAGCAACACACTTCTAAAGCTGTACGTGAAATTCCAGAGCCTGAAGAACGGTGAAGAAGGTCAGGATCTGGTCGAGTATGCCCTGCTGGTCGCCTTGATTGCGCTCGTGTGCGTCAGCGGTGTTCAAAATGTCGCCACAGCAGTGAACACAGTATTCTCTACCATCAGCGGCTCGCTGGCGTAGTTTCGGCCAGCCCAAAGCATCCCAGAGCCTCAGCAACTTCGCGGGAGAGTTTCACAAACGGCTTACGTCCGTAGGTGAACTCTCCCCGCAAAGTCTAAATACCCCTCAAATACAAACGGCGAACTGCCAACAAGACGCGAACGCGCAGAATCCGCGGTCGGATTCTACGTGTTCGTTTCTCATTGACGGACGCGCTTGCGCAAGCAAAGTGCGCCGGTACAAATCTTCAACTGCAGGCTTGTGGTTTCTCATGCTTTTTGTGTGCGATCGATTGCGACCCTGACCCTTCTGCAGGGTGACGATGCGGGTTCGAGTGGCCAATCTCGCGGATAGGCTGCGATGCTTTTGCCGTAGAATCTCGGTGATCCACGCAGAATTTTGAACGATCGAAGCTGGACCGAACCTTTATGCTGCTGCCCTCCGCCTCAACGCCCAACCAGGCTCTATTAGAAATCGAATGCGGCTTGACGGGGATTGCGATTGCATCGGCGTTCGCGTGGCCACGGCTCGGCGCCAGCATCTTCGCCCGCATCGAGAAGGTGTTTGAGCGCCTGGCACGAAGAAAAGGGCTGGCGGCCGCGTCAGTTGGCTTGAGCGCGCTTCTGTTGCGTCTGGCTGTTCTGCCCATTTATCCCATCCCTCTGCCCTTTGTTCCAGACGACTTCAGTTTTCTGCTTGCGGCGGACACCTTTGCCCACGGCCGGCTAACCAACCCGACGCCTGCATTGTGGATGCACTTCGAAACCATTCACGTGACGATGCAGCCGACTTACCAGTCGATGTATTTTCCCGGAGAGGGCTTGCTCCTGGCTGCCGGAACGGTCCTATTCGGGCATCCCTGGATTGCCTTGCTCGGCATGGATGCGCTGATGTGCGCAGCCTTGTGCTGGATGCTCCAAGCCTGGCTGCCGGCTAACTGGGCGCTGCTGGGTGGATTCATTGCGGTTCTGCGCTTGGGCGTCTTTAGCGACTGGATCAACACCTACCACACCGGCGGCTCGCTGACAGCACTGGGCGGAGCACTGGTGCTGGGAGCGCTGCCGCGCCTGATGAAGACCGCGCATTTCCGCTATTGGCTGCTCACGGCACTCGGCATTGCGATTCTGGCTTTGACGCGGCCCTACGAAGGCATTCTGCTTTGCGTGCCCGTTGCGGTCGTGCTGGGCCGATGGTTGTGGAAGGGCGAGAACCGGCCGGCAACGATTTTGGTCGTGCGGCGCGCCGCGGTTCCGCTCGCGCTGATCGTGGCCGCGGTTGGTTGGCTGGGCTACTACGATTACCGCGCTTTCGGCAATCCACTTACCCCGCCTTACACGGTTGATCGGAACACCTACGCGATCGTTCCCTACTATGTTTGGCAGCACGCGCGGCCCGCACCAGCCTACCGATACGCGGCGATGCGGAGCTTCTATGAGAAGAGTGAGATGGGGTTTTACAACCAGATCCATTCCCTGAAAGGATTTGTGCCGTACACCTTGGAGAAAGCCGGATTCGTGTTGTTGTTCTACGCCGGTTTTACGTTGCTCACTCCGCTGATCATGATTCGAAGGGTCATTCGGGATCACCGCATCCGGTTCCTGGTTCTGTGCTTGCTGGTTTTGACGGCCGGGTCGATCATTGAAATCTATATGCTGCCGCACTACGCGGCTCCGTTCACTACCGCTTTTTATGCCATTGGATTGCAAGCCATGCGCCACTTGCGGCTGTGGAGGCCGGAGGGAAAGCCTGCTGGGCTGGCGCTGGTGCGGTTCACGGTTGTTTTATGCGTGGCGCTGGCGGGTCTGCGGCTGTTCGCTCAGCCACTTCATCTTGCGCCGTCGGAATGGCCGCCGAGCAGTTGGAACCTGACCTGGTTTGGGCCAGAGCATTTCGGCGTGGAGCGGGCACAGATTGAAAATCGACTCGCACAGCTCCCGGGTGGACAACTGGCGATTGTCCGCTACTCCGCCGATCACGATCCGCTCGACGAATGGGTTTACAACCGTGCTGACATCAATGGTTCCAAAGTCGTATGGGCAAGAGAAATGGACGCTCAAGATAATTTAGAGTTGTTCCATTACTATGGGAATCGGACTGTCTGGCTGGTTGAGCCGGATGCGATTCCGGCGCGAATAACCCTGTACCCAATGGCGGAGGCGGTCCCCGCGCACTGAGTGAAGCTTGGACCATGCGCAGGAGAGGTTTTCGAGGAGCTTGGGCGATGATCAATGGAAAACGGATCGCGGTCGTGATGCCGGCTTACAACGCCGAAAAGACGTTGGAGCAAACGGTACGGGAGCTGTCTGAAGTTGTGGACATCAAGATCCTTGTCGACGACTCCAGCAAGGACAAGACCGTGGAATTGTCGCGCAAGCTGGGAGTGCTGACCTTTGTTCACGAAGCCAACTTCGGCTATGGACGCAACCAGCAGACGTGCTACCGCGAGGCGCTCGCAGCCGGCGCAGACATCGTCGTGATGGTACATCCCGACTATCAGTACACGCCGTCACTGGTTCCGGCGATGGCGGGGATGATCGCGAGCGGCGTTTACGACATGGTTCTGGGGTCGCGGATTCTGGGTGCTGGAGCGCTGAAAGGCGGCATGCCGCTTTATAAGTATGTAGCAAACCGTTTGCTCACAGCTTTTCAAAATCTGTTTTTGGGTGTGAAGCTGTCGGAATACCACACGGGCTTTCGCGCATTCTCGCGGGAATTGCTGGAGACACTTCCATTGCTTGAGAACTCCGACGATTTTGTTTTTGACAATCAGATGATCGCGCAGGCCGCGATGTTCGGCTTCCGGATTGGCGAAATTTCCTGTCCGACGAAATATTTTGAGGAAGCGTCATCCATCAATTTCAGGCGCAGTGTCAAATATGGTCTTGGCGTGCTGGCCACAACCGCGAGTTTTGTCGCGCACAAGACGGGCATCCACCACGCCGCGAGATTTGGCCCCGGCGGAAAGAAGCTGCCAAATCAGTATTATTCCAAAGCGGGACAAGTACCTGAGATATCTGATCGCGCGGCGAGATAAAGAAGCCATCCGATTAACGTGAGAAGCTTAGTGCGATTTGCGTGCGGCAGATGGCGCCCTTCAAAGTCTGTTGAGGCTTTACTGCCGAGGAAAAGGAAACGCAACCAAGTATGGAGACAGCCGCCGAAGCGCATGCGGGGTTGCAGGATGAATTCGATCCGCGGCAGCGCCGTGGCCGGGCTTTCGATGGCGTGCGGACCGAGGCGCGCTCGCACTGGCCGGAATGGAGCGCGCTCTGCGCTTATGCGGCGCTGGTCGCCTTTGCCATTCCATATCATGAGCCTTGGGTGGATGAGGCGCAGGCGTGGCAGTTAGCGCGAAGCCTTTCACTCGACTCGCTTTTTAAGACTTACATTCGATATGAAGGATCACCGGGGCTGTGGCATTTCGTGCTGTGGGCGATGAATTGCGTCCATATCGGCTACAGCGGCATGCACTGGATTGCGGGAGGAATCGCAACTGCAGGTGTGGCTCTGCTGATTTTCAAGGCGCCTCTTCCGCGTTATCTGAAACTCTCTCTTCCGTTTACATACTTTCTCTTGTTTCAATACGCGGTTGTGGCGCGCAACTATGTGCTGGCTCCTATGCTGTTTTTCCTGGCAGCAATGGCGTGGAAGAAGAGCCCTCTGGGGGTTGCGCTGGCGCTTGGCTTGCTGGCGAATGTTGCGCTGCATACCGCGGCGCTCTCAGGGGGGCTGGCGGTGGTTTACGCGATCGAGCAGATGCGGAACCGCGAAAGCGAGTTATTCAAGAGCTGGCGCAAATTGCTGTTATGCGCGATGCTTCTGCTTGCGTTTTACGCCTTTGCAATTTGGACGGCATGGCCGCCGAAGGACCTCGGGAGCCACATTTCGTTGGTTCGTGGAGAATCCCGCTCCATCTTTATTACGGGCGTTGAGTCGCTGGTGTGGACCATCTGCGATCCGCCGATTCTGTCCGCCGTGTTCTGGGCGGTGATCGCACTATGGTTCATGGCACGGCGCAAGCTCCTCTATCTTCTTCCGGTGCTATTCTTCGCTGCCTTTTCCGGCGCAGTTTATTTCAATTGGTGGCAGGCAGGACTACTCGTTCCCTTCCTGGTGTGCATTTTGTGGATTACCTGGCCTGCGCCAGAAACCCAACCCTCGGAATTCGAGAAAGCTGCCAAAGCCGCATTGACCGTCATGATCATCACGCAATTTCTCTGGTCGGGCTACGCGCTTTATTACGACCACTACTTCGCTTATTCGCCTGATCTGGCGGCGGCGGAATTCCTGAAACCGTATGTGAAGGAGAATGCCACAATCGCGGTGGCCTATTGGACGGATGACCCGAATCGGCGAATACACGCCTATCCATCGGTGGGGATACTGCCATACTTCGACCGCAATATTTACGCCAACACACCTGATTCGTTCTGGTGGTGGAGCGATCTGGATCCCAGTGAAGAACGGTTCAACGCCATTCTGCCGTCTCATCCTCGGATTGTTCTCATCGAGGTCGGGTTCCTGCATCCTGTTCCGAAACTTGATCTGAATCATCCCGAGTACGCGTCGCTGGCCAGGGAGGGCTATCAATATCGCAACGCCTTTTGCGGGAGCCAGCCGCAAGGTTTGGAATTGGGAGTGACGATTTGTCACCTTGTCTTCGAGTATGACGGAGAATCCGGTTCTCCGGGTTTCAAATGACTGCGACAGCCCAAATGAAGCAGAGGAACATGGCGCTATACTGACGGGAAGGCGGAACGCCAGGTTGAAGTTCCGATTTCTTCATGCTGGTTCCTGAATGCGCCAGGCGGGCGGCCCACGGCCTGCTTCTTGTTTTGCTATGCGCCGTGCCTGCACCCGGCCAACCGCAAAACCCGCGCGCGAGCGTCACCGTGACAGTGGTTGACGAAAACGGAACGGCTGTCCCCGATGCACAAGTGACAATTACAGAGCCGGGAGCAGAGCCCGCGAAACTATGGACGAACTACGCGGGAGACTGTACTTACGCGCCGCGCCAGCAGAAACCGTATCAGCTCCAAATTGAGAAGGCTGGATTTTACAAAGCCGACGAGAGCGAAATCGAAGTGAGCCAGAGCAGCGTAAGAGTGGTACTGGCACACGAGCAGATTGTGCGCGAACAGGTAAATGTGACCGCGTCGACGCCGGGCATCGATACCCAGCAGATCGCTGACCAGAGCACATTGAACACGCCGGAGATCGTTAATATTCCCTATCAGACCTCCCGCGATATTCGCTACTTGCTGCCTTACCTTCCCGGTGTAGTGCAGGATGCGACCGAACAGGTGCACGTGGCCGGCTCCGAGAGTTGGGAGACGCTGGATACGATGGATGGATTTGATATCCGTTCTCCGGTAAGCGGCTCGCTGAGTTTGCGCGTGAGTGCCGATGCGGTACGTTCCATCGACGCGGAGACCACGCGTTATCCGGTCGAATTTGGTCGTGCCACGGGCGGCGTGATCGCGATCTATACCGGCATGGGTGACGACAAGTTTCGCTTCAACGCGACGAATTTTGTTCCGTCCTTTCGCGACCTGAATGGGATTCGATTCGACAAGTTCGTTCCGCGATTCACATTTTCAGGACCGCTGAAGCGTGGCCATGCGTGGTGGTACGACGGCCTGGAGACGGAGTACGACAACATTTACATCTCTGAGCTGCCGGCGAATGCCGACACGGACGAACTGATTCGCGGCAGCAATTTGGTGAAGGTCCAAGACAACCTGACTGAGGCCAACATACTTACCGCAGCCCTTTTGTACGACAACTATCACTCTCCATATGACGGCATTTCTTCGCTTGTGCCGCAGCAAAGCACAGTGAAGCGCAACACGATTGCGTGGCTGCCCTACCTTCGGGATCAGCAGAGCTTTGCCGCCGGCGCGCTGCTGGATGTGGGAATTGGATACGTGCGCATACGTGATGGGTACGAGCCGCATGGAAACGCTCCATACCAAATCACTCCGGAGCTACCCAAGGGCAGCTACTTTGAAAACCTGACCGGGCGCTCGCAGCGATTGGAAGGAACCGCGGCTTTGTATCTGCCTCCGCGGCATTGGATGGGAAAGCATGATTTGAAGGCGGGCATTGATCTGGACCATATCACCGATGATCAGGAACAATCGCGCACGCCGGTGAGTTATCTGCGCGATAATGGCATGCTGCTGCGCCAGAGCGTGTTTGCGCCGGCTCCGGCATTCACGATGCACAACGGCGAGATCGGCGCATACTTCCAGGATCGCTGGCAGCCGGGGAAGGGATGGGGCAAGGGGCTGCTTGTGGAGCCGGGGCTGCGATTTGACTGGGATGAAATTGTGCGGCGGCCACTGCTGTCGCCGCGAGTGGCGGCTGTGTACTCGCCGCCGGGGGACAAGAACCAGACCAAGATTTCGGCGGGCATCGGGATCTATTACGAGCACACGCAACTGGAGTACCTCGCGCAGACGTTTGCCGGCGTTCGCTTCGACACTTACTATGCGACGGACGGAGTGACGCCGACGGGCCCGGCGCAGGGGACGGAATTCACCGTCAACGAAGGCGCGCTGCACGAACCCCGCGCTGTAAATTGGAGCGTCGGCGTGGAGCGCAAGCTGCCGTGGTCGATTTTTGCAGGCGCGAACTTCCTCGAGAAGCGCACGTCGAATGTTTTCACGTTTGCGAATCAAAGCGGGGCGACAGCGCAGGCGGGGAACTATCTGCTGACCAACGCACGGCAGGATCACTATGACTCAGAGGAGTTCGATGCGCGGCGGATCTTTGCGAACAGGTACACGTTGTACGTCGCGTATACGCATTCGTCGGCACATACCAATGCGGCGCTCGACTACCTGCCTACGCCAACGCCTCTGGGGCCGCAACAAAGCGGGCCGCTGGCCTGGGACACGCCAAATCGCATTATCTCCTGGGGCTGGCTCCCGATCCCGGTTTGGAAGCTCAAAAACCGCTGGGACTTTGTTTATTTGCTCGATCGGCATACCGGGTTCCCCTTCACCGCAGTGAACGCGGCCGATCAAGTGGTGGGAAGTGCTGGGGCGTATCGATTTCCGGATTATGTTGACTTCAGTCCGGGCCTCGAATGGAAGTTTCATTTTCGGGGGCAGTATTGGGGGTTGCGTGGCGTGTTGGAGAATGCCACCGGCAGCGGGAACCCAGCGGAAGTGAACAATGTGGTAGATTCGCCCGAGTTTGGGACTTTCAGCGAATTCCAGGGCAGGGCCCTCACGGCGCGCATCCGGCTGATTGGGGCGAAGTAGTGCGGAGGGGGTAGCGCGCAGCTGGCTCGGGGCCGAAGATAAGCGATGTGGATTAAACGATGATGCAGGACCTTGGAAAGATGCTGTTGGGTATCGGGCTCTTGCTGGTGCTGATCGGGGCGACAATTCTGCTGGCGTCGCGCATTGGCCTTCCGCTGGGACGGCTGCCTGGCGACATCTCCTACAAAGGCAAGAACGTCTCCTTCTATTTTCCGATCGGGACGTCGATTCTGATCAGCATTGTTTTGTCGGTCATACTTTATTTCATCTCGCGATTCAGGCGATAAGTTTTTCTATCGGCGAAGTTGAGAGATCTAAACGAGCCGAGTTTCGGGCGCGACTAACGAATTGGTCGATGCTCGACTTTGATGAGGGCGAGCGCATCGGGCGTAAGGTGAAGCTCGAGGCTGCCCCCGGTGAGGTGGGTCTCCTCGGGTGCAGGTAAAACGGTTTCGCGATTCAGCTGCTCTACCTGAGTGGGCGTTGGATCGAGCGGCTGGCCCATCGCCGCATAAGCCTTCAACACATTTCCGTGATCGGAATCTACACGCTGGATCGTGACACGAGCATCGGCTGGTACATTTCGGAAGACAAGGTGCATGGTCTTGTCGACACCGCTTTGACCGGGATCGACGAGGTTCCACGCGGCGATCGCCAAAGCGCCCTTTGCCGTCTCGGTCACGATCACATCGTGCGATTCGTTGGCCAGCCGTTCATCGCCAAGCTGGTGCAGAAGTTGAAAGGCATAGAAAGAGGGCTTGTTGATGCCGCCCTTGGCGCGCAAGCCGTAGCCATCGACAAACGGCTTGGGGATTGGGCCGCCCTCCTCAAAGACGTCAGAAAAGGTCCAGAACGACATCCTGTTCACGAGACCATCGCACTGGCGCACAGTGTTGGCGAGTGCCGGGCCCACGAAGACGGTGTCGCGCGCATCATCCTGGCCCTGCACATTCCATTCCGTCAGGAGGAAGGGAAGATTGGGCGACGCCGAGGTCTTGATCTGGTTGTGCACCTTGGCTACGGCGCTGCAAACGCGCTCATCCATGGGGATGTCTTCGTGGGTGCCGAGGAGATTCTCGACCGAGTCGTCGGCGTAAGCGTGCGTAGAAACAAAGTCGACCGGGACATTGTTGGCAGAAGTGAATTTAAGAAAGTCGGTGATCCATGCGGCCTGTGCAGTAGCCGGGCCGCCGACGCGCAAACGCGGGCTGACGCTCTTCAATGCTCGCGCCGTGTGGGCGTACAAGTCGAAGTAGGTGCTCTGGCGCGGCGCTCCGCCCCAGAAATCGAGGTTCGGCTCGTTCCATACCTCGAAGTACCACTGCGACACCTCGTCGATGCCATAGCGGTCGATGAGATGCTGGGCGAAGTGGCGAATCAGGTCGTCCCATGCGTCCATGCTCCGGGGCGGTGAGACGTCAGGCTTGTACCAGAATGCGTGCAAGGCATCGGGATTGAATGCAAGCTTTCTCGGCATGAGGCTGATTTCGACAAACGGCCGCACGCCGTTTGCGAGCAGGCCGTCGTAGATCTGATCGACGTAGGAAAAGTTGTAAACCGGATTGCCGTGTTGATCGAGGTTGTAGACGCCAACCTCGTCGTGAAAGATGGCATGAAAGCGGACGTACCGGAAGTCTGCGACGGCCTTCACCGCACGCAGATCATCACGGTAGCTTTGGCGCAACGAGAGGATGGCCCGTCCCGAGCCGAACATCCCTTCCCAGAAGTGCGGAAAAGGCGCTGCGTGCGCTTGCGCGTCGATCTCGACGGTCTCTTGTGCGAGGCCGGGCGAGACAAAGATGAGAAGCGCGAAGAGGAGAGCGAGAAAGCGCCGGGATTTAAATTGCCTCATGAAGGTCTCCATGATGGGCTTGGATGCAAAGAGGGGCCGCGGGAGGATGAGGCGCATACCGTTTTGAATCACGCCCAAGCGCAGCGATGCCGCCCATAGGCGGCATCGAGTAACTGAAACACAGTTCGCGAGGAGTTAGACGCCGACGCCAAACTCGCTCGCCTGCTGCTCGCCGGCGTTCGAGTAGAAGTCGTAGGGTGTGCGCTTTTTGAATTTGTAGCGGTTTCGCAGCTCGGCGCCGACAAAGATGCCCAAGGCAGCCACGGCCATCCCCACAGAAAACCAGGTAATCACACGGAGGGCGGTGGAACCCACCTTCTCTGCGTCGCAGGTTTCATCAACTGTCAGTTCGGATTCAGAATCGACGGGCATCTAGCATAGCCTCCCGTACCCAATATGATAGCTCAGATTGCATCGGCGCCAAAGGCGTTGCCGCTGCGGAAAACACGGAAGTAACTTAACCGGTGGTTTCAATACGGGCGAGCCACGCTGCTTTTTCGGCTTCGGGAAGAAAGCTGGCCCTGAAGGAGTTGGCAGCGACCTGGCGCAGCTCTTCACGGTTAAAACCCTGCTGCTTATGGGCGAGGAGGAACTCGCCGGTAAGGTCGGACCCGAAGAAAGCGGGATCGTCGGAGTTAAGGGTCACGAGCAGGTTGCGATCGAAGTAGGGGCGCAGGGGGTGGGCGGCGAAGGAGGGGCAGACGCCCGTCCGAACATTGGAGGTGGGGTTCAGCTCCAGCGGCACTCCCCGTGCCTTTAACTCTTGGAGGAGATTTGTGTCTTCAATAGCCGACAGCGCATGGCCGATGCGCTCGGAACCGATGGAAAGCGCCTCCCAGATGGCCTTGGGACCAGTGGTTTCGCCGGCATGGTTCGTGAGGCGCAGCCCGGCGGCACGGGCCTGGGCGTAAAGCGCGCGGAATGGCTCGGAGCCGGTGCGGCGCTCGTCTCCGCCGAGGCCGATGCCGACAATGGAGGGGTACTGAACGCGCATTTCGGCGGCTTTGCGGAAGACACGTTCCGCCTCCTCGACCGTAAAGTGGCGAACGGCGTCGAAGATCCAATAAAGCGAGAGGCCCAGCTCACGCGTGGCGCGCTCCCGGGCGCGCTCCAGGCCGGCGAAGATCGGCTCGAAGCAGCGAGGATCGAAGTTGCGCCACATATAGATGACGCCGACGGAGATGTAGACTTCGGCGTGGACGATGCCCTGCGCGACAAGCTGTTGCATCATACGCCAAGCGACGAGTTCGTAATCTTCTGGCTCCATGAGGCGCCGTGTAACCGCCCTGAAGCACTCAATAAATTCACTGAAATCGGTGAAGCGGTAGAGGGCTTCGGCCTCGGCAAGCGTGATGGGGTGCACGTCGCGGCGGGCGCTGAGTTCTACGAGCGTGGCCGGCAGAATGGTGCCTTCGAGATGCAGATGCAGCTCGGCCTTGGGCAGGCGGCGGATGAAGGACTCGATATCGGACACAGTTTTTAGTGTAGCGATATTTGAGGAGCTGGCGGGGTTCGCGGGGTTAGGGGCGCTACGGACTCTTAATCGTCGTTGCCTTGTTATTGACGAAGGTGACGGTCCATTGTCTGCCTGCCTGGTCGTACGTGACGGTGCGGTTGCCCTCGGATGAACCATCGGTTTGCGTCTTTTGGCCGATGGACATGCGAGTCTGGAGTTCGCTCATGCCGGGGATGACCTGGTGCGCATCGATGGCTGTCCAGACATTTTTGGGCCAGTAGTTATAGATGTTGTGCGGATCGTCGTAGTAGAAGAGGACGTCGCAGAAGTACTGCTCCTGGCGGCCGTCGATGACGCCGATAGCGGTGGCGTAAAGGGTTGGGCTGCCGGGAAGGGAGAAGACGGCGAAGACTTGGCGGGCGCCGTGCGAGATGCCGTCGTCGACTTGGGCGGGCGGCACAGCCTTGATCACCTTCTTGATATCGAGCCTCTGCGCGGACGGGATGACGCCGGCGGGGTTAGCGAAAGCAATGCGGCCTCCCAGTTCGGGGTAATAGGGCATGGTGTAGCCGTTCTTCATCCACACGCTGGCGCCCTGGAGGGTGAGCGCATCGTCGAAAGACGTCATCATCTTCATGCGGACGATGGCCACATCGTCTGGCGTGAGGTTCTGCTCAGGACCGTGCTGTGTCGCGACGCCGGGATTCCGGCGGTGCTCAAACACCGAAAAGAGGTAGATGCCGCCTATGGCGAGCGTGACGAGCGTCATGAGAGCGGCTTTTTGCCAGGTTTTCAAGGCGTCTCTGGCACGGCACGTCTACCGGGCCGTGGCAAACTCGGAGCGGTGCCGGCTGTAGAGGAAGTAAATGACGAGGCCGATGATCAGCCAGGCGAAGAAGGCCATCCACGTCAGCACTTCGAGTCCCATCATCAATATGATGCAGAAGATGATGCTCAGTACCGGAAAGACCGGACCCAGCGGGGTGCGAAAGCCGCGATGGCGGTCCGGCTCGCGGTAGCGGAGGATGATGACGGCGGAAGATACTAGAACGAAGGCGAAAAGCGTGCCGATGTTGGTGAGGTTGGCGACGGTGCCGATGTCGAGCAAGCCGGCGGGGACGCCCACGACGAATCCGGCGACCCAAGTGGCGAAAGCCGGTGTGCGGAACTGCACATGGATGCGGCTGAAAACCGCGGGCAGCAGGCCATCGCGCGACATGGCAAACCAGATGCGCGCCTGGCCGAGCTGAAAGACGAGGATCGAGGAAACCATGCCCATGAGCGCGCCCACCAGAACAAACAGCCGCACCCAATGCAACTGGGTGCTCGCCTCTGCGATCGCGAGCCGCTTCAGCGCGTTCACCACCGGCGCCGCATCGCCCATGACCGATTGCCATGGCACAATTCCGCTGAGGACGATGGCCACGCCCGTGTAAAGCAGCGTGCAGGCGGCGAGGGTGGCCAGGATGCCGATCGGCATGTCGCGCTGGGGATTGCGACACTCCTCTGCAGCCGTTGAAACCGAGTCGAAGCCAATGTAGGTGAAAAAGATGATGGATCCGCCAGTAAGGACGCCGGTCCAGCCGTTGGGCATGAAGGGATGCCAGTAACGAGGCTTGATCAAGCTGGCGGAGGCGAAGATGAACACCAGGATCGCCGCCATTTTCACCAGCACCATGATGTTGTTGGCGCGCACCGACTCGCGGATGCCGCGGACGAGGATCACCGTGAGGATCATGACGATGAGAAACGCAGGAATATTGAAGCCGAAATGCCAGCCGGGATTGTAGAGATTGTTGCCGGTAAAATCCTGCAGTCCGGTGGGAAGGTAAGCTGGCGAGATCCACATGAGCGGCGGGTGGATGCCGAACCAATCGAGCAAGTCGACAATATGCGCGGCAAAGCCGACGCTCACGCTCATATTGCTGAAGGCGTATTCGAGGATAAGGTCCCAGCCGATAATCCAGGCCACCAGTTCGCCAAGGGTCGCGTAGGTATAGGTATAGGCTGAGCCTGCGATGGGAATCATGGACGAGAGCTCGGCGTAACAGAGTCCAGTGAAGGCGCAGACGATGGCCACCAGCACCATGGAGATGGCCAGAGCCGGCCCGGCGCCGGGACGGCCGGCCATGGCGGTATGCAGGATGAGGTAGTGGAGGAGGGGGGTGTTCCCGATCGAAGGGGCGTCAAAATGCTGGCCTGCCATCGCCGTGCCGATGACAGTGAAGATGCCCGAGCCGATCACAGCGCCGATTCCGAGCGCAGTGAGCGACCATGGGCCCAAGCTTTTCTTCAGCGAGTGCTCGGGTTCTTCCGAGTCGCTGATAAGCTTGTCAATCGACTTGCGGGCAAGCAGTTGGCTGAGCAGTGAAGGGCTCCTCGAAGAACACAATGGTCAGTGAGCGGTGATCAGTGATGAGAGCTCGCGATTGCTCACCACCAACCACTGACCACTGACCACTCATCTCTCTTACCGCTTCGACTGACCGCGGGCCATCTTCTTCACTTTCTTCTTTTGCGAGCCGCGCGGGGTGGTCCGCTTTGCCTTGGGGGCAGCCTTCTTGCGCGCCGCGCGCTTCAGTTTCTTCCGTTCCGTTTTATCTGTGATCTTTGTGGTATCGGCCAAGTTAACCTCTTTCCATCGAATGTGTTCAAGGAACCCCGCAAAACGGGTTTTGCGAAATCCATGGTAACAGGGAGACAGGGGCATGCGATAGCGACGTGCATGAATTCACCAAGCCCCGCGACGAACACACGGCAGACTCGTCTTTGCAGCGTACAATCAAGACAGACCTTTAGTTGCCCGGCCTGCTCGGCTTCGGCTGACCTGACGCTCCTGACGAGCTTCGCTCCTCCACGCAACAATCACCCTGTTCGTTGGAGCTTGTCATGCGTTCTGATCAAATTCATCGCGCACTTGCGCACGGAATCAACCGCTTTGAAGTTTGTCAACTGGTTTCGAAGGGCGTAAGAGCCACCCACAAATCGGGCTCGCGCTTTGAAGACTCCATCAACGACGTGCTCCAATACCTCGGCACACACGATACGTCCAGGGTGGGTCTGCATCCGGCCGTTGCGGCAGAAAGCATGAAGCCCGCGGCGTAAAGAGACGGGGATTGAGGTCGATAGAACGCAGAAAAGGGACGGCAGGTTGGCCGTCCCTTTTGCTATCGGTTCCGAACTTGCTCTCAGGCGCCCTTAGATAACCTGGACGTTCTCTGCCTGCCAGCCCTTGGGGCCCTTGGTCACGTCGAACTGGACCCTCTGGCCTTCCTGCAGCGAGCGGAAGCCGGTCGACTTGATGGCTGTGTGATGGACGAAGACATCCTCGCCGTTTTCACGGCTCAAAAATCCAAATCCCTTTGCGTCATTGAACCACTTGACTGTGCCTTGTTCCATGTGTTGCTCCTCAAAATACTGATTTACCGCCGAACGCAATGTGGAGTGTTGCAAGCAGGCGGTAACCCGGAACAGGCAAGAACTTCAAATCGAATTCTACGATTACATAGAGTTTAACACGAATCTGGCAAGCAGCCCGGAATACCTTTGCATTCAATGGGGGTGGCTAGCTTTCGAGCTTCCCTTTGCAATCAGCAACCTGGGCCTGCGCAGGGATGGCACGGCAGGGTAAACTCGATTGCCGAGGGTGTATCAACGTATATGGATTGGCAGCGACGGGAGCCATTTCTTCTCAGATCGAGGAATGAGGAGCGACGTATACCGGGCGTCTGCTAGCGACGCGGGACGAAGAGCTGGGGAAAATGGCCCCGTCCCATCGGGTTGCGACTAAAATCCGGGGTCCCCGGCGACGGCTTTTTGTCGCTGGGGTGGAAATCCGGCCATACTTCATTCTCGCCCTCGACGGTGGACCCGCCGCAGCCTTCGGGCCCGGCTTCATCTCCACTTCACGGACCAAGACCAGTCCGTAGGGGCCCCGGTGTCTGGCCGGATTTTTGCTCGCAACGCTGCCCATCCGTACATGTCGATACACTCTAGAGAGGTACAACTTGAGTCACGAGAAAGACAGGGTTCTAGTCCTCAACCCCGGAACCACATCGACAAAATTCGGCGTTTACACGGGCGCGGGCGAGGAGATGTCGCGGAATATTCACCACGGCGACGACGAACTGGCGCGTTTTCGCGGGCGGCCCATGCTGGACCGGCTGGAATACCGGGCGGAACTCATTGCGACTGCGCTCCGTGAGGCGGGATACAGCGAAAGCGGGAAGGGCGAGGAACGCTGGGCGGCAGTTGCCGGACGAGGCGGATTGCTGCCGCCGATGGAATGCGGCACCTACCTTGTGGACGACGCGATGGTGGAGGAGTTGCGCCTTGCACGTCGCGGCGAACACGCGTCGAACCTGGGAGCGGTACTGGCGCTGCGCTTCGCCCGGGTCGCCGGGGTGAACGCATACATCGTGGATCCGGTGACGGCGGACGAGTGGCAGCCGTGTGCGCGCATCTCCGGCTCGCCGCTGGTCAAGCGGTCGTATGTCGGCCACTCGCTGAACACCAAGGCGGTGGCGCGGCGCTACGCGCGCTCCCAAGGCCGTCGTTACGCCGAGATGCGGCTGATCGTGGTTCACATGGGAAGCGGAATCACCGTTTCGGCACATCGCGGCGGGCGCATGATCGACAGCAATTCGATCGAAGAGGGGCCGTTTGGCCCTGACCGCACCGGGTCACTCCCGGTGCGCGAGCTGATCAAGCTTTGCTTTAGCGGGACGATGACTGAGAAGGAGCTCGACCGCCATGTCTTTGGCGATGGCGGGCTGTTCGCGTATCTGGGAACGCGCGATTTGATCGAAGTAGAGCGGCGCATGGATGCGGGCGACGGACAGGCCGCAGCAGTCTTCGGGGCCATGATCTACCAGATCGGCAAAGACACAGGCGCGATGGCCGCGGTGCTTGAAGGAAAGGTGGACGCCGTGCTGTTGACCGGCGGCATGGCGCACTCGGGGCGCCTGGTGGCGCTGCTGCGCGGGTCAGTCGAGTGGATTGCGCCGGTCGCGGTGTATCCCGGCGAGGATGAGCTGCGAGCGCTGGCCGAGGGCCTGTTTCGGGTGCTGGACGGCGAGGAAGAGGCGAAGCGGATGGGGGACAAAACAGCGATCAGCCCTTAGCTTTTAGCCATCAGCCGCGCCGAGTAGGCCGGTACTGATGTGGCCACGCTGTTTTTCGATCCCTCGTCGGGTCATGCGTCATTTTTCTCAATGTGAGCGCGCTAGAACGTGAAAGACGGGAGCTGAAAGCTAAAGGCTAAAAGCTGCAAGCTGCTTTAGAATTCGAAAGAGAACCAGAAAAGGCGGGAGACGGGTTGGCGGTCCTGGCGGTGCAGCAGATCCGGCGCATGCGGGGCGGCGCGCAGGGCCAGTTGATGCTGGGCGCGGACGGCCACATCTATGTAGTTAAGTTCCAGAACAACCCGCAGCACACGCGGGTGCTGGCCAATGAATTTCTGGCCTCGCGGCTCGCCAGCGCGGCAGGGCTTACGGTGCCGGAATCCGAGCTGGTGGAGGTTTCGAGCTGGCTGGTCGAGAACACGCCGGAACTCGAAATCGACCTGGGGCAGACGCGCGTGCGCTGCCAGGCGGGGTTGCAATTTGGGTCGCGTTTCGCGGGCGGCCTGATGCCGGGCCAGGTGGTGGACTTCCTGCCCGAAGAGCAGCTTTCCGAAGTGAAAAACCTGAGCGAGTTTGCGGGCATCCTGGCGCTGGATAAGTGGACGGGCAACGCCAACGGGCGTCAGGCAGTGTTCACGCGGCGGCAGCGGGAACGGCGATACAAGGCCGTCTTCATCGACTTCGGCTATTGCTTTCACGCCGGGGAGTGGCGCTTTGAGGATGCGCCGCTGCGCGGGGTGTACTATCGCAACGACGTGTACGGGGAGATCGCAGGATGGGAGTCCTTTGAGCCGTGGCTTTCGCGCCTGGAAACCATGCCGGCAGAGACGGTGTGGGCGGCGGCCAACGACGTGCCGCCGGAGTGGTATGGCGGCGATCAGGGCGACATGGAGGCACTGGTGGAGAAACTGCTCGCGCGACGCAGCCGGATCCGGGAACTGATTGAGGCGTTTGGGAACTCGGACCGGAGGCCGTTCCCTAAATGGGGAGCGGCGGGAAAAGAAGAAAGGGAAGAGAGTTGGAAGGCGCGATGGGGGCCTACGATCGAAGGGAGAGTGAATTGAGGATAGGGAACAGGGAACAGAGAACAGAGAACAGAGAACAGGAGAACAGAACGACGAATCATCGATCACTGCGAACTGAGAATGAACAACTTCAAACTGGGAGCCGACCACTGATTACTGAATGCAGACCACTGACCACTGACCACTGACCACTGTGTACTGGAAAAAGCCATGACCAGCGTGACTCATCGGCGAGAGTGCGAATTTCAATTGCTGCGGTATGTTCCGGACGCGGTGCGGAACGAAGGTGTGCACATTGGGGTGATCCTGCGTGAGCAGGGCAGCGCTCATGCGGAGGTGCGTTTCACCCGCGACTGGCGCCGGGTGCGCTGCATGGATCCCGACGCCGACACGGCGCTGCTGGAGGGGATGGAGAGCGAGCTGCGCCTGCGGCTGCAACAGGGACCCGGGGGCAAAATGATGCGGTTGCTCGAGGAGTCGCTCTCGCTGAATGTGCAGATGACCGAGCCGAAAGCTTACCTGGCCGAGAGTCTGCCTGCGGGGATGGAGGAGTTGATGCGGCTTTATGTCGAGCCGCCGCCCCGGGAGCGAGTGCCGCGCCTGAGCGGGCGCGCCGCCATCCACGCGAGGATGCGCAGCGAATTCGAACACGCCGGGGTGTGGGATCTTCTGCGCAAGAGGATCGCGGCGTCGGAGTATACGAGGGCCGGCGACCCGTTACGCATTGACATGGGTTACAGGCCCAATGGAGTGGTGCGTATGTTTCATGCCGTCAGCCTGGACCCGGGCCTGGAGGCGGCCAAGGTTCTGGCATTCTCCGCTGCCGCGCTGCGCAGCGGTGTACAGCGCGTGGAGAAAGCTGGGCTGGAGCTGACCGCCGTGATTGAGCCGGCGGCGCGCCTCGGCGCCACGGACGAGGAGCCGGAACGGCTGGAGATGTACCGCTTTGGCGTGGAGACCATGGAGGAGCACCAGATCCGCGTGTTGACCACGTCGGACTTGGGGCGCGTGGCGGAGACGGCGCGGCGCGAGCTGCGGGTGTGAGGGGTTGGCAGAGAGCAAACGGTTCTGTGCGATCTCTCCGAAGGCCGGTGAGCGATTGATAACGCAGGTTTTAGCGGGCAGAAAAATTTTGAAAATAGTTTGCATATAATTTCCTGCCCACGGAGTAAGATCAATTTTGTTGATGGAAATTGGTTGGTTTGAGGCCGCTGATCGAGGATAGTCAGCGGATTTGGGTACGCGGTGACGTCTGACTGACCGCGGATCACTGACAGTTGCGAATTCAAAGAAAGGCATGGCCCTTGGGCTGTGCCTTTTTCATTTGGAGCAAGGAAGGTGCGCGTGAAGGTAGGGGAGCAGTTGCGGGAGATTTGGCGGCAGGCGACGCGCCGCGGCGGACGCAGGGCCGATGCGGCGGAAGTGGCGGCAGCGGCGGAGGCGGAGCGGAAGACGCTGGCTCTGCCCGCGATCCTGAGTCCGGTGCAGTTTCCGGGGCGGCACCTGCCCAAGCCGACGCCGGCGAATCTGCGCCGGTTTGCGGAGACGCCGGTGGTGCGGCGGGCGATCAACGTCATCAAGGATCGCATCGCGGCCATGGATTGGCAGGTGCGGGTGCGGCGCGGCGTGAGGCCAGGGGAAGTGGCCTTTGCGGCGCGCAAGCTGCGGGCGCTTGCGCCGGATGCTGGAAGAGCCGAATGCCGACAGACAGCTTTCGCACTTTGATGGAGCAGGCGATCGAGGACGCGCTGACGGGCGGCTTCGGGGCCATCGAGATGGAGCCGACGGGCGACGCGGAGCGGCCGGCGATGCTGTGGCCGGTGGACGGGGCTTCGATCCGGATCAATGCCAGGTGGGACGGGCAGCGAGGATTCGCCGCGCTACGCGCAGGCCATGCCGGGGCAACTGGAGTCGAGCGCAGTCGAACTGCTCGACGACCAGTTGATGTATATCCGCATGAATCCGCGCAGCTTTACGCCCTTCGGGCTGGGACCGCTGGAAGTGGCCTTCGAAACGGTGAACCAGTTCCTGAGCGCGCACCGCTTCGCCGGCAAGCTGGCGGCGAACTCGGTGGCGCAGTATGCGCTGTGGCTGAACGAGGCCACGCCGGCGCAGCACGACCGGCTGATCCGCTGGTGGCAGGACGAGATTGAGGGCACGGGGCGGGTGCCGCTGCTTTCGACCGAGCAGAAGCCGGAGGTGCTGCGCTTTGCGCAGGGAACGGACGCGGACCTGCGGCTGGCCTGGCAGGAGTTTCTGATCCGCATGGTGGCCAACGCCTTTGGGCTGCCGCCGCTGATGCTGGGGCTGGAGGCGGACGTGAACCAGTCGACGGCCTCGGAGATGGCCGACGAGGCCTTCCGCGGGGCCATCTCGCCGCTGGCGATGCTGCTGGCCGGGCACATCACGCGCGATCTCTTCGCGAAGTGCATCGGCTGGCGGGAGTTCGAGTTTGTCTTCAACGAGCTGAGCGCGCGCGACGAGAAGACGGAGCTGGCGGTGCAGGTGCAATTGCTGCAGGCCGGCGTGCTGACGGTGAACGAGGTGCGGGCGATGCGGGGGCTGGGGCCGCTGGGGCAGAAGACAGGCGAACAGGCGAAGTAGAGAAACAGGTGAACGGGAACAGCTGATTTGCGGGCGGAGAGAGCGCATGCGATTGGAAGCGATGGCGGTACAGATTCCTCATGTGGACAGGCATCCCAACCGGGTGCCGTTCGAGGGGGTGTTGACGATGGTGAATGCGGCCAGCGACAAGGCGCCGGCCGGGGCGCGCGGGCACCGGGTGATGTTGACGCGCGAGGCGGCGGAGAAGGCGCTGCCTTCGCTGCTGGGCATGGCGGTGGATTACCGGCCGGGCTGGGACGGGCACGACGCGCGGCGCAAGATCGGCCTGCTGACCGAAGCCGATGTTGTCGGGCAGCGGCTGGTGGTGCGCGGATATCTTTACGCGCGCGACTTTCCCGAGGTGGCGCAGGCGATCGCAGCGCACACTCCGGAGACGATGGGCATGAGTTACGAGCTGGCCGATGCGCGGGTAGAGGATATGCGGGCCGAGGTATGGAAGCTGACCCGCGTTACCTTTACCGGAGCGGCAATTCTGCTGCGGGAAAAGGCGGCTTACCGGGCAACAAGCTTTCGAATGGCGAGTTAGAAGAGCAGGAAGGCGCTTTGCCGGGCCGGTGAAGTTACCGGAGTTTGAAAAGAACGAACAAGCAAGTTAGCGATTTTGTAAGTCGGCAGGTGACCGGCAAGGTTCCGCGTTGCGGAGCCTTTTTTGTTGGTGAAGGACCGGTTGGTGTGAATTCTTGTGCGGGATGTACGCAAACACGAAAGGAAGGACATGGAACAAGACGAGAAGAGCATTGTCGAACGGCTGGAAGCCGCGACCACCCTGCTGGAGAGGACGCTGAGCTGGCTGGAAGAGCGCCAGGGCGCTTTGATCGGGCGAGGTGGAGAGGATCTCGGCGACCATCGAGCAGAGCCGCGCGGGAGGCCGAACTGGCCGAGAAACTGGCCGCGGTCGAGCGGGAGCTGGCCGAGGTCAAGGCGGCGGCAGCGCAAAACGCACTGAACCCTCTGCGCCGGACCATGCCCGCGGCGACAGCCGAGATGCTGGCCAAGCACGGTATCGGCGAGGGCCCGGTGGACGTGCGCACTCTCGATGCGGCGTTGTCCGGGCTGAGCCTGGAACAGCGCATCGCGGTCAAGACCCAACTACTGCGGGCAGGCGCGATCGCGTAGAAGCAGTTATCAGTGGTCAGTGATCGGTGGTCAGTCGCTTGTGACCACTGCCCTGACTGCTGATCGACATTAACCGATCACTGACCACTGCGTCACTCAAGCAACGGCCCCATGGAGGGGGCGGAAAGAGCCTATGAACGCAACTTTTGCAGACATTCACGCGGCAGCCGATTACATCGGGCCGGGCGCTATCGAAGTTCCGCTGTATCAGACCGAGATTTTCGACATCTGCCGGCGCTCGAGCCCATTCGGACAGCGCATCAAGCAGGTTCCGGCGACCGGCCATCCCTCGCGGTTCTTTGAGGAGACGGCGATCCCGAATCCGGGTACGGCGGGCTTTGTGAATCCGCGCAGCATCAACCCCGCGGTGGTAAGTCCGACGCGCATCGAGCTCAGCGTGCCCTTGAAGGCCGTTGTGCACTGACTTGTTCCATCATGAGGTCGGTGATTATCAGATCATACTGGTTCTTACGGATGGCGTCCAGGGCTAGCACACTGTCGGTGAACGTGTCCACCTCGTAGCCTTCGATTTGCAAAATTTTCTTGGCCATGTTGCAGATTATTTGCTCATCATCTACCACAATAATTTTCTTCGGCATCTTCTGGCCCCCTTTATTTTTTCATTGCGAGGTAATTTGATGATGAACTTGTGCCCTTGCCTTCTTCGCTCTCCACCGTAATGTCGCCGTGGTGCTGCCGGATGATGCCGTAGCTCACGGAGAGCCCCAGACCGGTGCCCTTGGTGCCTTTAGTGGAGAAAAAGGGGTCGAAAACGTGGGGAAGATTTTCTTTATTAATGCCGGTACCGGTGTCCCTGACCTCCAGGATGAGCATATCGCTTTTCGGATCGTAACTGGCGCCGATAAATAGGTCGCCACCCTTAGGCATGGCTTGAATGGCATTGATGAATAGGTTAACCAGGACCTGCTCGATTTGGGAGGCGTCCACATATACTGGGGGCAACCCTTCGGCAATGGTCATATGGGACTTCACGTTGGAGATCATTAGCTGGTTGCTCACTAAGCTGAGGACCATATCCACGATCTCTCCAATATCCCATTCCTGCAATCTCAGGCTTCATCTGGCGGGAAAATTCCAGGAGGTTTCCTACGATCTTCTGGATGCGCCCTGTCTGGTTGTAGATATCCCCCATATAGATTTTTTTTTCATCATCATCTAGCATGTCATAGACGCTCAGATAGGTTTGGGCCATCATGGAGATGTTGGTCAGGGGATTGCCCAGCTCATGGGCTACCCCGGAAATTAAGACCCCCAAAGAAGCCAGCTTACCTGTTTGCTTTATTTCGCTTCGCGTTTTTCCAATTTCATGGCGCAGTCCGCAAACGCCTTTATGGCTATCTCTATTTCGTTTTGGGGCGATATAATTTCCGTCGCCACCTCGCCGAAACGGCCTTCCGACACCCTTTTAATCGTGCGACCCATAATATTCAGTTGTTCATTCAAGCCGAGCGTGGCGTTGTTGCCCACGGAGATATTCGCGTCGGTCCAGCTTGCCGGCGTGTTGTTGTAGAGCGAGACCTCCTTGGCCAATTGCAGCCGGCCGCCGTTGACGGTCGTCTGGCCGGTGTAGGTGTTGGTGCCCGAAAGGGTCAGGACGCCGGTGCCCGTCTTGATCAGGTTGCCACCAAAGCCACTGATATTGCCGGCGAAGGTTGAGGTGCCGTTGTTCGCCCCGGCGGTCAACGTGCCGTAGCCCAGCTTGAGGTTGGCCCCGGCGACGCCTGTGAGCTGGTCGAGGGTCTGGACCGTGTTTGACATGTCGAAAGTGGCACCGGCATAGTTCACGTTGACGTTGTTCACGTTGCTGAACTGGTTGTCCAATAGTGCCTGGATCGTAGCGCCGGCACCCGTATCGGCGAGGTAGTCGCCCGTCAAGTTCTGGGCCACCGGCCCGGCCGGCGACGCCAACTGAATGACACCTCCGTCCGTGCGGAAGCGGCCCAGGAAGTTCGGGCTCTGGCCGGGTGAGCTTCCAGGCTGCCCGAACTGACCCGCGCATTATAGTCGCCCGCGCCACTAACCAGTTGGCCGGAAAACACATAGGTGTTGGTGAGGCAGGTGAGCTGGTTATCGCCCGAGGCCCGCAGGTTTACGGTCCCTCGCCCTGGATGCCCTGGATGTGGTCCGTCGTCTGGTGGAGCCCCAATCCAGCAGACCGCCGGCGTTCACGGTGAACACGGTGGTGTCGCCGACGCTATTGTTCGAGCCGTAGAGGAACGTGCCGCCGTTGTTGATGATGATGGTGCCAAGGGGCGCATGCGTTGCTGCCGTTGCCCGTATCGGTTACCGTGCCGCCGTTGATCACCAGCGACTGGGCCGCCTCGCCTGAGCTGGTCTTGAGGTCGAGCGTGCCGGGGCCGAACTTGACGATGTTTCTTGGCGGTCGCCAGGGACCCGCCGACGATCTGTGCGGTCTGCGAGCCGCCGCCCACGTAGACGTCGAACTCCGTGCCGCCCGTGGTCAACGGGTTGCCGGTGCCGGTAATGATCGACTGCGTGGAGTTGCTCGGGTTCATGATGATCACGCCCGAGCCGAGCGTCACCGCCTGGCCGGTCGTCGTCGTCAACGTGGTCGCCCCGACCCGCAGGGCGTACGGCGTGCTTGCCGTGTTGACCGTGTAAGCCCCGGTGATGTCGGAGACCGAGTTGGCCGTCAGGCCGCCGGAGCCCGAGCTGACCGTGGTGTAGCCGGTCGTGCCGCTTTCCGCGGTGACCAGGACGCCGCTGCCGTTGTCCTTGACGAAAGTGCCGATGGCCGGGGTGCTCGTGTCCTGGGCGACGATGCCGGCCGTGGCATAGATCCCGTTGGCGTTGCCGGCGGAGGTCGTCAGCTTCAACGACTCGGACACGCCCAGCGTGGCCAGCCCACCCGCGGGCTGAAGGACCAGCGTGCCGTAGCTGGCCCTCGCCAGGCTGACCGCCGTCAACGTCAGGCTGGTCTGGCTGCCCTTGTTGAGCTGGAGGATGTCGCCGCTGGACTGCACGCCCGTGCCGCCGTAGGTCAGGGCCCCGGTGGTCAGCGTCACGCTGGTCCCGCTCCCGGCGGGCGCGAACTGCGCGGTACCGCCGTTAAGGGTCAGATGCCGGTGCCGAAGGGCGCGACCGCGGTGCCGGCGACCGTGGAGGCCAGCGTGCCCTGGTTCACCGTGGTAGTCCCGGTGTACGTGGCGGCCAGATTCATGGTGAGCGAGCCGCTGCCGACCTTGGTCAATCCGGCGGTCGAGGCCGAGCCCAACACGTTGTTGCCGATCGCATTGGCGAAGGTCACGGCGTTGGCCACCGTATCCAAAGTGGCCGTGGTGCCGTCGACCAGCTTGAGCTGGCCGGAGAGATCCCAGGATTGGTGCCGCCCCATTGCAAGGTGCCGCCGCCCACGGCGATGTTGCCCGTGGTCGGGAGGGTGCCGGAGAGGAAGTTAAAGCGTCCCGCCGCTGACGTTCGTCCCGCCCGTGTAGTTGTTCGACGTGCTGGTCAGGGCGACCGAGCCGCCGGTGACCGTCACCGGCGTCGCCGTGCTGCTGTAGTCGCCCAGGGCGCCGGAGACGGTGAGCGTGCCCCCGCCGCCGCCCAGGCGATAGCCCGCTGCGGCGCTAGCGTGAGCGTGCCCGAGTAGGTATACGGGGCTACTGTGCCGAGCGACATGGCGCCGGTGAGCGTGACGGCCGAGCTGTCGTTGGTCCGGATGGCCAGCACGCCGGCCGAGGCTGGGTTGAACTTGCCGTTGAAGTTCGTGGCTGGCTGCCGGGCGAGGCAAGGGTCCCGCCACCGGCCACCGTGATCAGGGCGCTGGGGATGGTGGCCGCCGGGCCGAAGGCCAGCGTGGCGCCGCTGGTGACCGTGGTAGTGCCGGCGTAACTGTTGGTGCCGGTGAAGCGGACGTAGGCGGCCGGTGATCGTCACCGGGACGGGGCCGGCGGCATCGGTGATAGGACCCTGGAAGTACGTGCCGGTATAGGTGCTGCCGCTCTGCAAGGTGACGGCGTTGCCCAGGGTAACGCTGCCTGTGAACTGGCCTCACCCGTCGTGTTGCTGCCGCCGAGGGTGAGCGTCCCGCTGGAGACCGCCTGGACCGTGATGTTGCGGTCCACCGCGTATGCCCCAGTGATCAGGAGCGAGGCACTGGCCGAGGCGGTGGTGTCGCCCAGGAGGATCTGGCTGGCCCCGCTGCCCAGCGCGCCGGTGGCCCCGACGTTGAGCGTGCCGATCTTGATGGTCGTGTTGCCGGTGTAGGTGCCGGCACCGGTGAGGGTGATGGGCTGCGTGCCGACCTTGACCACCGCGCCGGTGCCGGTGATGTTCTTGGCAAAGGCGGTGAAGTTGGCGATCGTCGAGTTGAACTGCAGCGTGCCCGGGGCTGGTGACGATGACGTTGCTGCCAAACGTGCCGGTCAGGTCCTTCAACTCCAACACGCCGCCGAGGATATTCGTATCGCCGGTGTATAGGATTTGTTGCCTCGCCGGTGAGGGTCTGCGTGCCGGTGCCGTCTTTGGTAATTGCAATCTTACCGGAACCAGCGCCGCCCTGGTCACGAAGGTAAGCATTGTAAGAGTAGTCATTGCTGTTGCGGATCGTGAGCGTGGCGATACCGAAGTTCTGGTCAGTACCCGTATTGTCGATGACTCCATAGCCAGCCGTAGCGGAGATGCCGGCCACTGTCTGGTTGTTTCCGAACATGCGGCAGTCGCGGGTGCTTGCCGGAGGTCGCACCCGTGAAGGTGATTACCGTGCTGCTCGCGAACTGGTTGGGGTAGTGCTGGAAGCCGTGAGGGGACCACCAAGGTATATATAGACGTCGTTGGTTGTGCCGTCGAAGGTAAGGGCACCGGGGATGGCAACAGCCCCATTGGCTTCGGAGATAGCACAGTTCCGGCGCCAGCGGCGCCGGTGACTGTGGTGAGGCCGGAGTACGCGTTGCTCTGGCTGCCGCCAAGTGTGATCTTGGAGCCGCCCCTTGTAGCGAGGCTGCCGCCGCCCGCATTGTCGCGGATCACGCCCAGGAAGGTCGAGGTGGCCGTGGTCGAGTTGAAGTTCACCGTACCCGGCTGCCCGGCAATGTTCTCGATATAGGCGCTGGCGATATCCGTTGCCGTGTTCATGCCCAGCGGGAAGGGGACTGTGCCCTGCACCTCCAGTGTCCCCGTGCTGGACGTCGGGCTTACTGCTGGCAAAGCCGGTCGTGCCATTGAGGGCCAGGATGCCGTTTCTTCTTGATCCCGTCGTTTCGCCGGCGTAGATGAGGTTGCGCCGGCAAGGGTCTGCGTGCCCGTGCCGTCCTTGATCAGCCCGACCTTGTAAGTCGAAGTCTGGTTGCGGAGGTAGCCGCTGAACGTATAGTTGCCCGAGCCACTCAGGGTCAGAGTCCCGTCCGAGGTTGGACCCGTCGCCGCATCGTAGTTCTGCACGATGCCCAGCGTGCCGGAGCCGTCGGTCACCAGGCCGGCCACTTCCGCCGCGTAGCCGTTCAGGTCGAACTTGGCGTTTCTGGTGCCGCCGTTGAAGTGGATCACGGCCTCGTGGTTGATCTGGTCGTTGGCCCCCAGTCGCAGGTAGGCGTCGCCCGTGTTGGTGCCGTCGTTGATCGTCAACAAGGTCGTGTTGAGCAGGGCCTTGCCTTGTAGGTTGCTGAGCATGAGCGTGCTGTCGACCGTGGGTACTTGCCACTGCCGGCCCCGCCGATGATGACCGGACCGGTAAACGTATTGGCCGCGGTGAGGACCAGGACGCCGGCACCGGCCTTGGTCAGCCCGGTGGTGCCGGCGGCGATGCCGTCAGTGCCGACGGTCCCGTCGGCCAGGACGCCGCTGAGGGTGGCCGTGTTGGTGAGCGAGGCGGAATTGACCGCGATGGTCCGTGTGACGGTCCCGGCCTGTTCGTCGAGGTTGAGCGAGTTCTTCAATTCGATCGTGTTGTTGGCATTCGTGTCGTTCAGCGTGATGCTGCCCAGGTTGAGTGGATGCCCCGTGGTACCCCAGGTGAGGGCATAGGCTGCGCCGTTCTGTGGTACGGCCGTGTCGAATCGGAGCGTGACGGCGCCGCCATAGGCCGAGAAGCCGCCGCCGGCCCCGGTGAATCGCACCTGGTTGGCCAGGGTGCCGATGAGTGCGTCATGCTGGAGGTCTCCCACACGCCGCCGCTGATGGAAAGGTTGGTCGAGGGAATCGCCGCGCGGAGGTTGCCGCCGTTGATCGTGGTGGTGCCGCTCCAGTTGTTGGTACCGCTCAAAATGATCTGGCCGGTGCCCGTCTTCACGAGGCTGATCGTGCCCGTGGTGTTCTGGATCGTCCCGGCGTAGGTGCCCGTGCCGGCGTTGTTGCCGATGGTCAAGGTGTAGGGGACGGCGGTGCCAGTGATGTTGTCGATCACTCCGGTGGGCCTGTGCCGGAGAGGCCGTTGACGGTCAACGCGGTCTGGCTCGCGAGATCAAGCGTGCCGTTGAGCGTCAGGTTGTTCTGTTTGTACCGCTATAGAGTGCCCCGGCGTTGCCGAGGATGAGCGTCGCACCCGCGGCGACGGTGGTCGCACCGGTAAAGGTGTTGGCGTTGTTGAGCGACCATTTTGATCCGCTGACGTTCAGGGCCAGGGCGTTGGCCCCCGCGTCGGCCAGTGCGGCGCCCATCGAGTTGATGCCGGCATAGGTGCCGGCCAGGCCCAGGGTCAGCGTGGTGAAGCTGTTGGTGACCGTGGCGATCGACAAGGGCCCGGTGCCGGAGGAGTCGATGGTGGCGGTAGTGCCGGCATTGCCCAGGAGCGTGATCGCACGGGTCAGCGCCACACCGGTGCCCGCGTATTGCAGCGTGGCGGTGTAAGCTTGGCCGGCGGTCCCCAGGTTAATGGCCCCGTTGCCATTGCTGCCTACGCCGCTGTCGGCGAGGCTGGCGACTTTTAAGGTGCCCTGGCCGATGGTTAGCGTCCCGGTGTAGGTGCTGGCGGTGCTGGAGAGGTACCAGGTGGTGGTACCGGCCTTGGTCAGGCTGACCTTGTTGGTGGCATCGGAATCGCTGATCGCCGCGGAGATCGGTGTCGGTGCCCGTCACGGTGCCGGCCAAGGTCAGAGTGCGGGCAACGCCGGCAGCCGAGGTGAATCCGCCGGCAAAGGTCAGTACCCCCGTGCCGTCGACCTGAATCACAGCGCCGGGGTTGGTTCCCGTCCCCGTCAGGTTCAGCGACCGGTTGTTGAAAGTGACGTTGGCGGTGCCGTTGTAGCCGAAGACATGTCCGGTCGCGTTACTCGACACGCCACCCAACGTGATCGCCGTGGGAACGGTGCTATCCACGACGCTCGGTACCACCCCTGGGTCCGGTTGGTCCCGTCGGTGATGGTGATCGGGCCGGTGAAGTCGTTGGCCGTGGATTGGAACAGGACTTGGTTGCCCCCCGTCACGACAACTCCCCCGGTTCCGGCGACCTTGCCTGCGATCCGTACGTAGGGAGAGCCCAGGTTGCTGTCGTTGATGGTCAAGATGGCGCCATTGTTGATCGTCACGGTCCTCGTGGCCGCAATTTGAATCGCGTTGGTGACCACGGTGAGTTGGCTGTCCCCATTGACGGTGATTCCGCCGTTGACATTGCCGAGCCGCGAGTCGGCATCGATACTGAGCGTGCCGGCATTGAGGATCGTGCCGCCGATCGTAATTGCTGCCCGTGGCCGTATTCAGCGTCAGGTTGCCCGTGCCGCCCTTGACCAGTGCAACAGGGCTGCCGTTGTCGAGGATGTTGGAGGAGAGCGTCAATTGATTCGCACCAACGATCACGTAGAGCGGATCGCCCGCGTTGAGCGACGTCACGTCTTGGTGCCGCTGATGATGTGCGTCTGCCCGGTAATGGAGATGCCGCCGACCTTCACGGCGTTGCCGTTCAGGGCCAGCGTGCGGCCGCCGGCGGTATCGCTGATCAAGAGGGTCTTGTAGGAAGGGTTGAGGCTCGCGGTGATCGTAATGCCGCCGCCCGTCATCTTGAAATTAGTCGCTGCGCCGGTCTTCCACCCCGCCGCTAGCGTCGAGTTTGCCGCCGCCTTGACGAAGTTCGTAGCGTCGTAGGTGGCAAAGTCGGCCCCATTGACGACTGCCCACGGGCCGATGTCGGCACCCGTTGACTGCCCCGTAAATTTCAGCCAGTTCCGCGCATTGGTGCCGAGACCGGTGCCGGTGAAGTTCGCTGTCGCGGTCCCCGGGTGGCTGAGTCCGCCAAAGGTGAAGATCGATTGGCCGGTGGTGGGATTGTTCCCTTGGGTGCCGGTATAGGTGAAGTGGCCCGTGTCCAGGACCAGAAGGTCTCTGCACTGTCGATGTAATTGGTGGGCAGCGACGGCGCCGTGAGTAAAATTGAACGCGGCTTTGCCGTCCACGGTGAGGTTGCCCGTGCTTTTGAGGCGTCCGGCCTTGAAGCCGCCGGAGCCAGTGGTGTTGTCAAGGGTCAGGGTTGCAGGGCCCAGGGCGATTCCGCTCGTGCCGGCAATTGCCCCGTTGGCGCCGGACAGGGTGAAGGTGCCACCACTGATCGATGTGGAGCCCGTGTAGGAGTTGTTGCCCGTGAGGTTCCACGCCCCGGCCCCCATTTTTGCGAGCGACGTGGCGGCCGTGGTCGCATTGCCCAGCGTCAAGGCCAGCACGTTGCCGGCCGCCGAGCCGGCCAGGGTGAGGGTCCGCGTTGTGTCGGTGCCGGTGATCGCGATCGCCCCGCTGCCGTTGAACTCGATGCCCCGCTGCCGGAACCGTCGATCGTGTGCGCCGCCCTGGGCCAACCGAGAACAGCCGATTGGTATTCAAAGCCGCGCCGGTATATCGCAACGTGCCGCCGTCGATCACCAGGCTGGAGGCCAGCGCGGTTCCCTTGCCGATGCTGCTCGCGGAGCCAGAATTGGCCACGGTGCTGATGTTGAGCGTCCCGCCGGTGATCGTCGTAGCGCCCGTGTAGGTGTTGGACCCCGCCAGTGTCCACACGCCGGCGCCGGACTTCGGTGAGCGGTAGGCAGCGCCTGCGCCGTTGTCACCAACGACCGAGGAGCAATACGTAACTGAAGTTGAAGCGGCGGAAGAAGA
>CAWJDG010000055.1:0-44156 GCA_963841365.1 uncultured Acidobacteriaceae bacterium
TGTGTTATGTGACGCGCTTCAAAGAGTTCAGTTACGTATTGCTATCCGCCGCATCCGCTCGCGCGAGGAAAATAACTTCACGGATCGCATGCTGGCCATCATGCGCGCCGAATTTGGCGGACATGAAGTGAAGAAGAGCTAGGGAACAGAGAAAAGGGAACAGGGACCAGAGAGACGGGGACTTTTGCACGGGATCGACTACTGCCTTCTCGCTACTGCCTGTTCCCTACCGCAACACTTTCCTGGAATTCGTGTCTAATTTGCAGAGGGGTTTTGAGAACCTCATGCGTATTTTGCGTTTTGTCCCGGTTGCGGGATTTTTTGCCTTGATTGTGGCGGCGGTGCCGTTAGCGGCGCTGGCACAGTCCGGCAGTTTCGAGATCGCGCAGAACGGTCACGCGGTGGGGACGGCCAGCTTCCAATTCACCGCGATGCCACAGGGCTACGATTCAACTTCTTTGGTGAAGGTGGCGATGCAGGGGCTGGACTATGCGCTTTCGAAGACGGAGCGGCTCACTTCGGCGAACCAACTGCAACACGTGCTGCTGAGCGCGACGGTCAATGGCGAAGCGGTGAACGTGGTCGCGGAGCCTGACTCGGCGCAGTTCCTGCTGAATATTTCGGCCAATGGAAAAAGCTCGACCACGCGCCTGGCCGCGCACCCCGGCGCCGTGTTTATTCCTGACTTCGATCCAGGGGCGCTGGAAACATTGCTGGCTTTGGCGGTGGAGCAGAACGACCGCGATCTATGGGCCATTTTGCCGAAGAATGCCGGTTCCATTGAACCTGTGCAGTTGGCGACCTATCCGGATCAGGAGGGGATCTTCGATGGCAAGCCCGTCACGGTTCATCACCTTGTGGCCACGATTGCGGGCGCGAATACAGAATTATTCTCCGGGCCGGAGAACCAACTGCTGCAGGCAGAGTTGCCGCAGGCGGGATTCGCGCTGATTCGCAAGGGCTTTGTTTTGACCCCGCCGGCAAGACCGGTGGTCCCAGCGAGTGGCGCGGCGGCTGCGCAGACGGCGACTGAGATCTGAATTCAATTCCCTGACCGGACAAACCCGAAACGATGCGGCGCGCGTCCAATTATCAGACAAGTCCGCATCCGCGAAGGCACTTTGAGGAGAAGGCGGATCGACGTAGACTGGAGACGCTCTCGATTGTCCGCACCCTCTCCCATGTGCCGCGCTGCAATTCTGGTGTTTGCGCTGGCGGCCCTCACGGCAACAGGCGCTCACGGTACGCAGGTTTCGGCGAAGGCGCACCGGAGAACGCCGGTAACGGCCGACTCGCACGCGAAGCATGCGACGCACCTGCGCGCCGGCAGATCCATTGAATCAGCCGGCGCTCATCGAGCGGCGGCTTCGCGCACCGCAACTTCCCATACAACGTACAGCCGAACGCATGCATCCTCCGTGCCTGGCGGAACACGCCGAGAATCTGCAGAGGAAGTTGGCTGGAGAGCGGGCTTGGCGATCCGAGGCCAGCTTGCTCGTCGACGCGGTTCCTACACGCGAGCGACATTGCGCGAGGTGCGCCTGCGCAGGACTTACGCTGCGAAGAACAGGTCGGAGGCCGACTTCGATACGCCAGCGACCATGCCAAGGTATCGCGCGGAAGCGATCAGCTCGCCGGATCGAACCACGAGAGCGTTTGAGGCCGCGGCGCCGCCTGTCGAGGCGAATTCTGAAAACCAAAATGCCGCGTCGGATTCTCCGTATGTGGGACGGGCGTTTGCAGGGGAGCAGGTGAAGATTCCATCGCCCTCGCAGGCTCCGGCAGAAACTACAAATGGCAGGGCAGCGTCGGTGCCCCGAATGGCGCCCTCCGCGGCTACCGATGCGGGCGCGAGCGCGCCTCTCGGCAGCTTATCTGCTAGCAGCGCCTCGATAGATGAGGACGCGGTGGATCGCAATCTGCCACCCCCGACCGAAGCGGCGAGTGTGCGATCGGAGACAGAGAACGAAGAAGCTTCGCTGACTATTCCGCATGGCTTGATGCCGGCGCCGCTGCGCGGATCGCTCGAGTCGCTGGAGCGGCAGAATTCGAAGCTGGACGCGGAAGGGTTAGAGCGGATCGAGGACGAGAGCGACTTGGCGGAGCGGATTGCCGGCGGATTGCTGGTGCCGGTGCCGGTGTCGGCAGCGCTTGCGGTGAATAGCGATTTGCTTCCGAACCACCGATATTGCCGGCCGTGGACGGCTCGCTTTCTGGCAGACCTGGCGCGGGAGCACGAGGCCGTGTTTCACAAGCCGCTCGAAGTGAACTCGGCAGTGCGGACGGTGGAGTATCAGCGGCACCTGATGAGGAGGAACGGCAACGCGGCTCCCGCAGAAGGTGACGTAGTGAGCCCGCACCTGACAGGAGCTACGGTGGACATTGCGAAGTCAGGGTTGAGCAGGCAGGAGATGGCCTGGATGCGGCAGCGGCTACTGACACTCCAATCTGCAGGGAAGATCGATGTCGAGGAGGAGTTCCGGCAGGCCTGCTTCCACATCACGGTGTACAGGAACTATGCGCCGGATCATAAGACACTGCCAAAGCAGCATGCGGCGCCGAGCACCGCAGACGAGGCCGGCGCGACCGAGGGTATGTAGAGGCCGACTGGGCGTAAAACTCCACCAGAAATTTCATTCGATTTTCGGCAGGGCCTGAGCGTACAATCGCGGGCGATGCGGTTGTGCGCTTGCTGGAACTGCGCAACAACGCTGATCGATCGATCGAAAGGCGAAACCATGAACGATATGAGTGTTCAACCGGTGGCCGCAGTAGCGCCCGAGGGCGCCGGCCTTTCCCAGTGGCAGCGCGTTGCAGACACGTTCACCGCGCCGTCGAAGACGTTTGAAGACATCAAACGCGGCAACCGGAGCTGGTGGCTGCCGCTGATTATCGGCGCGTTGCTTAGCTACATGCTGTTTGGGGCAATCGTGCAGAAGATCGGCCTGCAGCAAGTGGTGGATAACCAGATTCGGCTCAATCCCAAATCGCAGGAGCGCATGGCCAATGCCACGCCGGAGCAGCGCGCGATGGGCAACAAAATCGCGCTTTACGCAACCCAGGGCGCGTTCATCGCCGGACCCGTTATCGGGATCATCGGCGCGGCGGTGCTTTCGCTGGGACTTTTAGGCACGATTAATTTTATTTTTGGCGGCAGGGCGAAGTACGGGAGCATCTTTGCGGTGTTCTATTACGCGTGGCTGCCGATGTCGATCAAGGCGCTTTTGGGCACGATTGTGATTTTTGCGGGAATGGCGCCGGAGTCGTTCAACATCAAAAACTTTGCGCCGACTAATCTGGGCGCGTTTCTGGACCCAGTGGACACGAACAAAGCGCTCTACACGCTGGCAACGTCGCTGGACGCAATCACCATTTGGATGCTGGTGCTGCTGGGCATGGGCACGGCGATTGTGGCGGGAACGAAACGCAGTTCCGGGTATATTGCGGTGTTTGGATGGTGGGCGCTCTTTGTGCTGATCGGGGTGGGTTGGGCCGCAGCGATGGGGTGAGGGAAGCAGCTATCAGTTCCTAGCTGTCACTTTGCGGCTTCTTCGGTGGTGAGTTGAAGTTCGTGCGGTCCCACCCTAGCGGTAAAAACAAAGGCGCCGCGAAGGTGGGGCACCCCAATTTTGTGGTGGGTCGAGCGCGGCGAGCCGGGAGGGATGAGCGGCGTGGTTCGGCGCGAATCCGCGCTGCTACAATCGAGTAGGCCACGATCCGGCAAATTGCGCGAGCCCGACGGTCGGGCCGGGCAAGACACAAGCTAAATCAGTCACCAGCCGGGCAATGCACGAGCCGCATGAGCGATGACCCTCCGCCTGTTTAATACCCTCACGGGACAACTGGATGCGCTCGACCCTGCCGATGGCAGGGCTCTGCGCATGTATGCGTGCGGGCCAACGGTCTACGACTACGGCCACATCGGCAACTTCCGCACGTTTCTGCAGATTGATATTCTGCGTCGAACTCTGCGTTTGTTCGGGACGCCGGTGCGCCACGTAATGAACATTACCGACGTTGACGACAAGATCATCCGCAACGCTGCGGAGAAGGGTATTGCGATCGGCGAGTACACGCAGTCTTACGTCGAGGCGTTCTTCGAGGATTTAGAGGCGCTGCGCATCGAGCGTCCGGAGCAGATTGCGCGTGCTACCGAGCACATTCCGCAGATGGTGGCGCTGGTGGAGAACCTCGCCACGGAAGGCGCGGCGTACAAGGCCGAGGACGGTTCGTGGTACTTCCGGCTGGCGGCGTTTCCCGAGTACGGCAAGCTGAGCAAGAAGGATTTGAGCGGGATGGAAGACGGCGCGCGGGTGGATGTGGACGAATACGAGAAGGATTCGGCACGCGATTTTGCGCTGTGGAAGGCAGCCAAGCCAGGCGAAACGTCGTGGGAGACGGCGATTGGGCGCGGGCGGCCCGGCTGGCATATCGAATGCTCGGCGATGGCGATGGAGTACCTGGGCGAAAGCTTCGATTTGCATGCGGGTGGCGAAGACCTGATGTTTCCGCATCACGAGAACGAAATTGCGCAGAGCGAGACCGCGACGCACAGGCAATTTGCGCGGCACTGGATGCACGTGCGGTTCCTGCTGGTGGACGGGCGCAAGATGTCAAAGAGCGAGGGCAATTTTTATACCTTGCGCGACCTGTTGCTGAAAGGCTACAAAGCTTCGGCCATCCGGCTGGCGCTGATTTCAGTGCCGTATCGGCACCAGTTCAACTTCACTTTTGATGGGCTGACGGAGGCGACGAGCGCGATCGAGCGGCTGCGAACGTTTTATGGGCGGCTGACGGCGGGGACCTTCGCGACAGGCGAGAACTCCGCGCTGCAGGAGGCCGCGAAAAATTCGCAGGACGAGTATCGAGCGGCGCTGGCCAACGATCTGAATACAGCGGAAGCACGCGCGCCTATCTTTGAGCTGCTGCGCGCGGCGAACACGGCCATCGACCAGGGCCAGTTTTTCTCTGCCGACCGCGACGCGATTCTGCCGGTGCTGAGGGATTTCGACGCTGTCTTCGACGTGCTGGAGGATCGCGACGCCGAGCCGACACGCCGCGCGCTCAAGTGGGCTGAGCAGGCGGGCCGCATGGACGAGGTGGCTCCCGAGCTGATTGCGCGCCAGTCGCTAACGGATGAAGCGATTGAAGCGCTGGTCGCGGAGCGGACGCAGGCCAAGAAGCAGCGCAACTTTGCGCGCGCCGACCAGATTCGCAATGAGCTGGCGGAGAAGGGCGTGGTGCTTGAGGACTCGAAGGACGAGGTCAAATGGAAGCGGAAGTAGATCTCAGCCTTTAGGGTTGGACGCACCGTTCGAGGGCAGAGTCATGATCGAGACCACGCAACGGGCGCAGCTCCGCTCGCACGCGCGTGCGACTGGCGTGGTGTATCTGACCTATTTTGCGACGGCGATTCTTGGGATGTTCCTGAGTAGCCGAAAAGTTTCGGCGGGCGCTATGATGGCCTGGCCAGCGGACGCGTTGTACGTGACCTTGACGATTCTTCTGTACCGGCTCTTTCGCCCCGCACAGCCGCTCCTGGCGCTCGCGGCCACCCTGTGCAGCCTGGCGGGGTGCATTACGGATGGGCTGCACCAATTGCACACCACCGGTATCTCGGGCCAGAGTCCGCTGCTGTTCTTTGGACCCTTTTGTGTGCTGCTGGGCATGCTGATCCTGCGATCACGGTTTCTGCCGCGCTGGCTCGGCTGGCCCCTGATCGTGGCCGGATTGGCATGGCTCGCGTACCTTAATCCGGAGGTCGAGCGGCACGCAAAATTGGTGATTTTCCCGTTGGGCTTCGTGGCGGAGTTCGAACTTATGCTCTGGCTCCTGCTGCGGGGCGTGGACGAAGCGCGCTGGAGGGAGCAAGGGCGTTGAGCGCAACGTTTCAGCAGGGAAGAGCCGCGCCGAAGAACTGAACAGCGGGCACGGCAGGCAATGGAACGGTGTGAGGCGGAGGCCGAGCGGTACTGTATGGAAACCAACGAAGCACTGGAACTGAAAGAGCACGCTGAGCACGGTGCGCACGAAGCGACGCTGCGGCCGGTAGCTTTTACCATGAGCGTGCTGGCCGTGCTGGTTGCCGTGACCACGGTGCTGGGCCATCGCACGCACACGGAGGCGGTGCTCGACCAGAACAAGGCGACCGACCAGTGGAACTTTTATCAGGCGCACAAGATTCGCGCCAACGAAACAGAGTTGGCCTCCGATCTGCTCGGCGTGGCGGCGCTTGACGACAGGGATGCCGCGGTCAAGATCGAGAAGGCCTATGCCGACCACCAGCAGAAGTGGGCGGGAGAGCTGAAGGTTGAACAGGACCAGGCCGAAGCGCTGGAGACGAAGGTGACACAGGCGGAGGCGCGGGCGGACCGTTTCGACCTGGCCGAGGCGCTGCTGGAGATCGGCCTGGTGATCACTTCAGTCACCCTCCTGACGCGAAGCCGCATCTACTGGTATTTGGGCCTTGTTTTCGCGGTCTTCGGAGTTGCATCGGCGGTTTCGGTTTTGCTACTCAAGTAGCGTCGCTTGAGGAGCGGCGAACTTTTGTTGCGCGACCGACCCGCGATAGACCGACGGCCAAGTTAAGGCTGCCTCATGCGAATCCTTCTCGCTGCGTGTCTTCTAATTCTTGGTTCTAGACACTTGGCTGCGCAGGCGCCGGCAAATGCGCCACCGGTGCAACCCGCGCACGCGCCGGCCACTGCCGCGAAGCCTTCAGAATCTTCGACTGAGACAACGCCCGCACCAATTGCGCCACCCGAAGTTCAGGACGCCGACGTCGGTTTCAGCTATGGCCTGCCTGCGGATTGGGAGGGATTGCCGACCGTGCAAGGAAAGCTCGACCTGCCCTATCCGACGGCGGCTGCGCCAAAGAAGGGAGAAGGCTGCGTTGAGGTGGCAATGACGGCACGCCATGGCGCCTCTGCGTCGGTGGTGGTGGTTCTGGCATTGCCGTTCAACTGCTACGGCCAAACCATGACGGCGAGCGATCTGGAAAATTTTGGCTCGGGCGCCATAGAGGGTTTCAGGCAGAGCTTCGAAATTGCGAGCCAGGTGCAGGGTAGTTATTCGCTGGGCAATCACACGATGTGGATCGAGCGCGCCGACGGAACGCCGAAGGACCGGCTTGAGAGTCCATACACCTTTGAAATTGCCTGCACAGTCTTAGTGAAAGGCGCCGCGTGCTGGATGACGATGGCAGCCGACGCCGCCAGCCTGCGTGACTTCGAACAACAAGCCGTCACACTGGAGGGACAGAGCTTCAATGCGCTGGTTCCTACCGGTGCCGTGCCGATGGTTCCTGCCATGGCGCCGAAGAAGCCGTCGTAGAGTGGGCGCGGCAACGCTTCGTTCCGGTCTCTGGCAGTCTCGCCGAGGGCCTGCTTGGCAATGCGCACAGGCCGCGTGCTATCCTCTAAGTGAACAGGATTCTTATGCATACGCGCGCCAATCGGGGTTCGCAGCTTGCGCCGGCAACTAAAAGCTGGTCGCGGTCGCGCGCGTGTGGCATTTGTCCGCGACGGCATTTGCGTGTGCTCCCCACTCGCACACGACCTAGCCTCTTCGGCGGCGACTAGCATCACTCCGCCGAAGATCCTCGCCTTTCGAGCAGTTTCGGAAACACCGCAAAGTCAAAGCGTTCGCCAAGGGCTACATTGCCTGCCGTTCGCTCAGACTTCAATCGAACCTTTCCGAAGCTGCTTTTGATGGACCCCGCATGGGTCCGCGAAAGTGACTGATCCCGCATGCCGGGATCGGTGGCAGGGCTGCATCCGCCCATCCGCAAATGGATCGGTCTGGCGCCATGCCACTTGAACCGAATCTGCCGAGGAGAAATTCGATGACCAAGCAAGAGTTGCATGCACAATATGGACCGAAACTGGTTTGCAAGCTTCCAGGGCCGAAGGCCAGGGCCGTCGTAGAGGCCGACGGCCGGCTCATCTCGCCGAGCTATACGCGATCGTACCCGCTGGTGGCCAAGCGCGGGCGCGGCGCCCGCGTGGAAGACCCGGACGGCAACGAGTTTCTCGATTTCGCCGCGGGCATCGCCGTGGTATCCACGGGCCATTGCCATCCTGAAGTTGTGTCTGCGATTCAGAAGCAGGCGGCGGAACTGATCCACATCTCGGGGACGGATTTTTATTTCGAAGGGCTGACGAATTTGGCGGAGCGGCTCTCGGCTGTGGCGCCGATGCCCGGCCCGCACCGGTTCTTCTATGGCAACTCCGGCACAGAGGCCATTGAGTGCGCACTCAAATTGGCGCGCTACCACACCGGGCGCCAGCACATCATCTCGTTCTTCGGAGCCTTCCACGGTCGCACCATGGGCGCGCTTTCGCTGACGGGCTCAAAGCCGCAGCAGAAGCGGCGCTTCGCGCCACTGGTGCCGGGCGTGACGCATGTGCCCTACCCCTACGTGTATCGCGGATGCACGGGCGGGGCGAAGGAGGAAGAAGCATTCAGCCTGGGATGCGCGCGCTACATCGAGGAGAAGCTTTTCAAAACCACTCTTCCGGCGGAAGAAGTGGCGGCGATATTCGTTGAGCCCATCCAGGGTGAAGGCGGATTCGTGGTGGCGCCGAATAATTTTCTGCGCGAGCTGCGGCGCATCTGCGACCGGCACGGCATTTTGCTGGTTGTGGATGAAGTGCAATGCGGTTGCGGCCGCACCGGCAAGTGGTGGGCTATTGAGCACTCGGGCGTGGAGCCGGATATCGTCTGCACGGCGAAAGGGATTGCGAGCGGCATGCCGCTGGGCATCTGCATGACGCGCGCGGAGATTATGGATTGGGCTCCTGGTTCACACGCATCGACATTCGGCGGAAACCCGGTTTCGATTGCGGCTGCGCTGGCAACCATGGACATTCTTGAGCGCGAGGGAATTGCGAATGCGGCTGCAGTGGGCGAGTTCATGCTGGAGCGCGTGCGTGGATGGAAGCAAAGCCATGCTGCAGTGGGTGACGTGCGCGGGCGCGGATTAATGATCGGCATCGAGCTGGTGAAGGACAAGGCCACGCGCGAGCCGGCCGTAGATTTGCGCAACCGCGTGGAGATGCTGGCCTTCGAGCGCGGGCTGATCGTGCTGGGTTGCGGCGAAACGTCGCTGCGGCTGTCGCCTCCGCTGATCGTGAACAGGGAACAAGCCACCGTGGCGCTCGACATTCTGGAAGAGGCGCTGACGCTGGCCGAGAACGAGCACGAAGCGAGCGCAGTGGCGGCGACAACTGCCTGATTGCGAGCATACGCAAGTTGCTTCGGTTCTCAACGGGCCGCAGGGATCTTCCGATCCCCGCGGCCCGCGGGCATTTGCGCGAATTGTACGCCGCGGCTGACAATGGTTGGCGATGGCAAGGGGGCAAGGGTGCGGGTTGGAATGCTGGAGCGCTTAACGAAAGGCCTGGATCGCGTTGCTGCGCACCGCGGCCGGACTGCGGCCCTGCCTGCACATTTACTCACCGGAATTGAAGGCGAGGAAGCCGTGTACTTTTACCTACTCGGTAAGGGTTACACGGTGGTGGCGCGGCGATGGTCGGCCGGCAATGTGCCCGGCGATCTGGACTTGATTGCCTGGCAGGGAGCGATGTTGTGCTTTATCGAAGTGAAGACCCGCTCAGCACATGATTTGACGCCGGCCGAAGCCGCTGTGGATGCGCACAAGCGCACCATCCTGCGCCGGCTGGCTCGTCAGTACTTGCGCCAGCTACCCGGCGCTAGCGCCCCCCAGGCGCGCTTCGATGTGATCAGCGTGTATCTCGTCCCAGGTGAGCCGAATGAGTTCACGCACTTTGAAAGCGCGTTTGCGTGGGGCGAACATCGGCAGAAGTGACCAATCCCACCGGCACGATTTTCGTAGACAATCGATTCTGATAGATTCGAGAATAAAGGCGGAGCGCATAGAGGGAGAAGTTGCGCCATGCGCCGGAGGGTTGGCAAGCAATGGTCATGCAAGCGCCGGTCGGAAGGCACCAGGTTCGGGAAGAGATTCAACGCCGCATTCTGAGTGGCGAAAGCCAGCCGGGAGAACGGCTTACGCAGCAAAGTCTGGCGAAAGAACTGGGGGTGGCCCAGGGAACGGTGAGGGAGTCGCTGCTGGAGCTGCAGTGGCTCGGACTGGTGGAATCGGTCGACCGGCTGGGCGTGTTCGTGCAGAAGCTTGACGCGGCTCACTTGTCAGAGGCATACCAGGTGCGCGAGTTTCTGGAGGGCCTTGCTGCGCGGCTGGCGTGCGAGCACGCTTCGCGGGCTGACGTGGCAACGCTGCGCAAGATGGCAAGCCATATTTGGGAGCTGTCGCAGGAGAAGAAGGAAGAGGAGATGGGCGCCGCTGACCGGGCGTTCCATTTGAAGATCATGAATCTCTCGCGGAACAAGGTTCTGCTGCGGCTTGCCGAAGGGTACCGCGTCCTGGGCATGGCCGTGAGGGCATCGCGCGGCCCGCGTGATGTGTATGACGAGCATCTGCGGATCATTGATGCGATCGATCAGAACGCCCCCGACGAAGCGGAAAAGCTGATGCGCCACCATGTCGCGGAAGCAAGACGGATGATTGAGGAACAAGCCGCCAAGCATGAGTTCGCGCCGAAGTGGGTGGCGGATGCACCGGAATGAGTGCAATGGGACGAAAGGCGCGACTGCCGGGGTTTGGCGGGAATTCCTGGGAAATTGCAGCTCGTGTCGTACGAATATAACTGATTGATTATAAATAAGATTGGTGCATTGTGGCCGCCTGTTGCCGGGCCCTAGCCAACCGCTAAGCAAAGACCGGACGAAGCGGCATTAGTCCGACCTCGGCTGCGTTGAAATGTGTATGATGAGTACCAGGTTTCTGAAGCGCACTCTTACGTCTCTGCTTCGGCAAAGGGCAATTTTGGGGTTGAGATTGCCTGATTGACGATTGGCCGTCCCGGGGTATCGGGTCGCGACCGGCTTTTGGGGAATACGGAAGTGCCGGAACGCGCCATCAACGGACGAGACAGACGTGCGTGGAAAAGGTCCGCCGCCATGACTTCATGGTTCCTCTATATTGCTTCTTATTCCGCGTCCACTACCAATCGTTTGAGACGAAGCAGGAGCGCGATGGCAGCGCTGATTTGGCTATTGCCGGCCATGTGCGGTATTGCGTTCGGGCAAACTCCTGCAACGACCACAATCAGCGGGACGGTCTTCGATCCGCGAACGACAAACGCGCTTCCACTGCCGGACGTGCTGGTGTACGCCACAACCGATCCGGTGCCGGCACTGCCATCGGGTGTGCAGTGTCTTACGTATCAGGCGCCGACTGGAGTGGTGAGCTACACCTACAGCGCCGTAGATGGCACATTCACGCTGGCCAACATTCCTGAAAATGCCAGCTACACGATTGTGATCCAGGCGGGCAAATGGCGGAGGCAGTTTCCGAATGAGGCTGTTGCGGCTGCTCCTCTGACCGGGCTATCGCTGAACATGCCGGCGAACCATACGCAAGGCGACATTCCCATGATCGCCATTGTGACGGGCTCCGTGGATGGTGTGGAGTGCGTGCTGCGCGACATGGGGATCGTCGATGCCGAGTTTACCGACGACACACAGACGGGGAATCCTGGACGGATTCACTTTTATAAAGGCGGCGGAAGCGCCGGGGCAGATATCAGTACATCGACTCCGACGGAAACCACGCTGACGCAAAACGCGAATCTGCTGAACGAGTACGACATGGTGATGTTCCCATGCCAGGGAGGCGCGTACACAACGGCATTGTCGCTTACATCACAGACAAACCTGACGGATTACGCGAATACCGGCGGCCGTTTGTTCGCCACGCACTACAGCTATGTCTACCTGGATCCCAATTCACCCTTTGATGCGCAATTCGCTCCGGTCGCTAACTGGACCACATCGACTGAGGCATCGTTAAACTCCGGTGTTGGAACAGTGGCCACAAACTTCAGCGACGGGGCAACGCTGGCGCAATGGCTGCAGAACTCGGGATCGACCGTCACAGGGACAGCGAACCAAATTAACATCAGCACGCTGCGCACCGATGTGAGCAGCGTCATCGCGCCGACGCAATCCTGGGTGACCTTGAACAGTGGCTCATACGCGGGCCAAACCGGCAACCCCGTGATGCAGATGACCTTCAACACGCCGGTGGCGGCTCCGGCGGCGAACCAATGCGGACGCGTGATGTACAACGACTATCACGTATACAACGTGGGATCCTCTGGTGCGGTCTTTCCCAACGAATGTCCTGATCCCGCCACTCACGTGATGAGTGCGCAGGAGAAGATGCTGGAATATGCGCTCTTCGATCTCTCTACGTTTGTGCAGCCGGTGGTGGTGCCCACACTCTCCATCGCGTTCAATCCCAGTCCGCTGGTTGTAAAGTCAGGCGACACGAGCGACCAGTTGACGGTGAACGTGACCAACACCAGCACCACGACGCAGACCGACAGCTCCGCTATTCTGACCTTCACTCTGCCGCCGCAAGTGACGGTGACGGGCATGACTGATGCGACCGGCGGATGGATTTGCACGGTGGCTACCGCTACCTGCACGCGCAACAGCAGCCTGCCGGCAAGCACGACAGACGCAGTGACGCTGACGCTGAGTGTGGGGACCTACACGACGCTGGCGAGCTATACCGGGCAACTGACTGCGACCGTTTCCAGCGTCACGTTTTCAACGAACGTGACGGCATCGGACAACGTGATCTATCAGCAGGCGCCTTCCATCACATGGGCGACACCATTGCCCATAGTCTATGGAACTCCGCTAGGCGCGGCGCAACTCAACGCTAGCTCACCGGTGGCAGGAAGCTTCACATATTCGCCGGCAGCGGGAACCATTTTGAACGTGGGACAGCAGACGTTGCAGGCGACTTTTACGCCGACCGATACCACCGATTACACAACCGCGACGGCAACTGTAACGCTGCAGGTGATTCCCGGGACTCCGGTGGTAACGCTGACCGCGTCGGCCAATCCTGTTTTTATGACCTACCCGGTCTCGTTCACGGCGAGCCTTCCGTCTTACGCCTCGACGCAGACGGGCACGATGACTTTCTACGACGGCACAACGCAGATTGGCACAGCCACTGTCTCAGGCGGATCGGGAACGTTTACTACAACGACGCTGGCGGCGGGTGTTCACTCGATCACTGCGGCGTATTCCGGCGACAGCAATTATGGAGCGGGGACGACCGGACCTGTTTCGGAGAATGTGCAGGACTTCACGCTGGCATTTGCAAGCGCAGGGGCTGGTTCAGCAACCGTGCCGGCCGGCGGGCAAGCGGTGTATTCGCTCGTGATTACTCCGGTGGGCGGCACGACGCTGCCGGCAAGCGTAGCGCTGACCGCAACCGCAATGCCGCTGGGCGCCACGGCAAGCTTTTCACCGGCAACGGTTGCTGCAAGCTCCGCAGCGACCACCGTGACGCTCCAAATGAAGCTGCCGGCGAGTTCGGCGCTGGAACGGCCGCGCAGCCCATTTGGCGGAGGGGTTCTGCCGGTGGCACTGGGACTCATCCTGCTTCCCTTTGCGGGCAGGATGCGCAAAGGACGCGCGTACCTGACGAAGCTGGTGGTGCTGGCGGTGATCAGCGCGGCTTTGGCGATGGGATTCACGGGCTGTGGCAGCCCGCACTTTTCATCGCAGAACTTCTCGTTCACGGTGACCGCGGCTTCAGGCTCGCTGAACCATTCGGTGACGGCACAGCTCACGGTGAAGTAGGCAGCGCGGGGTGCGTCGCTTTGCTGCTGAGAAATTGAGTGCGCGCGTTTACGGACCGCGAGACAATGTCTATCCCCCGCCCTATCAAAGCTAGGACGGGGCACTCCCGAAAATTCTGCGTTGAATCTTTAGCGCTTAGATCAGATGAGTTGCGGGGCTTCGTGAAGAAAGAACTGCTTCACCTTGTCCCAGCCGATCTGTTCGAGCATGTGGGGCATGGGGTCTTTTTCAGCGTCGGCGAAGAAGGTCAGGGACTTGAGGATGTGGGGTTTGCTGTATTGCACCTGAGCGTACTTGGTTTCAAACATTCTCAGGACTTCTTTTAGGCCATATCGATTGGCGCAAACGTAGAGGTCAACGAAATCGCGCCTGGTTCCACGGCTCGCGATGGCGCTCACTTTCATGCAGGCAATATCGCGTGGATCGGCGATCGCAACGCCGGAATACAGCGTTGGCGAGTAGAGAACCGGATAGGCTAGCCGAGAAAACCCACTTTCGTTTTCTCGATGGTTGTGTGGAGAGTGTATGGGGCCTTTGCGAGCAGCGCGAAGCCCGAGAGCCTCTGCAGCCGTTGCAGCAGGGCATCTTCATCGAAATGTTCCGGTGAGAAAAAGTCCAGATCCAGGGAAAGCCGGTGTCCAAACTGGAGCGCGAGCCCTGTCCCTCCCGCAAGGTAGGCGTTGTTCAACAAGTTTGCATCCCGCAGAGTACACATCGTTGCTTCGGTCGAGGCAGGAATCACCTCGCGGTGCCACGCCCCATATTCATGATCGGTCATGGCGGTTTCCTTCGCTAGCTATGCGCGGTTAGCGGGTGCGGTTCAGGGCCGCAACCTCGCGAGACGGAATTTCGTAAACGAGCGCCCAGAAATTGGCGGATTTTTCGGAAAGGCGGCCTTCACTCTTGAGTACACGGCGTATTTCCGCCTCGGTGAACGTCTGCCGCAGCCAGTTTACTGCCGCCTCGTCGCCCAACTCCAGCACGCGGAAGATTGTGTAATCGGGATGGGCTTCCGGCGTGAAGGAGGCAAGGTTTATGTCCCAGAAAAGCGCCTGTAAGTTGCTGGAAATCATACAGTTATCATTATAATCCCATTCCGGGGGAAGTCAATCGCTTTCGGCGCGCAAGGACAAGAATGGCTTCCTGGAAATGGTGAGATTCCGCGCATGCATTCCAGTACCAGCGGAGTTCGGGCCGGGGCACCTCGCGCCAGTTGGCTCAACTACGGCAAGTCAGTCCATCACCTTTATCTGGACAGGGCCGATGAGGCCGGAGGATCTCAGTCCCGATGGATTGTCTGTCGGGCCGGGTCGGAAGATGCGCGGGTCGCGAAAAACCATGCAGTTGTAGAGGGTGTTGGTTACTGCGACCTCCAATGAGTTCTCTCCAGGATGAACGAAGTCCGTGATGTCGACCTGGTATGGACGCAGCAGAAGTGTGGCAACGCGCTTGTTGTTTATCGTGACTTCGGCGACGTCTTTTACATTGCCGAGATCAAGGACGAGGCGCCTGCCGGCATTCGCGGCAGAAACTGTGAAGCTGGTTGAGTAAGTTCCGCGCCCTGACAAACCTCGGAGCTCGTTATCGAGCGACCAATCGATGAGCATCGGCATATCGCGCTGGATGGTGGCCGTTTTGCCGGAAGGCACGAGGCCCGTAGCAGTGAGTTTCCAGCCGCCGGCGCCGATGGGCTCTGCACTTCTCAGCTTTCGTATAGCTTGGGGAGTTTCGGCAGAAGGCGTCGCGCTACGGTCCGGATCGAAGACGATCAAAGCCGAAGAGAGCGGTTGAAGATCGAGGTCGATGTCGACCCAATCCCCGTTGCGACGGGAGTTGGCGAGGGATACTGCCTCGCCGGTCCACGGATCCCAAAGCTCAGGCTCCCCCTCCGCCTCGAACCCGGCATCGAGGTGCTGCATCGTATCCGAATCGTTGCGCAGAAAGAACGCATTCATCCGGCCGATCCGCTTTTGGATAAATGGGAGAGCTTTGCTGCGAAACTTGATATTCGGGCTCGCAGCGTTGCCGAGTTTCGAAACCGCATCGCTGGCATTCACACAAAAATAGACATTGTGGTGATCATGAAGGTTGTGCAATGCAGTCTGCACACGCTGCGTGTCGGCGGAACTCTCCGACAGGTTATCGGATTGCGACGGAACTTCGCCGGCAAAAAGAATGGGAAAACCGGCGGCAGCGAAACTCTGGAGTTTTTCTGCCAATGCCGCGCTGATGGCGTCGAGCGAGGGTAGAACGAGAGCCTGATAGAGCGCTCCGCCAGTCGTCACCAGCATCTGGTCGCGGACGGAGCAGTGCAGGAGCGAATCGGCATTGATGTGATCGTAGTTGTAACCGGCATCCATGATGGCCTGGTTCAATTTTGGCGCAGGGGGCACATCAGTAGCGCCGTGGAGCAGGTCGTTCCGGTAGAGCGCGACCGCGGCTATATTTGTTCCGATTTGCGAGAGATACTGCACTCGCGTGAAATAGCTGTTGAGCTGCGTGATGTAAGGCCAGAGTGGATTGAGCTCATTGAACTGCGACGAGTAATTTCCCTCGCCAAACCCGTTGAACGGGTGCCAGCCGGGCGCAGGAAGATCGGGAACGATGTAGGGAAAGCCGTGATAGACGATGGCATTGATGCCGGCGGTCAGCAATTCGTCTGCCGCGAGCTTCATCTTTTCGGGCGTAGTTTGATACGCGGCGGTTGGCCATACAAAGGATTCGCTGCCAACTATGGCGCGGCCGTAAACATGCGCGGACGATGCAGCCATCTTGAGAAAATCGTAGCCGCCGTTGTCGTAAAGATCTTCGGTTTCGGGGATGTCGGCCTCGCCGTAGACTCGCAAAACATCTGTAGGCGAGCCATGGGCCTGAGTGCGTGAGAGCAGCTTGTGTTCGCGCGCCCATTTGTCAAATTGTTCGTAAAACCGCTCGATCATCAGGTCAGAAACGGTCTGACGATAGTCGTGGCGGACCTGATCGCCGATCTCCGCCATATCGAAGACAGGGATATCGGCAAATTTTCCGAATGGCTCAGGATGGCTCTGCACTTTGAGGATGGGAAGATAGGGCCGAAGGTCATAGTCGCGGCGACGGAGGAATTCGGCGAGAAAGTCATCGCTCCAGAAGAGATTTGCGCCGACCTCGAGGCTGTCGCAGAAGATTGCGCGCAAGCTGTTGCCGAAAAACTTGCCGATGTAGGGAATCGCATTGTCGCCAACGCGTTTTGCATGAGCTGCGAAGGCCTCGGCGCTGAGGTGGTCCATGACAAGCTGCGGACCTTCACCTGCCGCTCCATTCATGTGCTGTGCCGTGGGAACAGCACAAAAGACGAAGAGCTGCCAGGTTCCGTCGGGCACATCCCATTGCAAGAGGCCGTCGGGCTGCAATTGCGCGGTGAGATCGACGGATGTGCCTTTCTGCAACTGTCCCGGCTTGACGACGGTCTGTCGCGGCCCAACGGGCGCATGGAAGTCGAACTCGGCATCTTCGCCGCGCACAGCTATGACAGCAACAACCTTGGTACGATGCTTCAAGCGCTCTACCCAGTCGACGGGCAATCCTTTGAGGTTGTCAGAGCCTGTGAGTGGGTCGCCGTCGGCGACGGATGGGATTTGCAGCTTCTCGTGGAGCGACGCAGGTCCAGCGACAGAGAGATGGGTTGAACGCAACTCGATCGACGAGAGTTCCGGCGTAATGGCGTCGCCACCCCCGAAGGGCCAACCAGAGCCAAAGGTGTAATCGATGAACATTCCGCGCTTTTGAGCTTCTGCTGCCGCCACCCCAACGTGCTGGAAGAAAGATGGAGTAGCAAAGCTGTTGATCCGCTGGAGCCGCGCGTCAGTAAGATAGTTGGCCGGCAGTCCCTTGTTGAAGGCCTGAATTTCGGCGCCACCAAAGCCCGCTTCATCGAGCACGTCGATTTCGCGACGCAGTTCGGCGTCTGCGACATCGTTGCCGGGCCACCACCAGCGCACCAAAGGCCGGTACTTCTTCGGCGGCGATTGAAACTGTTGTCGAACAGAGGCGCTATTGGCGCTTTCAGCGATGGTGCTTGCCGGGGCCAAGGCGGAACCTGCAGGGGTCTGTGCAATGCCGGCGACATTGCGGAGTGTGATCGCTCCCCCGGTCAAGGCAGTATTGCGAAGGAAAGTTCTACGATTCTGTTTCATGCGAACGGCTGTTGCCTCTATCTACAGAGTCGCACACGAGCCGGGGCAAATGGCTGTGTTTACTTTTAGCGGGGGAGAGGAATCAACTTTAATTGCCCACACATGCGTCAGCGGGCCGAATGCGGTAGGTAATGACTTTGGGGTTGTCATATCCTCCAGGCAAAGACGTGATTTGTACGAGAGCCTCGAAAGGGGTCACAGTGGTTCCCGGCTTGTGTCCCATACTCTGGAGCAAGGTATCAAGTAAATGCGGATCCGTCACAAGGTCGCCCACAGCCTGGGTGGCTTGGAGGTTCAGTCCCTCCGCAAGAACTGTCAAGCCGCGGTCGCCACAACCCTTCAGGAGCGCAACCACTCCATAGCTTATGAATTCCTTTTCTTCGGATCCCTTTATGAATTGCTTTTCCTCAGCGCCTTGCGAGTCCCGAAGTGCAGGAATGGCGTAAACCGGGGCTTCATGAGGCTGAGGAAAACGATTCCGGAACAAGGGAGATCCTGAATGCGGGTCTTGCTCTAATTCGAAGCTGAGATTCGGCTCGTAGACTTCAACCCATGGATTCGAGCGATGACTTCCGATTAGCACCGTATTGCCGTGATGGAGGAAGTCGGCACTGGCATCCCGGGCAAACTGGAGGTTTACCTGGCCGCCGAATTCGCCTGCGAGCGTTGCTAAGTGCGCGCTGATAGCGATGTCTGCTGGGCTGGTGGCGCGCTGCGCGGCGACCTCGAGGAGCTTGTCACTTTGAGTGTCAAGATACTTGCGGCTGAGGTAATCGCCCAAATTCAAAGTCTTACCATTCAGTCGTTGCCAAAGTGCGAAACTCGAATCCGTATAAACGATCTTAAGTTCTTCATTCGGTTTATCGAAGAACTGTGCCCAGAAGTCGTGAATCGCTCCACTTGGCCTTACGACACTAGCTCGGGTTTCACTTCCTACTATGGATCGCGTGATCGCGATTGACGCTGCTACTGCGGCCATGAGAATGGTCGCGAACACGAACCAGTGCCATCCTGCCAGTCGCGCCTGAGTTGTTGCGACAGGTGCCACTTCGGTACTCTTCGAAACCGCCGACTTGTGAGCCGCCACAGCATCTCGCGGCACAAATTCGGGCGTATATGCTCCCCTCGGTATCGTGACTACGACCGGTTCTTCGTTGCCTTCCGAGGCGAAGTACTTCGCCAGCCGCTCCCTGAGCTCGTGAGCGCGAACGCGGACAATATTATCGTCAGCGGGGTCGTAGTTTGGCTTACGCCCGAGCACCTCGGCCCCTATTGCTTGTTCCTTCAGCTTTTCGGACTGCCCGGAGATGGCGTGGTCCGTAACGTATAGAAGGAATGCGCGCAACGCTGGGGCGCGGCAAAACACCTGGCTGGATATCACTCGCTGGACAAGTGCGCGTTTCTGGTCAGGCGATATGGAGACAGGTTTTTCCTGCTCGCGCACAACCGGAGATGAAGCGATTTCCTGCACGGACAGCCATTTTACGGTAAAGTCTTAACCCTTGCAAAGAGCTTAGAGCAATAACTGGTCGCAACGCGGACTCGAACTCAAGCACCTCGGCGGAAAACCGCTTTTGCGAATGCCTAACGCTCGCCTACGTCGGATGGGTTCTGGATTGCCGGGCAGCAATTTTTGCGACGGCCTTGTTTTTGACGACCTGGAAGAGGAGCCGAAAAAGGCTGATCACAGCCATTCGCGTTTGAAATGAGGGTTGCAGACCGGTCAGCCAGCAACCAGTACCGCGATTTGCTCGATTCCCAAGCTGAGCGCTGAAGGCATTTCGAGCCTACTGGCGGGCCGATATACGGATAATCATGGAAATATCGTTGAGGATTACACATTTTGGAAGGGAGAGATTGATCCTGGGAAACGGTCTCCTGAACCGCCGTGAGCCGTTATAGACTGGTTAAGCGACTGCAATCGATTATTTTACCGTTAGTTCACTTCACAAAGGTTAGCCGCAGGTAGGAGCCTTATCGGCGGACAATGTGCGGGAAATGTGTGTCAACTTCCTCTTCGCCGGGAGGTAGTCCAACATCGGGGACCGCGCCTATCGTCGGGTCGCATTGTCTGCGCTGTATGGCCACCCGGGAGAAACCTCTCGGGCTCAATTCTCACTCGATGTTTGTCAACAAGCTTCGCCGAGTTTTTTCCCAGACGGAGTAACAGATCTGAGGCCGAAACATTTGAACCATGCTTAAGGAGGCATGCGCGATGAATCACAAGGAATCGGTATTTCTGAAACTAAGAACCTTCCTGACAATATTATGTGCCGCTCTCATGATCGTTCTGTGCGGCCAGGTGTTCGCGCAGATTGACACGGGCAGCGTAACGGGGACAGTGAAAGATCCGAGCGGGGCACTGGTAGTGGGCGCGCATTGCACGCTTACGAACACGGCCACCAGCATCTCCCAGGCCGCCATATCGACCTCGGCCGGTGCCTATACGTTTGAAGGCGTCCACGCCGGAACTTATTCGCTGAAGGTCGTGGCGCCCGGATTCAAGGAGTACTTGCTGACCGGAATCCAGGTTCACATTCAGAACGTCGTTACCGCTGATGTGTCGTTGCAATTGGGCGCAACGAGCGCGGAAGTAACGGTCACTTCTGCTGTGCCGCTACTACAAGCGCAGGATGCCTCAGTGGGCATGACGATCAACAGCATGATGGTGAACGATCTGCCGATCCAGGGCGGAGGCGGCGGCCGCAACTTTACAACCCTCGCGGAGTTAGCACCCGGCGTCTACTCGAACGGTAACCCGGATACGACCACGATTTTGGCTTCTGGCGTTGAAAACGGCCAGGTTGATGTGCGGTTTAATGGCGTGGATGACAACCTGGAGTTTTACGGGGGTACAAGCATTCTTCCCATCCCTGACGCCATTCAGGAATTCAAATTCATGAATGGCGATAACAGCGCCGAATTTGGCCACTCGACCGGTGCAGTGATCAACGCCATTACCTACACCGGGACAAACCGATTCGACGGCCACGTATGGGAGTATTTCCAAAACGAGGATCTGAACGCCAACGACTACTTCAACAACTTGAATCATGTGGGAAGGTCGATGCTCCGGCACAATGAATTCGGCGGCCTGCTCGGCGGACCGGTCTTGCTGCCTCATTACAACGGGCGGAACAGGACGTTTTTCTTCTTCGACTTCGAGCGCACGATGCACGCTTCGCCAAATTCGTACACGCAGACAGTTCCGACGGCGACCATGCAGAAAAGCGGCTTCACCAACATGCAGGACCTGTTTACACTGAGCACCAGCACGCACACAGACGCGCTGAACCGCAAGTTTCAGTACGGGACTATCTTAGACCCGGCCACAACGCGCGTAATCCCCGTGAGCGGTGTCGATCCGGTTACGGGACTTACGGGCAAGGCCGGATCCTATGTCCGCGATCCCTTTTACAACTGCACAGCAACGGGTGGCTGCCCTCTGAACGACAACATGGCAGGCAACACTACATTGGACTACACGACAGCCGCCCAAAAGGCGCTCCTGAACATCCTGCCTTCGTCGCGCCTCGACTCGAATGCGGTGGCATTGCTGGCTTTGTTGCCGAACCCGGACGTAACCTCGTCCACGCCCTTATCGAACAACTGGTACACGACCCCGACCAAAATATTCAGTGCGAACCAATACGATGGGCGAATCGACGAAAAGATCAGCGACAAGGACTCGATTTGGGGAAGCTATTCGCATTACAATCCGATCGCCACGGCCACGGCTGCATATCCGGGCCCGGCGGAGGGCGCGTTGTCGGTCAATTACGCAACCACCCAGCCCATTTATGTGATCGTCACGAGTTGGACGCATATCTTTTCGCCAAACCTGATCAACGAGTTCCGGTTCGGGGTGAACAACAACTACAACACCCGCATCGATCCCTACGCCAATGTGCCGGGGCTGCCTGCAAAATATGGGATTCCGGGCATTCCAGAGACTGCCGGCAATGGAGGCCTTCCGGTTCTCCATACCGGCGTCATCAGCGACTGGGGCGGCCACCGGTTTGCGCCCACCATCCAAACCGCCAGAGTATTTGAGTATCAAGACAATCTGACCAGGATCTTCGGCGGGCACGAATTCAAATTCGGTGGCCAGTACGATCACCTTATGTCGAACATCGTTCAACCTGCATACCCGAAGGGCTGGTTCCAGTGGACCGAAGGATACTCGGATGTTCCCAACGCCAGCTCCGGAGACACCGGCATGGCGGACATGGTGCTGACTCCTGTAGCAGCCAATAGCTACTACGCAACCAACGGCGGCATCAGCTCGGCGACCGACACGATAGGCGGCCTCTCGGCCTTCTCGGGGTCGAACTTCGCTCAAACTAATGTTCACTCGCCCTACATCGGCGTTTACGCGCAGGATAACTGGAAACTCACTCCGAGCCTGACGCTGAATCTCGGGATCCGGTGGGACTATTTTGGCGCCTACGCCTCAGATGGCGGCCAGGAAGGAAACTTGGTGATGGGCGGCAATGGGATCATTCAGGACGGCAACGGTCTCGGCGCCTACTATTTGATTGGACACGATGCCTGCCACACCAACCTGGGCACGCCTTTCACGACTCTGATGGCCACCGAGGGGATTCCAGTTGTTTGCAGTCCCAGCAATGCGGTGACCAAGGCGCAGCGCGATAATTTTGCTCCCCGCGCAGGCGTCGCATACCGCATTCGTCCGAGTCTGGTGGCGCGCGCCGGTGCGGGCATTGCCTTTGGAGCACTCGACTCTATCGGCTACGGTGGCACGCTGGGCACCAATTATCCATTCCAGTTCACCTATGCCTCGCCCTCAAGCAATACTTCGCAAGTACCGCTGCAGCTTCCCGGCACCACCACGACGGCGACCATGGAAAACGCCTTCAACGCGGTCAGCCTCTCCAATCCTACTCAGACCAACCCAGCTGGCATCGCGCTGACAGGCAAGAACTACAATTACCAGACGCCGTACGATATCTCGCTCAACTTTCAGTTGCAGTGGCAGTTCACGAAGCGCGACTCCATCCAGTCCGGGTACGTGGGAACGCTGGGCAGGCACCTGGATAGTCAAAGTACGAACCACAACAGCGTGAGCGAGATGCTGGTCCCGGGTACGGCCATCCAAACCATCAACCAGGCAAACCCTGGCGCCAGCACCGGATTCCTGCCATACAATGCGCTCGGCAGCGGCTCCGAATTGCAGATGAACAATATGATCAGCAGCTACCACTCGTGGCAGACCGTGTATGATCGCAGGTTCGCTGACGGCTCCAGTATCTCCGCCAACTACACCTTCAGCAAGTGCCTGTCTGACAATATCGGGAAGACGGGCCTCGGCCAGGGGATCCGTGCACTATGGCTGCCTGGGATGGGCCCGCGCGCGGACTACGCTCTCTGCACCGCGGACATGCAGCAAATCGTCAAGGCCAACGGAGAGCTCGCCGTACCGGTTGGCAGGGGCAGCGCCTACCTTTCCAAAATCAATCCGCTCGAAGACGCTTTCATCGGCGGCTGGCATTTTGATTTCAACCTGACGCATTACAGCGGCCTGCCCTTCAACGTGGGTTGCCAGAATCCCACGCAGGGCAACAATTTTGCGGGCGGATTCGGCTGCAATGCGCCGTTATCCGGGACGGATCCGTACTCGGGCTTCAAGACACGCATGCAATGGATGAATCCGGCCGCATTCGTGCGCATACCGTATAGCCCAGTGACCGCGAACGGGCAGCTTATCCTGGCCGATCTAGGTACGACACCAGACCAGGTCCGTGGCCCTGGCTTGTTTGCCCTTGATGCGTCGTTTCACAAGTACTTCGCTACCGGCGAGGGCACCAAGTTCGAATTCCTCCTGGAGGCATTCAACGCCCTTAACCACGTCGCGTGGAGCAACCCGAGCAATACGAACTACCTGCAAACCAGTCCGGGACAGTTCGGCGTGATTACTGGCGACCGCACAGGCGCCCGAATTGTGCAGCTGGCCGGGAAGTATTACTTCTAGAAACTCTCTCGGGCAGGACTTAAATCCCAAACTCAACACCGACGCGGTGGTGAAGATCGAAAATGATCTTCACCGCCGCGGGCTCTCAAGATGGATTCACGACATAGAGATACTTGAGCATCTTTAAGCTGCTCCTGGCCGGCGCCGCTAACCTCGGAGCTGCAAGCAACGACTACGTGCCGCAGTGGGTATTGAATTCCCGCGAGCGGGCGCAATCAATCGAAGACGGAATCCGCAGAGAGTGCTTCAGGCATCCGCAAAAGCAAGCATCAAACTACTGCGGTTGGCTGCCGTCGAGGCGTAGATTGAAACTTGGTTAAGCGCAACGAAAGGAGGCGGTAGTGGCCGCAGGGATAGCGCGCACAATTCTTCTTTGCCTTTTTCTAACAGGAAGCGTGCTGGCGCAAGCTCCGATCAGGCTCACCATCGATACCTCGGCACGAGGGTTTGCGATTCCGACGGATTTTGTGGGGCTGGGTTTTGAAACCAAGAGCGTAGTGGCTGGCGCCTACGGAGTGCCGGGCAATTTCTTCTCCCCGGCGAATACGCAGCTGATTACTTTGTTTCGCAACATCGGTATCAAGCAAATTCGAGTGGGCGGCGGGACGGTTGATGGTTCCGGCCGCAACGAGCATTGCGTTACTGCCACGCCAACGTTCAAAGATATCGACAATCTATTCGAATTTGCCCGTGCCGCCCGCATCAAGGTGATCTATTCAGTGCGGCTGGAGAACCTGACCTCCTGCCCGAATCCGAATCTCCCAGAAGACGATGCAAAGATCGTTCAATATATATGGAGCAAATACAGGGCGAACGTCGACAGCTTTTCTATTGGCAATGAGCCCGATGTGAGCGGGTACCATTCCCGTCTGGGCGCGACGCTGGATCCGGCAATCTATGAGACAACTCCCGGTGTCCCCGGTTCTGCGTATCCGTCATACCTTGCCGATTGGCGGCATTTTGCAGACGTCATTCTCAAGGCCGTACCGGATGCGAAGTTTTCGGGGCCTGACACCGCAGTCTCATCAACCAGCAGCTTTACTCCCACGCCCTCGGACGGTGTTTCCTGGACGGTCCAGTTTGCGCGGGATTTGAAGGGCACCGGAATTCTGGCCGAGGCGCTTCAGCATCATTACGTTTGGGGAGGTCCGGGAAACACGACTGCGCAAGAAGCGATCGACGACATGCTTTCAAGCGCGTGGGACGACGATACGGCGATTGGCTCACAAGCGGCGTTCAATGGCGGTACAGCAATGTTTCATCCTTACTCATTCGTGTACAGCACGGTGCTGGCTCCGCTGGTCGCAGAAGGCGTGCCCTACAGGATGACTGAAGCGAACGACTGCCTGCACGGGGTTCCGGGCGCGAGCGATGGGTTTGCAGCGGCACTGTGGGCGTTGGACTATATGCATTGGTGGGCGGCGCATCACATGGCGGGAGTAAATTTTCACAACAACCCGTGGATTCCGACGGACACCATCGTTCCAGACCCCAACCCCTGCACCGCTTCGGGATGCGGAAACTACCACGCGACGGCGAAGGCTCTCGGAATGAAGGCATTCTCACTGGGCGGTGACGGATTCGTGGAGACGGTGACGATTGTCAACCCCAACAAGATCAACCTGACCGCGTACGCGGTGGGCACGGACCGGGAACTGTACGTCACGATCATCAACAAGACTCACTCATCGACACGGGATGCGACGGATGCGCAAGTGGTCATTGCAGCGCCCGGCTTCGACAAGTCGACCGTGGACCAGATGGTAATGACAGATGGCGAGCCGGGAAATGCCGCGTTGATGACGGGAACCATCGGCGGGTCTGGGATTGCGAATGACGCACCCTGGAATGGCAAGTGGACGCCTGTGGGCCGAGTGAAGGCGGGGACAATCGCGGTGAAAGTGCAAAGCACAACGGCTGCGGTGGTGAGAATTCGAGCGATTAAGAAATAGGCCAGCGCGGCGCGAATGGTTGCAAACAAGCTTTGGCGATTCGCCGGAATTGGCAGGGCGTAGAGAACGAAGAGAATGAAGAGAGCAATGAATCGGAGAACATTCAACAAACTGGCGGGACTTGCTGCGATGGGCGCTTTGACGGCGGACGTGGAGTTGAGTGCGGCGCAAGCGGCGGAGATGGCGGGAGAAGTTATCCTGCAGGACGATGATTTTCTGGTTGCATTTGACCGCAACTCCGGCGCGCTTACACGCATGGAGCATAAGCCGACGCATTGGACGATTGAACGGCGGCCTGCGCTCGGAGCGTCGTTCCGCATGCTCGCGCCAATGCCGAATCGCCGGGCCAACTTTGTGCTCGGCCAAAAGCAGAAGGCTGCAAGCGTTGAAAAGATTGCAGACAACCAGGTACGGATTGTGTGGAAGGACCTGGCCAGCGAGCACGGCGGAATTTTGCCCATCACCTTTACCGGGACTGTGACCTTAAAGAACGGCAAGCTCACCTTCGACGGCACGCTCGAAAACAAGTCTGATTTGCCGGTGGAGACCATTGACTATCCGTACTTCGGCGATCTCAATCCACCCTCGGCCAGTTCGTCGATGGCCGCGCGGACCATGTGGTACGGCAACCTAGGTGAGGACGAGATCTATCCGAACTTCGGCAACGAAAAGGGCTACTGGGGCGTTGATTTTCCCATCAAGACTTTCGGATCGCATCGCAGCCTTTTCTGCCTGATCCAGGCGCCGAGCGAGGGTCTCTACGTCGAAATGTCCGACCCCACTCTGCCCTATTACCTGGAATACACATTTGAACAGCATCCCGGCGTGGTTCACGGGACTGTGGTGCCGAAGGCCGATGAATTCTCAGGATGGCCTGTGCATTTGGAGTTCCGCACCTGCCACTTTGTCTTCGCCGAGCCTAATTCGACAAAAAAGCTGGCTCCGATTGGCTTGCGCGGCTACCAGGGCGACTGGCATGCTGGCGCCGATGTCTACAAGGAATGGCGCAACACCTGGTTCAAGACGCCGCACCTTCCCGAGTGGGCCACGGAAGTGCATTCCTGGACGATGCTGCGGATGAACACGCCGGAAGAGGACTACACAATTTCGTACAAGAAGTTTGTGGAGTACGGCGAAGAGTATGCCAAGTACGGCGTCAAAGCGGTGCAACTGATCGGCTGGAATATTGGCGGCCAAGACCGTGACGATCCTTCGCAGGATACCGATCCGAATCTCGGCACGTGGCAGGAATTCCACGATGCGATTGCGAAGGTGCAGTCGCTGGGCGTAAACGTCATCCTGTTTGGCAAATTGAACTGGGCCGATTTGACATCGAAGTGGTACAAGGACGAACTGTACAAATATGAGGCCAAAGATCCATATGGCATCCGCTACGAGCAGGGCGGTTACAACTACGAGACGCCGACGCAACTGGCAGGTATCAACACGCGCCGGCGAGCGGTGATGGATTTCCAGGATCCTGCCTACCGGGAGATTGCGTTGAAGGAATTCCAGAAGATCCTCGCGCTTGACTCGACAGGCTGGCTGTGGGACGAGATTTGCCATCACTCGGGCGCGCTCTACAACTTTGCGCCAGGCCATGGCTACACACCGCCGGGATACATCTATGCCGGCGATCTGCCACTCTCGGCGCAGTTGCGCGCCGCGGCCGACAAGGTAAGTTCGGATTTTCTGTTCGCCGGCGAAGGGCCGCAGGACTGGCTTATGCAGTATTTTCCGGTATCGGAAGCGGGCGTGAGCGCGACACCGATTTGCCAGTTCCTCGACACGAAGAATTCTCTGATGATCGCGGGAGTGAGCGGCTTTGACGATCGGGAACAGTTGAACATGATCTTGTTGAAACGCTGCGTGATCCAATACGAGCCATTTCTCTATAAAGGACACTTGCACGATTTTCCACTCACCATGGCGTACGGTCAGAAGATCGATGATTTGCGCCGCAAATACAAAGCCTTCCTTTGGGAGGGAGCCTTCCGGGATACGCTGGGCGCAAATGTGAGCGCTGATTCGGAACTTCGATATTCGGTATTCCTGGCAGAGAACGGTAAGCGGGCAGTCGTCGTCGTCAACCCCAGCTCCGGCGTTGCAATTACCGCCAAGGTGAACGTGCCGAATGCAGGCAATCTCGTTGTGGCCACGCCGGATCAGCCTGACGCAGTACCGACCGATGGTACTCTGAAGATTCCCGCGCGATGCGCCGCTGTTGTGATGGAAGTGTGAACGAGCGGAACTGGCCGAGCCAATGAGGTTCGGTCGGCCATTTTGCTGATTCAGTTTTGAAGTGAGAAAGTGATGTGCAGATTGTCCGGCACAATGACTCCGCGTGAACGAATCCTGGCTGTTCTGAACCGCGAGCCGGTTGACCGCTTGCCAGTTGATCTCTGGTACACGCCCGAAGTTGGCGAAATTTTGCGGCGGCATTGTGGTGTGACGGACGACCTTGCAATGTACCGCGCTCTGAAGCTCGACAAGATTGTCTGGGTGTTCTTGGATTACCGGACTCCCGAAGGCGATCGCGCGGGCGCGCAAAGCGGCGCGGGCGCCGAGGGGGGCGGCGACCGCACCATGTGGGGCGTGCCGCTGAAGCAGATCCAGGCCGGTGATGCCCATTATGCCGAATTCGGCTCAGCGCCGTTGGCCGGCTATGACAGCGCGAAATCGCTCGCCGATTATCCGTGGTGGCCCAGCGTTGATCAGTTCGATTACGACTCCGCAGTGGCAAAGGCGCAAGAAGCCGCGCAGCACTTTGCAGTGATCGGTCCGTGGGTTTCGCACTTTGAGATTTATTCCCAATTACGCGGGATAGAGCAGTCGCTAATGGACCTGGTGTTGGCCCCGGAGCTCGTTGACGCGATTCTGGACCGCGTGGAGCGGATTCAAACGGAGATGATGCAGCGCTTTTTTGCGCGCGCAGGCAAGTCGCTTGATCTCGTGTTCATAAGCGACGACATAGCGGGACAAAGATCGCTCCTGATGTCGCCTGCCATGTGGAAACGGTATCTGCAGCCGCGGCTCAAGCGCTGGTGCGACCTGATTCATGCGCATGGTTTGCGCGTTTTTTACCACACCGACGGCGCGGCTCGCCGCCTGATCGAGCCAATTCTCGACTGCGGCGTTGATGTTCTCAATCCCATTCAGCACGCCTGCCCGGGAATGGATATGGCGGAATTGAAACGCGAATTCGGTCATCGCGTTACGTTTCACGGCGGCGTCGACAATCAGTTCGCGCTACCGCGCGGAACGCCGGAGGACGTCCGCCGCGAGGTCCGAAATTGCCTTGACACTTTGGGCGCAGATGGAACGGGATATATTTGCTGCTCCTGCCACAACGTCCAGGCGGGCACGCCGCTCGAAAACATCCTCGCCATGATTGAGACCGCGCAGAGTGCCGCGGTGGCGCGATAGGCGGAATGATTTTTGGCTGAAATAGGAATTGGCTGGCGAAGCGAATTGACCGACTGACCGACCTGGAATGGTCGGGGCGGAGGGATTCGAACTCGTTTTTAGGCCCGCCTACGAAAACTCGCATTTTCTGTGATTTAGGTGCAAAGCAAGAGGGAGTATGGACTTACCTGCCGCCCATACCGTCCCTGCCTTCTCCCCAGTCTACACAAGGAACGAGATTCTCCGGAATCTTCGTATCCTTCGTATCCATGAAAAATGAGCGGGAATCGGTGGGAAAATAGCTTTGAATCGAGGCGTTGGTCAGCTTCATTCAAGAGCCATGCTCTCAAGGAATTCGACCCGGTAATCGTCGATCTGCTCAGTGAGATTGTGAAAAAGATTCTCTCCTTGACCGATGGGTTTGGATTCAAAGAGACCCGTGAAGGCATTGACTAGCGCAAGCTCTCTCACCGGAAAACTTCGGACTGATGCCTATGCCTCGCAATAATTCCGTCCGCAAGCATAATGGAACGCTCATAACAGTTAGGACGGAAAGAGATGTCGAATAGGGATGGTTGGAGTGGATATTATGTGGTCGCAGGACTCGACGGAAGGCACTCGAGTCAGCTCAGGACAGCATTGATGAATACACCGCTTCTGTACGCATCTTCACATCGTGGACGGTTGCTCTTTGAGGAGAGTCACGCAGCAAGATTGTAGCGATGATGCAGACCGCCGAGCCGCGGCATGGAAATGACCTTTGTACTCATCGTTGTGTTCATCGCTGCTCTTGCGGTCCGCCGGAGTTTGCTTGCCTAACCCGAGATGCGTTCTGTCCTCGTGGTAATAGCGAACGTACTCGGTCATGAGTCGTTTCAGGTGGCGTTCGTTGAGCACGATCACATGATCGAACAGATCGCGCCGGCAGGAGCCGACGAATCGTTCGGCGACGCCATTCTGCCAGGGGCTCTTGAAGCAGTGCGAACAGGCTTCATGCCAAAGGTCTTTGACGGTTTCTACGACTTCGTATTGAAGGTGGCGTCCACGATCAAAGATCAAGTAGCGAGGCGCGGTATCATATGGAAACGCCTCGCGCAGTTGCTGCGACACCCAAGCACTTGTTGGATGCCGAGTCACGTTGAAATGAAGAACCCGACGCCGGCCGTGGGCGATAACGAAGAAGCAATAGAGCACACCAAAAGTCAGCGTTGGCACAGTGAAGAAGTCCATCGCGGCAATGGCCTCGCGGTGATTGGCAAGAAAGGTCGCCCATCGCCTTGCCGGCTTAGGGTTCCTGGGCGCTTTGCGCATCCAGTGCAGTACGGTTCGTTCCGAGATGCCGAAGCCGAGCATCTTCAACTCGCCATGAATCCGTGGTGCTCCCCAGGTCGGGTTCTCCGCAACCATACGGAAGATCAGTTCACGCAATTCCTTGCTCGTCGGTTTCCTACCGAGACGGCCTCGCTTTCCGGGAGATCCATTTCCAATACAGCTTGAATCCGGCGCGATGCCAACGGACAACCGTTTCGGGTTGAACGATGAGAAGCGCCCGCTTCCATCCAGACCAGAATCGGCTCAGGGCGATCCAGAAGAGCTTGTCCGGCAAAGTCAGGCGTCGTCGAGGCCGTTTCCGGGCAAGAAATCAAAGTTGCTGTCGCAAAGCCAAGTTCTCAAGCAGGAGATCGCGGCGAGAACGGAAGAACCGACTGAAGAAAAAGCGATGAGAACGCCCAAGATTTGAAACATTAGACCCAGAATACGTGAAAGTGAGCCGGCGAGATATCATGCTGATTTCAAAGGAGATCGGAATTTTTGCGAGCCACAGCTGCGATGTACCAACCGGCCTGAAGGATTTCCCATTCCAATCGATCACCGGTTCAGTGCTGCCTCTGCGGTGAACTGCGCCGGTGCTTGCCTTCTGAAGTCTTCGTCGGCAGACCCGACTATTTAGTACCCCACCAGCGTCGGACTGGAGGGTGATGATGTTCGATCCCGACGCACACATGCCGCGATTGAGCCGGGGAATGGCCTACCTCGGCACGTGCCTGATTGCCGGTATACGGCTGGCACGGGAGCGGCAGGTGAACGTGCGGGTCATCCTTGATGATGACGGCGATTGAGGAGTCGTTCGATCTGGCGAGGCGGTGACCTTATGGCGAATAACCTTCTGATGCTTATCAAGCTGGATACTGACACCATCGCCCGCCTGAGCCTTATTGTTAGCATCGTTGCCATAATAGTGAGCTTGGTTAGTGCCCTAGCTGCCATCTTTGCTGCTTTCTACTCCAAGAGGGCAACTACCAAGGACGACCTAACACGGGTGAAGGAGAACACTCAACGCCTTGAGCAACTCAGTAACAAGGTTTCAAGCGTCGATACTCGGATGCACCAACAGGAGGAACCGGAAGCCTTAGAGGCTCAGGCTCAGCATGTATCCATCTCCGTTGAGGGTGAAGCTGTCGGAGACGTTCCGCTCGAATTGCTCGTAACCCTGCAAGACTCATCAGTTCGCGTCAGCCGTGTGGAGAGGCTTACCGAAGCCGGGAGCACCCTTGGCTCCTCGCCGTGTAAGGCAACTGACAATGCCCTAGTATTCAAATCCATTCTTGCCCAAGAAAAGGTGAGGCAGTGGTGGGAAGCGGGAGAGTCAACCAATGCTGGGGGAACCAGAAGTGTTCTTAGAGTCTATCTGCTGCTCGATGAAAGCGGGAGAGAGGTCTACCGTGACGTGCCGGTTTCAATCGTGGAGAGCTTGACGAATGTCGGCATAGCTGACTTGGTCGTTTGGACTATCAAGGGAAGTATCTAGAGCGTGTTTCATAAATGGGTTCGGCCTCAAGCTAAATACTTATGCATGAGGCGGGTCGGCTGATGAGCTTCTGTCATGAAGAAGCGGCAGAAGCTTTTGACCGATGAGCAGTGGGAGTTGATCGAGCCGTTGTTACCGGAAGGACGGCGGAGGAAGGACAACCGGGGTCGGCCGTGGGCATCGAATCGGGCCTGTTTTGAGGGCATTCTGTGGATTCTGCAGACCGGAGCGGCGTGGCGATTTCTTCCCGACGAGTTTCCCTCTCCGGCAACTTGTTGGCGACGGTTGAAGCAGTGGCAGGACGAAGACGTCTGGCTGGATGCCTGGCGAGCTCTGTTGGGCGCCCTGGATGGGGAAGGCCTGCTGAAGTGGGACGAGACGTTTCTGGATGGCAGCTTTGCCCCGGCGAAAAAGGGGGCGATGCGGTCGGTAAAACCAAGCGCGGCAAGGGAACGAAGTGGATGGTACTGGTCGACGGTCAGGGTCTTCCGCTGGGAGTTCGGCTGGAAAGTGCCTCTCCGGCAGAAGTTACGCTTGCGGAAGCCACGCTCAAAGAAGTCCGCGTCCCGCGCCCAAAAGGCCGCCCGCGGCAAAAGCCCAGGCGCGTAATCGCCGACGCTGGCTATGATTCCGATCCGTTGCGCGAGCGGCTGAAGAAGCGAGCCATCGAACTGATTGCGCCCTACCGAAAGAACAACAAGCGGCGGCGTTATGAAGACGGACGCAAGATGCGGCGCTACAAGCGGCGATGGATCGTCGAGCGAACCAATGCCTGGCTCGGTCAATTCCGCCGGCTTCTGGTTCGTCATGAGCATCTGCTCTCCACCTACTACGCCTTCTTCTACATCGCCTGCTTCTGGATTACGCTAAGGCGGTGTTTATGAAACACGCTCTAGCCAATTTGTAGGGAACTCAGTGAAATAGGTCGCCGCCTTGTTACTCATGCTGCTGATGCTTTTCTTGGTTGCAGAAGGCTGCGGGGACCTGAAGGAGAAAGACTCTGGAATGACAATAATCGGATTGCATAACGGGTAGGAGGCCATGCGAATTGGCTCAATTCTCACGCTACATCGGCGTAGACTACTCCGGCGCGGAAACGCCGATTCCAATTGCGAGGCACCTGGTTCCCATGGCTGCTGCTTACCCTGCGTCGTATTTCCACAAGTATCACTTGCCGTTGCGGACTTTAGTTCGTTCCAGCAATTCTCGCTCCGCCCGCAGCCAATCCTGCTCCGCATATCCATCCTGACATCCGCGCTCAGCCCAGAAAATACGTGCGAGCTGCTCAATCTCCTCGCGAGACGGCTTCGGAGTCTTCGCTACTTCAGCAGCTTTTTCTTTCTTTGCAGCAGTCCTGCGTGGCTTCGCTGTCGCCTTGGTCTTCTTTACTTTCATCGCTTCCCCCAAATTGCCTGTTGGTTCTGCCGTGTTCTGTTGACTCGGGATCATACGCCTCATCCGGTGACAGTACAATCTACGATGCGCCACGGCATCACGATTGTCTACCTTGAAGGCATGGCTCCAACGAGCCGACTTGAATGGCTCACTCGTAACTTTCCTTCATTCGCCGCTGACGCCTGACGAACGAGAGATCGCCAACATCGAAGGCTGGATTCTGGGGGTCGTCTGAAACATTGGCTCTGCTGAAATACGAATTCCCAACGCTTCTATGGAGGCTTCCAAAATGATCTACACGTCCCACAACGATCCTGACCTCCGCAACTGGCTTCGGTGGGCGTTTGAGAGCCATGAGGTACCGATGTTTGTCCAGACGGTCGCTGAGGCTGCGTTCCTTGCGGACTCGCGGAATCACGCCCTACTCCGACCAGTCCTGCTTGAATTGAAACGGCAGAGCAGCCCTGCGCCTCTGGATGTGGTTTGAAGAGGCAGAGCGGATTGTTGCGCAGCTAGAGTCGCGCCCGTAAGAGCCGGAGCGGCGAGGATATGGACGCTCATCTTAGATCAAATGAGGACAGATGAATCAGGGGCCGTAGGTGCCATTTTTGGTTTTCTCTTCACGAGCATCATCGTCTGGTTGCGCAGATGCACTCGCGGGCTTGCGCAGACGCCTTTCGCACGTTTCCCATTCCCCCCAAGTGCATTGATCCTTCTGGCAGTCAAACTCGCACACCGCAATGTCTTTCGGCACATCTTGGACAATCTGGTCTTCGACCCAGCCCCAGAGCCATTTGAAAGAACCGTAGCTCTGTGACGCTTTCATAGGAACCCATTCCTCGCTCGTTTTACTTGACGCTTTGGTAAACAAAACGATTCGTAATTCGTTTTGATGTGCTCGACCCCAGATTCGTTGCACGCCTTACCACTGCAAACGCATCTACATAGCCTCTTTATGCTTGAGCCGGAAGCCCCTCTGCTAGGAAATCGATGCCTGAGACTAAGGGGATAGAGGGAACTGCGTTCGGAGTGTGTGATCCACGTCACAGGTGGGTGGTCGCTCGATTCGCATAGGAAGCAGTGCTGTCGGGAACGTGCGGAACAACCGGCCTGAGTTGGTCGAGCCTGTTTGACCCCGCCTCGGTTCCGTCCCGTTTTTTCGCCATTTAGCAACTGGATTTCCACCGCCCAACTTCCGGTGCAAAATCTCACTTCGACCTAGAATCTATGCAGAATCCTCGGGTCACCCTCCCCCTAACCAAACTTCGGTTACGTGTCGAAAGGAGGACACCAAATGCACAATCGATACTTTTTGGGCGCAGCGATTGCGCTCACGGTCATTCTTGCGGGTTGCAAGCAGGCTCCGCCGCCCGCTCCAGACACCCATGACGCGGACGTGAAAGCGATTAGCGATCTTGAAACCGCCACGGTGCAGGCAATTGCCGCCAAGGATTTGGACAAGGCATGTGCATTTTATGCCGACGACGCATCTCTTTTCATGCCGGATGCCCACGTATTCAACGGAATGGCGGCGATCAAGGCTGCGTTGAAGCCGATGCTCGCAGACAAGAACTTTTCCTTCACCATCTCCTCGGAAAAGGTGGATGTCGCGAAGTCAGGAGACCTTGGCTACGGCTATGGCGCTTACACCATGACCATGACAAACCACAAGACAAAGAAGGTGCTCACAGAGAAAGGCAGGTACGTCACGGTCTACAAAAAGCAGGCCGACGGCAGTTGGAAGGCCGTTGTGGACATCGATAGCGAGGACGCTCGACCGTGCCCGCAAAAAAGCACCCGTCGCCCACAAAAAAGCACCGCAGGTGACTCACCCGCTTGATGATCGGGCTATATCCCCAAGTTCGATGCTGACTATGGCTCCTGCGTCTTCCCGTTCGCTTGAAGTAGAGCGACGACAAAGCAGACCAATGTCGCGGCGACGCAAAGGGGGATCGCCCAACCCAGCCAAGAAGGCCAGCTACTTGGCGTGGACTGGGGATCGGGTTGGGAATGTAGATCGGGCTGGTCTGGCATCGTTTTCTTCCTCCGGTCGTTCGCTTGAAGGTTCGCGAAGCATCATAGCTCTGTAATCTTGCCTCCGCAATGGGGCCTCATGTGGCGTCTGGTGGAAGGGGAAGATATGACCCGCAAAGTCATATTGGAAGTCGGAGCGGAAGGGGGCAGCCGGGAGTATATTGGTTGCCGGGAAAGCAAAATGGAAATCCCGGCTTAACGGAGAGGAGAGTCGGATGGCTTACTCCAGTCAATTCATTTGCGATGTGTGTGGTATTCACAAGAAAGTTTTGAACAAATGGTTTCTTGTTGATGCTTTAGATACTTGTATTTGTATATCGGGCCTTTGATAGTGAAAATGCAAAACAAAAACGTTTTGCAATCCTTTGTGGCGAAAATTGCTTGCAAAAGTACTTGTCACAGAAATTAGCTTTGCTGCATACCCAACCGTAATCGCAAGTTTCTCGAAAACGACGCTCGCGCCCAGAGATGATGGAGCACCGGGCGGGGAATGAACCCGCGTATACAGGTCCAAACCTCCATTTCCTCTGCCGGGAACAGTCTGAGCAAATCAACGGGTGGATGTGACGGTTCACCCGGCTCGATCCATCGCGCATAATCCCTTAAAAAACACTCCGAACTTTTGCTTAAGCTACTGAAGATGTCATATGGTTTGGACATCGAATCAGAGAACGCACTGAAGGTAAAAGCATAGAAGTTGCCTTGCCGCCTGTCCCCACCAAGTTCTACGATGATTCAGGAATAAGCAATCATGGACGCAATCGAAGCAATCAAGACCCGCCGATGCATTCGTGCATACACGGAACAAGGCGTTGCGCGAAAGATTATCGAGGAGGTAATCGACTGCGGCCATCTTGCCGCAACCGCACGCAATGAACAGCCGTGGGAATTCGTGGTTCTGACCGACCCCAATCAGCTACGGAGTATCGCCAAGAAAGCCGAGTACGGGCGCTTTATCGCTAAAGCCCCGGTATGCATTCTCGTTCTGTGCAAGGATACAAAGTATTACCTTGAAGACGGCTCTGCTGCCACTCAGAACATCTTGGTAGCCGCCAAAGCTCGTGGGCTGGGCGCGTGCTGGGTCGCTGGCGACAAGAAGGAATACGCCGACGAAGTCTGTCGTGAAATTGGCGCTCCGAAAGGATACAGGCTGGTCAGCATGATTCCTATCGGCTACCCGGCAGAGCAGCCGCGTAAGATCAAGCGGCCTCTTCACGAGCTTGTTCACTGGGGCAAGTTCTAGCTGAACTCGTATCGCGGGTGCTGCGGACTTTCGCAATATGGTCGGCCTTCATTGCCGACTCGATTGACTTTGCGATTGCAGCCAAGCGCCCGTCTTGCGGCAGGTCGAGCCTCGTGAGCCGGTCACTCTCCTGAAAACCGGCGAGGTTCAACTTGCGCGGGGGACGGTCGGTGAGTATGGGTTCGGAAACTTCCTTTATGAACTCGAAAATGGCATCATTGTACGCCTGATGCGTGACCATAATGGGGAATGGGATTGCGTCGGCGTATACTGGCGCGGAGCCGAAAAGAATTCGGATCATGTTTGAGGGAACAACCCCATTGAAGTCAATTCTTGACCTCCGGCCAGTTCCAGTTCGTAATCGTTCGGTCCCGCTGGGGCAAATATTGCACATATAAGGAGCCTTCAGACTATGGCGAGGATTCCTGATATAGACAGAGACGTATTCTCAAACATCGAGAAGACTATATCTGATCGTTTCACAGAAGATGAGTTGACCGAAATTCACGGAATAGCTTTGATACTAAAGCAAATTCTCAAAGCCGTAATAGCCCGCGAAGATTCATCCCAGAGGTGATACGGAATAATCAGCGCTACTGCAATCATCTGCGCTTCCGTGTGCCTGCTTCGGCTCATACTCTCGCTCTTTCGTCCGAATCGTATTCCCATATCGACGAACTTCGGGGGTCACGTTAGCCCGACGCGCAAGCGTTGGCTACCGCTAAGGCATGATTCACCTGTCACTACTCGAAGATTAGAACCGCGACATGCAAAGTAACCTCTTTGAGATAACCTTTTGGTTTCTCCCGGCAGAAGCAATTGTTGACGCCGCGTGACTCCGGGGGTAGATTGATCTTTCACCGGGAAGGAGGACAATCTTAAAAGATGCAGAGATACTCTTCCAGCATTACATCCCGTGAGGTGACTGTGGTCTAGGGCATCGCGCCCCAGACCCCAAGGTGGCCTGTACGTAGAGAATTCAGCCGCAAGAGACGCTACCGAATCCTTTTACGTAATGATGCATCCCTCGACCCGATGTGCGGGGTGGCGATTTTCCAATGGAGCGACGACTCTGTCGCCCAAGGGTTCCGGTCTAACCGGTGACGCCATTGAGCAATCGCGGCTTGGGAGCATGAGTGAAAATGCTTGGGCACTCGCGGCAGCGCGATGGCTTTCGTTCAATCTCCACAGTTCACCGCGACGGCCTAGATACATTGTCTAGGCCGTCGTTGTTTTTTGGGAACGAAGGCGCTGTGAGGCGTTGATTTCAACTTTAGTTTCCGGGTATCCGGCAGAGGCAGAAGATGGGAATCATGTTTCCGGAGAGATATCGCACTAGAGGAAAGGCATGACCCGCCAAGTCATATTGGAACTCGGAGCGGAAGCGGGCACGCTGACCTTGTTTGCAGGCAAAAGCGATTCCGGTCAGTGGAAGTTTTGGACTGAGACGGACGAGTCTGCGATCCATGACTTGCGCGACGAGGAAGATCGACGCGGTCTGGGTAGCCTAGTCAGCACGAGCAAATCCGTCTCCTCGCTTCCTGAAGCTCTTGAACTGTTTGACAAATATCAATGGTTTCGCCTGATTCCTCTCGAAATTGATCCCGAATGAGCATGTCCCGCGCGTAGTTGAAAGTGGCGGGCGGCGGTTAGGTTGATGTTACTACGCAGCGACCTCGGTGGAAGCAGGCTGCGCAGGGTTGAGGATGGCTTCCAAGGCCCACAGATCGCGGTAGCCCATGATCTTGTTGAAGCGCTTCTCGGTTCGGAGAAAAGCCGAGGCCATCCAGCGCAAGACCATGTTGCCGTTTTGCCAGTGAGTAACGCGGCGGGTCTGGATGCGCACACCGGCGTGCGGACTTTCGATGATGTTGGTGGTGGCCAGGCAGCGGTACAGCGAAGGCGGCACATCCAGGCGGTTGATGGTGAAGCACTCTTCCAGGCCTTCGACGAGACTGGCGGCCGCCGAAGGGTACTTCTGATCCAGCCAAGCGGCCAGTTTCTTGATGCGGGCCATGCCTTCTTTGGGCGGCCAGTTTCCAGGCCGCGCGGAGCACGCTTTTGACCTGCGGCCGGTCTTCCTTGGGCAGGTAGTCGAGCACGTTGCGCAGCTTGTGGGCGCGGCAGCGTTGCACCGGCTGATGAGCGCCGAAGACGGCGTTGATGGCGGCCCGCAGCGCCTTGGAGCCATCGATGACGAATAGCATCTTGCGTTGCGGATCGACGCCCCGCGCCACGATGTCTTCCAGCAGCGCTGTGATGACCGTGGAGTTCTCCGTGGCGCCTTCGCGGATGCCCAGCACATGCTTGTTGCCCTCCATATCCACGCCCACCGCGCCGATCATGGTGTAGTCGCCGAAGATGAGTCCGTCGATGTAGATCACCAGCAGCTTCAGCTCATCGAAACGCCGGTTGAGCAGCGCTTCCACCTCGGCCTCCGAGGCCTCGACGACCCGCCGGCTCACCGCCGATTTCGACACCCCCGCCGTCTCGGCCATCTGCGGAATCACTTCCTTGTAGTTGCGCGTGGAGACGCCGCGCATCAGGATATCCAGCATCCGCGCGCCCAGCTGCTTGCGGTTCTGCATCGCCGCGTAGGCGGGTACTTCCACCTCCTGGCCGCCCCGCCCTTTGCTGCGCAGGCGCGGCCGTTCAACTTCCAATTTGCGGTCGCTGAGCATCACCTGGCCCGGCTGCCGGCCATGGAAAACCACCTCTCCGGGGCGGCGTTTGCCCTGCTGTGCAGGACCTCCTGCCGCCTGGTTGGCCGACAGCTGCAGCACCGCCTCGATGGCGGCCCGCCCGGTTACGTCGATCAGTTCGTCGCAGGCCAGATGGCACTGCTCGATCAGATCCACCATGGGCAGAAGAACCTGCCCGCTCTTGGCCAAAACCTGGCCAGTTCCTGCTCGTTGACTTTCCCTTGCTTGCGGATGGTATGGTAGCTTTTCTTCACGGCGGTTCTCCCTTCAAGGTTTGGCAACCCGATTCTTTCAGAATCAGGCTGAACCGCCGCTCAACTTTCAACTATGGCTGGGACATCTCCCGAATTCCAAGATGCCATTCTGATCGAAGTGCAAAAGCGGGGCACGCCGGAAGATGTGTGTTGTTGGCAGGAGCGAGTGAAGCGATACGCCTTGTGAAAATAGCTAGTCTATCTGATTAGATAAAGCCCTTTTCGGCTAATGCCAGTCTGCGCTCCGCATATCGTTGTTGTGCCTGTGCCTGAATAGAGAAATATTCGCTTTCTAGTCGATCCCACATAACCTGTCCATCCACTTCGACCCACTCTGCGTGAGCCAGCCGGACGCAGTATCGAGTTCCCAATTGATTGGGTATATCCAGCAGGGTCAACTCGAAAATCTCCTGATCCCGCAAAGGGTTATGTGGATGGGGGGTTCTTAAAAGCAATTCCTGCATGGCCAGACAAGGCTCCCACTCCCCACGAACATGCACACGTGCTACCAAACTCTCCCTCTTCTCCGGTCTGTTAAGTCAACGGATCAGTGGATTGAACTTGATTCCAAACTCGGAAGGTAAGGAACCACACGCGGGCGAGTGACGCGACCATGCCAAGGAGCAGGATCAAGAGGTCCGCACGCATCACAAGTGAGTTTGATGAGATGGTGTATAGCGACAGACCAACGAACCGTAACCCTGCTGCATCAAGGAATGTCAGACCGAGCGAGACCATAAGTCTGCGTTTGAATTGGCTCGAAGGCATCACGGCAACTTCGGAGTGTGAAACAGCAACTGGTTCTACACCCGCCATGCGATTGCTCCTTTTTGATTCCAATCCTGCGTACTTTTGACACGCCTCAATGAGCCATTCTTAATGGGAGTGACGACAAAGAACAATAGCTATTTCGGTTGTCGCCTAAGCCGGTCGTACTCGGAGAGGTGTTACGATTTCCGAAGGTTTGTTACTTGTGGTGCATTTAATCAACGTAGTTCTTGCAGATGAGTTCCGGTGCTTGCATGGATGATGAGATAAGTAACTACAAACAAATTACTAAATGGTGATCTGTAAGATGGCATTCCCACGGTTGACACCGGAGCAGGTGCAGCAAATCTCCGCTGCGGTCGCACAGTACATCACCGCGCAACGTGAAGCATACTTGCTTACATCACTTCCGTTATCACGGGAGCAGCGTCTAGCCGTGGAAGGATACTTCATCCTTGCGGTTCTCGATAAGGCTCGACTGGTCGTGCTCCAGAACAGTCGTGTGCAGAATCCCGGTTTCTATCCGCGGCTTCGGCAGTTGGGTTTTCGGAATTTGCCTGATTTCGGAACCATGGCTGCAATTACTTTCGGGAATGTCGTTGTCTCTCATCAGCCGTTCACTCATGGACTTTTATTCCATGAGCTTGTGCATGTTGAGCAGTATCGACAGCTTGGAATTTCTGAGTTCTCCAATCTGTACGTCCGGGGATTTCTGAGAGGGGAAGGATACAACGCGATTCCCCTCGAAGCGAACGCCTACATGCTTGGGACAAGATTTGAAGCGAAGCCTTGGCGGCAGTTTTCCGTTAGCGATGAGGTCACGGAGTGGATTCGCCACGACCGGTTCTGAATGGAAGAGGAGATGGTCAGCAATTCCTTTAGATAACGGCGTCAATTCTTTCGGGTATAAACCAACTCGCAGTGTTGCGGAGGTCATCGTCGGCAAAAACCGCACCGCTAATAAGCCCGTCCACGAATCCGTACGCCCAGTTTGCAAGGCCGAGTGTGTGAGCACTAGAGAATTCCGCTGAAAGCCGCTGCTGCTAAGATTCGAGTGTGACCGTTTGCCAGCCTACGGATCGGTACCTCTCCCCGGCACAGGCAAAGCGTTTCTATAACCGCCTCGGCTCACGGCAGGAATGGCAGGGCTTCTTCGAAAATCCCGCCATCAACGAACTCATCGCACATGCTGCTTTTGACTCGGCACACTCGGTGTTCGAGTTCGGGTGCGGGACGGGCACACTGGCTGCACGATTGTTGCAACGTCATTTGCCCACGGACGCTCGATATGTCGGCGTGGACATAAGCAGCACGATGTCTTCGCTTGCGAAAGAGCGTCTGAAGCCGTGGTCAGAACGCGCCCTCGTCCACCAGAGTGACGGTTCTCCGCGCATATCTGAGCGGGATCGGGGCTTTGACCGCTTCATTTCGACCTACGTGCTTGATCTGCTGCCTCCTGCCTTCATCGACCAACTCCTGTCTGAGGCTCACCGCCTACTGGTGCCCGGAGGCAAACTCTGTCTGGTGAGCATGACCTTCGGAACGTCTCCTGTCTCGCGTGCAATCTGTTCGGGCTGGCTACGCTTATGGCGGCTCCGTTCGGGCATAGTGGGCGGATGCCATCCTATCGAACTCTCGGAATATTTACGGTCGGAGTCGTGGAAACCCGATCACCAGACGACTGTGACAAGCTGGGGTGTCCCTTCGGAGGTTCTTGTAGCTTCGGCGAGTTAGGCTCTACCGAGGTCAGGGAAAGCGAGGCTTCTCTCTACGGCCGCAAATCTCAGTCAGACGAATCCAAACTCGTATATAACGGATGCGTAGCGGACTTGCAGCGACAGGGACACTGAGAGGAAAAATCGTCCCGGCAATGAATGGTTTCGTTCTCTCTGAGAATTGGCGGAAACGGCGGGGTCACAAGATTGCCCTATGGACGAATCTCGAAACTGACGGGGTAGTCTTTGAAGCCAGTTATGACGAATATTGGGGTGTTCAGAGTTTGAAAGTGGCAATCGAGATTGAAGTCGGACGTTGTAGAAACCCTTCCATGCCCATCAGCATACGCCGATCTTGTGTTGGCGGAGCGAGATGGTTGTGTTCAGGTGAGAGCGCCTTCCAGCGGAATACGTCCCTCTCGGTCTTTCCGGTTCGCTCCGCTGGATGACGGCGTGAGGCGGGTTCGGTAAGATTGGTCGCTCAATGGCTGGATACGCGCTGAGGGTGGTCAAAAAGCCCTCTTGAATAGCCAGATTTATTGAAGCTCCACGAGCGGCATACGAATCAAAGCAAAGCATGGAGGTTGTTATGTACGTTGTCACTGGTGCAACAGGTCATACGGGAGATGTCGTCGCCGCGACTCTGTTAAAGAAGGGTGAGAAGGTGCGGGTCGTCGGCAGGAGCGCCGAGCGTCTGAAAAAACTTGCTGAGGAGGGCGCGGAGCCATTTGCTGCCGATCTGACGGACGTGGGCAGCGTAACCAAAGCTCTTGTCGGCGCGAAGGCAGCATACGTAATGATGCCACCCGATCTCGCCACTCCCGATCTTCGTGCGTTTCAAGACCGGGTCGTTGATACACTTGCAGCGGCTATCAAGGCGTCTGGCGTGACTCATGCGGTCACTCTCAGCAGCATCGGGGCCGACAAGACCGAAAAGACAGGCCCAGTCGTCAGATTACATCCTTGAACAACAGCTTAACCGGATTGACGATTCAGTCGTTCTGCACTTCGTGATCGCTATTTCATGGAGAATACACTCGCTCAGATCGACATCATCCAAAAGATGGGCATGGCAGTCGGCCCTTTCATTCCGATCTGAAGCTCGCCATGATCGCCACGCGGGACATCGGCGAAGCAGCCGCGAATGCCTTGCTTACACTCAATTTTCACGAGAAGCAGACACGCGAGTTGCAGGGACAGCGGGACATCAGCATGGGCGAAGTTGTCCAGATCATTGGGAAAGCCATTGGCAAAGCCGACCTTCAATATGTTCAAGACCGGACGAACGGTGCGGCCAGCACTGATCCAGATCGACAGCGCCCCCAATATGGCCGACCTCATCCTTGAGATGTCTGCCGCTCTGAACTCTGGCTACATGCGAAATTTGGAGCAACGTTCGGGACAAAACACGACACCGACTTCTTACCGGAAGCGTTCGTGACCGAGGAGTTCGTTCCCCTTTATGAAGGCAAGTCGGCAGCGGCTTAACTGCGAGTGACGACTGCGAATAACGAGCCCTCAGCAATCGCTGAGGGCTCCGATCCGTCTTCTGCCAATCAATCAGCCAGCGCCCAGCCGATATTGGCACCCAAAACAGCCGTTTCGGTGCAGTGCCCCGGCGCTACTCGTTTAAACGCATAGCGCCAACGGATGACCCTCCCCAGCGGCGAAGTCACCGCAACGTTGCTGCTTCAATTGTCTTCTTGCGATGCCACGCTGCGCTTTCACTAAAGGAGTACAGGATTGCATATGCAAGCAAGGTTACAATCGGACGTTTGTAGTTGGCGCTCGGATAAATACCCAGTAGGCTCCGCCGAGTGCGGCAAGTCGAATGATCCAGAACGCGTAATTGAATTTGCTCCAGTCCTTTGCGGTGAGGTCTTTGTCGTACACGGCTACGATGTGCGTGCCGCAGAGCATCAATGCAAGGAACACAGCCATCACGAACCCGGACTTGCTGAGAGAAGCAGGAACAAAGAGAATGACTAGGATCAGCCATTCGTAT
>CAWJDG010000056.1:0-23477 GCA_963841365.1 uncultured Acidobacteriaceae bacterium
GTGTTCACTACAACGCATTTTGCCTCCCCGCGTTTAACAACAGAGCCCGAATAGACAACGGCTGACTCCCTGGCATATACAGGTAAAGATTCCCCGGTTAATATAGACTGATCAATGGAAAGGTCGCCGCCGATAACTTTAGCATCAGCCGGAACAATATCTCCCAGACCTACCGAGATAATATCCCCGGGCGCAATTTCCCGAGCTTCTTTAGTTAACCAGTTACCGTCCCGCAATATGCGGGCATTGATCGCCAACCGCTTTTTTAAAGCAGCCAGCGCTTTTTGTGAGCCACGCGATTGGATCTGACCGATAACAGTATTAATGGTGAGCAGCGCAAAAATAATACCGGCTTCCAGATAATGCTTTAATACAACCGAAAGAATAATCGCTACTTCAAGCAGCCACGGCATTGGCCCCCAGTAACGCTTGAGGAAAGCGAGAATTGAATTCTGCTTTTTTTCAGAAACTTCATTGAAACCATACTTCTGAAGCCGCTGCTGTGCCTCAGCTTCGGTTAATCCATCTGATGACGACTGCATGAGCTTGATCGTCTCGTAACAGAATTATCTTTGTAGCCTGAAGTGTTTTTTATATATAAATGAATTATCTTTCATATTTTAAATAATACCGGATTACTGCACTGGTTGCTTCTAACGGTGAGCTTTCTTTTGAATGACCAAAGAATGCCAAATAGCAAAATATCTATTAGACCTTCGTAAAGAGCAGCTGGCTCGTATGCGATATCGTGTCGCGGTGCGAATGAATTGGGGTTGGCATACACGACTCCCCAAGGAAGATTGGTAGGAAAACCGATAATATCTCCATTGATAAAGTTGCCTATTCGGCCAAAGAATTGACCCACAACCGCCAAAATCGCCGCAACATCCATAAGATTTAAGATTGATATTTTGAGGTGCCTACCTAAAAACAGCAATATGGCAACTACTGCAAAGATAGCACCATAAAAAGCCATCCCACCTTCCCAATGTGTCTCCCCTAGATGTCGTTCTCCTGTATTAAAACAACAAGGAAACGAACAGATATATACCTACCCCAATTAAAATTACACCCGCTACCTTTTTTGAATAATTTGAAAAATTACTTATTCCCCTGGATGCCAGCACTTTCTGGGCAAAGCCTGCCGAGATCCCGACGCCTAGAACCAGCACCCAATGTCCCAGAGCATAAGCAAGAAGTAAACCGCCACTATATACAATCTGTTTCTTAGCAGCGGCAAAAGTCAATATCACTCCCAATACAGGCGTGGCGCAAGGAGAAGCTATTATTCCAAAGAAAAGGCCGATTAATAAAGCTCCCAACAAGGCTTTTTTCTTTGGTAGAAAACGTTGCGACAAACCGATATTTAAATTCAGTTTGTCAGAAAATAGGAGATATAACCCAAGCAGGATAGCGACCGGTGGCAGTATATAGCTCCAGAAACCTCCGATATCTCCGAAAAGCCTGCCCAAGGCACCGGCAATTAATCCGAGTACTGTAAAGGTGATCGTTAGACCCAATGTAAACATCAGCGAATACTGGATAGCTTTTTTCTGTGAGCCTTCTGCATAACCACCAACATAACCGATTATCAAAGGAACCATTGCAAGACTACAAGGGCTGGCGCTGGATACAATACCTCCAAAAAAACAAGCTGGAAATGCAACCCAACTTTGATTCTGAAGAATGGCTTGAATAGAATTTGCTAAACCTTGCAACTATTTAATTCCCATTAATTTTAACTGGTTTATAATATCTACACGGGAATAGAATCCTATGTGGCGCATAATTTCTCTGCCGCTGCTATCAAAAAATATCTGAGTTGGCAACGCCATAATTTTACTTTGGCTGGTGAGGATGGGATAGTCGTCCACGCTAATTATTACAACATCTAACTTAGTTTCATAATCAACAGCAAGTTGTTCCAGAATTGGTTTCATCTGCTTGCACGGGTCACAAGTCGCGCGTCCAAATTCGGCAAGTACGGGCTTACCTGTATTTAAAACTGTATATAGGTTGCCTGTAACAAAAGTGTTTGTTGACTGAATAGCTGTATTAGATTCAGATGTGGTTAAAACCTGTGTTCGACAACTTGTCAACAATGCGCTTGCCAATAACAATGTGATTGCTGACAGCGATCTAAATTTCACTGACCTACCCTTTTTCTCGATTTTAACTGAATAGATTTACATGTTGACAGAAGATAAAATTGTTCTCTAACTACTGTCGTTAATAAACTCCCACCAACTTATGGTCGGAAGTTCGAGTAAGCTAGCTTAAATTGGACCAATTGCTTCGGGGGAAAGCGGCCCAATACATAATAACAATGCACCCAATTTAGAAAAATATGGCATCAATTGGCTACATCCCTCCGCCTAAAGCTGGACCGCCTTTCGGTCTTGTTCCCGTTCCCGTTGCAAACTCTAATTCGAGCTTGAGTGCTCCATTTGGGTCGGTCCAATCAGTTGATTTATATGTCGTAAAGATTGAACCTCCGCTAGTGTAATTAATGTTAACGACATGCTTCTGAACATCGCTTCCGGTTTTCAGAAACTCGCTAGGAAGTGGTATTGCCGTTTTCATCCTTTATAATGGGGATATTGCTCAAAGTAACAGAAAAGCTACTAACTTGATTGGTTAACTACCTGACGGGAATATGTCATTTCTTCGATCCATAAGCCGTCCGCAGATACGCTGCCGTGTACCTGGTCGGTGAGTCCATAACCCGCCGCTGTCTGTTATCGTTCCATTGAAAATGTTACCCATCCAGGTGATCGGCACAGCCGGAACAGCTAATTCGGTCACCCAGGCATTAAAATTAGTTCCGGTGGGATCCCCGAAGTCGAAAGTCATCATTCCCTTGAAGCTCACTGTAATGTTTCCTGCTTTTTGTAACCAGGTAATATCACTCGTCGCATTTCTCGTAGTATTACTTTCAGATGATTTACATGCGCATTAAACTTAATATCCCTAAGAAAATTATCAACAAGAATAATGGTTTAATGCAATGAAAGCGGTTCATAAATTGTTTTTCCCTTCAGGTCCTTATTATTTATAGCTAGTGCGGCCAAAAATTGTTTCGCTCTGTGTAATATCTTAAGTTCGCCGTCCTGCATTTCAAAAGCGCGCGTGGCAAAGGGAATAAGCTGCAGACTGTGAGTCACCATCAGGAATGTGACACCTTTGGCGTTAATCTGGTGCATTGCCTGTTTGTTGCGGGGCAGATCGACGCCAGCAATACGTGCCATTTTTGAATTCCTTTGCTACTTCAGGTTGTGTGCCTCCGGCCTCAACCGGTTCGCACGGGTTATTCGGAGCGTTCCCAGAGGTTCATCGCAAGCCTTGACTCAAGCTAACTAGCCTCTTAACTGAGGGACATAGGACTCGGGACTAAGGGACTCGATTCAACTTGCTGAATCCAGCAGTATCAACTGATTTCTAGTCCCCAGTCCCTACGTCCCTTAGTCCCTGCCTTATGGAAGTCTCCATCCTTACCAGGATCAAATTATCCCTGGCGCTGCTTGTGCTTTGCGTTTTCGCAGATCACACGCACCACTCCGCGGCGCGTAATGACCTTGCACTTGACGCAAATCTTTTTTACCGATGCCCGGACCTTCATTGCTTTTGCTACCCTTCTTTGCGCCCCACAAACCAGCGCGGAATCTTTTTTCGAGCCCCTGGATTTCATCCTGTAGCTGCCAGCCTGCAGCCGCCTCGCGTCAAATTAACGCCCTTCTTTCGCCGCGAACAACTGACCACTGATCACTTGTATCTGTACACAATCCGGCCGCGATTCAAGTCGTAAGGACTCAGCTCCACCGCCACGCGGTCACCTGGCAAAATGCGGATGAAATTCTTGCGCATCCTCCCCGAGACATGGGCCAGAACCTCGTGATTGGTCTCGAGTTTGACCTTAAACATGGCATTGGGCAACGTTTCAACGACCGTCGCCATTACCTCAATCGCATCTTCTTTCGACAATCGATGTCCACTTCTGCCGGGCTGCACTGGCGCTCCCGGCCTTCTGGACCGAACGGTTCTATTCGGTCAAAATCCTTGCGCCGGTTGCAGTGACCGCAACCGTATGCTCAAAATGAGCGCTCATGCTTCCATCGCTGGCGACGGCAGTCCAGCCGTCGTCCAACATCTTTACGTCAGGCCTGCCCGCATTCACCATGGGCTCGATGGCGATGACCATACCCGCCTTCAGCCTCATGCCCTGACCCGCTTCGCCAAAGTTTGGCACCTGCGGATCTTCGTGCATGTGAACGCCGATTCCGTGGCCGACAAAATCGCGTACCACCGAAAACCCCTGACCCTCAACCACGCCCTGCACCGCAGCTCCCACATCGCCCAGGGTCGCACCCGGCCGAACCGCTGCAATGCCTGCCTTCAGCGACTCTTCAGTCGCTTTGAGCAACCGCGCGGCATTTGCGTCGATAGAGCCTACCGGCACAGTGATGGCCGCATCGCCATAGTAGCCGTCGACCACGACACCAAAGTCGACCGAAACAATGTCGCCTTCCTTAAGAACCCGCTTCGGCGAAGGGATTCCGTGCACCACCTCGCTGTTGACTGAAGTGCACAGAACGCAGGGATAGCCGTGGTAGCCCTTGAAGGCGGCCTTCACGCCCAAATCAGAAAGGCGTGCTTCTGCGGCCTTCTCCAGATCGAGCGTTGTGGCTCCAGGCCTCACCTTGGTGCGCACGAGTTCGAGCACCTCGCGGACGATTTGTCCGGCGCGGCGCATCTTCTCGATCTCCTGCGTCGACTTGAGTACAACGGCCATAAAACAGTTCTCAGTTCACAGTTCTTAGTTCACAGTCCGATAGCGCCGCGCATGCCCGCAACAAAAAACCAGGAACTGCCTACTCAACGCACAAACTCGCCGGCCGGCTACGCTTGCAGGCGTAACCGCTCGACGGCGGCGACAATTCCGGCCGCGATTGCAGCGATCGGCCGATCGCCATCTACTTCCGCAAATCGTCCCATTGCCCGGTAGTGCTCGACGACAGGCGCGGTAAGAGCCGCGTAAGCGCGCATGCGCTCCTTGAAAACCTCTTCCGTGTCATCGGCTCGCTGGATCAGCGCAGCACCCTCTACATCGCAAAATCCATCCATTTTGGGAGGATTCATATAGACGTTGTAGATAGTCTGGCAGACAGGACAATTCCGGCGCCCGGTAATGCGGCGCAATAACTGATTATAGTTCACTTGGATGCTGACCGCAACTACTGGTAACGACTCGATTTGCGACGCAAGGCGGCCGTCGAGCCAATGGGCCTGGCCGAGGGTGCGGGGGAAGCCATCGAGAATGTAGCCCCGGGCGGTGTCAGGCTCCAGGAGCCGGATCGCCACCATCTCGTTTACCAGGGAATCGGGGACCAACTCCCCGCGTCCCATGATCTGTTTGGCCACTTTACCCAGGGTCGTACCCTGGGCAACATTGGCGCGCAACAAGTCACCAGTGGATATCTGTGGAATATTCCAAAGCTTGACCAACTCCTTGGCCTGGGTTCCCTTACCCACGCCCGGCGCACCCAACAAAAGAATCGGGCCGGGAACGGTGGCTGAATCCGTATCCCGGCCGCTTTCTACTGAACTTGCAGATGAAGACATTACCAGGTTTTCCTTCCGCGAATGCGACCGGAGCGCGGGGAAAAGCCGTCATAGTGACGCATGATCAGCTGCGATTCGATCTGGTTGACCGTATCCATGGCCACACCTACGACAATGAGCAGCGAGGTGCCGCCAAAGTAGAAGTTCACGTTCATGCCGTGAATCGCCCAGTTGGGCAGACTTTCAAAAAACCTCCCGACAAGCCAAATCTTGTCGAATCGGATGCCCGAGATGAGGAAGGTGGGCACCATTTGCACCAGAATCAAATAAAGCGCGCCGACGAGAGTGATGCGGGTAAGAATGTCGTTGATAAAGTCGGAGGTGCGCTTGCCGGGCCGGATGCCGGGAATAAAGGATCCAGACTTGCGGAAGTTGTCGGCAATGTCGTCTGGCCGCATGACGATGGAAACATAAAAATAGGCAAAAAAGATGATGGCCAGAATGTTCAGGAACTCGTACCACGGGTAGCCCGGCGCGAGCGCCTGCATGATGGGCTGAAGAATGCGGCTGTTTTGCACCCATTCCACCTGGCCAAAGAGCAAAGGCGCGGACAGGATGGAGCTGGCGAAAATAATCGGCATGACGCCGCCGGAGTTCACCTTCAAGGGCAGGTGACTGGATGAGCCGCCCATCATGCGCCGGCCCACAATGCGCCGCGCGCTCTGGATGGGGATGCGCCGTTCGGCCCGCTCCACAAAGACGATGAAACCTACGACGGCAGCCATACCGGCTACGAGCAAGAGCACCACGAGGAAGGTCATCGGTCCCCAAGCGTCGGTCTGGATCTTTTGAACCAGGTCGCCGATGCCGCGCGGCAGGCCGGCCACGATGCCGGCAAAGATAAGTAAGCTCATGCCGTTGCCGATGCCCCGGTCGGTAATCTGCTCGCCAAGCCACATGATGAACGCCGTGCCAGTGGTGAGGGTCAACACGGTCATGAGAATGAAGCCGGGACCCGGATGCAGCACCAGGCCCTGCTTGGTGAGAATGGCAGCAATGCCAAGGGACTGCAGCGCACCGAGAACAACAGTTACGTAGCGGGTCCACTGCGTGATTTTGCGCCGGCCCAGTTCGCCTTCCTTCTGAATGCGCGCCAGTGGCTCATAAACCACAGTGAGAAGCTGGAAGATGATCGACGCGGTGATGTAGGGCATGATGCCCAGCGCGAAGATGGTCATGCGGCGCAGCGTGCCGCCGCTGAACAGGTCCATGAGGCCGAGCGCCGACCCGCCCTGCGAGTTGAATAGCAACTCCAACTGGTGGTAATTCACGCCGGGCGTGGGGATCCACGCGCCAAGACGGTACACGGCCAGTATGCCCAGGGTAAAGAGCACCCGCTTGCGCAGGTCGGGAATCCGGAAGATATTGAGAAACTTCTCCAACATATCGGGTTATCCGCTTCAGGCGCCTCAAGCGCCGGTCGAATCGTGCTATGTACCTATCTTACGGCGTCCTCCAGTTCCACCAGCCTACTGAAACCCGAGGCGGGTGAACCGTGAGTTACGTCACATCTAAAAACGTCTCGAGAGGGGGCCTTTTGCCGAAGCCGCTCGATTCCGATCCGCAGCAAGTGCCAGAATTCAGGCATCTTAAGTCGCAGCTGCAGCCGGCTCGCCGCCAATGATCAGGGCCTTGCCGCCTGCTTTCTGGATCTTTTCTGCCGCCGACTTTGAAAACTTGTGGGCGTGAATGGTCATGGCCTTGCCGAGTTCGCCCGAGCCGAGGATTTTGATCAACGCTTTCTTATTCGATGCCAAACCCAGCTTCTGGTAGTCGTCAAGCCCGATCTCGGCAATGCCCAGAGCGGCAATCCGATCGAGATTTACGATGGTGTATTCGGTGCGGAAGATGTTGGTAAAGCCGCGCTTGGGAAGGCGGCGGTGCAGCGGCATCTGGCCGCCCTCAAAACCCCGCATCATGTGGGAACCGGAGCGCGAACGCTGCCCCTTATGGCCGCGTGTCGATGTCTTGCCCATGCCGGATCCCATACCCCGGCCCACACGCTTGCGCCCGGTGTTGGCTTTCTTCGGCGCCCGCAAATTCGATAAGTTCTTCGCCATTTTCTCCTCGCTATAACGCCGGCAAGATTGGAGTCCTGCCGACTCGCGTTGTAAAAACCTGTAGTCCGTAGCCGGTAGCTCACAACCCAAAAACTACTACCTACCGGCTACGAACTAGTTTTCCAAAATCCTAACCAGGTGCGGAACGGCCTTCACCATCCCGCGGGTCGATTCCGTATCCACGCGCTCAACAATCTGATTGAGTCGCGTAAAGCCCAGTCCCTTCACAACCGCCTTGTGCTTGGCCGGCGTGGAGTTCTTGGAACGGTAGTACTGAATGCGAATCATTTTGGTCTTGGTTGCTGCCATGGCCTACATCTCCTCGATGGTCTTGCCGCGCATGGTCGCCACGTCAGCCCTGTCGCGCAATTGCACCAGCGCGTCGAACGTGGCCTTGATGACATTGTGCGGATTGGGCGAGCCGATGCTCTTGGTCAGGACATTCTGCACTCCGACCGAAGTCATGACCGCACGCACCGCGCCGCCGGCAATCACGCCCGTGCCTTCAGGCGCCGGCTTGAGCAGCACCTGGCCCGAGCCATAGCGACCTAGCACCTGGTGCGGGATTGTCGTCGCGGTCAGATTGACCCTGACCAGGTTCTTCTTGGCCGACTCAATTCCCTTGCGAATCGCCTGGGGAACTTCCTTGGCCTTGCCCGAACCGTAGCCCACGACACCGGAGGCGGCATCGCCCACTACCACCAGCGCGGCGAACGACATATTTTTGCCGCCCTTCACCACTTTGGTAACGCGGTTGATGGCCACCACCTGGTCTTTCAGGTTGTATTGGTTGGCATCGAGTTTCTTTGTCAAAGTCGTCATTGCTGTCCTTTTGAGCCTCTAGCAGCTGCTTTTAGAATTCCAGTCCCGCCTCGCGGGCCGCATCGGCCAGCGCTTTCACGCGACCGTGGTACAAGTAGCCTCCACGATCGAAGACCACCTGCTTGATGCCTTTGGCCACGGCCTTCTCAGCGACCGCCTTGCCAATCTCTTTTGCCGCCGCCACATTGCCGCCGCTTTTCAGTTTCAGGCCCAGCGACGAGGCCGAAACCAGCGTCTCGCCCTTCTGATCGTCGATCACCTGGGCGTAGATGTGATTGAGCGAGCGATACACGTTCAGCCGCGGCCGCGCCCCCGATCCAGCCAGCTTTTCGCGGATGCGCGCGTGAATGCGTTGCCGAATTCCGTTTCTCTTGTTCTGCGTAATCATGTCTTCTCTCACCTATCGGCGGAGCCGCCACGCGACTCCGTTCGGATTCTGATCTTTCACTGCGTTCAGAATGATCGCGCGAGGCTCAGACGCCTCGCAAACGCGATCACTTCGCTCCCGTCTTGCCGGCCTTCTTCTTCAGCCGTTCGTCGGAATAGCGCACGCCCTTGTTCTTGTATGGGTCCGGCTTGCGCAGCGAGCGCATGTCGGCCGCTACCTGGCCCACCTTCTGCCGATCGACTCCGCTGACGGTCAGGTGCGTCTGCTTGGGGTCAACCGCCACTTCAATGCCCGAAGGCAACGGAAACTCGATGGGATGCGAATAGCCCAGCGTGAACACCACCGTGCCCTTCCCCTTCAGCTCCGCGCGGTAGCCGATACCCACTATGTCCAACTCTCTAGTCCATCCCTTGGTGACGCCGTGGACTGCGTTCTGCACCAATGCGCGAGTGAGGCCGTGCAGCGCGGCTTTGTCTTCGCTCATGCGTTCCACCTGAAGATGACCGTCGGCCGTCTTCAGCGAGATGCCGTCCGCAACCAACGCTGAAACCTTGCCTTTGGGCCCTTCCACCAGCACGGTGTTGCCCTCAACCTTGTATTTGACGCCCGCCGGCAGCGGGATCGGTTTCTTTCCAATGCGCGACATTTTTGAAAATCCTTCTCGTGGCTTGCGAGTCCCGAAAAAGCAGTTGTCAGAGATCAGTGGCCAGTGATCAGTTTCAACACGCTCTCGTTCCACTGCAGCCGAAAAACAACCAACAGTTGACAACTAACAGCGAACAGTTCATTGCGCTGCGTTCAATCGTTTCTCGCGGCAACTGTTTGCTGTCGGCTGTTTGCGGTCCGCTGTCTTTACCACACTTCGCAAAGCAGCTCGCCACCCACGCCTTCGCGGCGCGCCTGGCGACCCGTCATCACGCCCTTGGGCGTGGTCAAAATGGAGATGCCCAGCCCGCCCTGCACGCGCTTGATCTCATCGCGGCCCACGTAAACGCGGCAGCCGGGACGCGAGATGCGCGCCAGGTCGCGGATAGCCGCCTCAGTGCCGCCATACTTCAGGTACACGCGCAGCACCGGCTTGCCCTCCTCTTCCTGGAGCTTGTAGTTCGAGATGTAGCCCTCCTCCTTGAGGATGCGGGCGATCTCGGCCTTCAACTTTGAAGCGGGAACATCCAGCTTCTGATGACGTGCCCGAATTGCATTCCGAATGCGTGCCAGAAAATCTGCTACTGGATCGGTCAGACTCATTCCTTCTCCTTCATCCCCCGTTCGCCCACCAGCTTCCGGCGGGAACCTGCGGGGATGGTTTGGGGCTCGCGCCCCAGTGATCAGTTTTCAGTGGTCAGTGATCAGACTTTGTTGCTTCGTCTATATGCAGCAGCCAGCACCAACTCGAACAAACTGACCACTGTTCACTGACAACTGTCTTTCTACCAGCTCGACTTGTTGACGCCGGGAATCTCGCCCTTGAGCGCGAGCGCCCGGAAGCACAAACGGCAGACACCGAACTTGCGCAGGAAACCCCGCGGCCGCCCGCAGAGCTGGCAGCGATTGTGCTTGCGGCTGCTGAACTTCGGCTTCCGCGCGTCCTTTACCCTTTTTGCAGTGGTTGCCATAAAATCCTTTTGAACTGCAGCTAGTAGCCAGTCGCTTGTAGCTTCTAGCTCTCCTACGTTCTCCGCTGACTTGCCTTGCGGAGTTGATCTCGTTCAGCAATCGCCACCCATTCACCGAAGGCGAAGCTACTGGCTGCCGGCTACGAGCTACCGGCTGCTTCTACGCCCCTTGCCGGAAGGGCATCCCGAAATGGCGCAGCAACGCGCGCGCCTGGTTGTCGTCCTTTGCGGTGGTCACGATGGTGATGTTCATGCCCTTCAACTTTTCCACCTTCGCGTAGTCAATTTCGGGAAAAATCAGTTGATCGCGCAGGCCCAGCGTGTAGTTGCCGCGGCCGTCGAAGCTCTTGGTCGATACGCCGCGAAAATCGCGTACGCGCGGCAACGCCGTCGAGATCAGCCGGTCAAGAAACTCGTATGCCCTGTCAGAACGCAAAGTCACCATGGCGCCGATCGACATGCCGGCGCGCACCTTGAAGGCCGCAATCGACTTTTTCGCCTTGGTGGTTACAGGCTTTTGTCCGGCAATCTGGGTCAAGTCGGCCACAAGCGGATCGAGGAGCTTGGTGTTCTGCGTGGCCTCGCCCAGGCCCATGTTGATCACGATTTTGTCGAGGCGCGGAACCGCCATCGCGTTCTCAAGCCCGAGCTCCTTCTGGAGCGCCTGCTTGATCTCCTTCTGGTACTTTTCCTTTAACCTAGCCGCCATGTTGCTCCACTCTCTTTCCTCTTCTTCCGGCTCCCGGATTGGTCGCCGAAGCGACCGTTTACCGATGCGGAAGGACTCCAAAATCAGCCCCTAGTTCTTAGCTATTAGCTGTTAGCTTGTTTTGCGCTCAAACAACCCTTCAGAACAAGCTCAATCTCGTTCGCCGCGACTGCCGATTCCGCTACAGGCGAAGTTAAAGGCCAATAGCTACTAGCTGCTTCTTCACTTTTTCGTGGGCAACTCCTGCCCGCACTTCTTGCAAATCCGCACGCGAACGTCGCCCTCGATCTTGTGGCCTACGCGCGCGGGCCCGCAGTTGGGGCATACAAGCACGACATTCGACACATTGATCGGCGACTCCTGCTCCGCGATGCCGCCCTTGGTCCGCTGCCCCGTCTTGCTTGAAACCGTCTTCTTGACCACACGGACGTGCTCCACCAGCACCGTGCCATTGTCAGAGAAGACGCGCAGCACGCGGCCCGTCTTGCCTCGGTCAGCGCCCGTGAGCACCTTGACCGTATCGTTGCGATGAATCATCAAACTCGGCATTCAAATCTCCAAAACCGCCGCTAGCTTTTAGCTGCTGGCCTCTAGCCCCATCTCGCCTCTGCCTCAGCCCTCACTTCAGCTCGAAAAAGCTGGAATCTAGGGGCTAGGAGCTCGAAGCTGTCTTTACACCACTTCCGGCGCCAGAGAAGCGATCTTCAAAAACTTCTTCTCGCGCAACTCGCGGGCCACGGGTCCGAAGACGCGCGTGCCCACCGGCTCGTGATCGTCGCCGATAACCACAGCCGCGTTTTCGTCGAAGCGGATATAGGTGCCATCGCGCCGCCTGTGTTCCTTGCGGGTGCGCACAATCACCGCCTTCACTACCTTGCCCTTCTTCACGGTGCCATCAGGCGAAGCTTCTTTTACGGCCGCTGTAACAATGTCGCCCAACCCGGCATTCGAGCCTAATCCGCCGCCGAGCGGCAGAATCACCTGCAGCTTGCGCGCGCCGGAGTTATCGGCCACCGCGAGCATGGTTCTCATTTGCACAGCCATGGTTTACTCTCCTCTCGGGCAGCCCTACTTCTCAGCGGGAATTGGTTCGCCCGGCAACACAGCGTCTTCAATCTGGCCGAGCGCAGACCGCCGCACAATCTCTTCAAGCGACCACCGCTTCAACTTGCTCAACGGTCGCGTCTCACGGATGCGCACCATATCGCCCATGCGAGCGGAACTCTGCTCGTCGTGGGCATAGAACTTCTTGGTGGTGCGAATAATTCGCTTGTACTTGGCATGTGCCTTGCGCATCTCCACCGCGACCACGATGGTCTTTTGCATCTTGGTGGAGACCACCTGGCCCACTTTCTCGTTGCGCCGCGCGGCGGGCGTTGCAGGCGCCTCGGCCGAATTCTTAGTCTCCGTCATTTGCGGGCTCCCTTCGCTTTCGCTGTCTTTGTCTCCGCGGCGGGCGCGGCTTTCTTTGTCTTCAGGGGCTTGGCTTTCGCCACTGGAGCGGCCTTTCTCACCTTCGGAGCCTTTGCTTCCTCCACCGGAGCCACCTGCTTCACATCTTTGATCTCGCCGTGGATGCCTAGCTCGCGCTCGCGCGCTACGGTCTTGATCTGCGCGATTTCCTTGCGCATCTGGCGGAGTTTCTTTACCCCGTCACTCTGCCCCATCGAAACCTGAAAGCGGAGCCGGAAGAGCTGCTCCGCGGAGGTCCGCTCCTGGTGCACGAGCTCGTCGTCGCTCAAACTGCGAATCTTTGCGAGTTCCATTCCTTATTTCTCTCTCCGGCGCCCAACCGCGTCCCATGCAGAACGCGCCATGCGCCTCGAACTTCGTGTGATCGTCTTACTCGGCCTCGGCCACGATCTTTTCCGCGCCAGGCCGTTGCACAAACTTCGTCCGCAGCGGCAGCTTGTGCGATGCCAGGCGCATCGCTTCCGCCGCAAGCTGCGGGGTCACGCCTTCCATCTCAAACAGGATCTTGCCGGGCCGAACGACCGCGACCCAGTGATCCAGTGCGCCCTTGCCCGATCCCATACGGACTTCAGCCGGCTTCTTGGTGATGGGTTTGTCAGGGAACAGACGGAGCCAGATTTTGCCGCCGCGCTTGACGAAACGCGTCATCGCGATACGGCTGGCTTCAATCTGCCGGTCGGTGATGTAACCGCACTCCATCACCTTCAACCCGTATTCCCCGAACGAGAGCGTCGAGCCGCGCCACGCCTTGCCGCGACGCTTGCCCTTCTGCTGCTTGCGAAACTTCACCTTCTTTGGCATCAACATAACGAAAACCCTCAAAAGCAGCCGTCAGCTAACAGCTAACAGCGAACCGTCATCTTTCTCGCAACCGATCGAATTCAACTGGCAGCCTTCGACTGTTTTTGCTGTCAGCTGTCTTCTGTCAGATGCCTTAAAACACGCTCTTCCCAACCGGCGGAGCCTGGCGGCGCTTCTGCTCGTAAATGTCGCCGCGATAGATCCACGTTTTCACGCCAATCACGCCGTACGTCGTATTCGCTTCGGTAAACCCGTAATCGATATCCGCCCTGAGCGTGTGCAGCGGCAACCGACCTTGCAGGTACCACTCCGAGCGCGCAATTTCGTTTCCGTTCAGGCGACCCGAGACGCGCACCTTGATTCCCTTGCATCCAAAGCGCAGCGCCGAGTCCACACTCTTGCGCATTGCCCTGCGGAAGCTCACGCGCTTTTCCAGTTGCAGCGCGATGTTTTCGCTCACCAGTTGCGCGTCGAGCTCCGGCTTGTTCACCTCGATAATGTCAATGAACACCTCGCGGCTGGTGCGCTTGCCGAGCTCGGTCTTCAGCTTCTCAATCTCCGCGCCCTTGCGCCCGATGACGATGCCCGGACGCGCCGTGCGGATGAGGAACCGCAGCTTGTTGCCCGGCCGCTCGATTTCGACTGAGCTCACGCCCGCTGCCTTCAGCTTTTCTCGCAGCTCCGCCTTCAGCTTCACGTCTTCGACCAGCAGCTTGTCATACTCGCGCTCGCTGAACCAGCGTGAACGCCACGGCTTGTTGATTCCCAGCCGAAATCCGTAAGGATGGACTTTCTGTCCCATACTTTTCCTCTCAAAAACCTTCCAGGCCTACTTGCCGGCCTTCTTCTTGGTTGCGGCGGTCTTGGCTGCCGGCTTGTTTCCCTTGGCTTTGCCTGCTTTCGCCGCATTCTTTGTCTTGGCTGCCGCCGGTGCTGCCTTCGATTTCGCCGCTTTCCCTTTAGCGGTCTTGCCCGCTTCGGCTGCAGGTACGATCGCCGGCTCTTCCACCTTGGTGACCAGCCCGCCCGTCGCCTCGCGCTCGGCCACTGAAAGCTCAATGTGCGTGAGCCGGCGCTGATACCGGTAAGCCCGGCCCATCGGCGCGGGACGAATTCGCTTCATGCGCGGTCCATCGTTTGCCAGAGCCCGCTTGACGTAAAGATTGTCCACGTCCAAGTCGATGCCTTCTTCGCCGGCCACGTACTTGGCGTTGTCCACCGCCGAGGTGAGCAGCTTATGCACCACAGGGGCGATGCGTTTCTTGGTGAAGGCCGCCGTATCCAGCGCCTGCTGCACACCGAGTCCCTTGATCAGATTGAGCACCAGGCGCGCCTTCTGCGGCGACACGCGCTGAAACTTGGCCTCGGCCCGGAATTCTCTTGTTTCTACTGCCATGGTTATGCCTTCCTCAATCTCGAGCTTCACGCTCCACTTGGCGCTACGCCGGCTTGGCTACAGTCTCCGTGGTGGCCGCCTTGGCACCGCCGGTGTGGCCCTTGAAGATCCGTGTGGGTGCAAACTCACCCAGCTTGTGTCCCACCATGTTCTCGGTCACGTACACGGGAACAAACTTCTTGCCGTTGTGCACGGCGATGGTGTGACCCACAAACTCGGGAAATATCGTCGAGCGCCGCGTCCAGGTCTTCACGACTTTCTTATCGTTGGCCTTGTTGAGCGCCTCAATCTTCAAACTGAGGTGCGCATCCACAAACGGCCCCTTTTTTGTCGAACGTCCCATAAAACTTAGCTCCTAGCTTCTAGCCTCTAGCTCCCAGCCTTGAATCGCTTCTGCTATTGGCCGGCTACTGCCTGAAATCTTTCTTTCGCAACCACCAGCTAGTAGCTAGCGGCTGCTTTCTCACTTCGCCCGGCGGCTGACGATGAATGCGTCGGTCCGCTTATTGTTGCGCGTCTTGTAGCCCCGCGTCGGCTGGCCCCATGGAGTAACTGGATGGCGTCCGCCCGACGTTTTGCCTTCACCGCCGCCATGCGGATGGTCCACCGGATTCATCGTGACGCCGCGGTTGGTGGGCCGGATGCCGAGCCAGCGGTTGCGTCCCGCCTTGCCAATGGCCACATTCTCGTGATCGGTATTGCCCACCTGCCCGATGGTCGCCATGCAATCCGCAAGCACTTTGCGCGTCTCACCGGAGGGCAGTTTGAGCAGCGCGTAATCGCCTTCCTTGGCGACAAGCTGCGCCTGAGCGCCGGCCGATCGCGCCATCTGCGCGCCCTTGCCCGGCTTCAGTTCGATGGCGTGCACCGTGGTGCCCGCGGGAATGTTCTTGAGCGGCAGCGCGTTGCCGACCAGGATGTCGGCCTCGGGCCCGGACGTGACCGTCGCGCCCACCTTCAGCCCAACGGGTTGCAGGATGTAGCGCTTTTCGCCGTCGGCGTAATTGACCAAAGCGATGCGCGCCGACCGGTTGGGATCGTACTCGATGGTCGCGACTTTGCCCGGGACGCCAAACTTCTCGCGCTTGAAATCGATCAAGCGAATCTTCTGCTTATGCCCACCGCCGTGATGGCGGATGGTCATGTCGCCCGAGTTGCGGCGTCCACCGGTGCGCTTGCGCGTCGTAAGCAAAGGCTTGTACGGCGTGGCCGTTGTCAGATCGTCCGTCGCCAGCGAGGTCTGAAACCGCAACGTCGGAGTGACGGGTCTGTATGTTTTGATTGCCATCGTCTCTGTCCTTGAGCTCCGGAACTTCGTCTTGCCCGGCTCTCACTTCTTTTCCGGAACCGTATCCCGGCTCCGATATTTCTTACTGCAGGCTCCAGGCTTTCTCTAGTCCCTAGCCCCTAGGTCCCTGCACTTACAGGTTGCTCACGTACTCCGGCAGCTTTTCGCCGTCCTTCAGCTTGACGTATGCCTTCTTCCAATCCGGCCGGAAGCCCGCATACTTTCCGCGGCGGCGCTCCTTGCCGGCAAAATTCGATGTACGGACTGCGGCGACCTTTACCTTGAAGAGAGCCTCCACGGCTTCCTTCACTTCAGTCTTCGTGGCAGAAGGCGCGACCTCAAACACCAGGGTTCCCTGGGTCTCTTTCGCGCCTAATCCCTTTTCGGTGATTAGCGGGCGGCGAATTACGGTATAGAGAGTCGGCATTATGCGGTCTCCTTCTGCGCGGCGGCCTTGTGACTCGCGGCGCGCTTCGACGCGGATTTCTTAAGAGCCTCAGCCAACTGCTCGATGGCGGCCTTGGAAAAGATGGCCCGCTCGTAACGCAAGAGATCGTAGGGGTGCACTTCGTTATTCAGCACCAGTTCCACGCCTTTGAGATTGCGCGCGCCCAGCACCAGCGACTGCGTCAGCGTCTTGCCGCTTTCCACCAGCAGCGCAGTGCGCGTCACGCCCAGCTTGTTCAGTGCGTTGTAGTAAAGCTTCGTCTTGCCTTCCTTGATCTCGAGCGAGTCGACCACGATCAGCTTGCCGTCGGCCAACTTCGCCGCCAACGCCGAGCGCAGCGCGCCCAGCAGCTTCTTGCGCGGGAAAGGGTACTCGTAGCTGCGTGGCTGCGGCCCGTGTACCGTACCGCCATGACGCCACAAAGGAGAGCGAACCGACCCGACGCGAGCCCGGCCCGTACCCTTCTGCTTCCACAGCTTCTTGCCCGATCCGGCTACCAGCTTGCGGTTCTTGGTGGCGTGCGTGCCCTGGCGCAGCGAGGCGCGGTAGTGCTTCACAGCCTCCCACAACAGGGCCTCGTTCACCTGCTCCGGCGCAAACAATGCGTCGGCCAGTTCCACCGAGCCCACCTTTTTGCCGGTTAAATCCACAACATCTACTTTTGCCATCGTCTTTTCCAATCAGCTTCTAGCCGCTAGCTTCTAGCTACTAGCCTTTTTCTTGCCTTGCTTGAATCGTCAACTCGTCGCACTTACCAATCTTTTTCTCGTCTTCTGCCATCCGATGTGCCCCGATCAGGCTGGAGGCTAGAAGCTCGCAGCTAGAGGCTTACTTGCGCTTCGCTGCCGCCTTCTTCGCAGCCTTCAGCGGATCCAGGGTGCCCGATCCGGCAAAGCCGCGACGCTCACGCGGCGGAGCCTTGGCCTTCGAGATAAGCACGTAGCCCTCGCGCGGTCCCGGCACCGCTCCCTCAACCATCAGCAGGTTCTCGTCCAGGTCGATCCCGCGAATGCGCAGGTTGCGTACCGTGACTTGATCCACTCCGTAGTGGCCGGGCATGCGCTGCCCGGGAAAAACGCGCGACGGAAAGCTGGATGCGCCAATCGAGCCCTGCACCTGGAACATGTGCCCGTGCGACTTGGGACCGCCGCCGAACTTGTGCCTGCGCACAACACCGGCGAATCCTCGGCCCTTCGATGTGCCGATCACGTCCACAAACTTGGCATTGCTGAAGATGTCGACCAACACTCGGTCGCCTGCCTTGGTTTCAACAGCGCCATCGGTTGCCGCTTCGACGTCCACTTCCTTGATAACCTTCACCGGCGGCGCTTCGGTCTTCGCCAGGTGGCCGGTTTGCCCCTTGGTCATCCGCGAAGCCTTCACAAATTCCACCAGCCCGATCTGCGCAGCATCGTAGCCATCCTTCGCCGAAGTCTTCAACTGCGTAATCACGCAGGGGCCGGCCTGCAACACCGTTATGGGGTGCACGTCGCCCTTGTCGTCGAAGACCTGCGTCATCCCGATCTTTTTTCCCAGAATCCCTGTAACCGCCATCTCGTCCTCACCTCATCATGCGAGCTTGTATGCCCCGCACTGCCGGAAGTTAACCCAGTGATCCGTCGTCAGTGTTCAGTGATCAGTTTCTTTTGCGTCATTCTGACCACTGACCACTGATTACTGACCACTATTTCTCAAATGCCTTGATCTCCACATCCACGCCAGCCGGAAGATCGAGCTTCATCAGCGCATCTACCGTCTGTTGCGTGGGCTCCAAAATGTCGATAAGCCGCTTGTGCGTTCGAATCTCAAATTGCTCACGCGACTTCTTGTCCACATGCGGCGAACGCAGCACGCAGTACTTGTTCTTGATCGTCGGCAAGGGAATCGGTCCCGCCACCGTTGCTCCGGTGCGCTTGGCCGTATCCACAATCTCGCCGGTCGAGGTATCAAGCACGCGATAGTCGTACGCCTTTAACCGGATGCGAATTCTCTGTCCTACCATGACTTCCCTTCAGTTCCCAGTTCGTCGTTCCCAGCTTCTGTCGCGCCGTTGCTTTTCGCCCGAAGGGCGGTCCGCCCGACGCGGCCAGCGTCTACTTGATAATTTCCGAGATCGTGCCCGCGCCCACGGTCCGGCCGCCTTCGCGAATCGCGAACCGCAAGCCCTTCTCCATGGCCACCGGCGTAATCAGATCCACGACCAGTTGCACGTTGTCGCCCGGCATCACCATCTCCACACCCTCCGGCAACTCCGCCACTCCCGTCACGTCCGTCGTCCGGAAGTAGAACTGCGGCCGGTAGCCCTTGAAGAACGGCGTGTGTCGGCCGCCCTCTTCCTTACTCAGCACGTACACCTCGCTCTTGAAGTGCGTGTGCGGCGTGATCGACGCCGGCTTGGCCAGCACCATCCCCCGCTCCACATCTTCCTTCGGCGTGCCGCGCAGCAGGATCCCGGCATTGTCCCCGGCCATCCCCTCGTCCAACTGCTTCTTGAACATCTCCACACCCGTGCACACCGTCGTGCGCGTCTCGCGGAAGCCCACAATCTCCACGTTCTCGCCCACCTTCACCTTGCCGCGCTCGATTCTGCCCGTCACCACCGTGCCGCGGCCAGAGATCGAGAAGATATCCTCAATCGGCATCAGGAAGGGCTGATCCACGTCGCGCTTCGGCTGCGGCACGTACTTGTCTACCGCCGCCATCAGCTCGTCGATCTTGGCTTCCCACTTGGCTTCGCCATTCAACGCGCCCAAGGCCGAGCCGCGAATCACCGGCACGTCGTCGCCCGGGAACTGGTACTTCGACAACAGCTCCCTGACTTCCATCTCCACCAGGTCCGTCAGCTCTTCGTCTTCCACCGCGTCGCACTTGTTCAGGAACACCACGATGCAGGGCACGCCTACTTGCCGCGCCAAGAGCACGTGCTCCTTGGTCTGCGGCATCGGCCCATCGGTCGCCGCTACCACCAGGATCGCTCCGTCCATCTGCGCCGCGCCCGTGATCATGTTCTTGATGTAGTCGGCGTGACCCGGGCAGTCCACGTGCGCATAGTGCCGGTTCGCGGTCTCGTACTCCACGTGCGCCGTCGCGATCGTGATCCCGCGCTCCCGCTCTTCCGGCGCGTTGTCGATCGAGTCGAACGAGCGGAACTGGTTCTTCGGGTTGTGCTTCTGCAATACCTTCGTGATCGCCGCCGTCAACGTCGTCTTGCCGTGATCGATGTGCCCGATCGTGCCCACGTTCACGTGCGGCTTCGAACGATCAAACTTTTCCTTCGCCATAAAAGTTCCGAATCCCTTTCATCGCTGCTACTGCTCGTTGCTCCTCGGGGCGCCGGCGGTCCGGCTCCAGCCCCAAAACTTTGCTTACTTCCCCTGCGCACGGCCGATAATTTCGTCGGCAATCATGCGCGGCGCCTCTTCGTAGCGCGCGAACTGCATTGAATATGACGCCCGGCCCTGTGTGGACGAGCGAATTTCGTTCACGTAACCAAACATTTCCTTGAGCGGCACCATCGCCTTGATCACCTGCGAGCCGCTTACATGTTCCATGCCCTCGATGCGCCCGCGCCGCGAGTTGATGTCGCCGATAATGACGCCCATGAATTCCTCGGGCACGGTCACTTCCACTGCCATCACCGGTTCCAGCAGCACCGGCTTGGCCCTGTGCGCCGCTTCCTTGAAGGCGATTGACCCGGCAATCTTGAAGGCATTTTCGTTGGAGTCCACTTCGTGGTAGCTGCCGTCGTAGAGAGTTACCTTCACGTCGACCATCGGGAAACCGGCTAGAATGCCGCCCTCCATCGCGCCCTGCACGCCCTGGTCGATGGGCTTGATGTACTCCCTGGGAACGACGCCGCCCTTAATCTCGTTGACAAACAAGTAGCCGGCGCCTGGCTCGTTGGGCTCAACGCGCAGCTTGCAATGGCCATAGTTGCCCGAGCCGCCGGTCTGCCGAATGTATTTGCCTTCAGCCTCGGCCTGCTTCCTGATGGTCTCGCGGAAGGCTACCTTAGGCTCGCCCACATTGGCCTCGACTTTGTGCTCGCGCCTCATGCGGTCGACAAGAATCTCGAGATGCAGTTCGCCCATGCCGCTGATGATGGTCTGGCCGCTATCTTCATCGGTGCGCACCTTGAAAGTCGGGTCTTCGTCGGCCAGCCGCGACAACGCCACAGCCATCTTTTCCTGGTCGGCCTTGGTCTTGGGCTCAATGGCGACGGAAATCACGGTATCGGGGAACGTGATCGCGCCCAGTGCGATTGGACGATGTGGATCGCAGAGCGTATCGCCGGTCTTCAAATCCTTGACGCCAAGGCATGCGCAGATGTCGCCGGCCAGAATCTCCGTCACGTCTTCGCGCTTGTTGGCGTGCATCTTCACAAGCCGGCCGATACGATCGGTCTTGCCCGTGCGCGGATTCAGCACCGTGTCGCCCGTCTTGAGCGAGCCGGAGTAGACGCGGACAAAGCACAACTTGCCGTAAGGATCGTTGATGATCTTGAAGGCCAGGGACGAAAGCGGCTCATCGTCTTCAGGCTTGCGCTTTTCGATTTTCGAGTGATGGTTGGGGTCGATGCCCTCAACCGGAGGCTTGTCGAGCGGGCTGGGCAGATAATCGACAACTGCGTCGAGCAGCGTCTGGATGCCCTTGTTCTTGAAGGCGCTCCCGCAGATGACCGGGAAGACTTTCAGATCGATGGTGGCCTGGCGAATGCCGGCCTTCAATTCCTCGACCGTGGGCGTTTCCCCTTCCAAAAACTTTTCCAGCAGTACGTCGTCGGTCTCGGCAATGACTTCGATCAGCTGCAGTCTGAAGGCTTCTGCCTTCTTCACGAGATCGGCGGGAACCGGCTCGATCGAAAACTCGGCGCCAAGGGTTTCGTCGTGCCAGAGAATGGCTTTCATCTCGATCAGGTCCACGACACCCTTGAAGTTCGCCTCAGCTCCCACGGGAATCTGCAGGGCCACGGGCCGCGCGCCCAGGCGCTTGCGAATGGTTTCAAGAACGTACTCGAAGTCCGCGCCGTTCTTGTCCATCTTGTTGACGAAGCAAATCCGGGGAACTTTGTACTTGTCGCCCTGCCGCCACACGGTCTCGGTCTGGGGCTGCACGCCACTGACAGAGTCAAACAGCGCCACTGCGCCGTCGAGCACGCGCAGGCTGCGCTCCACTTCGGCGGTAAAGTCTACGTGGCCGGGGGTATCAATAATATTGATGCGAACATCGCGCCAGGTGCAGGTTGTGGCAGCCGACGTAATCGTGATGCCGCGCTCCTGCTCCTGCTCCATGTAATCCATGGTCGCCGTGCCTTCATGCACCTCTCCCAGCCGGTGCGTGATGCCGGTATAAAACAGGATTCGCTCTGTCGCTGTCGTCTTTCCGGCGTCGATGTGCGCCATGATGCCGATGTTCCGGCAGCGATTTAGAGGTACGGTGCGAGCCACGGTTCCAATTCCTTGCGGGACGCCTTCCCCGCCGTTAAATCGTTCGTCAATCCCCGGCAGTCCACTTACCCGACCTGCCGCCTAGTCCCTACGTCCCTAGTCCCTGCATTACCACCGGTAGTGCGCAAAGGCCTTGTTGGCCTCAGCCATGCGGTGCACGTCTTCCTTCTTCTTCATGGCCGCGCCGCGCCCGTTGGCTGCATCCAGCAGTTCGTTCGACAGCTTGTCGGTCATGCCTTTCTCGCCACGGCTGCGCCCATAAGTAATCAGCCAGCGAATGGCCAGCGAGGTTCTGCGGTCGGCATTCACTTCGATCGGCACCTGGTAGTTGGCGCCGCCCACACGCCGCGTCTTCACCTCAAGCAGCGGCTTGCAGTTCTCCACCGCCTTCTTGAAGAGCTTGAGCGCGTCGTCGCCACCGCCCTTTTCCTCCAGGTTCTTCATCGCCTGGTAGAAGATGCCCTGGGCAGTGGACTTCTTGCCGCCCCACATCATCGAGTTCACAAACTTGGTGACCAGTGTGGACCCGTATACCGGATCCGCCGCTACTTCCCGCTTCGCAATGTGCCCTTTTCTCGGCATAAATCCTCAAAATTCAGCTAGGAGCTTTTAGCCAGTAGCCAGTAGCTCCATCCCGCGCGACTTCAGCCGCCCAGTTCGATCCGCCAGCCCAGCAGCTACGAGCTACTGGCTACCGGCTCGTCCCTACTTCTTCGCCGCGCCGCCCTTGGCGCGCTTGGCTCCGTACTTTGACCGGCTCTGTTTGCGGTCGGCCACGCCCACCGAATCCAGCGTCCCGCGCACCACGTGATAACGAACGCCCGGCAGATCCTTTACGCGGCCCCCGCGGATGAGCACAATCGAGTGCTCCTGCAGGTTGTGGCCGATGCCGGGAATGTACGTGGTCACCTCAATCCCGTTGGTCAGCCGCACGCGAGCCACCTTGCGCAGGGCCGAGTTCGGCTTCTTCGGCGTTTGCGTATACACGCGCGTGCACACGCCGCGCCGCTGCGGCGAAGCCTGCAGCGCCGGCGATGCCGTCTTGTAACGGGGGGCCGTACGCCCCTTGCGAACCAGTTGATTAAAAGTTGGCAAACCGAAACTCCTTACCCTTCGAAAACCCGCAAACCTCGATTCCCAGCCGCGCAGCAGGCTCTTGCGGGCGATTCTGGCCTTTGTACGGCACTCAGCCGCACAAACACACAGAAAGCCCGTGCCTGCTGCTTCGCGTCTGTCTTCGTTCCAATCTCAGACGAGAACCGGGACGGTGGCCGGTCGTTTTTCCTGCTCAGGAAAAGCCAACTCCGTTTCGCCGTTTCCGGCCCGCATAGCCCTCCAAGGTGGAGGAACGCGCGGGCGCCGATGCGATTGTTCCCTGCCCTCCGCAAGAAGAGAGCGATTCCGGGAACT
>CAWJDG010000057.1:0-93367 GCA_963841365.1 uncultured Acidobacteriaceae bacterium
GGGCCTAAGTACTGCGGGCGGTGCGGCATGGTTCTCCTCGGCGGCAAATCCCATGTTCTGCGCGATGGATGCAGCGGAAAGGCCAAGACCGCTCTTGAGAAGGTTGCGGCGATTCAAGAAAATAGACACGAATTCCCCCTGGGGAAAATGCAGCCGTCTGAACCTGGTAAGCAGATTACTACTTCTCGACGACAGCTTTGGAGAGATTGCGCGGGCGGTCGACATCGACATCGTGTTCGAGAGCCATGAAATAGGCGAACAGTTGCAGCGGGACGACTTCGAGGATGGGCAAGAGATACTCGCAGGCAGGTGGGATGGAGATGCAGTCGGAGACGAGGCGGGGAACCTGGACGTCGGCCGCGTTGGCGAGAGCGATAACGCGGGCGCCTTGCGCCTTCATGTCGGCGAGGAGTTGCACGGTTTTTTCGTAACGCAAGACGGAGGCTTCGAGAGCAGGATCGAATGTTGTCAGCACGACAAGCGGGACGCTGTCGCTGACCAGCGCGTTGGGGCCGTGCTTGAGCTCGCCGACCGGGTAGCCCTCGGCGTGAACGTACGAAGCTTCTTTGAGTTTGAGCGCACCCTCGCGGGCGATGGCGTAGTGAATGCCTCGGCCGAGATAGAGGAAAGTGGAAGCTTGGGAGTATTTAGCAGCGAGCTCAGAAGTTTGCTCACGCCATCCATCGAGGTGCGATGCGAGACTGCCAGGGAGATCAAGCAACTCGCTAATATGCGAGGCGATCGCAGTCGAGCTCATGCGGCGAAGACGCGCGCCTTCGTAGAGGGCGAGCAAATACAAAACGGCCAACTGGCAGGTGAAGCTCTTGGTGGCCGGAATCGCCTTTTCCACTCCGGCGGCAAGCGGCATGGAGACATCGGCTTCGGTGGCCATCGTAGAAAGCACGGCGTTGGTGATGGCGAGAGTTTTGTGCCCCTGGCGGTGAGCCTCTTCCAGCGCGGCGAGCGTGTCACTGGTTTCGCCGGACTGCGAAAGGACAAGGACGCTGGGGTGACGAATGTCGATATAACCAGGGCCGCCGCGGCAACTATACTCACTGGCGTACTCAACATCGACGGCGAGACCGCAGAGGTCTTCGAGCAGAATTTCGGCATAGAGACCGCTGTGGCGGCTGGAGCCGCTGGCGGCGATAAGGATTTCGCCCGCAGAATTTGGCCAGCAGGCAAGCTTGGCGGCAACTTCAGACTCTAAGCCGTCCGCGTCCAGGTAGAGGTCCAGCGTGCGCAGCAAAGCATCGGGCTGCTCGTAGATCTCACGCAACATTTCATGAGGGAACGTCGGCATGTTGTTTCTTCCGGCAGTAGGATGCGCGACCGGGAATGGATTTCTCTTTCTAATGATAGCCGCTACGATCACGTGCTGATGCAGCGAGGGCGTCCGCCATGGCGAACGCCCTCGAAGAATGGAGCCTGGCACCGGTTAGCTGGTGGTGTGGACGGCGCCCGCATTCTTTTCGTCGAGCGCTGCCTGAGCCGCGGCGAGCCTCGCCGTTAAGCAGGCGGAAGGGCGAGCAGGAAACGTAGTTGAGGCCGATCTTGTGGCAGAACTTGACGGACTCTGGATCGCCGCCGTGTTCGCCGCAGATGCCGACTTTGAGGTTTGACCGCGTATTGCGTCCCTTGGCCACGGCCATCTTCACCAGTTGCCCCACGCCAGCCTGGTCGAGAGTGGCGAAGGGATCCTGTTTGAAGATGCCGAGCTTGAGATAGGCGGGCAGGAAGTTGTTGATGTCGTCGCGCGAGATGCCGTAGGTGGTCTGCGTCAGGTCGTTGGTTCCGAAGCTGAAGAACTCGGCCTCTTCGGCGATCTGATCGGCGGTGAGGGCAGCGCGCGGCAGCTCGATCATGGTGCCCACCATGTAGTCGACCTTCGCCTTTTTCTCCTGCGAAGACTTCATCGGCGACACGGCGAACGATGGTGGCCTGGTTGCGCATCTCCTCGATGGAGCCGATGAGCGGGATCATGATCTCGGGATGCGGATCGCCGCCCTTGGCCTTGACCGCAACCGCGGCCTCGATGATGGCGCGCGCCTGCATCTCGGTGATCTCAGGGAAGGTGATGCCGAGACGGCAGCCGCGCAGGCCGAGCATCGGGTTCTGCTCATGCAGCTCTTCGACGCGAGCCAGCAGCGTGCGCAGCTCCTTGAGCTTGGGCGAGCGCGGCTTGGTGTCTTCAAGGTGCTGGATTTCGACCAGCAGATCCTCGCGCTTGGGCAGGAACTCGTGCAGCGGCGGATCGAGGAGGCGGATGGTGACGGGCAGCGACTCCATGGCCTTGAAGAGGCCGACAAAGTCGGCGCGCTGCATGGGCAGCAGCTTCTTGAGAGCCGCCCGGCGGTCCTTCTCGTTGTCGGCCAGGATCATGGTGCGCATGTGCTCGATGCGGTCTTCAGCAAAGAACATGTGCTCGGTGCGGCAAAGGCCGATGCCTTCGGCGCCGAACAGGCGAGCCTGCTTGGCGTCGCGCGGAATGTCGGCGTTGGCGCGGATACTGAGCCGGCGAACCGGGTCGACCCAGCTCATGAACTTGACCAGATCGGGATCGTCGGGCTGCGCGTCGAGCGTCTTGAGCTTGCCGGCAATAACGCGGCCGGTGGTGCCGTCGAGCGAGATGTAGTCGCCCTGCTTGAAGGTTTTGCCCTTGACGCGCAGTTCCTTTTTGGCTTCGTCGACGACGCAGTCGCCTGCGCCGGCCACGCAGCACTTGCCCATGCCGCGCGTGACAACAGCAGCGTGCGACGTCATGCCGCCGCGCGAGGTGAGAATGCCGTCGGCGACTTCCATGCCAGCGATGTCCTCAGGGGTGGTTTCGCCGCGGACAAGAACGACGGACTTGTAGGAGCCGTTGTTGTGATGCTTTACGGCGTCTTCGGCGGTGAAGACGATCTGGCCGACAGCGGCGCCAGGCGAAGCCGGAAGGCCGGTGGCGAGCACTTCAATTTTCTCGCCCTTTTCCACGAGGCGCGGAACCAGGAAGTCATAGAGCTGGTTGGGCTCGACGCGATAGATGGCTTCCTCCTGAGTGATAAGGCCTTCGCGCACCATGTCGATGGCGACGCGGACCGCAGCCAGGCCGGTGCGCTTGCCGTTGCGCGTCTGCAGCATATAGAGCTTGCCATCCTGGATGGTGAACTCAAAGTCCTGCATGTCGCGGTAATGCTTTTCCATGCGACGGGTGATGTCTTTCAACTGCTCGTAAGACCTTGGGCATGGCGCGCTCGAGCTCGCTGATCGGTAGCGGCGTGCGCACGCCAGAGACGACATCCTCGCCCTGCGCATTCATCAGGTACTCGCCGAAGAACATGTGCTCGCCGGTGGCGGGGTTGCGCGTGAAGCCAACGCCGGTGCCGGAGTTTTCGCCCAGATTGCCGAACACCATGGCCTGCACATTGACGGCTGTGCCGATGCGAATCGTCGATACGATTGATGCGGCGATAGGTCTTGGCGCGGTCGTTCTGCCAGCTCCGGAAGACGGCGTCGCGGGCGGCGACGAGTTGCACGAGCGGATCCTGCGGGAAGTCCTTGCCGGTCTCCTGCTTCACCAGCTTCCTGTACTCGGCAATGATCCTCTTGAGGGCGTCGGGCCCGAGCAAGTAGTCGAACTTCACTTTCTCTTTTGCCTTGATGCCGTCGAAGATGTGCTCGAATTTCTTCTTGGGGATGTCGAGAACGACGTCGCCGAACATCTGGATGAGGCGGCGATAGGAGTCATAAGCAAAACGGGGATTATTGCTGCGCTTGGCCAGAGCTTCGACGGCCTGGTCGTTAAGGCCCAGGTTCAGGATGGTGTCCATCATGCCGGGCATGGAGAATTTTGCGCCGGACCGAACAGAGACGAGCAGCGGATTTTCGCCCGCGCCCAGCTTCTGCCCCTGCATCTTCTCCAGCTTTTCGAGCGCGTCGAGCATCTCGGTTTCGATTTGCGGGCTGAGTTTGCCGCGCATGTACTCGCGGCAGGCCTCGGTCTGAATGGTGAATCCGGGAGGCACCGGTAAACCGGCATTGGTCATCTCGGCCAGGCCCGCGCCTTTGCCGCCGAGCACGTCTTTCATTTTGCCGTTGCCGTCAGCCTTGCCACCGCCGAAGAAATAAACATACTTGGTTGATGTCGATCCTGCTGCTTGAGCAGGCGCCTGTTCGATTACGCCCTGCGCCATGAATAAAGCCTCCATCTTGGAATTCCGCAATGCTGTCCACATGAAAGGGTAACGGAACGGAGGCCCAGCGCGCCAATGTGTTGCTCAGAAGGGGCAGGGCGTGCGAGTCACCCGGATATGCGACTGCTTCTAGCGGCTTTCATCAGTCGTAAGTACGAATATCGCCTGAGGGTTAGGATTGCCTGTGCGTTTGGTCACAGGGGATGCAGAAGACGGCCGCGAGCGATGTTGAACCTGGCGAATAAGTACCGCCATTAGAGACGCATAGGGCCGGAGATGTGGCAGCTTTCCAGTAGATCCAAAGGCAGATTCTTAAGGGCCAAAGCCAGATTTCCGCATCCCCGCTGAGCACTGGGTCGCGGTGGTTAATGAGAGCGGAAGTCTTCCCGAGGCTGCCGTTGCCTGCGTGGATCATTAGTGAACTTGGTATTCCTAATGGGGAGCTCCGGCTTTTGGGGCAGAACGGAGGCTATCAATATCCCGTTGCAGCTCGTTGCGCAGATCGAACGGCGCGTCCGGTTTGGATTCGTCGACGATGTCGTAGATACGCCACGAGCCGCGCTCGGGAACAAGAGTGATTTTGAGCTTGCGGAGAGAATCGCTGGTGCGGTCTTTGGGTCCGAAGAGTGCGAAGGAAACGAGCGCCTCCGCGCGGCCTCGGTTCTTCAGCTGGACCTCAATTTTCAGGTCCCAAATCCCATCCCAATCCTGGCAACCGCAGACGGGATCGCCGTCGAGAACGCCAACCTCGCCGGAGTTCGCCTTGTCATCTGCGCGCATAAGGACCAGAAGCGATGAGTGGAAATAAAGCCCGGCGTGCGGACCGTCGAGGTCGATTCCCTTCGCGTGGTGTTGGTAGTGCTGGTAAACGGACACGAGGAACGACTTTGCTGAGGTGGCATCCTGTGCGTAAGAGGGGGAGGCCGCGAAAATTGCCGCAGTCGAGAGTGCAAATGACACCAGAAGTATTGGCCGCATATTGACGATCCTAGAGATTGCGGAGAGGAATTGACCTCATTCTACGCTCGGAAGCTTGTTCAATAGCGGGTTGGGATACGGCCCTTCAGGTCAGGCGGCTGACTCCTGCAGCCGGAAGCCGCGGCAGGAGGAGTTGTCCGCATTCCGGGACACCAGAAGCGCGTTCAAACCGACCAGGGAAAGAATCTCGGCCACATGGGGCGTGAGATTGACAACGGTGAAGGCGTGGCCAGCGTCGCGCGAGACGTTATAGAGCTTAATGAGCGCGGCGAGACCGGCGGCATCGATGCGCTCGATGGCACGCAGATCCAACGAAACGCTTTGCGCACGCACCAGCGGCATCATGCGCTCAAGGAGGCACTGTTCGGTACCCCTTACGAATTCGGTTAACTCGCCTGGCTCAAGGGTTTCGCAAGTGTCAGAGGCCGTGGGTCGGCACATATCGCTGACCATGGTGTTTCTCCTTCGGGGGAATTCATCAGCAATCACAGATACGCAGGGGCGGGTTTGATGGTTCCCTGCCGGCGTATTTGCCTTATTCCCCATTTGGGCTGTGAGCAACCGAGCGCAGCCGGGGGTCGGAACAGATCGCCTGGCACGCGTTTGCGACCTATTGGGCTCCGGCCTCCTCACGCGCGATTCGGACCCATTCCACGGCATTCTCAGGATGGTTGGCGAGAGTGTGGTTGTCTTTCATGATGATTTCAAGGCAGCAACCGCTGGCAGTGTCGATGGCGCTGCGCAGGTAGCTTCGGATCGAGTTCCAGTCCGGGTTGGGAACGGCCAGGACGGCCGGGTTGGGTTTGAGGGAGAGGATGAAATCGTCCTCAAGATAGCCTGCCATTTTTGCCAAATTGGCCCATGCCGAGCAGGAGACCCGGCGCAAATGATGGTGCTGCCTGACGATGTTCCAGCGCGTGTGCAGCGGCTCACAGCAGCCATAGCAAGTGAGGCCGAACCGGTCCATGATCGGCTTTTCGTAAGGGAAGATGAATTCTTCATACATCTTCGGCGAGACGCCGACCGACTCCTGACTTTCAGTGAATCCCCACATGTCGCCGCAGCGGACTTTGCCATCGAAACTGGGCGGCGGCAGCTCGTCGGTATAGCCGTATCCACCGGAGCCGACATAGGTGCCGTTGTTGTTGAGCGAAAGCAGGTTGTTGGCTTCAAGATAGTCGAGCTTGTTCATGTGCCCATGCAGGATGACGGAGAACAGTTGGTTGATCTCATCGGGATAATCGCGAAAATCGGTGAACATGTTCTGCATGCCGCGGAGCAGGATAGCGGGATAGGTGACGCCAAGCGACCACCACCAGGTTCCCTTTTGGCGAACGGTGAGAGTTCCGCGGAAGACCTCGGATGCGAGGTCGAAGCATGCCTTCGAGACGTTCCAGTCGATCTCGAATGTCAGCGGATGAATGCGCGGGAGGTCTTTCGCGTAGTCCTTGATGGGGCTATCCCAGACGAACGATCCCAGTTGCTCGGCCCTGTGGAATTTGATTTCTGCGCCCCAGTCGTCGGCCGAGCAGGTGTATGGGACATTGAAGATGGCTTCCACCGGGCGATCGTCGCCCATCTCCCGGCCCCAGAAGATCTCTTTGCGCAGGTTCATCTCCCAGCGACGCGCGATTTTTGTTTTGCATTGGAGTTGGCGCTCGGTGATGATTTCGTTCCAGCCATTTTCAGGGTCGCAGAAGATGATTGGCCTGGTTTTCTCGAGTCGGTTGTGTTTGCGCCATAGCTCGCGCTTCTCCTTCATGACGGGTAGCGCAGCAAGCGTGGCGACTTCTTCCGCCAAGGAACGGAGAACATTCTTTTCGCCGGGCTGCATCGAGAGGTCCGCCTCGACGAACCCAGTCTGGATGCTTTCGGAGACGGTTTGCTCGAGGCCTGGCGACGCTCCGCCGCCGTACTTTTCGAGTGCGATCATGATCGTTCGACTCCTTCCGGCTTTCACCAATCCCGGTTCAGGAATTCGCTATTGGCCGCACGCAGCTGCCATTCGGCTCCTACGCACCGTAGCTTGTAATCTCATCTTCAATTTGCTCCAGTGTCTTGCCTTTTGTCTCATGCAGGTATTTGAGGACAAAAAGCAGGCAGAGTACGCACATTGTGCCATAAATGACAAATGAGTAGCCCTTGACGCTATTCAGCAAGAAAGGAAAGGTGAGCGAGACAACGAAGTTTGCTCCCCAAAGCATGAAAGTGGCGATGGCCACCGAGTAGCTGCGGATGCGATTGGGAAAGAGTTCAGCGATGAGCACCCATACGACGGGTCCAAGCGAGAATCCAAACGCAGCGAGGTAACCCATAATGCAGACAAGCACAAAATAGCCGCGCGCGTGTCCGCTGATGAATGTAATCGCCAGCAGAAACATGGCGACGGCCATTCCGATGGAGCCGATGATCATAAGGGGTTTCCGTCCGACTTTATCGACATAGAACATGGAGACGACCGAAAAAGTGAGGTTGACCATGCCCATGAGCGCAGTTTGGAACAAGGCCGAACTATTCCCGAAGCCCGCGGATTTGAAGATGGCCGGAGCGTAATACATCACAACGTTGATGCCCGTGACCTGCTGAAAAATGGCCAACAGGATTCCGATGGCGAGAATGCGGACCATGGGCGGCCGAAAGCACTGAATGAACTGACCGCGCACTTCATTGTGGACCGATTCCTCGATTTCGTTCAGCTCCCGGCCGGCCTCCGCAGCCCCGTTGATGCGCTCGAGGATTCTGAGTGCGGGCACGGGGCGATGTTTGGCGATGAGCCAGCGCGGGCTTTCGGGAGCAAACAAAAGAGAAGCAAGAAGCAGGATGGATGGGACGGCCATGACGGCGATCATCCATCGCCAATTGTCATCTCCGCCGATGTTCTGCAGAAAGTAGTTCGAGTAGAATGCGGCCGACTGGCCTAGAAAGATAGCGAAAAGGTTAAGGGAAACCAGTTTGCCGCGATGGCGGGGCGGAGAAAGTTCCGCGATGTAGATAGGGGCCAGCATGGATGCGGCGCCGACCGCAACGCCAGCAACAATGCGAAAGGCGACAAAGGTGATGAGCCGATGGGACCAGGCGCACCCTAGCGACGAAACGAGAAAGACTATGGCGGTGAGGATGAGCGTCTTTTTGCGGCCGAAGCCGTTGCTCAAGGGGCCGGCAAGCACGCACCCGATCATGCAGCCGATAATGATGCAACTCACCGTCCAGCCCTTGGCGATTTCGGCGAGATTAAAGACCCTGGGGCTGGAGATGTACTCGATGACTCCGGAGATGACCGAGGTGTCGAAGCCAAAGAGGAACCCGCCGGTGGAGCCGACGAGGCAAACCAGAATGAGATAGAGATTGACCGGTGCGTGCGTTTGGTGGGCGGACGGCGGATTTGCGAGCGCGTCTCTCGAGGTTTGATGAGTCATGGTTGTTCAGGGACCGGTTTCCCATTTCCTGGTTTCGGACAATTGTACTCTGCGCAGAGAACCACGAGCGATGCGCGACGTGGCATCGGAGGACTGAAGGTCCCGAAGTCGGGTGGGCGTATTCGCGTGCCAGCTTTGGGGCTAAGGGCCAAGGGCGGACCTGCGAGCATATTCTGAGATCGGAGGGCATGCTCAGCCCAAGGGATATGGTAGCTACTTCAGCGATGAACTCCGATTCACAGTCTGTGGCTGACCCGAGCAAGGGCTTGCGGCGCGAAGACGCGCGCGGATTGGCGCTGGAGGTGGGTTTTGCCGAGGCCGGTGTGGCGCCCCTGCCTTATGCGGCTGAAGCGCGCGATGCGGGGCGGTTTCGCGAGTGGGTGGGGACAGGCCGCGCTGGAACGATGGGCTACCTAAAGCGGACGGAGGGGAGTGGCCATTTGGCGAGGGAGCGGGTCGCGATTCCCTTCCCGTGGGCACGCTCGGCGCTGGTTTGTTTTGGCAGCTACGACTCGGCGCAGCCCCGCTCGACCGATTCCGCGGTGGATGGCGCAGGATGGATTGCTCGCTACGCCTGGACAAGCCGCGTGAATGAAAAGGACGAGCGCCGGCCCAGTGATTATCACAAAGTGCTGTTGAAGCGGCTGCGCCAGGTGGAGGCGCGCCTTCATAAGCAATTCGGGGAGTTTGAGTCGCGTGCTTATGTGGACACTGGGCCTGTTGTCGAGCGCGCGCTGGCCGTAGCGGCGGGAATTGGCTGGATCGGCAAGAACACCTGCCTGATTCATCCAAAGCTGGGGTCGTTTGGGTTTTTGGCGGTGCTGCTGACATCGCTCGAAGTGAGCAAGTCAGCGAGTCAGCAAGTTGGCGTGTCAGCCGGGCCAATGCTTGTTCCAGATCGCTGCGGAAGCTGCACGCGCTGCATTGAGGCTTGCCCGACCGACGCGCTGGTTGTTCCTTACCAAATGGATGCGAGGCGTTGTATCTCGTATTTGACGATCGAGCACAAGGGACCGATTACCGAAGAGCTCATGCAGGGCATGGGGCGGGAGGTTTTTGGCTGTGATATCTGCCAGGATGTGTGCCCCTGGAATCGGAAAGCGCCGATTTCAGTTGACGCTGAGCTTGAGGCGCGCGCGGAACTCGTTAATCCTGCACTGGAATGGCTGGGCTCTCTGGACGAGCAGTCCTTTGAGCGGTGTTTCAACGGGTCACCGGTGCGCAGGGCGGGATTCCATGGCCTGCGACGCAACGTGGCCATCGCGATGGGGAACAGCAGGCTGACGCGCTTCTTGCCGCAACTCGAGAAATGGTCGATTGCCGCCGATGAAGGCGTGCGTAGCGCGGCGCGGTGGGCGCTGGGCAAGTTGCGGCGAAATAACGTCCGTGTTGATCGATCGTAACGGGAACACGTCGCAGGATGCGCGTCACAGCGCAATCCAGGGTTGAGCAACTATCCTTGAGAGAAGCGTGCAGCTGCGTCTCCAATATTGCGCTGGAACCGTGAGGATTTGCCGACCGTAAGAAGGATCAACACGTGGTTGATATCTTGAATTCCACATCTGACCCAACAACTGAAATCCGCGAGGCCGGAGCGGCACTGGCTGCCGCTGCCACTGGCCCCGTTCAGCCTGTCACGCACTCCAAGTGGTACCGCTGGCGCCGAAGCGGCACCGCGCTCATTGCTTATCTACTTGACAGCGAAGTGCACACCTTCGCCTTCAGTGTCGCGGCCAACGCAATTCTCTCGTTCATTCCGTTCGTCATCCTGCTTTACACGTTAGCGCTGCGCGTCTTTCACTCGCCTCCCAAAGGCCCGATGGTTGTTGTGGTGGACGCGATGGTGAACTACTTTCTGCCCTCGGCAACAAATACACAGGATTGGCTGGCGAACAGCATGGAGGCCGCGGCAGCCGCTTCATCGCGGCATGGGGTGCAGGCGCTTTCGCTGGTGATGATTCTAATTTCGTGCACCGGTATTTTCTTGCCTTTGGAAGTGGCCCTTAATCAAGCATGGGGAGTGAGCAAAAGCCGCAACTACCTCTTCAACCAGGCCATCGCTTTCGGATTGGCGCTGCTGATGGTGGGACTGGGCGTGGCCAGCATGGTGGTAAACGTGAACGTGGACAAGGTGCTCGCTGCTGCCCTGGTGCATGATTCAAGCAACTGGTTTTTCCAAGTTTTGAATTACGGCTATGGGGCTCTAAGTTATGTTTGGCTGGCTCTCTCAACAGGCGCCGCGTCGATTGTTTTCTTCTTTTCGGTTTACTACCTGTTGCCGAATCGCAAGGTGCCGTGGCGTCCGGTGTTGCGCACGTCGATTATCACTGGCTTGGTCTGGCTGATCTCCCGCTTTATCTTTGTTGCAGTGTTGCCGCACCTCGATCTGAAAGCCCTTTATGGGCCATTTTACGTTTCGGTGGGGTTGCTGTTCTGGGCGTATATCTCAGGACTGATTCTGTTTGCAGGGGCGCAGTTCAGTGTGGCCCGGTGGGGGGAAAGACAGGGAACAGACAACAAGGAATAGGGAAAAGGAAAGAACGCACTCGGCATCTCGATTCTCTATTTTCTTCGCCTTGTATTCGCTCCCCCATCCGCGGTAATCTCGATAAACGAGCATGACTCCCCTTCCCCCCAAACCGGCTGAACGAATCGATCCATTCGCCTGCTTTCACCCGGTGACGGCGGCGTGGTTCAACGCTGTGTTTGACGCGCCCACGGCTCCGCAGCAGATGGGCTGGCCGGTGATTGCGCGTGGCGAGAACGCGCTAATTCTGGCGCCCACGGGCACGGGCAAGACGCTGGCTGCGTTTCTGTGGTGTCTCGACAGATTAATGCTGGGATTGAGAGATCAGAGATCGGAGAACAGAGAGCAAGACGGTCGCGCGATGCGAGGCTGCCGGATCGTTTACGTTTCGCCACTGAAAGCGCTGGCTGTAGATGTGGAGCGGAACTTGCGTTCGCCGCTGGCCGGCATGGCCAACATGGCGCGGCGCATGGGAGTGGCGTTTCGCGAGCCGACGATCAGCGTGCGCACCGGCGACACGCCGCAGCGGGAACGAGCGCGATTCGCACGGCATCCTGCCGAGATTCTCATCACCACGCCTGAGTCGCTTTACCTGTTGCTGACTTCGCAGGCGGCCGAGGCGCTACGCACAGTGGACACGGTGATTGTGGATGAGATTCATGCGTTGGTGCCGACCAAGCGCGGCGCGCACCTGGCGCTGACACTGGAACGGTTGCAGGCGCTGACGGCGAAGCCGCTGCAGCGCATCGGGCTTTCGGCGACGCAGAGGCCGCTGGAGGAGGTGGCGCGGTTCCTGGGCGGGGTGGAAGTACAGGGAACGAAAGGACAGGGAGCAGGGAACAGGGAACAGGGGATAGGAAGACGAGGGAACAAAGGAACGAGGGAACAAGCCACCACAACGGGCACAGATCGCTCGCCGGGGGCCCCGGCAGGGAACGAGGAAGCAAAGAATGGAAGCGAAATGTCGCTTCCCGCCTTGGACGACGTGGCGCTGGATCAGGAGAGCGAGGCTGCCGCGGCGACGGATGAGGAGCCGCTTCGCTATCGCCCAGTGACCATCGTGAATGCGGCTGCGCCCAAGCAGTTCAAGCTACGCATCGAGGTTCCGGTGGAGGACATGGCGCGGCTGGGCGAGATGGAGGAGATTCCCTCGGGGCCGGCTTCGCAGACGCCGCGGCGCGTGTCGATTTGGAATGCGATTCATCCGCGGTTGCTGGAGATTATTCGAGAGCGCAACTCGACGATTTTGTTTGTGAACGCGCGACAGACCGCGGAGCGGCTGGCCGGAGCGTTGAACGAACTGGCAGGTGAGCCGATTGCGCGCGCACATCATGGGTCACTGGCTGCGGCGCAGCGCGCGGTCATTGAGGAACAGCTCAAGGCCGGGAAGATTCGCGCGTTGTGCGCAACGTCGACATTGGAATTGGGCATCGACATGGGTGCGGTGGACCTTGTGGTGCAGATCGAATCGCCGCCGTCGGTGGCGAGTGGGATGCAACGGATTGGCCGCGCCGGCCACCACGTGGACGCAGTAAGCGAGGGTGTGCTGTTCCCCAAGTACCGTGCCGACCTGGTTGCCTGCGCCGCGGTGACGCGTGCCATGCGCGAGGGCCATATCGAGTCGACACGGTTTCCGCGTAATCCGCTGGACGTGCTGGCGCAGCAGTTGGTGGCGATTGTTGCTGCAGCGGCGAAAACAGGGAACAAGGGAGCAAGGGAACGAGGGAACAAGAAGACAGGGATCAGAAACAAGAGATCAGAGATCAGAGATCAGAGATCGGCCACCCTTCCGGGTATCGATAGTGAAGGTTGGGAGGAGTCGAATTCCGCCAGCTCAGCGAACGCTGCCAATGCTTCTCTGGCTGAAGTCTCCGTCGATTTTCTCTTCGACTTGGTCCGTAGCGCGGCGCCATTTGGCTCACTTTCGCGCTCTGCCTTTGAGGGTGTGCTCGATTTGCTCAGCGGGCGCTACCCGTCAGATGAGTTTGGCGAGTTGCGGCCGAGGCTGACGTGGGACCGCGTGCGGAATGTGGTAACGGCGCGTGATGGCGCAGCGCGGCTGGCGATACTCAACGCCGGCACGATTCCCGATCGCGGACTATACGGCGTCTTTCTCGCTTATACCGAGGGCAAGCCGGTTCGGGTGGGCGAGTTGGACGAGGAGATGGTCTTCGAGTCGCACCCCAATGAGACATTCATCCTGGGCGCGTCGACGTGGCGCATCGTGGACATCACGCATGACCGCGTGCTGGTGACACCGGCTCCGGGCGAGCCGGGCAAGATGCCGTTCTGGAAGGGCGATGGGCCGGGGCGACCGTTGGAATTTGGCCGGCGGATCGGCGCCATGGTGCGCGAGCTGCGCGCGCTGCCGCAAGCAGCGGCGCTCACGCGGCTCGTTAATGAGCATGATCTCGATCCGGGCGCGGCGGAGAATCTACTGCGCTTTCTGGCTGACCAGGCGGACGCGACGGGGCAGGTCCCTGACGACCGCACGATTGTGGTTGAGCGCTGCCGCGACGAGCTGGGTGACTGGCGCGTATGCGTGCTGACGCCGTTTGGAAGCCGCATCCACATTCCGTGGGCGATGGCGGTGAGCGCGCGTATTCGTGCTGCCGGCGGGCCTGAGGTGGAGACGCTTTGGGGCGACGATGGATTCGTGCTGCGCTTTCCTGACACCGACGAGCCGCCCGATTCGGACTGGATTCAGGTGGAAGCGACCGAGGCCATGCAGCTTGTGCTGCGCCAGTTGGGATCGACGGCGCTGTTTGCGGGGCGCTTTCGCGAGGCAGCGGGCCGCGCGCTGCTGTTGCCACGCCGCCGCGCCGATCAGCGCTCGCCGCTATGGCAGTTGCGCAAGCGCTCGTACGATCTGCTGAGCGTGGCGTCGCGCTATCCTAAGTTTCCGCTGCTGCTGGAAGCCTATCGCGAGTGCCTGCGCGACGTTTTTGACATGCCGGCGCTGATTGAAACTTTGCGCGCCATCGAGCAGCGGCAGGTGCGCGTGCATGTAGTGGAGACACGCAAGCCGTCGCCGTTTGCCGCTTCCCTGCTCTTCAGCTACGTGGCCAACTTTGTTTACGAGGGCGATGCGCCGCTGGCTGAACGGCGCGCGCAGGCGCTGACCATTGATCAGGAGCAGCTGCGAGAACTGCTGGGCGAGGCTGATCTGCGCGAACTGTTGGATGCGGATGCGATCGCAGAAGTGGAGGAAGCGGCGCAATGTTTGGCGGAGAACTATCGCGCACGGTCGGCGGATGGCATTCACGATCTGTGTCTGCGACTGGGTGATCTTTCGCGTGATGAGCTGGCGAAGCGGGTGATTTCGGCGGAATTACTGGCGCATGTCGATCGTTTGATTCGCGCGCGGCGAATGCTTGAACTGCGGATTGCAGGTGAAAAACGGTTGATTGCTGCCGAAGATGCCGCGCGCTACCGCGATGGATTGGGGATTCCGCTGCCACCGGGGTTGGCCGCGGCGCTGTTGGAGCCGGTGGCGCATCCGGTTCTGGAGCTGGTGCGGCGCTACGCGCGGACGCACGGGCCGTTTACGCTGCGCGAGGCCGCAGAGCGCTTTGCGCTGCACACGGACGCGGTTGAGAATGCGCTGCGTCAACTTGCGATAGATGGCCGAGTGCTCGAAGGCGGATTTCGCCCCGGCGGGTTGCATCGCGAGTGGTGCGACGCTGAGATTCTGCGGCAGATTCGCAGAAAGTCGTTGGCCAAACTGCGCCGCGAGGTCGAGCCAGTGGAACAGCACACGCTGGCTCGTTTTCTCACGCACTGGCAGGGCCTGCTGGCGCCGCGCCGCACGGGAGCCGCACATCTCGACGCGCTGCTTGATGCCATCGAGAATCTGCAGGGTGCGCCCCTGCCCGCTTCGCTGCTTGAGAATTCGATCCTGCCCGCGCGGATTGCGGATTATACTTCCGCCGGGCTCGATACGCTGATCGCTGCGGGCGAGGTGGCATGGGCCGGAGTGGAGGCGATCGGCGAGCGTGACGGACGCATTGCGCTTTTCCTCGCAGATAAGCTGCCACTACTGGCGCAGCGGCGGCCGTTGGTGGAGCCGCTCACCGAACTCGAGGAGAAACTACTCGCAGTGCTGGAATCGACGGGCGCGAGTTTCTTCGACTCGCTGCACCAGGCTGTGGGAGGCGGCTATCCGGGCGAAACGATCGATGCGCTTTGGAGCCTGGTGTGGCGCGGGCTGATTACGAATGACTCGCTGCACGCATTGCGCGCGTATATCGCGCGGCCTGAGAGCGCTCGTGCGCCACGGCGGATGCAGACGGGGGTCGTGTTTCGCTCGCGCCGGACAACGCCGCCAACGGCGCAGGGGAGATGGGCATTGCATGCAGCAGCCTCCCTGAACAGAAGTGATGAACCAACTGGCACGGAACGCAGCCACGCGTTGGCGCTGCAATTGCTAAGCCGCTACGGCGTGTTGATGCGCGAGCAAGTTGCAGCGGAAAATGTTCCCGGCGGATTCAGCGCAGTGTATGACGTGCTGAAGGCGCTCGAAGAGAGTGGGCGAATCCGGCGCGGATATTTTGTGGGCGGACTGGGTGCTACGCAGTTTGCGCTGCCGGCGGCGGTGGATCTGCTGCGCCAACTGCGCACAGAACCGCCGGCGGAGAGACCGGAGTTTGTGCAACTGGCAGCGACGGATCCGGCAAATCCATATGGATCGGTGCTGCGCTGGCCGGAACTTCCGGTGGCCGAGGAGGATTCGGAGTCTGCGCCGCGTGTGCTTACGCGTGCGGCTTACGCTGAAGTAATTTTGCGCAATGGCCAGCTTGTGGCGTGGGTGCGGCGCGGCAATCCGAACCTTCTGGTGTTTTTGCCCGTCGAGGAACCGGAACGGTCGCAAGCGGCTGCGGGTTTAGCGCATTTTCTGTGCGCGCGCGGGCAGGAGAGAATGCGCGCAAGCAGCCATGACGGCGTGCTAATTACAACGATCAACGGCCAGCCGGTTGCGGCCCACTTCATGGCGCGATTCCTGATGGATGCGGGGTTTCATCCCGGACCATTGGGGATGCATCTACGGCGCATTCTGTTGCCGATCGGTCATGCCGAGCCGCACAGGCCTGAGGTCCAATAAAAAATGCCCGAGGGCGATACGATTTTTCGCACCGCGCGCAATCTAGGCCGCGCGCTGGTGGGCAAGCCGGTGATTGCGTTCCGCTCAACGTATCCGTTGCTGATGCGATTCAATGACGATACGCCGCTGGCTGGTCAAACGGTGGAATGCGTGGAAGCGCGCGGCAAATGGCTGTTGATTCACTTTTCCGGCGGCGGCATTCTCGCTTCGCATTTACTGATGAACGGCCGCTGGCATATTTACCGGCATGGCGAACGCTGGCAAGTTGCACGCATCCACATGCGCATTGTGGTTGAGAACGAGGAGTACCAGGCAGTGGGGTTTCGCGTGCCTGTGGCCGAGATGCACACTGCACGCTCGCTGGCCCGTAATGCGCGGATTCCGCGGGCGGAAAACGATCTTCTCAATGTGGAGTTCGATGCGGTATCTGCACTTGAACGGCTGCAGGCGCGGCCCGATGAGGCCGTGGCCGACGTTCTGCTGGACCAAGGCGTGCTGGCAGGAGTTGGGAACGTATTCAAATCGGAGATCTGTTTTGTGAATGGTCTCAACCCGTTCCGCAAAGCAGGAACGCTAACGAGCGAGGAAGCCGCGGCGGCTATCGCGTGCGCGCAGCGCCTGCTAAGAGCGAATGTGCTTGAGGACTCCGGCGATACGATCGTGACTTATCGCGGGCAGCAGCGGCGGACCACGCACGCATCCGATCCCAGGGAAAGCTTGTGGGTGTATGGGCGCGCAGGTGAGCCGTGCCGGCGCTGCGGTGAGCAAATTCGCAGGCGTATTCAAGGTGGGGATGCGCGCGTTACGTTCTGGTGCCCTAGCTGCCAGCCCATGCCGGACGGTTCGGATGTGGATGGATCATGAAATGACCGAGCCCACACGAGGGGGCGAAATGAAGAAACCTGCTCCAGCCGCTCGCGATAATGCCGAAGCCGAACTCGCGGGATTCATTGACAAGTTTTCGCCAGAGATGGCGGCAGCCATTCGAGCGGCCCGCGCTGCTTTGCGCAAGAGGGTTCCGACGGCGAACGAGCTGGTCTACGACAACTACAACTTTTTTGTGATCGGCTACAGCTCGACGCTGCGACCTTCGGACAGCTTCATCATGCTGGTCGCCGATGGGCAAGGCGTGCGGCTTGCTTTCTACTACGGATCCAAGCTCCCCGATCCAATGGGGATCCTGCAGGGGACCGGGAACCAAAACCGGTTCCTCCGGCTCGAGAGTGCTCGCGATCCGGCGAAGCCCGAAGTTGAAGGACTGATTCGCGCGGCAATTACTCAAGGCACGGCGCCTCTGCGCACATCGGGCCGGGGAACGCTGGTGATTCGCTCAGTGTCAGCGAAGCAGCGACCGCGAAGAGTGGCGGTAAAGAGGGCGGCCAGAGAGCGGTGAAGGATCGGAGGCCCTCACATCAGCCGGTTTGGAAACCGGCGCAACCTAACTACCGTATGGGCTGCGAGTAGGAGACCGGCAGCACATGAACACTAGTTTCCGGGCTTGCCCAACCCGAAGATCTTTTGAAAGATGTTGCGCTTGTCGGGAGGGTGGTCGCAGGTGTCTGTGGGCGCAGTGCCGTCGAGAAATGCGGCGGTGTAATCGTCGGGACAGGCAGCATCGGCCAACAGGTTGGTGTTTTTATCGAGGGTGACGATGTCAACGCCTTGGGGTGGAGGGAAGTCGTTTGTGTCGGAGTACTCGGGCAGTTGAACGGCTTCTTTCATAAATGTCGCCCAGATGGGAGCAGCGGCATGCGCACCTTCGAGCTGGATGTCGGTGTAGTCGTCGTTGCCCACCCATACCACGCACAGCAGGTTTGACGTGAAGCCAGCGAACCACGCGTCGCGGCTGGTGCCTGTTTTGCCCGCAGCCGGAGAGACGAATCCCAAGTTGCGGACGCCAGCGCCAGTCCCGCAGAAATCTCTTCCCCCAATCTCGCAGCCATCGCTCCCGTTGCCTTGCAGAACAGCCTCCATCATGTAAGTGGTGAGGAAGGCAACGCGCGGATCGAGAACCTGCCGTGTTGCGGGCGAGTAGTCGTCGATAATGTCGCCGGTGGGGGTACGCACACTGGCCAGCATCCATGGGTCGATGTGTACACCGCCATTGGAAAAGACAGTGTAGGCGCCGGCCATGTCGAGCGGTGTGGCATCGTATGAACCGATAGCCATGGAAGGCGTGCCTTGGGCGCTCTTGATACCCGCGTCGCGGGCAATCGCGGCTACTTGATCGAAGCCGATCATGCTTGCCAGGCTAATGGTGGCGTTATTGTCTGATCGCATGAGCGCGAAGCGCGCCGTGATGTCGCCGTAGAACTCGCTCTTGTAGTTTCTTGGTGTGTACTGGTATTGCGTGCCCTCACCGTACGTCTGCTGCGCATCGTTTAGCATTGTGACCGCAGAGAACAATTTGGTCTGGCCCGGCAGCATCGTGCCCTGGACTGCGGTTTGAAATGCTGCCGCGTAAACGAAAGGCTTGAATATTGACCCCGTAGGACGGTGCGCAACGGCATGGTTCACTTGGCTGCTTCCATAGCTGCGCCCACCCACCAGAGCCAGCACCTCACCAGTATGAGGATTGAGCGCTACCAGTGCAACCTGGGGGTAGACATACGGCTTACCCAACTTCTTATCGCGCGCATGGACCTTGTCGACTTGCGCGTCAACCTCGTGAATTGTGGAGTCGACCGCCTGGGTGGCGATGCGCTGCAAGTCAGGATCGAGTGAGGTGTAGATGCGCAGCCCCTCGCGGTTGAAGTCGCGGTCGCCGAGCCGTTGCGTGAGCTGATCGTGTACCAGGTCAACAAAATAGGGGGCCTCGCTTTCATCCACACTAGTGGGAGCCAAATGCAGCGGCTCAGCCTTGGCGGCCTCCGCCTCTTCCTTGGTAATAGTGCCGGTCTCGACCATCGAATCGAGGACAAGGTTACGCCTTTCGATTGCACGATCAGGATGGCGAAAGGGATTGAGGCGGCTTGGGCTCTGAATGAGTCCGGCGAGCAGAGCGCACTCCGAAAGGCTGAGCTGACTCACATCTTTGCCGAAGTAGTCTTGCGATGCTTCGCCGAAGCCGTCCACGGAAAAACTACCGAGTTGCCCGAGGGGGATCTCGTTGGCGTACATGGCGAAGATCTGCTTCTTTGTGAAGCGATGCTCGAGGATGATGCTGATGACAGCCTCGCGAATTTTGCGCGAATAGGTGCGCTCGGGGGTGAGGAAAAACCCGCGCGCGAGTTGCTGCGTGAGCGTGGAGGCGCCTTCAGTGTAGCGATGAAGGTGAAAGATATCGTTGCGGAACGCGCCAAGGATACGCACATAATCGATGCCGCCATGCTCAAAGAAACGGCGGTCTTCAATGGCGATGACGGCGTGCACGAGATTGGGTGGAATCTCCTCGTAAGTGAGCAGGCGGCGCTTGGTTCGCTGGGCGCCCTCACTGAGCCCAGTGATGAGCATGGGCTCGAGCTCGTAGCTGGAAAGCGGCTGGCCACGCGAGTCGGTGATGGAGTCTACCGCCCCGGCGCTGACGTGAATGGTGGCGCTATCGGGCGCATGATATGACTGCGGACCGGGCTTTACCGTAATCTGCTGCAGGCCCTCGCTGAAAGTGCCTAGCTGTGAGGGCTGCGAAGCACTGTCGCCGGTATATCCGGCGTCGCGGAGCTCATTAGCGATCCAGTGGATTGTGAGCTTTTGCCCTGGACGAACCTCGCGCGGCGCTGCGTAAATTTTGGCAGTGTTGGCGAAAATGGGCTGTTGGAGCCGAGCGTCAACGATGCGTTGATATTTGAAGTAGAGGACGGAAAAGACACAAAAGCCAACCAGTGCGGCGACAGTGCAGGCCGCCAGCACAATCAGAAGAATTCGCGACTTGAGATGATGCCCCGATGCGGGCTTTGCGAGCCGGACTAATAATGCCATCGCCGCTCCTTGAAACTCCAGCTACGAGATAATCCTTGCCGAACAACGGTCCTTGTGCAGAAACGGCAGTGGGTGCGCCGGAAGAAGGCTAAATGCTGGCTTCAAGCAGCTCTTCTTCCTGGACACGCTTCTTGACGAGCGCTACCACGTCGCTCAAAGCTACGTCTACGCTGGTGGTCGCGGCGCGTGTTACCAGCTCCACTTGTCCAGCGGCAGCCTTCTTACCTACGTTAATGCGGTAGGGAATGCCGACGAGGTCCGCATCTTTGAATTTGACGCCGGCACGCTCGTCGCGGTCATCAAGCAGCACATCGAGGCCCGCGGACGTGAGATCGGCGGCAAGGTTTTCGCCAGTTTCGCGCAGGGCCGCGTCGGAGGCATTCGTGATGGTGACGACTACGGTGAAAGGCGCGATGGAAGCGGGAAGCCAGAAGCCATTTGCGTCGTTGGACTGCTCGATGGACGCAGTGAGGATACGTTCAATGCCAATTCCATAGCTACCCATGATCGGCGTCACTTCTTTTCCGTTCTCGTCGAGTACGCGCGCGCCCATCGACTCAGAGTACTTGTAGCCGAGCTTGAAGATGTGGCCGACCTCGACAGCTTTGCCGACAAGCAACTGGCCGTTGCAGGCGGCCTTCGGACACATCTCACCTTCATTCACGCTGCGGATGTCAGCGGCGAGAGTCCAACCGAAATCGCGGCCGGGCGCGACGTTGCGCAGATGGTAGTCGAGCTTGTTGGCGCCGCAAACCATATTGCGGCGGCCTTCGAGCGAGTGATCGATGATGACAATCAGGTCGCCGTCCTTTGAAAACGTCAGCGGTGAATGGCCGGCATTCACGACCTGCTGCGGCGCCAAACCGACCGGTCCCAGGTAGCCCGCGGGACCATGGAGGTACTTTTCAAGCTCTTCAGCGTGCATGGTACGCAACTCGCTTGCGCCAATGAGCCCAAGCAGCTTGGTTTCGTTGACGGAGTGGTCGCCACGCAGGAAGGCAGCAACGGGCAGCCAAATCTCGTGGCCTTCGCCTGTGAACCCGCGCTTAGCCATGTAGGCAATGCATTTGATGTCGGAGGAAGGGGAGATCTTGAAGAACGCGGCGACGTCGGCAATGGCCGCACAGCCGGGCGTTGAGACCAGCTCCGGCTTGCCGTCGCCGGTTGGCTCCATTTCGACGACAGGATCGAGGCGCGAGGTAGCCTTTTCAAGGTTGGCCGCGTAGCCGCAGACCGGGCAACTTGCGATCAGGTCTTCGCCGGCATCGGTGTAGACCATGAACTCCTGCGATTGCGAACCACCCATCGCGCCTGAGTCAGCTTCGACGGCGACAAACTTGAGCCCGCAGCGGGTAAATATGGCGCGATAGGCTGCGTCGTGAAGATCGAAACTCTTATCGAGGCCGACCGCGTTGAGATCGAAGGAGTACGAGTCTTTCATGATGAACTGGCGCACGCGCAGCAGACCGGCTTTGGGCCGGGGCTCGTCGCGGAACTTGGTCTGAATCTGGTACCAGATCTGCGGCAACTGCTTGTAGCTGCGGAGCTCGTTGCGCGCGAGTAAGGTCATGATCTCTTCGTGCGTCATGCCCAGGCAGAGTTCGGCGCCCTTGCGGTCCTTCAGGCGGAACATATTGTCGCCCATTGTCGTCCAGCGGCCGCTCTCGACCCACGGCTCCTTCGGAAGAATAACGGGCAAAAAGAACTCCTGGCCGATCTTGTCCATTTCTTCGCGCACGATGGCGATGATCTTGTTCAGCGACCGCTGGCCGAGGAAGAGGTAGTTGTAGATGCCGGCACCGAGCTGACGAATGTAGCCGGAGCGGAGGAGAAACTTGTGGCTAGCCACTTCGGCATCCGCCGGGGCCTCGCGCAGAGTGGGAATGAAGAGCTTCGACCAACGATGCATAAAAAAGGGGTTACTTGCTTTCCCGTCCGTTTGAGTGTGGAGCACTGGATCTGTGAGCCACCGGTTGGAGCGCGGACGCATGGCGATTAAATGAGCCAGCTCCCATTCTAAATGTTCGTGGAGTTCGAAGGGTTTGGGCGAAGGCGCTGTGCCTCCCAAAGCAAGCCAGGTTGCCACAGACGATTCCATCGATCCAGCTCCTCCCACAACTACCCCTGCTGGATGGGAGGGCAAATGGAAGGCCAGTTTCCTTTTATTGAAAACAAAGGACGTAAGAAATAGGCTGCGCTTGGAGCAGTGTCAGGAGATATACGCCTGTGGAAGCGCTGACACGGTTGCCTTCGGAGGGAAATGATTCAATCCTCGGCGATCGGCAAGCAGGCCGTTCATCAGAATGTCTAGTTCAACGGGTGAGGAGTTGCTCAAATCAGTTCCACGCCCCATAGATCGTGGAGATGGACGACGCCTTCGACTCTCTGCTCCGCATCGACGACGATGAGAGAGGTGATTTTGCGCTCTTCGAGAAACGCCAGCGCTTTGGCGGCGAGTTCTTCCGCCGCTATGGTGCGTGGATGGGGATTCATGGCCTCGCCAGCTGTTTTGCTGAGCGCCGCTCCACCTTCGCGCTCGAGCAGGCGGCGAAGATCGCCGTCGGAGATCACGCCGCGCAACTTGCCGTCTTCCTGCACGGTAGTGATGCCGAGCTTCTTCGATGACATCTCGTAGATGACGTCGGTCATGGGCGTTTTGGGCGCGACTACAGGCACGTCGTCGCCAGTGTGCATCAGTTCATGGACTTTGGCGAGCTGCTTGCCGAGTTTGCCGCCGGGGTGCAGTTCGGCGAAATCCTCGGCGCGGAAGCCTTTGCGCAGGCTGACGGCGACGGCGAGGGCATCCCCCAGCGCAAGCATCGCCGTGGTGGAGGCAGTGGGTGCGAGATTGAGGTTGCAAGCCTCGCGTTCGACCGAGCAATCGAGAGCTACATCGCTCGCCTGAGCCAAGGTCGACTGCAGATTGCAGCAGAAGGTAATGAGCGCGTCGCCTTTGCGCTTGAGCGTGGCCAGGAGCCGCAGGATCTCCTCGGTTTCTCCGCTGGCCGAGAGGGCGATGACCACGTCGCCGGGCATGAGCACGCCCAGGTCGCCATGGACGGCCTCGGCGGGGTGCAGAAAGAGTGCAGCGGAACCGGTAGAGCTAAGCGTTGCGGCGATCTTCTGCGCGATAATGCCGCTCTTACCCATGCCGGTGACCACGACGCGTCCATTTGACTCGCCGCAATGCAGGATCATTTCGACTGCACGGGCAAACCTGCCGGCCATGGGTCCATCAAGGCGCGCGGCGAGGACTTCAAGCGCGGCAGCCTCGGTGCGGACCAGCGCCGCGGGCCGGAACGGATCGTCTTTCCCGGTGGGGCTCATTGGCATTTCATGCTAACAGCAAAGCCAGCCAGCTTTCAGCCTTCGGCTCTCAGCTTTCAGGTCGTTTCGCGCCTCCCGGAGCGCGGCTGGATCAGTCCACTACTCGCTGGTGCTACTTGTTGTTTCGCGCTCGTACAATATGGCTATGAGGTCGACTCCCTTGCGGCGTAATACTTTCGTTCTCATCGCAGTCGTTTTTATTTTGTCCATCTTTGCCTGGGCGGGGTGGGCGAACTGGGAGTACCGCAAACAGGAAGCCGAGAAGGCGTTGGCTTCTGCTGCGCAAGGCGAGCTAGTGCCCGCTGCTGGAGGCGGGTCGCTCGTGTATAAGTCGCCGCTTGATGGCATGCCGGCTCCGGCCTTTGCGCTCGAGGACTTGAGCGGGAATGAGGTTTCGCTTGCTAGCTACCGGGGCAAGGCAGTGATGATCAACTTCTGGGCTACGTGGTGCACGCCGTGCCTGATTGAGACGCCGTGGCTTGTGGAGTTGCGCAACAAGTACGCGACGCAGGGCTTTGAGGTGCTGGGCGTGGACACACAGGGCGACGATGTTGAGAAGAGCGACAAGGCGAACTGGGACAAGGACGAAGCTGCCGTGAGCAAGTTTGTTACGCAGATGAAGGTGAATTATCCGGTGCTGGTTGGTGGCGACAGCATCAGCCACGCCTACGGCGGGCTGGACGATTTACCCACATCGTTCTTCGTGGATCGCAGCGGGAAGGTTGTGGCCGCGACCGTGGGATTGTCGTCAGAGGGCGACATCGAGGGGAATATCAAGAAGGCGTTGTCGGAGTGAAGCAGCGGAGTCAGCGTGGTTAGCGGAGTTAGCGATGTCAGCAAGTCTGAGTCTCTTCGAAGTGAGATGGGGGATTTCGATTGAGGGTTGAGAGCAAAATAACGATCTGCGTTGCGGCAGCGATTGGGCTTGGCGCTTTGATAGTCAACGGGCAGAACTTTGGAGCGAACCGGTCGATCGTCAAGGGCGAAGCCGTGCAGTACCTTTTTCCCGAGCAAGTGACCGTGACGGCGGGCAGGCCGAGCGCTTTGGCGCTGCATTTTCGCATTGCACAGGGGCTGCACATCAATTCGCACACGCCGGGCGAGGATTATCTGATTCCAACCGTGCTTTCGATTCCTGATGGCGCGGGCGTGCGGCTGGATGCGGCCACCTATCCGGCGGGGGCTATGATTTCGCTGCCGATCGATCCTAAAACCAAGATCAGTGTGTATACCGGCGAGTTCACGATTCAGGCGCGCATTGTGGCTGCGCAGGGAAACCACCTGATGCAAGGGAAGCTGCACTACCAGGCGTGTGACCAGAACCAGTGCATGCCGCCGAAGACAATCACTGTGCCAGTGGATGTGATCGGGAAGTGAAGACAGTGGTCGGCGGTCAGTGATCGGGGGTCATCCGGTAGCCGATAGCCTGTGAGCCGGTAGCAAGTATCTCTTTGTTCTTAGTCCGCAGTTTACACAGTTTCACAGTTTCACAGGAAGCACCCCCCCATCCACTTTTGGAGTCAAGTGCTTTCCTTTCAATCGCTTGTACCCCTGATCATTTCGCCTGGCCCGCTGATTCCAAAGGGGTTATTTCGCAAGATACGGCCTTTAAAAGACTTCCGAGCCGTTTTTGGCGCCGAAGATCACCGTCTGGCCCACGTTTCTCCTTCCCTTCGATTCATCCTCCGGGGCTCAAGGCGATTCAAGGCTAGTTGGTGGATGGAAATCATGTAATGATTGTGCGCCAGAAGGGGGAAATCCCCGGCAAAACATTTCGCAGCATTTGCGGTTTGTTTTCAGTGCCTTGCGCAGGACCAGAGCGACTGGGGACTTGACTTTTCTAACTCGATCCGCATTTCGCGGATGGACCCGAACATCTCAACGGTGAACGATGCGGACCAGGCAGGATGCGGCGGGGAAAGTGGAGAATCGGTTGACACCGTGACCAGAGCGCAGAGCCTTCGATCTCTGCTGCTCTGCCTGAAGATCAAATGCCGCCCTTGAAAATGCAAAGGCCGCCGGTGCAGGTTTATTCGGCGGCCATATGGATGCGGGAGGGCGCGTTACGGTATGCGGATGACGGTGCGGATCTGGAAGGTCGAGCTGTTCGCGAGGACGTAGTTGCCATCGACCATACGCCACTCGTAACCACGTGGAGGGGCGGTCAGATGATATTGGCGGTAATCGACTTTATCGCCGCGATCCCAGTCTTCGTGTTTGATGGCTGCGCCTTTCTTCCATTCCTTGTGTTGGACATAACTATGGTTATCGTGGTGGTCCTGGGCCTGGGCATCGTGATGGTCCTGGGCCTGGGCAAGGGCGACGCCGCCCATAAGACTTGTGGAAAGGAACGCGAGCGCTAAGACACTGTGCAGCTTTTTCATTAAGAACTCCTCCGTGGCTAGGATGCTCCCGGAAGAGGTCGCGTTGTTTGTGTTCCGGTTAGATTACCGTGGAAGCGGCCAAGACTCGAAAATCGGGGTCGTGCACAGATTGGCGACGAACCCAACTCGATTCCGGGAGCGGTCCTAATTCTGTGGGGAATGTCGCGGGAATTCCGCGGCTCAGATGAGGGACCTGGGACGCCAAATGCTCGCTTGGGGGTGTGGAACACTCCGCCCAGAGCCGGGCAAACGTGAAATCCTTCCGGTTGTGGTCTAAACTCCTCACCAGAGTAATCATTCGACTTCATTTGATGTGGTGATGCGATGAACATGAGACCGGGGCAATCCATCCAACTCGGCGAGGTGCAGGAGTCGCTGCTGGTTCCGCTATACGCCCGTGCGATGGACTCGCTCAAGAAGCATCCGATCCTGAAGGATCCGAAGGCCGTCGAGATGGTCCAATCCATCGATTGGGATTTCAAAAGATTCAACCAAAGGCGGCGGGTTGTAGGGTGTGCTTTGCGGACTGCCATGTTTGACGAGTGGGTCAAGGATTTTCTTAGCCGGGATCCAGAAGGCACCGTGATCGAGATTGGCGCGGGACTCAACACACGCTTCGAGCGGCTCGACAATGGCACCGTGCATTGGTTCGACCTTGATCTTCCGGATACCGTAGAACTGCGGCATAAGTTCTTCACCGATAGCGGGCGGCGCGTGACTCTGGCCGCATCGGTTCTCGATCCGAGTTGGATGGCTGCGGTGCGTCAGAGCCATGGACCTTATTGCTTCATTGCGGAGGGAGTATTCATCTATCTGACAGAGCCGGAGGTCAAGGCGGCGCTGGCGCAGATTGCCGCCAACTTCCCAAGCGTAAGCATCGCCTTTGACACAGCCAGCCTCAAAGCGATGAACCACGAGAACAAAGACCACGCGCACCACAATTTAGGAGCCCGTTTTGCGTGGGCATGTGAAGACCCGAGGGAGATTGAGCGCTGGAATATCGGATTGCGCCTGGTGGAAAGCCGCACTTTGCAGGATTTCCCCAATTCCTTGGGAACGCGCCTTTCTTTGCCGATGCGAACCGGCTTTCGCGTCTTTGCCAAATTGTTTCCGAAGATCACGAAAGCCTACCAACTCAATCTGTTCGCTGGACAAATCGGGATCGAAGCGGAATTAGAAGCACAAAAGGCCCGTGGCTAAAGCCACTTATCTTGCGAGGTATTCAGCGGGCTGAAGTGTCTGCGTGAGAACTACACAAGGTACTTGTAATTCACATGCGAGTTAGGCGACAAGAGAAGCATGTCGCGATTCAAGTTGTACAACCCGGATCAAGCGTATTTGCTGCCGCCGAGTGTGAGGGATGAGTTGGGCTCCAGCCACCTGTGCTTTTTCGTGCGTGAGGTGATCGAGCGATTGGATATGAGCGGGCTCGAACAGAGCTACTCGGCCGAGGGTGGCGAGCTTTACGCTCCGCAGTTGATGCTGGGCGTGTGGCTTTACGCCTACGCTCTGGGCATCAGCAGCGCGCGGCAGGTGGAACGGCGGGTGGTGGAGGATCTGGCGTTCCGCTACCTGGCGGCAGGCGAGCGGGTGGACAACTGGGCATTGAGCGCGTTCCGCCGCCGTCACGGACGGGCATTGAACGACGCCTTTACGCAGGTTCTGGAGTGGGCGCAGCAGCGGGGCATGGTGAAGCTGGGCCGTGTGGCGATGGACTCGACGCGCATCGCGGCCAACGCCTGCAAGGATTGCGTGGACTCGGAGCAGGCGCTGCGCGACACGCGGGCGCAGCTGCGCCGGCAGGTACGCGCCTGGCAGAAGGAGGCCGACCGCGACGATGCCGAGCCGGGCGGGCTGGAAGTGGCCATCGGCGAGTTGAACCGGGCGCTGGACGAGTTGCCGCGGCGGCTGGAGCGGCTGAAGAAGAGCGGCTTGAAGCGGCTCTCGCGCACCGACGAAGACGCGCGCTTTCTGCGCCAGCGCGGGGACAAGTTCGTGCTCGGCTACTCGGCGGAAATCGCGGTCTCGGACGACCACTTTATCGTGGCCCAGCGCGTGACGCAGAACGTGACCGACAACGGCTCGCTTGCGCCCATGCTGGACCAGACCGAACAGCGCTGCGGTGCGCCGCCGGGCCAGGCACTGGCCGACAGCGGCTTCTTCTCGGTCGACAACCTCAAGCAGATGGAACAGCGCAACATCGACGGATATGTACCGGACTCCAACATGGCGCGGGCACTGAACCTGGGCGCGCGCTGCCGCACCCGGGCCAAGGCCCCGGCGCATCGCCGCATGCGGGCCAAATTGCGAAGTCCGGCCGGGCAGGCCGCCTACGCACGCCGCAAGGCCATCGTCGAACCGGTATTCGGAGTTCTGAAACAACAACGTGGAATGAGACAATTTCGCACCCGTGGATTGAACAACGTCGCAAACGAATTCACCCTGGCCACAATGGCCTACAACATCACCCGGCTGCACGTCAGGCGGGCAGCCTGAACAGAAACCAGAACGCAAGACCGCTGTACAACAACATCAGAAAACACCGGCTGAAGCGTTCTCACGCAGACACTGAAGGCCCCTGCTCCCTCCGTGCAAAAATATCGCGGCGAAGACGCCGCCCATACAGTTCCCTAGCCTCCCGACTTCTTCTCGATCTTGGCCCAGGTGTCTTTGAGCGGAAGGGTGCGGTTGAAGATTTTCTTCTCGTTGGTTGAGTCGGGGTCCAAACAGAAGTAGCCGACGCGCTCGAACTGGAAACGGTCTTCGAGTTTGGCGTTGGCGAGCGACGGCTCAAGTTTGGCGCCGGTGAGGATCTCGAGGGAGTTGGGGTTGAGGTTATCGAGGACGTCGTGACCTTCTTCCAAATCGTAGGGATCGGCTTTGGCGAAGAGTTTGTCGTAGAGGCGGATCTCGGCGGAGATGGCGTGCGCGGCAGAAACCCAGTGCATGGTGGACTTGACCTTGCGGCCGTCGGGTGAGTTGCCGCCGCGGCTTGCGGGATCGTAAGTGCAGTGGACTTCCACCACGTTGCCGGCTGCGTCCTTGACCACGCTCTGGGCGGTGATGAAATAGGCGTTGCGCAGGCGGACTTCCTTGCCGGGAGACAGACGGTAGTACTTGGGCGGAGGGACTTCGCGGAAGTCGTCGTGCTCGATGTAGATTTCGCGCGAGAAGGGCACCTGGCGCGTGCCGGCTGAGGGATCTTCAGGATTGTTGGCGACCTCGACAAATTCTTCCCTACCCTCGGGGTAGTTATCGATGACCACCTTGAGGGGATGAAGGACAGCCATTGCGCGGCGGGCGCGGTGGTTGAGGTCGTCGCGCTGGAAGTGCTCGAGCATTTCGATATCGACGATGCCGTTGGTGCGCGAGACTCCGGCCGACGCAACGAAGGCGCGAATGGCTTCTGGGGTAAAGCCGCGACGGCGGAGCCCGGAGAGGGTGGGCATGCGGGGATCGTCCCAAGCGCTGACGCGATTCTCCTGCACGAGTTGGAGGAGTTTGCGTTTACTCATCAGCGTGTAGGTGATGCTGAGGCGGTCGAATTCAATTTGCTGCGAAGGGAAGATGCCGAGGTTCTCAATGAACCAGCGATAGAGGGGCTGGTGGTCGGCGAACTCGAGCGAGCACATGGAGTGGGTGACGTGCTCGATGGAGTCGGACTGGCCGTGGGCGTAGTCGTACATGGGATAGATGCACCACTCGTCGCCGGTGCGGTGGTGCGTGGCGTGGAGGATGCGGTACATAACCGGATCGCGCATGTTGAGGTTGGGTGAGGCCATGTCGATTTTGGCGCGGAGGACGCGGCTGCCGTCGGGGAACTCTCCCTTCTTCATGCGGACGAATAGATCGAGATTTTCTTCGACAGAACGGTTGCGATACGGGCTATCTTTGCCGGGCTCGGTGAGAGTGCCGCGGTGCTGGCGGATTTCGTCAGCGGAAAGGTCGTCGACGTAGGCCTTGCCGGCCTTGATGAGTTGGATGGCCCACTCGTAGAGCTGACCGAAGTAGTCGGAGGCGAAGCAGAGGCGCTCCCAGTCGAAGCCGAGCCAGCGGATATCTTTCTGGATGGCGTCGACGTATTCCTGCTCTTCTTTTTCGGGATTGGTGTCGTCGAAGCGCAGGTTAGTTTTGCCGCCGAAGTCGTCGGCGAGGCCGAAGTCGATGGCGATGGCCTTGGCGTGGCCGATGTGGAGGTAGCCATTGGGCTCAGGTGGGAAGCGGGTCTGGATGACGGCGTCGCCGAACTTTTTGGTGCGGACGTCCTCGGCGATGATGTCGTGGAGGAAGTTGGAGGGGGTGGGAGCGTCGGGGGTGTGGGCGTCGGAGCTTTCCGGATTCGAGGTTGTCATAGCTGGCGTTTCTTTTCTTCTTTTATTGTTCCACGGAGCGGTGCTAAGGCAGGGTGGCCGCGTTCATCCGAGCGATGCAAGCCGTTCTTCGGCCTGGTGGATGCGCGCGAGACAAGTGTCGCGGCCGAGGACGACCAGGGTTTCAAAGAGCGGCGGCGCGTTTTTGCGTCCGCAGACGGCGACACGGATGGGCTGAAACATCGGCCCGGCCTTTAAGCCAAGTTGAGTAGCGGCAACGCGGAGCGCCTGGTCCAGCGAATCGTGATCGAAATTGGTGGTGGCGAGGACTTGCTGCGCGGTTTGGAGGACGCGGAGAGCCATGGCCGCATCACCGCCCTTGGGTGGGATCAACTCTGCTGGATCATACGGAGGCAAGTCCGAAACAAAGAAAAAATCGGCGGCGGAGATGGCATCGCGCAGGAGCTTGATGCGTTCGCGGATGAGCGGTGTGACGGCGCGGATTTTTTCTGGTTTTGGATCGAATCCGGCCTGTTCGAAGATCGGCTGCAGGTCGCGGGCGAGCTCTTCGACTGGCAGGGCGCGGATGTGCTCGGCATTGAGCCAGACGGCCTTTTCGTCGAAGGGGAGCTCGTCGTTGAAATTCACGACGGCGTTGGAGCGGTTGACGCCTTCGAGTGTGAACGCCAGGGTGAGCTCGGCTAGATTGAGAAGTTCGCGGTCGTTTTTGGGCGACCAGCCGAGGAGGCAAAGGAAGTTGACGAAAGCCTGGGGGAGGAAGCCGGCATCACGATAGGTAGTGACGCTGACGACAGGGCCGTGGCGGCGCTTGGAGAGCTTGGTGCCATCGGGCGCGACGAGCAGGGGAAGATGCGCGAATTGGGGCGTGGCGGCACCAAGGCCCTCGAAGATCAGCAAGTGCTTGAAGCTGTTGGTGAGGTGATCCTGACCGCGGATGATGTGGGTGATGCGCAGATCGGCGTCGTCGACGCACGAGGCGAGATGGTAGGTGGGCATTCCGTCTGACCGCAACAACGCGAAGTCTTCGATCTCGTCGGCGAGCTTGGACTGCGGGCCGTAGACGCCGTCAACAAATTGCAAAGTACGGTTTTGGCCGCGGGGAACGCGATAGCGGAGGGCGAAGGGCTCGCCTGCGGCGGCGCGGCGGTCGGACTCTTCGCGTGACATTTCGCGCATGCCGGGATTGCAGAGCCAGGCGCCCTGCGCGGAGGAGTGCTCTTCCGCCTCAGAATGGGCGGGAGTGAAGTCTCGATACGCAAGGTTCTTGGCGAAGATCGCTTCGGCGGCCATCTTGTGGAGGTGGAGGCGCTCGGACTGCTTGTACTCTTCGTCCCAGGAGAGGCCAAGCCAGCGCAGCCCCTCAAAGATGGACTGGACACTGGCGTCGGTGTTGCGCTCGACATCGGTGTCGTCGATACGCAGCACCATGGTTCCGTGGTTGTGGCGGGCATAGAGCCAATTGAAGATGAACGTGCGGGCGCTACCGACATGGAGGAAGCCGGTGGGCGAAGGCGCGAATCGGACGCGAGGAGCTTGAGTTGCGGAGGGAGCAGAATCAGGCATCGTGAGAATTGTTTTCCTCTCACGATGCTATCGCATGGCTCCATCGGCAGATGGTGATGCGCAGCTCACACCCGGGGCGGAAGCGGTGGAGGCGGGTAGGGTGGCTGCGGAGGCTGCCAGGCGGTTTGCGGAATAGGCGCGACCTTCCACTCTGCAAAGGCCAGCACGTAGAGCAGGACTAACGTGCCGAGCGACGGAAGAATGCAGAGGAGCGCGAGCCAAGGCGACATGCCGGCCTTTTTTAGGATGAACCAGCAGGGCACCATGACGAGGGCGATGGACACCACGATAATAATTGGGATCAGCGCGAAGAAGATCATTACGATGCGCTTGATCATTTCGGGATCGGGATGGCTTTGCAGGAGAATGGCTAATTCGTTCATAGAAAACACTCCAAGGATGCGATAAACATTCGCAGCCAAGGTACAGCCAAACCCCGGAAACCGCAATGGAAATCATTGAAGCTGCGATTTGAGTGCGAGCTCAGCGGTCTTCCCAATGGAGAAGACCGATTGGAGAATTCATCGAGGAGCGCTCAGGTGATGTCTTCGGTGTCGTAGACGGGATCGACGCGGCGTTTGGGCACGCCGTGGACTGAAGCGAGCAGGTCGTCGACCACGTCTTCGAGCTGGCGCTGAGTCTCAATCACTTCGCTTATTCTCTTCAGCTCCTCAGGCTCCTGCACACGTTCCACCAAGGCCACGGCGTGGCACTGAGCCACGTGTTCCAGACTTAGGCCTTCGGGGGTTTTTGCCTTGATGCTGACCTGATCAATGTCGACACTGAGGAGGTCGGCCAGGCGGGCGCGCATTTCACCAGCAATGGGCGCGATTTTGGGTGCAGCCAGAATCAGAGTGGTGTCGACGTTGACGATGTGGTAGCCGGCATGTTGCAGCTCTTCGAGCGCCAGGTTAAGAAAGATGGCAGAGTCGGCGTCTTTCCAGCGCGGATCGCCGGGCGGGAAGAAGCTGCCGATGTCGCCGGCGGCCACGGCGCCGAGCAGCGCGTCAGTAATGGCGTGGAGCAGCACATCGCCGTCAGAATGGCCGGCAAGGCCTTCGGGGTGGTCCAGTGTCATGCCACCAATGCGCAACGGCACGCCGGCCTTGAATTCGTGCGAGTCATAGCCAAATCCGATCCGTGTGTCCATGATCCGCTTTGGTCTCCGTGCCTGGCGTTCAATACCGGTCGCGATCCGGGTGTTCTATCGGGATGCCTTCAACGGGCGCCGTTCAACTTCGCCCGTAGAGTTCTATCCGTTGGGCTGCCGCTTTTGCCGCAGGTAGAACTCGGCCAGTTCGAGGTCGCCCGGCTGCGTAATCTTCAGATTAACCTGAGAACCGTGCACCACGGCTACGGGAATTCCGGCGCGTTCCAGTAGCGACGCCTCGTCAGTGCCCACAAAACCGTCGGCAGTAGATTCGGCGAAGGCCCGCTGGAGAAGGCCGAAGCGAAAGCCTTGCGGCGTTTGCGCCTGGACTACAAATTCGCGTGGAATGGTTGCGGTGATGAGCGCACCGTGGGCTGTGCGCTCTACCTGCTTGATCGTATCTGTGGCGGGCATCCCCACGATGGCCGCCCCGTATTCAGCGACGGCATCGATGGTGCGGTTGATGGTGGCCACGTCGATGAGCGGGCGGACAGCGTCGTGCACGAGCACGATATCGTCGGGCTGAGCGGGCAGAACGCTGAGCGCGTTGGCGACAGATTCCTGGCGCTTTTCGCCGCCCTCGACGACACTCACGCGTCCAGCGAAGCCGAATTCGGTGATTTGGGCGTCGACGCGGTCCATCTCCGGCTTGCGCGCCGCAACGTAGATTGCGGTGACCCGCGGCGCTGCGGCAAAGGCGCGCAGCGAATGGACGAGAATCGGCACACCATCGAGCGCTAGGAACTGCTTGGGTTGCGGGCCGGCCATCCGCGTGCCCAGACCGGCAGCGGGGATGATGACAAAGACTTGCATAACTCGTGGAGTATACAACGCGAAGCTGCGGCTCGGAGCGGTTAGCAGTTAGCTTTTAGCTTTTAGATCATTGTGCGAAATGAATCGCCGCATCAATTCGATACGGTCGGAGACTGGGAGCCAACAACTGAGAGCCTGAGCCCGTTTGCGGCGTTTGCGCGCGGCCTCAGTTCTGCGCCGGGTCGATATACATCATCTCGCTGGTGGGGTGGAAGCCAAACTTCTCGTAGACGGGTCGGCCGGCGTCGGAACTGTGCAGGGTGACAACACGAATGCCGCGCCCGCGAGCTTCGGCCAGACAGCGCTCGATTAATCCATGGGCGAGGCCGCGCTTGCGGAACTCCGGTTCCACGTAGACATTCAGCAGATAACCGCGCCGGTTGCCTTCAGGATGGAATGGATGCGGCGGCCAGTCGACGATGAGGAGTCCGGCTGAAGCGGCGGCGCGGCCGTCCTCTTCCACGATCCAGCCGAGGTACTTCCCCTCGGTCATTCTTTCCCGGACCCAGGGCGCGAAGGCACGGCTCATGGCGTCAAGGACCGCAGGATTTGGGTTGGGCATGGAGGCAAACATGGCGCGGCGGTGGGCCGTGATCAAGGTGGCATCGGCTATGGTGGCTGTGCGTGTCGTGAACATGAAGTTCAGTATAGGGGGTCGAGATAGGGACACTGGCGGCTTTGGGCTGCACTTCTCTATCATCCAATCGTGCGCACCTCGCCCGCCAAAACGCCTGTCGGTTTGCCGCTCGATCTGACGCTGCTGAAGCCAGGCACGCGGCTGGCCGAGGGCCTGTCTGGCGGGGCGGACTCGGTGGCGCTGTTGCTTGCGCTGGCGGCGCGAAGTGGAGAGATTGGGCTGGTGATCCACGTTGCCCATCTGCACCACGGATTGCGCGGCGAGGAGGCCGACGGCGATCTGGAGTTCTGCCGCGAGCTGGCGGCGAAACTGGGACTGCCTTTTCATGAGGCACGAGTGGACATTGAGGCGGCGGCGCGGGCCGATGCCAACGCGGGCAAGCCGGCTGAGACGATCGAGGAAGCCGCGCGGCGGCTGCGCTACAGCTGGTTCAGGGACTTGCTGGCCTCAGGCGAGATTGATGCAGTGGCGACTGCGCATACGCTCGACGACCAAGCCGAGACAGTGCTGGCGAAGTTTCTGCGCGGAGCGTGGACGGAGGGGCTTGCAGGGATCTCGCGAGTGCTGGTTTTTCCGGAGGGGCGCATCGTCAGGCCGCTGCTTGGCACGACGCGTGCCGAAGTTGAGGGGTACCTGGGCGCGCTGGGGCAGGATTGGCGTGAGGACACGAGCAACCGCCAGGTGACATTCACGCGGAACCGCATCCGGCACGAGCTGCTGCCCCTGCTGGAAGGGTGGAATCCGCGACTGCGCGAGCACCTGGCGCAGATGGCCGAACTGTCCAGCGAAGAAGAGTTGTGGTGGCAAGCGGAACTAGCTCGGCTCGCCCCGCAGTTGCTGCTACCCGGAAGACCGGTGAGGGGCGGCGGGCGTGCAGCAGGCGGCGGACTTGCCGCGGGTTTGGCTGTCGAAATCGGCCGGCTGGCCGAGCTTGCTCCGGCGTTGCAAAGAAGGCTGTTGCGCCATGCCGCTGAACAGTTTGGCGCTGCGCTCGATTTTGTTGCAACCGAGGCACTGCGTTCGCTGGCTCTTGGAGGCCGTTCGGGGCAGAAGCTGGCTTTCGCGAATGGATTGCGCGCCGAGCGGACCGCACGAGAGCTACAACTGGCGGTAGGGCCAGTGGCTGCTACAAAAAAGGAAGCGGCGGAGGCCATTCCGGAGTACAAAGTGACTATTCCGGGTGAAATTGAAGCGCCAGCCTTCAGCCTTCGACTACGCATCGAAGTTTCTGGGGCGGCAGCGGCCAGCCCGAACCCGGATGGCCGCAATGGAAGCCCCGTGATGGCTGCCACGCTGCGTAACTGGAAGCCCGGGGACAGGGTGAGGCTGCGACACAGCGGTGGCCCGCGAAAAGTGAAGGAAGTACTGGAGCGTCTGCGGGTTACGGGAACGGAGCGAGCCTTGTGGCCGGTCCTGGAGGTGGATGGTCGCATCGCCTGGATGCGAGGCGTGGAATTGGAGCGCGAACCAGGGCTTGTGATTACTACAGATTCGACTGAGAATCGCGGCGCGAGCACCTCTCAGCAGGCGCAGACCGCACGAGAGTAATCTCACAGATTCCGCCACCTTGGTAACGCCTGGATTGCTCCAACTTCCTCGTCCTTGGGAGTACAATCGGGGATACTGCTCCTTCAGGCGGCACACTTGTGGTGTCGGCCGGGAGGTTATGTAGTTTTTGCCACTTTGCACGACGTGCGAACGTCTAAGAGAGTGGCGGTTGTGCGTTTTCCGAAATCGCGTGGCCATTCCAAATTGTTCGAGGCCGCCGGTCCCTCGTGGCCTAGTCAGATTCAAGGACGTAGCCTGGGAGCGCAGCAATTTCAGAAGATGCATTCGGCCAGGGATCGATGACGGAGGTCGCGGTAGCTGCTTCTCCTTCACCGCGATAAGGAGACGTTGGTGAATTCAAGCGTTAAAACAATCATGTTCTGGGTCTTTATCGGCATCTGCCTCATGTTGTTATGGGGCGTGGTGGAGAGGGGCGCCAACCTGAACAAGGAGCAGGAGTATGCCTACTCCGATCTCTTTGACAAGGTGCAGAGCGGCCAGGTGCTGGATGCCACCATTCAAGGCGACGAGTTGCACGGCCATCTGAAGACCTCGCCCAAAGACCAGTTCCACACGACGCTGCCCACCGACTACAGCGACTTGTTGAAGACGCTGACGGCGGCCAAGGTCAACACCACCATCAAGGAGCCGCAGAACAACTTCCTGATTCCCCTGCTGATCAATGTGGGTCCGTTTGTGCTGCTGATTCTGGTCTGGTTCTTCATGCTGCGGCAGATGCAGTCGGGAGGCAACAAGGCGTTGTCGTTTGGCAAGAGCCGCGCACGGCTGCTCTCAATGCAGCAAAAGAAGGTCACGTTCAAGGACGTGGCCGGCGTGGATGAGGCCAAGGAAGAGCTGAAGGAGATCATTGAGTATCTGCGTGAGCCGCAGAAGTTCCAGAAGCTGGGCGGGCGCATTCCCAAGGGCGTACTGCTGGTTGGGCCTCCTGGAACAGGCAAGACGCTGCTGGCGCGTGCAGTGGCCGGCGAGGCGAATGTTCCGTTCTTCTCGATTTCCGGTTCGGATTTCGTGGAGATGTTTGTGGGCGTGGGCGCAAGCCGCGTGCGCGACCTGTTTGAGCAGGGCAAAAAGAACGCTCCCTGCATCATCTTCATCGACGAGATCGACGCAGTGGGACGGCATCGTGGAGCGGGCCTGGGCGGCGGACACGACGAGCGCGAGCAGACGCTGAACCAGTTGCTCGTGGAGATGGATGGATTTGAGTCGAACGATGGCGTGATCCTGGTGGCGGCAACTAACCGGCCCGACGTGCTTGATCCGGCACTGCTGCGGCCCGGCCGATTCGACCGGCGGGTGGTGGTCGGTCTTCCAGACATACGCGGGCGCGAGGAGATCCTTCGCGTTCACGTCAAGAAGGTTCCCGTTTCCGACGATACGAACCTCAACGTGCTGGCTCGCGGTACGCCGGGCTTCAGCGGCGCCGATCTTGCCAACATGGTGAATGAGGCCGCGCTCAGCGCGGCGCGCATGAACCGCAAGCAGGTCACCATGTATGACTTTGAGCTGGCCAAAGACAAAGTGCTGATGGGCGCCGAGCGCAAGTCAATGCTGCTGACCGACGAGGAGAAGAAAGTTACGGCGTATCACGAGGCGGGGCACGCGCTGGTTTCTTACATGCGCGAACACTCCGACCCGATCCACAAGGTAACGATCATCCCCCGCGGCATGGCGCTGGGCGTAACGGTTTATCTGCCGGACGATCGGCACAACTACACGCGTGAGTACCTTGAAACGCGGCTGGCGACGGCGTACGGCGGACGCGTGGCCGAGGAGATCTTTTTGGCCCAAATGTCAACGGGAGCGGCCAGCGACATCGAGACCGCAACAGACTTGGCGCGACGCATGGTGTGCGAGTATGGCATGAGCAGATTGGGCCCACTGACTTTCGGCAAGAAGGAAGAGCAGATCTTTCTGGGCCGCGAGATTGCTCAGCACCGCGATTTCAGCGAGGAGACGGCGCGGCAGATCGATCTGGAGGTGCGGCGCCTGATCGACGAAGCGTATCAGTCGGCGCACAATTTAGTCGAATCCAATTCCGGCGCCATGCACCGCATTGCGGCGGCGCTTTTGGAGCGCGAAACCATCGACGCCGAGGAAGTAAGGCTACTGATCGAAGGCAAGGAATTGCCTCCGATGCGGTCGATCCTGGCTACGCCGACCGACACGGGCGGCACGCCACAGCAGGTTCTCAAACCGGAGAGCCGTGGCGGTTCGGGAATTCCAGAGGGTTCGCCTTCGCCGGCGTGACCACCTGCGGTGGGGTCCGCCACGGCGGACGGCTTCGCCGCGAGTGCCCAATCGATAAACATCAAGGGCTGCTCTTCGGAGCGGCCCTTTTTATGTGTCTGGAAGAAATTTTCCCGCCAATTGAACCGGCCACGCTCCAGCTGCGACATATATAACGAATGCACATGGAGAGTGAGAGTCGAACGCAGTATGAGTGGATTGCGCTTCGATGCCAGTCGGGCGAGCCGGGTGCATTCGAGGACCTGATCGCGGTGATGGAGCGGCCCCTGCTCTATTACGCGGCCAGCCTGACCGGCAGTACGGACAGCGCGCTCGATGTGCTTCAAGAGGTTTGGATCAAAACGTTCCGCGGCATTCACAAGCTGAAAGATCCCGGAGCTTTGCGGCCGTGGCTGTATTCGATCGCGCATGGAATTGCGGTTGACCGAATCCGCAAGAATTATTCAAGGGAGCAGGCCGAGAAGGTCTCAGCTGGAGAATTTTGACGAGGCCGAGGAGCCTTCGTTCGCCGAAGAAGATGCGGCGGCGGTGCATGCGGCGCTGGATCAAATCGGGCTTCTGCATCGCGAGGTTCTGGTGCTGCATTTTCTTGAGGACCTGTCGCTCGCGGAGATCGCAACAGTCGTCGGCTGTTCCGAGGGCACTGTCAAATCCCGCATTCATTACGCAAAACGAGCCATGAAAGAAATTCTGAGTCGAGGTGGTTATGGAACAGAAAAGTGAAAGCATGCGCGAGCGATTGCTGGCGCGGATGCCGCAGCCCGAGAACTACACCGGTTATTGCGATGAAGTCGCCGCCGAAATCGCAAAACGCGAAAAGCGGCTTCGACTGACGTGAGTGGGGAACCGCCGCATTATGGACCTATGTCGTCGCATTCTTCCTGATGCTTACCATGTGGCGCGAAGGGAATTGGCTCGTAACGCCGCATGGCCACGTAGTGGAATTGGTCTGGCTCTTCATGACCATCTTTGGCGCCGTGGAGTGGCTGAAGTACTTCATCAGCCGGAGCCGCGTGGACATGCTGAAAGAAATCAAGCAGGTCCAATTGCAGATGCTCGAATTGCAGGCTTCGATCGCAAAAAGCGGAGAGAAGCAGGGGTGATCCCGGCCTGTATACTTGGCACGCAGACTTGAATGCCGCCGCCTGAGAACCTAGAGTTGCGCGCGGCATCGTTTGCTCCCTAACCAAATTCAAGAGGAGCGCTTCGCATGAAAGTTGCCGCACGCCGTTTTTCCGTTTTTTTCTGGTCTTGGTCGATTCTTGCGCTCGTGGCAACGGCCGCGCATGCCGCGCCGGTGCTGATGATTTCGATTGACGGGCTCAAGCCCGAATACATGACGCAGGCCGATGCACATGGCATGAAGATTCCCTATTTGCGCACGCTGATCGCAAATGGAACCTACGCCGAGGGCGTGGTCGGTATCTGGCCCACCATCACCTATCCCAGCCACACGACGCTGCTCACCGGCGTGTGGCCCGACCAGCACGGCATCACGAACAATCAGGAGTTCGATCCGTTGCAGCACTTTGGCGGGCGCGTGGAACTGGTATGCGGCGCAGATTCGCGTGCCGACGCTGTGGCAGGCTGCGCACAAGGCCGGCCTGCGCACGGCGAGCGTGGGCTGGCCGGTGAGCGTGGGCGCCACGGACGTGGATTTCCTGATTCCCGAGTACTGGCGCGGCGAGAATGTTTCGCACTCAACGGATCCGGAGGACAAGTTGCTGATGGCGGCGCTGGCGCGGCCTGACACGCTGATTAAGCAACTGGAGCCAGCGGCCGGCCCGTATATGAATGGCAACGACACCAGCATCGGCGGCGACGAGACGAAGACAAGTATGCCCTGGAGATTCTGCGCCGATACAAGCCCGCTTTCATGACTCTGCACCTGAGCTCGCTGGACGATGCCCAGCACGCACACGGGCCTTTCAGCGCAGAGGCTGATCAGGATCTGGAAGCGATCGATGGCATGGTGGCGCGGCTGGCGCACCAGGAGTTCGCAAACAATCCCTCGGCCGTCGTGGTATCGTTTCCGACCACGGATTCATGAACATTTCGCACTACATCAATCTCGCGATTCCGTTCCTGCAGGCGGGATTGATCGAGGGCACGGTGAATCCCGTGACCAAGGCGCCGGATGTGAGCTCGTGGAAGGCCGAGCCGTGGATGGCGGGCGGCATGGCGGCGATCATGCTGCACGATCCGAACGACCACGCGACCGAGCAGCAGGTGCAGGAGATGCTGACGAAGCTGGCAGGCGGACCCGGAGAATGGGATCGCGGAGGTTCTGGATCGCGAGGCAATCAGCAAGCGCGGCGCCTTCCCGGATGCGGCATTTCTGGTGGTATTCAAGCCCGGATACTACTCAGGCGCGGCGCTGGGTGGAAACCTGGTTACGCCGATTCCGGGCACGCGAGGCTCACACGGATTTTCGCCGGAGTATCCAGAGATGCGCGCATCGTTTTTTGCTTTGGGGGCGGGGATCGCGCGCCATCGCGACCTTGGCTTGGTGGATATGCGCCAGATTGCGCCGACCGTGGCGCGGATTTTGCGCGTGCAGATGCCGACGGCGAAGGCTGCGCCACTGCAGGTGCAGCCCTAGAATGCCGGGCCCGCGCTAGAAGATTTTGTAGCTGAGACCGACGCTGCCACCATAAGGGTGAAGCGTCGGTGTGACGAACCACTGCTGATATTCGAAATCGAAGGCGCGCACAGTGAAGCGGTGGCTTAGCCGGTAGTCCACTCCGCCGCCGTATGCGAGGACAGAGGTGCCGCCGTTGAGGAAGCTGCCGTTGCCCAAGCCGAAGAGAACTTTGCCATACGGCGTAAGACGGTGATAGGTGACAATGGGAATGCGCGGGCCAATCAGATAAGTATTTTCATTGATTCCGAGATAGGTGTTGTAGCGGAGCCAGCGACCTTCGGCTTCTAATTGCACCCAGCGATTGAAGCGAGCGTCAACGTAGGCGCCGACGCCATAGAGGCGGTTGGGACTGGTTTGCGCGATCCCTTCTCCCGCGTAATCGGGCTGAAAGGCAGAACCGAGTCCGCCTGCGTTAAGAGTAAAGCCATTTGAAGTGGCCGCAGGCACCACTTGCGCACTCACGGAAGCGGTCGCGGAGAAAAGAACGCTACAAAAAAATGCCAAAATCGACTTTTTCATGGGCACAAAGCAAATCCACTTCCTGTGAATCCTCACTCGGCGGAAAACCAAGATTTGACTCACGCTGAGAGCGGGTGGCCGGCGCTAGCTGCTTGCTGCGCGCCGTACCCCGGGCCCGGCGTCACCCATTTTATTATGGCTGCGGGTTTTGCGCCGCCGTGGACTGCTGATCTTGCGGGGGAGTAGCGGCGCTATTTGCAGGTTGAGCCGCAGGCGGAGCTGGCTGAGCATTGTTCGGCGCGGCGGCAGGTTGGTCGCTTGCAGGCTGCGCCGCGGGAGCCGGAGCATCGGCGCTGCTTGCAGGTTGAGCTGCTGGCTGAGCATTATCGGGTGCGGTGGCGGGTTGGTCGCTCGCAGGCTGCGCCGCAGGCGCTGCGGCAGAAGCCGGCAGGGCACTGGCGGCGTCGTAGCGCTGCAGCTTGTAAAAGACCGGAGTGACTTCAAACGGCATCTTGTCGCGTGCATTCATGGGCGCATACCGTTTGGCATTGAGCATGTGCACCCTGTCATCCCACGGATCTGTCTTGAGCCAACTGCCAAGCGGCAGGGCCGCCGTTTGAGCCAGATCGTCCCAGTTCAGCTTGGGAGCGTTGTGTTCCAGATCGGCCATCCACGGAGTGCCGTCGGGTTTGAGTAGCGAATCACCCAACTTGGGAGTGTTGAGGGCCTTGAGGACCCTGGCCCGATCAACCAACTGTTCGTAGTACAGGCCGGCGTTTGCCAGTCTGTCCTTATACATCGATGCCTCAAGATATTCCATTCCCCTCTTCGCGGCCGCGGCATTGTCCACATCGGTGTGGTTCATGTCGATGCGCTGGAAGGTCGACTCATCGGGAAAGAGCAAGCGGTCGTTGAATGCATAGCGGGTATCGATGTGGTGGCCCATGGCGATGTGGGCCAATTCCATGGAGATTACCGAGGCAATGGCTTCCTCACTTGGCAGGCTGTCGAGAAGACCCTTGCTCAGGAGGATGGTGTTGCCGACGGTTGTGGCTTCGACGGTATCCGTAAGCAGAACGCGGCAATGAATCTGGTCAGTGAATGCCAGGTTGTTCGGCACGATCAGGTTGATGACGATCTGGTCGAGGACTTTGCTCTCATAACCACCGGGGTCGAGCGGCGCCACCAGCCCGGCTTCGACGAGGCGATCGATTACGTTGTTCTCGGCCTGCGTAATCCACATGCGCGAGGCCTGCAGCGGGCCCACGTCCTGCGAGTCGTCACTCTTGTCTACCGCGTCATCCACCTTAACGCTCACGTTTTCGCTATCGCGCGTGGGCAGCTTGAGAGAATAACCCCAAAAGTGCGTCTGGGCCTTCAGGCCGACTGATTTACTGGCTTCAGTGCGCTGTGTTTCTTCAACGTAAACTGCCACCGGCAGCCAGATCCCTGGCTGCACATTCATGCGCCAACTATCGAAGTGGAAGTAATACTTGGAGGCATCCTCAGCGCTCGGGCCGGTGTAGGTGCCGTTGAAACGCACCACGTTGCCGCCGTCATCCTCAATCCAAATGCGGCCATAGAAGCGGCCCATGCCCTTCACATCAGCCTTGGGATGGACATCGAAAACCCAAGTACGCACCGAGCCAAGAAACTCGCGGCGGACAAAGCTGAAGACGTAGTGCTGCTGGTCGAATCCAGACGGGTCAATAAACATCATTTCCATAAACCCGTTCGGATTGTAAGTAAACTTCTCGAGGCCGAGAGCTTTTGTTAGTCCCGAAATCGAAGCCAGGGAACCTTTGAAGAAGCCGCGCTTGGCCTCCTCCTTGGGTGCATAGGACTTATCGAAGAATCCCTTGCCGAAATCGACGCGGCTGAGCATGTACTGGTCGTCCACCGGCACCTCGTAGAGCTTGACGTCGGGCCGTGTGTCCTGGATGTAGGTTTCCACCAGCGGCGTGCGCAACTGGATGTTCTTGATGAGCACCTTCTCCTGAGCGATGGCTCTCTGGACCAAAGCGGCCTGCTCGGGAGTGAGCTGGCGGGCCTGTTCGTACTTTGGTTGCTTCTTGGCGTGCGCGCTGGCCACACTCATAGTCAAAATCAGGAAGGTTAGGGGGATCTTCCGAAACGTCATGTGTAACTCCTAGTTTTTTCTTTCCGGCTCTCCTTACTCCGCCTTAGCCCAGTGCAATGCGGCGGTCGAGAGAAGGCCACGGTGATGACTACAAACTCGATGCTACGACAATAGCGATTGCCGTCATGCCAATTGAAACGTGATGGTAATCTTGGTCGTAAAGTCCACTGGATGGCCATCGCGGGTGGCAGGACGGAAACGAATCTGCTGCGCTACCCGGCGCGCCTCTTCATCCAGCCCATGTCCCAGTCCCTGGATTATGCCGTGCACGACGACCTGGCCGGATGCGAGAAAGGTCACGCGAGGACTACATCGCCCTGGACGTGCAACTGCCTCGCCTCGCTCGTGTACTTCACGGGGGCTTGGAAAGAACTTCGACGGGTGGAGTCGAACCGGCTCCGCTGCAACTTCTTGGCGCGGCGGCGACAGGGGTCGTCACGGGAATTCCGGCGGAAGCGACCTTGCCGTAGTTTCCCGTGTTGCCGGTCCGCTGTTGCGCCAGGAATGCCGGCCGAGGCCACTTTGCCCGCAGCGCCGGCGTTGGAGCCGAACTTGGTGCCGATTTCCGATGCCTGTTGAACCCACAACTCCATGCGGCGCGATTGCGGGGCCCTGCATGCCGCCATACGGGATTGCCGATGGCGGCAACTGTTGCCGGCCGGGTGGCGTTGGGATTTGGGGTGACTCCAAAGGTCTGGCCCAGATGCACTGGAGCGGTCGAAGGCTTGACCATGTTGTTCTGCGCGGGCATTGCGGCGGCCAAGGCAGCTTTTGGTTGCGGCTGAAGCACGATCTGCGGCCTTGCCTGCTTGATCTCGGGCACCGTGAGCTTTGCTTCCATCTGAACAGGCTTGGGCTCAGGCTTGGGCTTGGGCATTTCGATCTGCTTCGGCTGCAGCTCCAACTGCAGCTTCGGCTGCTGCGGTGGGGGCGGCATCTCAGGCGGCGGGGGCTGCTTGATCTTCACGGGCGGCGGCGGGTTGCTGGGAACGATCAGCTCCGTCATCTCGTAGTGCTGCTCGAGCACGTGTTTCGCCGTCATGCCCACGTAGAGGATCACGCCCAGAATCGTCAGATTGACAAGCGAACTGGTGATGAATGAGACGGACCGGCCCTCAGGCTCGGGTAACAGGCCGAAGTTGGTCCGTCCAGGGGAATATGTCATCGGCATGCCTTCAGTCCTCACTTAGCGCCACCTCGCCGACGCGGGGCGGCCTTATTAAAAGGGCGAATGTTGGAAGCGCCAAATCGTCAAGCAAGCCAACGACTGCGCTCCGAGACGACCACTCAACCCTGCAATATGTGCCACTGTCATCTGGTTGCGATGCTAAAAACGGCCTCGCGGAAGGCTTTAACCGGCAATCGCCAGCGCATGAAGGCGCCGCCAAATCACCGTTCTTCGCGATGGCCGCGTTGAGCCCTCCAGTTGCATCCAAGTTCAGATTCCACGCAAAAGATAGGGAGAAAAATCATTACCATTATACGTGCGACCTGATTACTTGAAGATAACCCAAATAGGGGATGGACGACGGGCAAGAGGGGTACTCCGGGCACGTGTCTGCGCGGTTAGAATCAGCATGGCCGGCTCTGCTATCCCTGGGCACTCGGTCCCCTCCCCACTGCAAATCCAAGGCATCGGCAAAGAAATCACATGGCTGAATGACGGGCAGAAGGAACGTTGCCCAAGAGCCTAAGTGGCGGCGTGTAGAGCGCCCAGTGCAAGATGGCGTAGTGAGTTCATGCGCCGGTCCAGGCATGGCGAACTGCCTATGTGGAACACGCCTTCCCGGCCAGGCCTTATGGCCTTCAGTTTAGCACTACTCCTATAGACTCAAGGTAACCTAATCTGTTGCGGAGGGACAGGCAACTTCCATGAAGATTTTCGTGACCGGAGGCGCAGGCTATATCGGCGGCACCGTCGCGGCGCTGTTGAACGAAAAGGGGCATGATGTCGTCATTTTTGACAATTTGAGCCACAGCCGGCGCAGCTTAGTGCCACCTGGCAATGAGTTTGTCGAGGGAGAGCTGGCCGATCGGGCGATGATCGAGCGAATCTTTAAGTCCGCACAAGACGAGGGAGAGGCTTTTGATGGTGTTCTCCACTTTGCGGCATTGATTGAGGCTGGCGAGTCGATGGAGCGCCCGGAAATCTACTTCCGCAATAACACCGCCTCCACGCTCTCACTTCTTGAAGCGATTTTGGCTTGCAGGGTCCCGCGCGTGGTCTTTTCTTCCACCGCAGCTGTGTACGGTGACCCGGATTCCGTCCCTATCAAAGAAGATGCGCGCCTAGCGCCGACCAATCCTTACGGCCAATCCAAGTTGCTGGTCGAGCAAATGCTGGCCTGGTTCAACCGTATTCACGGCCTGAGTTACGCTTCGTTGCGCTATTTCAATGTGGCCGGCGCGCCTGAGGGGCGCGATGGCGTTACGCGAGGCGAATCGCATGAGCCGGAGTCGCATTTGATTCCGCTGGTTCTTGACGTCGCGCTCGGCCGCCGCCCGTCGATCCGCATCTTTGGCGACGACTACCCGACGCCCGATGGCACTTGTATCCGTGACTACATTCATGTGACAGACCTGGCGGAAGCGCACCTGTTGGCGCTCTCAGCACTGGCTCAGATGGGCGAAAGGCAGGATCCGCTTATCTATAACCTTGGTAATGGCAAGGGTTTCACTGTGCGGGACGTCGTCGATTCGGCGCGCCGTGTCACGGGCCATCCGATCCGAGTGGAGATTTGTCCCCGGCGCCCAGGTGACCCCGCGACGCTCGTAGCGAGTTCGGAAAAAGCGATCCGGGAGCTGGGTTGGAAACCGCACTATACCGAACTCGACGCGATCGTGCGCACCGCCTGGCTGTGGCATCAGAAGCGCTACAGAATGTAGAGGAAACGTCTCAAAGGAGACGGCAATGCAGCGAATCTATTTGCTTTCCACTGGCGGGACAATTGAGAAAGTCTATTCGGAGCAAAGCGGCGTCGTGGAGAATCGTGCTGCCAAGGTGGACCGCTACCTGCGAATGCTTCGCCTACCGGATTCCGATATCTGCAGCGTTCAGCTCATGAACAAGGACAGCTTGGAGATGACGGACCTGGATCGTGAGGAAGTCAGGGATCGAGTTGCCGAACTGCTGCCGGAAGGCGCCCCGATCGTGATCTCTCACGGCACGGATACCATGGTCGAGACTGGGCTCTTTCTCGAGATGGCATTTCCTGGCGTCATGGTCCCGCTGATTCTGACCGGAGCAATGACGCCATTAGGATTCGAGGGCAGCGATGGCCTGCAAAACCTCACCGAAAGCCTGCTTGCGGCTCGATTGCTTTCGCCCGGCGTCTTCATTGTCATGCACGGGCAAGTATTTCCAGTTGGCCGGGTTCGCAAAGACAAAGACAAGGCCACGTTTGTGTGGGCTTAGGTGCGCCCCGGCCGATGTTTTCCCGCAACCACCGTGCGCCTTGATCGAACTCGTTGGAAGCCAAGGATCGCAGAATGAGGATCTTCCCCATGGCAGCCAGGAAGAATTGGGATTCCTTCCGCGCATTTCTTGATTTCTTTATCCTGTTCAGCGGCGTTTCGACCGCATCGAATCTGGGGCGTATACAGAAGCGTCCGTTGCGCACGCGCGGAGTTTTCCTGATTCGTAGACGATGAGGGTTCGCTGAGCGTCGATCTTTTCTTTTGGGCCCGTGAACCTTGGACGCCGGTAAAATCAACCTACGCCGATCGAATGCGAAATCTTAAATTGAGGTCCTCAATGGCCCCCAGCGCCCGCGACGGACGGCTTAAGGAGTTGGACGGATGGAGAGCGGTCAGTGTTCTGCTCGTGATCGTGCATCACGTCGGCGCTTACCAGCATCCGAGACTGGCGCGTTCGGGATTCATGCTGTCGCTGTTTGAAGGCTTAGGGCCGCTCGGTGTGAAGGTGTTCTTCGTTATCAGCGGCTTCGTGATTTGCCGACTGCTGATTCTCGAGGAGAAGCGCTTCGGCGCTGTTTCGCTGAAGGGTTTCTACATTCGAAGAGTGTGCCGCATTATTCCGCCGTTCTATGTCTATACTGCGGCTGCGTGTTTGCTGCTTTCATTGGGACTCATCAAAGACTCCTGGCGTGGAATCTTCAGCGGCACGTTCTTTTTAGAAGACCTTTATCCCGCACTGTCAGTGAGTTGGTTTATGGGGCACTCCTGGAGCCTTGCCGTGGAAGAACAGTTTTACCTTATCTTCCCGGCGTTGTGGGTGCTGACGCGAAGGGTCGGAAGAATTCGCGTGTTCGCTGGCATCTTTTGCCTGCTTGCGGCATGGAACGCGACTGTGGCCGGATTTGGCTGGGAACACTTCGTCATTCCTTCAGCTCGCGCAGGCTTTGCCTGCATCTGTTGCGGCGTCCTGGTGGCGAGCTTAGAAAGCCGGGTGCGCGCGATCGCCGCGGCGGTGCCAGCGTTTGTTGTAGCGGCAGTCGCACTGATACTGCTGTGGCAACCGGTTGGAGCAATTACATGGAAAGTGGCGTTTTACGAGAGCGTCTTTGTGCCCCCGGCTGTGGGTTTTGTGCTGGTATTCAGCCTTGAGCGAGGAAATCTGCTGCGCGCGTTTCTTTGCTCGAAGGCAGTGCAGGCGGTTGGAGTGACTTCCTACGGAATCTATCTTTGGCAGGAACTTTTTACGGCGCCCGCAACGGACTATGGCTTTTCGGGAAAGCCGGTTGCTTTTCTATTGCCGCTGCTGTTCGCGGTTGTTCCACTCTCTTATCTATTCGTCGAGAAGCCCGCCATGCGATTGGGCAAGCGATTGACAGAGCGAATCCGGCTAGGCCGTGTTCGCGCTCAAGCGATGACATGAGTTCATCGGCTTTCGGGGAACAGCGTAAAATCAGAGAATGTCGTTGACTCGGCAGCAGGCCTTGGATTACTTTCATTCCCCCGACCTGATCGGATTGGGATTCGAGGCCGATGCGGAACGCAGGCGCCTGCATCCCGAGGGCGTAGTCACCTACATCATCGATCGCAATATCAACTACACAAATTTCTGTACTGAGTACTGCACTTTCTGCGCCTTCTATCGGCCGTTGCCCAGGGCCGGAAAGCACGATCCGCGAGCCGATGAGGGCTACATTCTGGACTTCGAGAAGATCTACGAAAAGATCGCCGAGACCCTGGAGATGGGCGGCACGGGCGTGTTGATGCAGGGCGGCATTCATCCCGATCTCAAGATTGACTGGTTTGAGGGGCTGTTTCGCGGCATCAAGCAACGCTTTCCGCAGATCTGGCTGCACTGCCTTTCGGCTTCAGAGGTAATGGCCATCGCCGAATACTCGAACCTGAGTCTGCGCGATACGATTGCGCGGCTGCGCGATGCCGGCCTTGACTCCATCCCCGGCGGCGGTGCCGAGATTCTCGACGACGAGGTGCGGCATCGCATTGCGCGCCTGAAGTGCGACACCGAGGATTGGGTGAGCGTGCACCGCACCGCGCACCAGCTCGGAATGCGCACCACGGCCACCATGATGTTCGGCGTGGGCGAGACTTTCGACCAACGCATCAACCACTTTGAAGTGGTGCGGCGGCTGCAGGAAGAGACCGGGGGATTCACAGCGTTCATCCCGTGGAGCTTTCAGCCGAAGCATACGGCGCTGGGCGGGCGCGGCTGGGACGAGGCGACGAGCGTGGAGTACTTGAAGGTGCTGGCCATTTCGCGTCTCTATCTCGACAATATTGAGAATGTACAGGCCAGTTGGGTAACGCAAGGATTGAAAGTGCTGGAACTGGGCCTGCATTTCGGCGGGAATGACGTGGGCTCTGTGATGCTGGAAGAAAATGTTGTGCGCGCTGCGGGAACGTCAAATTGCACGACGGAAGAAGAGCTGCGGCGAATTATTCGCGACGCGGGCTTCAGGCCTGTGCAGCGGGATACGCTGTACCGGACGATGTTCCTGAACTGAAAAACTTCGGCCGAAGCGGCTGAATATTCGCTCCCCAAGAATCCCTGTGTTCGAAACCGACTCTGGTATTCGCCTTCGGTGCTTACGGTTTTCGCAACGCTGCGGCACCCTAGAACATCTATCTTTGAGTTATGACACAGACTGTTGCCGTTTCATTGCGCATTCTCGGTAATTCGGATTTGGCAATCACTCCCATTGGTTTTGGAGCGTGGGCCATCGGTGGGGGTGACTGGCAGTACGCATGGGGCCCGCAGGACGACACCGATTCCATTGCCGCCATTCACCGTGCGCTCGACATGGGCATCAACTGGATCGATACGGCGGCCGTCTACGGACTGGGCCACTCGGAAGAAGTGGTGGGGCGCGCAGTCAATTCGTCTTCGCATAAGCCCTACATTTTCACCAAGTGCTCGCGGCCTTGGCACGAAGACGGAACGATTTACAGCTCCCTCGAGCCTACCTCCTTGACGAGCGAACTAGAGGGCTCGCTGCGCCGCCTGGGGGTGGAAACCGTCGACCTCTATCAGGTGCACTGGCCCGATCCCGACGAAAACGTCGAAACTGCGATTGAGACTTTGGCGCGGCTGCGTGAGCAAGGAAAAATCAGGTGGATCGGGCTGTCGAATTTTTCAGTGGAACAGATGAAGCGAGCATTGAAGATTGCTACGATCACGAGCCTGCAGCCGCCTTACTCGATGCTGCGCCGGGCGGTGGAAGCGGAGATTCTTCCCTTCGCGAAAGCCAATGGCATCGGTGTGATCAACTACTCGCCTATGCTCTCGGGCATGTTGACCGGGAAGATGACTGCTGAACGTGCAGCGGCGATGCCGGCCAACGACTGGCGTCGGAAAAATATTGAATTCGGCGAGCCGCGCCTGAGCCGCAATCTGCAACTGGTGGAGGTACTGCGCGAAATTGGCAACGGGCATGGCGTAAGCCCCGGGGTAGTGGCTGTTGGGTGGACGCTGCACAATCCCGCAATTACTGCTGCCATTGTGGGTGGGCGCAGTGGGAAGCAAGTTGAGGAGATGGCGCCCGCGCTCAGCTTCAGGCTCAGCGAAGGCGAGTACGAAAGAATCGGCGAGTTTCTTAAATCGATGGAGGGATAAAGCGAGGAATTGAGGAGCGCAAAAACAAGAACCCCGGCCGAAGCCGGGGTCTTGTGTCTGGAGGAGATAACTGGGTTACATGGCTGCGACGAAGTCGGGCACCATGACGGCTGCATATTCCTGCAGCAACTGGGTGGTGCGGGCAGCCATACCAGTGTACATCGAGGCGGCGCGGAAGGCATTCACGCGAACTCCCTCGCTGGCGTGAGTGAAGGCGTATTGAGCAAGCGCCGCGAGAACGCAAACTCGAATCTGCATGGCGTCGCTGTGCAGCGTTTCTACCAGCAAGCGGTCAACGCCTTCGCAGTGTTTTGCGGCGAAATCTGCCATTTCGAGCATGACCCGCGCATTCTGGTACATCACCCAGAGGCCTTTCGGGCCTTCCATGCGTTGCCAGGCGTCTTCGGGTGTGGCGCTCAAACCTTCCTGCCAGAGGAAGTGATCACTCAGCTCACGCGCGCTCCACTCGGGGCGAAGTTTGGCCAGCAACGATTCCCATGATTGGGAGTTGCGGCGCCGAGCACTTCTCTGCCAGTGGATGAAATAGATTGCGATTGCAACCACGGCAGCAATTTGGAGCACGACTAGCATCAAGTGATCCCCAAAAAATTGAACTTTCAGTGGCCAGGCTTCTTATGAGCGGACCCGGAACACTCTGACTACCCTTTTATTAATAGCAGAAAACAAGGCAGTTGTGGACAGAAAAGGGGGCGCAGAAATACCCCTTTTGGGGGATAAACTGTCTCCCCATCGGACAGTGCACAAAGGTAACGAGTGGCTCTAAACGATTCAAAACGCAGGGCAAAGCCGTATTTGCGGGTGCGGCCCCGCTACAATGAAATTCGAAGAGAAATCCACAGAGGAGCGAGATTCGAGTGCCACAACGCACGTTCAGCATCATTAAGCCAGACGCAGTTCGCAATGATTTCACTGGCGCGATTCTGGCGGAGATCAACAAGGCCGGTTTTCGCATTCTTGCCATTAAAAAACAATCGATTTCAAAGCGCGAAGCCGAGGGCTTTTACGCGGTCCACCGCGAGCGGCCGTTTTTCGATGGCTTGACGACGTTCATGTCTTCGGGGCCGCTTGTCCTGATGGTTCTGGAAAAGGAGAATGCGATTGCAGACCTGCGCAAGCTGATGGGCGCAACCAATCCCGCGAATGCCGAAGAAGGAACCATCCGCAAGAAGTTTGCCAGCTCCATTCAAGAAAACGCCATTCACGGCTCAGACGCGGAAGAGACTGCGGCCTTCGAAATCGGCTATTGGTTTGCGGGCTACGAACTGATCTAGGGCTTGCGGCTATGCCTGGCGGAGGCGAATCGACAATTTTACCAAGGAGGCGAATCTCAGATGCCGGAAACAAACTCCGAATTGGCGCGGCTGTTTCTCGACTTCTCACGCAAGAAGATGATGGACCAGTATTGGCCGCGGCTGAAGGAATGTGTGGCCCCTCTGACCGAGGATGAAGTGTGGTGGCGGCCGAACGACGCCAGCAACAGCATTGGGAACCTGTTGCTGCATTTGAACGGCAATGTGGAGCAGTGGCTGGTGGCGTCATTCAACAAAGAGGAAGACAAGCGCAATCGGCCAGCGGAGTTCGCAGCGAGGGGCCAAGCAACGGCGGCCGAGTTGCTGGCGAAATTGGGCGTAACCCTGAACGCGGCTGCGGCGGTTCTGGAACGGCTGACAGTAGAGGACTTGCTGGCGCCCTACGAGATCCAGGGCTACCCCGTGCACGGCCTCGATGCGGTTTACCGGGTTGTGGAGCACTTCGGGCTGCACTACGGCCAGATAGCGTACATCACCAAGAGCCTGATAGGGCGCGATCTGGGTTTCTATAAGGAGCTGAGCAAGACCGGGCGGGCTTAAAACGCGCTTGGATTGATCGCGATAGGGAGCCGCGGCATTGACTCACGCGGATTCAAGGGCGGTGGGCAGATGCAACGCGCGGAATGCCCTGCAGATCGGCCGTGAATTCGACCTGCGCGAAACCGGCGGCGATCAGCAACGCATGAACAGCTTCGGCCTGTCCGTGGCCGATTTCCAACACCAGGAATCCATCTGGCGCGAGCACGCCGAAGGCCGCGGGAATGAGACGGCGGTAAATGGCGAGGCCGTGATCGCCAGCGAAGAGTGCCTGGGCGGGTTCATAGCCGCGCACCTCGACGGAGAGTGATTCGCGGTCAGCGAGCGACACGTAGGGCGGATTTGAGACCACGATATCGAAGGATTGCCCAACGACGGGCGCAAGCAGATCACCTTCGAAGAAGCGCACGCGGCTGGCGACGCCATTCGATTCTGTGTTTTGGCACGCGACGGACAACGCAGGTGCGGAAATATCTGTTGCGAAGACATGTGCATTGGGAAGATGGTGGGCCAGCGCGACGGCAATTGCGCCGGAGCCCGTGCCGACGTCGACGATGTGTGGTCGCGGAAAGTTCGCGGCCATTGCAAGCGCTTGATCGACAAGGTGCTCCGTCTCGGGGCGCGGAATGAGCACATCGCGGTTGACATGGAATGACAGTGCATAGAATTCTGCAACGCCGGTGATGTATTGGATGGGCTCGCCTGCGAGGCGGCGGTTGAGCCAAGCGTGAAATGTTGCAGACGCACTGGGCGAGAGCATCTCATCTTGGTGAGCGATGAGCCATGCCAGATTTGTGGCGGGTTCATCGTTCCGCAATCCATGAACAAGGAGCGACTGGGCGTCGCGCCGAGCTCGCTCGGGATGGGGACCAGCGGCGAGCGAGCGCTCTGCGTCAGCGAGAATTGCGCGAACGGTCAAGGAGTCTGAAGGTGCAGCTTGCATCGAACCTAGACTCAGTTTCCCACATCGTGCGAAATTCCATTGATTCATTGAGGAAAGCAACAGAGCTCCCGTTTCGACATCCAGAATTCGGCGGCGCTTAGGTTTTATAATCGACCTCGGCAGCTCGTGTTCCCACAGCGCACGGCGTCGAGTTGGTGGCGCTGACCAGCGAGCTGATTCACCGATAGACAAACCTCCGCAGCGGAAGAGCGAACGCATCGAGCGCAACATCAATGGGCAGGCGTCCGTCTGCCGCGGACCTTGAAGGCTTTGACCGGAACGTGGGGGAATATGCAGCAAATGCGCAGTCTTTCCTCAATTCGATCCCGGCTCTATTCAGTTTTCCTGGTTTGCGCCAGCGCTCCGCCGATGATGGCACAAGGCCCGCAAGCGACACCCAGCATTCTCGCGCCGGCTTCGACACCTGCGCACGAGATCTACGGTTTGTCGCTCTTCGTGCTGATGATTACGGGCGCCATTTTTGCAGTGGTGGCGGGGCTGCTGGTCTTCGTGATCATCAAATTCCGGGCGCGCCAGTCAGACGAGCAGCACGAACCAGCACAGATTTATGGCAGCGCCCAGGTGGAACTGGCATGGACGGTGATCCCGGTGCTGATTGTGGTGGTCCTGTTTCTGACCACGGCGCGCATCATTTTTGCCATCCAGGACGAGCCCAAACCCACATCCGCGCTCGACGTGACCGTGGTGGGGCACCAGTTCTGGTGGGAATTTCGCTATCCCAAGCTGGGCATCGTAACGGCCAACGAGCTGCACGTTCCCGTAAGCACACCGCAGGAACCGGAACCGACATATCTGCGCCTGCTCTCGGCCGATGTGGATCACAGCTTCTGGGTGCCGCAACTCGCTGGCAAGACGGATTTGATTCCCAACCATCCGAATGAGATGTGGATCGATCCGCAAAAAGCGGGACTTTATTTTGGGCAGTGCGCGCAGTTTTGCGGCATCGAGCACGCGATGATGCTGATTCGCGTGTATGTGGATACGCCGCAGCAGTTCGACGCGTGGGTGAAGCAGCAGCAGAAGCCGGGTGCACAAAACGATGCGCAGAGTGGGGCTGTCGCCGAGGGCCGGCACATCCTTGAAACCGAGGCTTGCGTGAATTGCCACACCATTTCAGGCACCGCAGCGAAGGGGACGTTTGGGCCTGACCTGACGCACCTGATGAGCCGAGCGACGATTGCAGCAGGTGCCGCGGAGAACACACCGGAGAACCTGCGCGCATGGATCAAGGATCCAAGCACATTTAAGCCCGGCGTGCTAATGCCAGCGATGCAACTCAGCGATCAGCAGATCGACCAAGTTGTGGCGTACCTTTCGACACTCCACTAGAGGAAATTGATGGCGGACCAGACTTTCCCGATTCCCGGCTCTTTTGACGCGGCACCTTCGCGCGGCGCGGCGATGCTGGAGTGGCTGCATAGCTGGGTGGTGACCGTCGATCACAAGAAGCTGGGCATTCTGTACGTGGTGTACGCGCTCTTCTTCCTCCTGATCGCCGGCGCCGAAGCCCTGGTCATTCGCATTCAGCTTGCCATTCCGAACAACCACATGGTTTCGCCGGAATTTTATAACGAGTTGTTCACGATGCACGGCACGACCATGGTGTTCCTGGTGGGGATGCCGATTCTGTTCGGGTTTGCCAATTACCTGGTTCCGCTGATGATCGGCGCGCGCGACATGGCTTTTCCGCGCTTGAACGCGTTCAGCTTCTGGATGACGGCGTTCGGTGGTCTGCTGCTTTACTTCAGTTTTGTGGGCGGCTTCGGTCTGTATGGCATGGGCAGCGCGCCCGATGTGGGATGGTGGGCCTATGCGCCGCTCACGGCCAAAGCGTTCTCTCCCGGACACAACACCGACTACTGGGCGCTGTCGCTCATCGTGAGCGGATTCGGCACGCTGGGCACGGCCATCAATATTATTGCGACGATCATCTCGATGCGGTGCCGCGGCATGACGCTCTTTCGGATGCCGCTGTTCGCGTGGCTGATGCTAGTGGTGAGCGGGCTGACACTGATTACGATTACGCCGTTGACGGCCGCGCAGGTGATGCTGCTGATCGATCGCTACCTGGGCGGACATTTCTTCGACACGCAGGCCGGCGGCTCTGCAGTGGTGTGGATGCATTTCTTCTGGATCTTCGGACATCCCGAGGTCTACGTTCTGGTGCTGCCTGCCTTCGCGATTGCGAATGAGATCATTCCTGTCTTCTCGCGCAAAGCAGTCTTCGGCTATCCGGCCATGGTTGCGGCCTCAGTTGGCATCTGCTTCATCAGCCTCACGGTGTGGGCGCATCACATGTTCACTGTTGGCATGACCTCAGTGAGCAACGCCTTCTTTGTTCTTTCCACGATGATGGTCGGCATTCCTACCGGCATCAAGATTTTCAACTGGCTGGCGACGATGTGGGGCGGAAGAATCCGATTTGCCACGCCGATGCTCTTCTGCACCGCGTTTGTGCTGCAGTTCCTAATGGCTGGACTTACTGGGATCATGCTTTCGGTGGCGCCATGGGATTGGCAATTGCACAACTCCTACTTTGTGATCGCGCATTTCCATTACGTACTGGTAGGTGCCATCGTGTTCTGCATCTTTGCCGCGATTTATTACTGGTATCCGAAGGCCACTGGCCGGATGCTATGCGAAAAGCTTGGGAAGTGGCACTTCTGGCTGTTCCTGATTGGCTTCCATGTGACTTTCGACCCCATGCACTTTGTCGGCCTTCTCGGGATGCCTCGTTCCATCTACACCTACGAAGCGAATCGGGGATGGGGCACGCTGAACATGGTGATTTCGTTGGGCGGCATGATCCAGGGGATCGCGGTATTGATTTTCGTCTGGAATTTGGTGGACTCGTATCTTCACGGCGACAAAGCCGGCAACGATCCATGGGATGCGTGGACGCTGGAGTGGTCGACGCCCTCGCCTCCGCCTTCATACAACTTCGCGATCGATCCGGTGGTGCGCAGCCGGCGTCCGCTGTGGGATATCAAGCATCCCAACGATCCAGACTGGAAGTACGAACGATGAGTACGCTTCCCATTTTCGCGGATGAAAACTGGCGCCTTCCGTCGCGCGGGCGCGTGGGCATGCTTTCGCTGATCATCGGCGAGTCAGCCATCTTCACGATTTTCATGGTCGCGTACGTTTATTACATTGGCCGCAGCACCTATGGGCCGACGCCGGCGATTCTCGACATCCCGATTTTCAATACCGTGTGCCTGCTTTCGAGCAGCATCACCATCCTGCTGGCAGAGCGAGCCATCGAGCGCGGAAGCGTTCGCGTGTTCGGCGCATGGTGGGCGCTCACGATATTGCTCGGCATGATCTTCCTGGGCGGCACTGCGGTGGAATGGAACAAACTGATTTTTACGGACGGCCTGACGATCCGGACGAATTTATTTGGGACAACTTTTTACTCGCTTGTAGGCCTGCACGCCACGCACGTCGTTGTGGGCCTTCTGATGCTTTCGTTGGTCCTGATCTTCACGCTTCTGGGCCGCGTGGAGAAGCGACATGCCGAACGCATCCAGGTGCTTGCGCTTTACTGGCACTTTGTGGACGCGGTGTGGGTGGTGGTCTTCACGGTTGTGTACATCGTGGGAAGGTGAAGTGATGGTGGAGGCTGTGCAACACGAGAAGGAACATGCAGGGGGCCCGGCGATTCATCTACCCGCGCCGACAGCATGGCCCATTGTGCTGGCCTTCGGGTGCACACTGGCGGCTGCGGGACTGGTGACGAGCGCAGGCATCAGCATGCTGGGCGGCGTGTTGATGCTCGCCGGTTGCATCGGCTGGTTTCGCCAGGTTCTGCCGCATGAACAACACGAGGAAGTCGAGGTACTCGATCAGCCGGTGACGATTACATCGTCGCGCGCACTGGTGGAGCGCATCAGACTTAGTCCAGAACACCGCGCGCGCTTGCCGATCGAGACCTATCCGATCATAAGCGGCATCAAGGGCGGGATTGCCGGCGGCATCGCAATGATTCTGCCCGCGCTGCTCTATGGGCTGATTGCGCAGCACAGCATCTGGTACCCGGTAAACCTGCTGGGCGGCGCGGGTGTGGCGCACTGGCGCAACCCCACCACCGCCGAGATCGCCGCTTTTCATTGGCAGGGGCTGCTCGTGGCAATCCTCATCCAGTCGGTGACTTGTCTGCTCGTCGGCTTGCTCTACGGCGCAATGCTGCCGATGCTGCCGCGGCATCCCGTCCTGCTCGGCGGGATTCTGGCGCCTGTGCTGTGGACGGGCGTTCTGCATTCGTTCATGGGCATCATCAACCCTGCGCTGGATGAGCGTATCGCGTGGGGATGGTTTTTGGTCTCGCAGGTCACTTATGGCGTGGTCGCGGGAATTGTAGTTGCGCGCCAGGGGCGAGTACGGACCGGCCAGTCGCTACCGTTTGCTACACGCCTGGGCATTGAAGCGCCGGGGCTGATGGAGTCGAGACCCGACGTTGGGCCGCCGCGGGACAACTCGCATGATGGGGAGAAGCATTGATGCGCTTTGCGGCGATGGCGTTGGTGGCTTGCGCGGCCGCGGTGCTCGGCGGTTGCGAGCACGCGCCGGGCATTCCGCCGAACCCGATTGTGCGCCCTACGCAAGTGACCGATTTCGCGACGCTGTACGGCGAGAACTGCGCCGCGTGCCATGGAGCGAACGGGCAGAACGGTCCGTCGATTGATCTTGCCAATCCCGAATACCAGGCGCTCGTGGACGACGCGACATTGCGGAAGTGGATTTCCGGCGGCATGCCGGGCACGGAGATGCCGGCGTTTGCGCAATCGGAGGGCGGCATGTTGACGGACGCGCAGGTGAATGCACTGATTGCAGGCATGCGCAGAGAGTGGTCGCGGCCAGATGCATTTGGTGGAGCGACACCACCGGCCTACGCGCAAGCGCAGACCGGCGATGCGCATCGCGGGGAGTTGGGCTACCAGGCGCGCTGCGCGGGATGCCACGAGGCATCGCAGCAACAGGTGACGAGCCCGGTGTATCTGGCGCTCATCGGCGATCAGGCGTTGCGCAGCATCATCGTTGCAGGGCGACCGGACATTGGGCAGCCCGACTGGCGGCATGACACCGCAGGCGGCAGACCGGGCGCGCCGCTTTCTGCCGAGGATGTGGACGACATTGTGACGTATTTGGCAAGTCTACGGAACACGGCGCAGCAGGCCGCCGCGAATGCGGCAGCGGGGCAGACGGCAAAGGCCGCGGCGAGTTGGAGGTGAGAGAGATGAGCGACAACGGACACGCAGCGGAACGGCAGCCATCACAGAACGCAGGAGCGGGTGATGCCGCTGCGCGCGACGACGCAAGGATTGTTTCGCGCCGCTGGCTGCTTTTCAAGGCCGCAATCGGACTCAACGGCCTGGTGGGACTTGTGCTCGCTGTGCCTGTGTTCCGCTATCTGCTTGCGCCGTGGAGAAAGGACTTAAGCTACGATTCGTGGGTGTCGCTCGGCCCGGTGGATGCTTTTCCCGCTGGGGAAACGCGGCTCTCAGTCTACAAGAGTCCCGCGATGAATAGCTGGGACGGGCAGACCGATAACGTGGCCTGCTATGTGCGGCGCGAGGATGCAGATCAGTTTCAGGTTTTCGCGATCAATTGTGCGCATTTGGGCTGCCCGGTGCGCTGGTTTCCGCAGTCGCAACTTTTCATGTGCCCGTGCCACGGGGGCGTGTACTACGCCGATGGCTCACGCGCAGCCGGGCCGCCCGAACGCGGACTTTTTACCTACAACTGGAAGATCGACGGGGGCGAGTTGCGAATTGACGCAGGGCAGATGCCCACGCTGTCGAATTCCGCGAAGCTGGTGAAGATCTCAACCAGCCAGGGAGATGGTTCATGCCGCGGATGAACACGACGGCAAAGCGCATGTATGCGTGGCTCGAGAGACGGTTGCAGCTCGAAGGGCCGGTGAAGGATGCTGCGCTGCATCCTGTTCCGCGAAACACCGCGAGCTGGTGGTACGTGTTTGGCAGCGCTGCTTTCACGCTGCTGTTTCTGCAAATCTTTACGGGCATTTTGCTGGCGCTGGTTTATGTGCCGTCGGCAGGCGAGGCATGGAACAGCCTGAACATTCTGAATCACCAGATTCCACTGGGATGGTTTTTGCGCGCCCTGCATGGGTGGGGATCGAATTTCATGGTCGCTATCGTTCTGATTCATATGGCGCAGGTGTTTCTGTTCGGCGCATATAAATTTCCCCGCGAACTGACGTGGATTGTCGGCGTTTTTCTGCTGCTGATGACGCTGGGCATGGCATTCACCGGCCAGGTGCTGCGCTTCGACCAGGACGCCTATTGGGGATTGGGGATTGGCGCTTCAATTGTGAGCCGCGTGCCGTGGATCGGCGGCGGACTGGTTCATCTGCTGCTCGGCGGCCCCATTATTGCGGGCGCCACGCTTTCACGCTTTTTCGCGTTGCATGTCTTCATTATTCCCGGCACATTGCTGATGTTCGTCATTGTGCACCTGTGGATGGTGTTGAAACTCGGCATCAACGATTGGCCGATGCCGGGGCGCCTGGTGCGGCGCGCGACGTACGCGGAAGAATACAGCCGCCTGACCCACGAGGATGGCATTCCCTTCATACCGGGTGCGTTTTGGAAGGACCTGGTTTTTTCCGGAGCGATGGTTGCGGCCGTCGCGGTATGCGCTTTTGTCTTCGGGCCGTATGGACCGAGCGGCCAGCCGGATCCCTCGATCATTCAGACTGTTCCCAAGCCGGACTTCTTCTTTCTCTGGATCTACACGATCCTGTCGTATCTGCCGCCAGAGATGGAGACGCCGTTTATCCTGGTCGCGCCGCTGGCAGGCATCGCTGTATTGCTGGCGATTCCGTTTTACGCCTCGGAGGGCGAGAAGAGCTGGCATCGGAGGCCGGTGGCAGTGCTCGCTGTCTCCACGATTGCCGTCTGCTTTGGTGTGCTGACGCATTTGGGCACGACGACGCCGTGGAGCCCACACATGAGCGCGTGGAGCAGCGATCCCATTCCCGCGCATTATTTGCAGAATGCGACTCCGCTGGTTCGGCAGGGCGCAGTCGTTTTCCAGGCCAAACAGTGCCGCAATTGCCATTCGATTGGCGGGGCCGGAGGCGAACGCGGCCCCGCTCTTGACGATGTGGCAACGCGCATGACGATGGATCAAATGCGCTTTAAAGTGGTGAGCGGCGGCGGCAACATGCCGGCTTATGGCAAGAATCTTTCTCCGGCAGAGATTGAAGCGCTGGTGAGCTTTTTGGAAACGCTGCATCCGGCCAATGAGCCTCCCGCTTATGATGCTTCGCGAAAGGCGGTTGAAACTTCGCAGGCCGTTCCGAGCACAGATGTACCGCGAAGCGAAACTACCGCGGGGCGAAGTGCAAACCCAAAGACGAATCCATGATCGAGACTACAACAGTCGCGGATCTGTTCACCGATTGGGATATCCCCTGGATTGTGACCTCCGCGCTCGCACTCACTGCGCTGATCTATGTGCGAGGCTGGACGCGCATTCGGCGCACGCGGCCTGCTCAGTTTCCAGTGTGGCGCATGGCGGCGTTCGTTGGAGGCATCGCGGCGCTGTTCGCGGCCGTGGCTTCTCCGCTCGATACGTTCAGCGAATCGCTGCTCTTCATGCACATGGCGCAGCACTTTGTGCTGATGTCGATCGCGCCGCCGCTCATCGTACTGGGCGCGCCTGTGGTTCCCATGCTGCGCGGGTTGCCTACATGGTTCATCCGGCTGTTGCGCCCACTCTTCCAGTCCGGCGCGCTCGACGCGGCGGGCCGATTTGTGACGCGGCCGCGCGTGGCCTGGCTTGCCATGAATGCCGCATACATTGGATGGCACATTCCGAGGGCTTACGAGTTCGCCCTCGCCTCGGAGAACTGGCATAACTTCGAGCATGCCTGCTTTTTCTTCACGAACCTGATGTTCTGGTGGCCCGTCATTCTGCCGTGGCCGAGCCGCCCAGCGCAGTCGCGCTGGATGATGATTCTCTACCTTCTGCTCGCGGATGTGGTGAACACGGGAGTGTCGGCTTTTCTCTGTTTCTCAGGACGGCTGCTTTATCCGAGCTACGGCGGAGTTCCGCGACCGTTCGGGCTGAGCGCGCTCAACGATCAGGTGGCCGCGGGAGCTTTCATGTGGGTGTGCGGATCGATGGTCTACCTGATTCCCGCCGTGGCGATTGTCGTCCAACTTCTCTCGCCGGGCGCGGAGGAATCGCGTGGTGAAGCGGCGCTAGAGCGGGTAGCGATCCAAGGCGATGGCGTGACGCGCCACGATGCGGCTTAGCGCGGTCACATTGGCTGGCGTGAACCGCGCCAGCCGCCGCAGGATGGCGAGCTGCGTATGCAGTGCATCGCCCTCACCGCAAGCGGAAAGTACGCGCCGCGTGGCTTGCTCGGCCAATCCCATGGTTTCGTCGGCGAGGATGCCGGTGATCGCTGCAGCGGTTTCGGCCGTCTTGCGGCCAGCAGCGGCTATCTTGCGCGCGCGCAGCAGCGCCGACTCCAGCGCTAAGACGTGGATGATCATGTCGGCGAGATCGGCCATGATTTCCTGCTGCTCTTCGAGAGCTGTCATGAAACGCTGACTCGCGACCCCCGCTGCGAACAACGTCATCTTTTTCACCGCGTCCAGCACCGCGGACTCGCGGGCAAGCGGCTGGCTTGTATCGGAATCGCCGCCGAACGATGGCGGAGCGGTGACTTCGTCCATGACGCGCTTGATCGCCGGAAGCAGCGGCAATTTTCCGCTCATCGCCTGCTTCATCATCCAGCCGGTGATAATGAGGCGGTTGATCTCGTTTGTGCCTTCGAAGATGCGATTGATGCGGGCATCGCGGTAGTAGCGCTCCGCGGGATACTCTTCGACATAACCGTAGCCGCCCATGGTGGCGATCAATTCGTCCGTCACCAAAGAGATCATCTCGGAGCCATAAACCTTGAGGATGGAGCACTCGACCGCGTAGTCCTCAATGGCGCGCGGAATGTCGGTGGGCCGCGCATCAGAGCCGAGTTGCGCCAATCTTGATTCAAGCAGTCCTGCCGTGCGGTAGGCCATGCTTTCTGCAGCGTAGAGCCGCGACGAGGCGGAAGATATCTTGCGCTGGATCAGACCAAACTCCGCGATCGACTTACCGAAGGCGTGGCGCTCTTTAGCGTATCGAATGGTGTGGGCCAGCGCATGACGTGCGCCGCCGATGCAGGCCACCCCCAGCTTGAAGCGACCCATATTGAGGACATTGAATGCGATATGGTGGCCCTTGCCGGCTTCGCCGAGCAGATTTTCTTCGGGAATTGCGCAGTCCGAAAGCACCAATGGGCAGGTGGAAGAGCCGCGAATGCCGAGCTTGTGTTCTTCAGCGCCCGCGGTAAGGCCTGGCGTGCCGCGCTCGATGAGGAACGCAGAGAATTTCTCTCCATTAATTTTTGCGAAGACCGTATAAAGATCCGCAATGCCGCCGTTGGTGAGCCACTGCTTTTCGCCATTGAGAATGTATCGGGAGCCGTCGGCCGATAGCGCGGCGCGGGTGCGGATATTCATGGCGTCAGAGCCGGAGCTGGCCTCAGACAATCCGTAGGCGCCGATCCACTCGCAGGTTGCAAGTTTAGGCAGGTAACGGCGCTTCTGCTCTTCCGTGCCGTACCAGACCAGCGGCAGCGTTGCGATGCCGGTATGGGCGCCGAATGCAGTTGAAAAACTCGCCAGCACCGAGATGTGATCGGAAATCACAGTGGAAGTGATCTTGTCCATCGCGAGGCCGCCGTATTCCTCGGGAATATCGACCGCGGTGAACCCCAACTCAGCCGCCTTGCGCAGTAGTGCCTGCAATGCTCCGGGCTCCTTGGCCTCAATCGCGGCGGTGCGGGGCAAAATTTCATCTCGCGCAAACTGCTCCGCGGTGGCCGCGATCTGGCGCTGCTCTTCGTTGAGGTCTTCGGGAGTGAAGACTTCATCGGGCGTGCGGGATTCAAGCAGGAAGCTACCGCCGGCAGCGGCAACGACGGGGGATGCGGCGATGGTGGACATCGGCTTGGAGGCCTCCTTGCAGAGCCAACCTTATGATAGATGCGCCGGCAATAGTCCCTCGGGGGTTAAAACCCCTTATTTTTCGCTACTCTTCGGTCCGACTGAAGTCGTGCCCTTGTTACAAAGCTGATTCCTTCGGCCCGTCCGAAGTCCTTACTTAACAAAGCTGATTTTTGAAACACGCTCCTGGAGTTTGCCGCGAACCGATACATCGCGTCCCACCGCAAGATTTTTCAGAGAAGAACGCCGGTTGCTCTTGCCGCCTGGCATGAAGCAGTCAGGCACTCATGGCATCCCGTCCGCTAGCGACGTCCTGCAAATGGGCTGGCGTCACGATGCCATATAGATCGGCGGGCGTGGCGGCAATGGCGTCGGCCTGGGACCATTCCTGCTGCGTGCCGTAGCCCCATGCGGCAGCCACGCAGCGAATGTTGTTCGCGTGTGCGGCCTCGATGTCGAAGACGCGGTCGCCGACCATCCATGCCGATTCGCGGCTGAGCGAGTGGGTACTCAAGATCTGGTTGAGGAGATCGACTTTGCTGTGGCTCGGATATTCGAGCTTGTCGCCATAGATGGCGGCAAAGAAGCGCGCTAGCTCGAAGGTTTCAAGGATGCGCACGGCAAAGTGCTCCTGCTTTGAGGTGCACATGTAGAGAGGAAAACCCTCGCGGCGGAGCCGGGCGAGCATTTCGGCGACACCGGGGAAGACTGAATTGTTGCGCCAGCCGACGCGGTCGTAGCAGGCACGGTAATCGCGTGCGAGCGAGGCGCGATCCTCTTCGGTTCCGTCGGGCAGGAGTTCCGTAACCCATTCCTCGACCGGAGGGCCGATGAATCGGTCGAGGGGACCGCGATCAACGATGTTGCGCTCATCAAGAACTTCGCGCAGGCAGCCAAGGATGCCGGGTTTCGAGTCAGTGAGGGTGCCATCCAGGTCAAAGATCAGCGCGGGGATCAGCGCGGGCAGATGATCGGGCATGCATCAAGTCTCTCAGAATGGAGCGTGCGATCAAAGTTTATGTGAGCCTGGCGTCTCACGACCACTCTGAGAATCGTTATCGCGTCCGCAAATGTCACCGCGTGGCCTCGAACAGGAACCAGGCGCGCCGTTCGGCTTCGTCGATCCAGACTTCGATCATGCTGGTGGTCGCATAGTCATTGGCCTTGGAAGCTACTTCATGGGCGGTGCGCAAGCTTTCGACAAGCGCCCGATTGTCGGCGTGGAGCTCGAGGAGCATGTCGCGCGCGGGCACAAATTCCTGATCGTTGTCGGCAATGCGCTGCAGGCGGGCGATATGACCGATGGAGCGGATGGTCTCGCCGCCAATTTTGCGAACCCGTTCGGCGATATCGTCGGTGACGGCGAAAACCTGGGTGGCTTGTTCGTCGAGAAGCAAATGATAGTCGCGGAAGTGCGCTCCGCTCATGTGCCAGTGAAAGTTTTTGGTCTTTAGATAAAGAGCGAAGAAATCTGCCAGCAGGGCGTTGAGGACACTCGAAAGGTCTTTGATCTGCTCATAGGCAAAACCATCTGGATTGCTGACTTTGGCTGCTTTCGATGCTTGCGTTGTATGAGTCGACATCAATCATCTCCTTGGACGCGAACACCGCGCCGCGACGGATTGGTCGCGTAAGGGATACGATGCAGGCGCGAAGCGATTGGTTCACGCAACTCACAATGTGGAATTTGCCAATTGAGCGCGAGTCCACATCCCGGAAAAAACGGGCGCCCGAGTGAAGGCGCCCGTTGAAGTTTGGCGGATCGGAGTGTAAACGCTAGACCTTCACTGTTGGATGGGTGGCATAATGCAGCAGGACTGCAACTGCGCAGCTCGTCAGGCGTGTCTCCGCCGAATCTGCGCGGCTAGTGAGGATGGTTGGCACGCGGGCGCCGAGTACGATTCCGGCCAGTTGCGCGCCACCCAGATATTCAAGCTGCTTGGCGAGCATGTTGCCGCTTTCGAGATCGGGAACCACAAGAATGTCAGCCTGGCCGGTGACGGGCGAGACCAGCTTTTTGATATTGGCGGCTTTCACGCTGACGGCCGTGTCGAAGGCCAGCGGACCGTCGAGGATTCCGCCAGTAATCTGCCCGCGGTCGGCCATCTTGCACAGCGCTGCAGCGTCGAGCGTGGACTTGATCTTCGGATTTACGGTTTCAACCGCCGAGAGCAAGGCCACTTTGGGCTCGGGGATGCCGAGCGCGTGGGCCAAGTCGATGGCGTTCTGAACGATGTGAATCTTGTCTTCGAGTTCGGGCGTGATGTTGATAGCCGCGTCGGTGATGAGCAGGGTGCGGGCGTAGGCCGGGGTATCCATGATGAAGACATGGGAGATGCGGCGTGCGGTGCGCAGGCCGGTATCCTTCTGCATTGCTGCCTTCATCAACTCGTCGGTGTGCAGACTGCCCTTCATCATGGCCAGGGCTTGTCCTGCGCGGCACACCCGGCAGCCGATTTCGGCCGACTGGGATTCCGTTTCGGTATTCAGGACGGGAAAGTTGCTGATGTCCACGCCGATTTTGGCGGCCAGAGCCTTCATTCCGGCTTCGGGGCCGATCATGATCGGCTCAATCAGCCCAGCGTGCGCAGCTTCCACGGCGCCTCTTAGGGCTACATCCGTCATCGGCCATACCACGGCGGTGGTAATGGCGGGGAGGTTTTTGCAGCGCTCGATGAACTTGTGAAAGACGTGATAGTCAGGCGGGTGGCCGACAAGTGGGTCAACGGCAACGGCTTCAGCCAAAGTGGCAAGATCGCTCATGAATCGATTCTCCGGGCCGGCGCAGTATGGGGTATGCCGTGCCCCTACGTGAATATTGTCGCGTGGCAGGAAAGAAGCGCGTGTGCCTTCGGTCACACTTCGGGCAACCGTCTCTAATTGCGGGACTTGCTCGAGCATGCAGCATCTCAAGCCCGAGCAGGCGAAGATCTTTGGTGTACCCATTCGTAATCCCGGTGGAATCAGCGGCATGTGCTGTGAATAGGAATCGTTGACGGTCAGGGAAACTCCGGCCTATACTCTTTCAAACCGGGCCTTCCCCTCCCCAGCCGAAAACGGTCAGCGGTCTCCCCGAGACACCGCGTTAGAAGACATAGGAGGTCCTCGTGTATAAACCCCTCACGGTCGCTCTGTGTGTAGTGCTCTTCTGCGGAGTTTCAACGCCAAAATCCCCAGCCCAGATCAACCAGCTTGGCAACGTGCTTTCCGGCAAACAAAAAAAAGGACAAGACCCGAATGCTCTGGCCGACTTGAGCACAGTCGATAAGGACAAGATCGCCAGGATCGAGCAGATGCCGGAGGTTCAGGACGCCATTCAGCAGGAATGGGACGCTCTGAGAAAAAATGACATGCAGCTCGCTTATGGCATCAACTTGACCGGAACCACGGGAGTGTCGCAGGACAGTGTTGCTGGCGACGCTTTCGACCGCCAGCGTCTCTACAGCAATCCGGTTGTTCAGAGCTACGTGAACCACATTGGCCAGCGGCTGGTTCCCAAAAACTCGCCCAACGTATACACCTTTCGGGTGCTGTATGATCCCATCCCCAAGGCTTTGACGCTTTCTACGGGAACAATCTACCTCTCCACCGGCTTGGTCTCAATGCTCGACAGTGAAGCGGAGCTGAGTTATGTGCTGGCCCACGAAATTGCCCACATTGAGTTGCGGCAAGCGTACCTGCGCATTCGCGACAAGAATGTCGAAGTCGAGCTGGCGAAGGAGAAGGCCGAGAAGGAGAAGGTGATCAGCGACGTGGCCAGCACGGTGATGGGAGCCGGGTTGGGGGGCGCGCTGATACCGCTCCGGCTCGGGTCGCTGATGGGTGGAACCGTTGGCCTCGCAACCGGCATGGAAGTGGGGCACTATTTTATACATCCTCAAATCGAGCCGGTGGTTTGGGCCACAAGAGAAGAGGATGACGCCGACGAATTGGCGACGAAATACATGCTGGACCAGGGGTACGACCCGCGGGAAGTGCTGCGCCTGTTCGCGACGCTCAACCAGGTTGTCGCGACGGACTCTCGCATGGGATTGGGATTTATGGGGAGCGCGCCACGCGTGAAACAGCGGGGGGACCGTTTGCAGCAATTGCTGAATGGGGAGCTTAAGGCGGAAATCGAAATGCGCAGCAAGGGGAAGGGCTTCAGCCCCAGCGGACCCGATTTTGTGCCGATGATCTCTGCCGTCAAGCGCGACAACGGAATCCTGGCCATGGACTACGATCTTTTTGCCGTGGCGAAGTTGAACCTGCAAGGCGCGTTGCAGCAACGCCCCGACGACGCTTATGCCCATTTCTATCTTGCCAAGCTCGAACGCCTGACGGCACGCACTCCCGAGGAACGGCAGGATGCTCTGAATCATTTGACGGTCGCACTTCGTCTTGATGCGGACCGAGGCGCGATTCCGTCGGCGCATCTGGAATATGCCGTGGCGCTGATGGAGGATGAGAATCCTGCGGAACGGGATCAGATTGCCGGCGAATTGAAAGCGTACGTTGCTCTCTCAGAGCGCGACCATGCGGGCGTGCCGGCCAATATGCCTCTGATCTACGACTACTTGAGCGCTGCCGGCGACACGAGGTGGTATCTGCCTCCGCAGTGGTACGCGGCACAGTTAACCAATAATCCGGGCTTTACGACTACCGCGCCTGAGGCGGTGATCCGCAAAGCCTCCATGCTGGAGGGGCCGGCAGCGCCTGCGCCCGCTTTAGCAACGCAGACGACGCCGGCATCTCACGTGAGAACCAAGACAGCCGCGCCGCACCAAAAGACCACAGCAAGCAAAGAGGACGTGAACTAGAGCGGGACTGCAGTTCAAACCAAAGCCCCTTTCCGCAGGCGGCAATCCATCAGATCCTTCGCCACAATGGACGGGTTTTCGCCCAGCGGCAGATTGACGCTTCGGCTGAGTTACGCTAAAGACTATGGGCCGCATTCGCGTCCTTCCTGACCAGGTTGCCAACCAGATTGCCGCTGGCGAAGTTGTGGACCGGCCTGCTTCGGTGGTGAAGGAGCTGCTTGAGAACTCCCTGGACGCCGGAGCCAACCGCATTCGCGTGGAAGTGGAAGGCGGCGGAAGGCGCTTGATTCGCGTCTCCGACGACGGCCAGGGCATGAACCGCGACGACACTCTGCTGGCCTTCGAGCGACACGCTACTTCAAAGTTGCGCACCGCAGACGACTTGCTCTCGATTGCCACCCTAGGCTTTCGCGGCGAGGCACTGCCGTCGATCGCTTCCGTTGCGCGCGTCACGCTGGAGACATCCACCGGCGAAGAGACCACGGGCACACGCATTGAGATTGCGGGTGGAAGAATCGTTCGCGTTGAGGATGTGGCGTTGCCTCGCGGAACGACTCTCGCTGTTGCCGACCTGTTTTTTAATACTCCGGCGCGGCGCAAGTTTCTCCGCGCGGAGTCGACGGAGCTGGCCCATGTGACCGCGCTAGTGACGCATTACGCACTCGCCCATCCTGAGAAACAGTTCGATCTGCTGTCGGCAAGCCACACCATCGTCTCAGCCTCACCGGTCACCCGCACCGCCGAGCGCATTTACCAGGTTTTTGGCAAAGAGACGCTGGGCCAACTACTGCCGGTGGCCGCCGAGACGCCGCTCGAGCATGGTGGCCTGCCCGAGCCGCCTCCATGGAAGAAGGACCCAGACGAGCCCGTGCGCAACCCTGGCTCGCTGCGATTGTCGGGCTTCTACTCCAAGCCGGAACTGCAAAAGCTGAATCGCAACTCGATTTACATCTTCGTAAACAAGCGCCTGATTCGCGATCGACTGCTTATGCACGCGATCACGGAGGCCTATCGCAACGTGATTCCGCCGACGAGCTTCCCGGTGGTGCTTCTGTTTCTCGAGATGCCGCCCGAGGAGGTTGACGTCAATGTGCACCCTGCCAAAACGGAGGTGCGCTTTCGTCAGCAGAGCCTGGTGCACGACTTTGTCCGGGAAAGCCTTCGGACAGCGCTGGTGAAGGCGCGGCCCGCCGCCGGGTTTCTGGCAGCGCTGGACTCGCAGCCGACGGCCAGCCCGTCGCTGATGCCACCGGCCGCGTCGCCGCTGCCTGGGCTTCCCGGGAGCATCCCCGCTCCGCCGCCTCCGGATTCCGATCCGGGAGCGTTGAGCGGCGTTCGGAGCGATGCAGAGCCGTTCGAACTAACTCCGAAAAAACCGACACCCATTCCCGGAACACTGGCCTTTGACGCGGGGCTCCTGCCCGTCGCGGAGCATTTGGAAGCAAGCAGTTTCGACCGGGAGGTATGGGGAAAGGCCGCGGAGGCGCTGTTCGCGCCGGCCATCGCACCTGCTGCCGGTGATTGCGGCCTAAACCAAGATGGTGCAGCAGCTTACGGCAACAATCCGGCTGCTGCCACGGCCCTAGTGGAAGCGGAGCAAGCGGCCGCAAACCTGAATCACCTGGGTTCGCTGAAACCTCTGGGGCAATTGCGGGAGTCGTTCATTCTGGCTTCCGGCGAGGATGGATTGTGGATCATCGACCAGCATGTTGCACATGAACGGGTGCTATTCGAGAAGATCCTCCGCGACAGGCAGGTCGAGCGTGTGCAGCGCCAGCGCCTGTTGATGCCTTTGCTGGTGGAATTAAAGCCCGAGCAGATGATCGTTTTTGCACAGATTGCCAGAGAGCTGGAAGACAACGGTTTTGATGTGGAACCCTTTGGACCACAGACACTTGCAATAAAAGCAGCGCCGGTCGGGCTGGAGGGAGCGGCCTTGGAGCGCACGCTGGGCGAAGTGATCGACCAAACTTCCTTTGATTCGGATGAACCCATGCGGAATGAAGAGCTTACTAAGCTACGAACCCGTATCGCGGCGTCCATCGCATGCCATTCCGCAATCAAAGTGAATACCGCTCTTGATCCAAAACGTATAGAATGGTTATTGTTAGAGCTGGCGAAGACCAGCCACCCAACCAGCTGCCCGCATGGACGTCCAATAGCTTTGCTGTATTCTTGGAAGCAGATACAGCGAGCCTTCCACCGCATTTAGGACTCTTGGAAGGTGGCCGAACCGCTCTCAGGAGCGAGGGTTGCAGGGTGTGATTGCCAACCTGGAAGCGAGGGTTTTTCTTTGACAGCTGAACAACTGGAAGCATCGCGCTCCGAAAGGATGCGCCAGAACGGACGCGGGCAGCTCACCTTTGAGGACGCCCGCACTTGGTTGGAGGAGACGGGATTGTGTCTCTTTCTACCGCGTCGGCAATTTTCTTCCTTCATTGCGCCAACTTTCGTAGAAGCCGTTGCGGGCGAGCGGAATCAAGCTCCAGGAGCCAAGATTGTCTCATTGGCTGAAGAACTTTTGGTCCGCCTTGAAGCTGAAGGTGTGGCCGTTCGCTTGAACCTCCTCGGGCAGCCGGGCGAACAGCCAGATTTCGTTGTGGCGGGATGGGTTTTGCCTTATGTCTACGCCCTGCGCGGCGATCGCGATTGGCGGCGTAGCCCACAACTGACAGGGTCGCGCCAGGTTTCGCCGCTGGCGATCCAGGCGTACAAGCTGCTTGAAGCGGGCGACGCCACGATTCCTCAACTGAAGCATGCACTGGGCCGCGAGGTTTCGGAATCTGCTGTCCTGCGTGCGATCACCGAGTTGTGGCAACAGCTTCGCATCATTCCTGTAGTGTCAGGCCCCGGCCGGCCCACACAATGGCAGTTGCTGAGGCTGAGATTCCAAAAGGCAATTGCCGAAGGTGCGTCCACTTCACAAGTGACGGCGATTTCGGTACTCGCCTCAATCTATCTGCAAGCCGTAATTGCCGCCAGCATGGAAGAAGTGGAACTGTTCCTGGCCCCGCTGACCGCGCGCAGCAAGGTGCGCGAAGTGCTTCGCGGACTGGTGGCTACACGGCAGGTGCACACCATCTCTTTGGGCCACTCTCCGCACTTTTATGTGGCGGGAACGCTTCCGGAGTTTGCCGCGCCACCTACGGCCTATGCAAGTTCGTCCATGCCGGCTTCGACGTACTTCCTGCGTTCTTTTGAGCACGAGGATGTGGTGCGTGAGCCAATCACGGTGACGCCGGTGACTGCAACTGCTTCATTCGCCGCCGCACCGCGGAAGCCGGTGGAGCAACCACTGCCCGTGAACGGAACCGAGCGAACCGCAGAAGTGAAGGAAAATACTCCGGCGCGGCCGCGGATCAGCCGTCAGCCCACTCCTTCGCGGGACCGTAAGCCAAGCCAAAGCTCCTCGGACAACCGAGTGGCTCGGCACAATGGCCGCAACGGACGCAGCGCAGCATCGAGAAGCGCAGCAACGCGCTCGAAGGGCACCTCGCGGCATGCATCTAAAGTGCGCTGGGCTCACGGCACGACGAAGAGCGCTCATGCCACACACAACGGGGCACATTCCGCAAAAAGTTCCTCCAGCACGGGGCATTTCAATGGAAACGGGAATGGCCATGCAAACGGCGCTTCGAAGTTGCGGAAGACAAAGCCTTCTGCGACGAGGAGTTTGCGCACTGGGTACGCGAGCGCGGGAAAAGCAGCCGCAAAGCCCGCATCCCGGCGTACCAGCGCTTCGCGAAACGAGAAGCGCACCGACAAACGCGCCGTGCGCGGGAACCGCAAGCCAGCCTTGGCAGCTACTGCGAAGGCAAGCAACAGAGGACGGTACGGCTTCACCGCTCCGTCAAGGCAGAGATCGAAGAAACGCGGATGAACGCGGAAGACAACCGGATTCTCCCTTCCGAACCGCGGCGGAGAATCATTGTCGCCATTGATGGTCCTGCCGGCGCGGGAAAAAGCACTATCGCCCGCCATCTAGCCCGGCATTTTGGCTTGCTTAATCTTGAGACCGGCGCCATGTATCGCGCCTTTGCGCTGAAGTCTCTCCGGGCAGGGTTGCCTTTGGACGAAAACAAGGGCGTTGAGGCTCTCACTCACGAGACTTCTATCCGACTTGAACCCGGTGAGGAAGAGAATCTCGTCCTGCTCGATGGCGAGGACGTCACTGGCCAGATCCGCAACCCCACCGTCACTGAGGCCGCTTCTCGCGTAAGCACATTCCCGGCAGTTCGCGCCTGGATGGTCCGATTGCAACAGGAGATTGCCGCTCGCGGTGGCGTGGTGATGGAAGGCCGGGACATTGGCACCGTCGTATTTCCGCATGCGGAGGTGAAGATTTTTCTGGACGCGGCCCCTGAAGTGCGCGGACAACGCCGCTACGATCAAATGGGCGAGCAAGGGCGCGAGCCGGCGGCACCGCCAGAAGAGGTGATCCGCGCTTTGCGAGCACGCGACGAGAGAGATCGCAATCGGGCCGATTCGCCGCTCAAACCGGCGGCGGACGCGGTGATTCTGGACTCGACGCACATGACGCTCGAGGAAGCCGTCGCTGCGGCCGAAGCTGTGGTAGAGGCTAAGCTGGGCCATGTTATGACGAGGCCGTGACCAGCGCAGATCTCGCGGTGATAGCCGGCAGCGTAGTGTATCTGAGGCGGTACACTTCACTGCGCGCCATCTGTCTATCAATTCACATTTCGCGCGACGCGCCTGAATACTATAGGCTCATAGATGTATGGAATTGACGTGCAGCCGATGCCACCAGACTGTGCAGAATGGGGATTGCTATTGCCCATTTTGCGGTCTGCCGCAGCTTGTCTACAGTGCGGAAAATTCCGGCGCGACGGGTCAAACCGAGCGGTGGGGCGAGGCGGTGCGGGATGCGAGCACGATCGACTGGAAACCGGCGATGCGATCCGCCCTCATGCTCTCCGTCCCAGCCGGGGTGCTTTGTGCTGTTACTGCGCGGATAGGCCTTGTCGGCTTGCTCTTGATGCCCGCCGCCGCTGCCTGGGTGGTCGCGCTTTACATGCGCAGTCAACGGCCGGCCTGGATCACGATTGGAGCAGGCGCACGCATCGGCCTGGTGACCGGCATTCTAGGGAGCTGGACGGCTGCAATCACCACGGCGGTCAGCCTTTATGCCATGCGCTTTTGGCTACACCAGGGCAAGGTGTTTGACGATCTATGGCAGAACCAGATCAACCTAGGGAGCCAGCAATTGTCTGCATTAGGTTTTGACCCGCAGACCATTGCAGCCACAAAAGTGTTGATGCTCTCGCCGGAAGGACGCGCAGTTTCCGTGCTTTTCAACACCGGCATATTGGCGACAGCAATTCTTGCCTTTGCAGTTGCGGGTGGGGCCCTGGGCGCGCGCATGCTGGGCCGTCCACGCCCTTCAAAGAACTAGATCACTTCATCGAGTTGCCGGGTGCGTGGGCGCTGGCTGCTCGCTCGGCGAGAGTGTGGTGCCTGCTCCCGGGATGGCGGATAAGGGCCTTACTTCAGTTGCGGGCTGTCCCGTTTTGAGGGGTCGATTCGCCGCTTCTGGCATCGGCATTGAACGGGTTTCAGTCTTCTCTCGATTCTGGGGCCCGGCCTCGCAGTACGCGGGGACATTCGCCATTTGCTTCTCGAGGACCAGGAAGCTGGGATTTGCCGGCTGCAGTGTTGACCAGTAACTGGTGTTGCTGAGGAGCGGCTCGTGACGTTTCACGAGCTGATCTTCGAGAATCTTCACGCCGCAGAGCAAGTTATTTCTCGGCTGCAGGATGGTCTTGTCAGGTTCATGCTCCGACAGATATCGGTCTTTTGACCAATCGAAGTCGCATCCATAGCGCGAGCTGTCCATGTAGGTAAGCTGCAGCAGGCCCTCCTGGCGAACCGGGCGGTGCGTGACGGTGTCGGTCACGTCGACTTCGGGATCGGTGTGGTGAACGTCAGCAGTCGGTTTCAACCCAGCCTCGGCTCCAGCGAGTGCTTGAAAGAAATAGGCCCAGAATGCGCGGCGCTCAGGCTTGCTGAGATGACGGAAACGCGGGCACAGCGGCCCCACCTCTTTTGCCCTGCGCCCCGAAAGCAAATTCGACGGCAGCGATTTTTCGATGATCTCGTTCCATGCTGGATCCCAGGTGGGCTCACCGAGTTCTGTTTTCTTGATGGCAATTGGCGTTGGGGGTACTGGCTTCAAATCATCGGCAGACGATTGCGAGTTCACTTGCGACACGGGTCCCGGGTCTGCCACTTGCTGCGGGAGGCTTCCGCCACAGCCCGCCAGGAGAGGAGCGCAAATCATGAAACCGACTCTGCACCACCGGGGCATAAGTACCCACATCTATGTCTTAGATGCAGGCGGCTCAATCACGTTAAGTTAAAGTATCCAAGCGTGTTACATGCGGTCAAATTCGGCCATTGCGAGCGACTCGTGGCCGTTGTCGCGCTCGTAATGAGACGATAGGCATGGCACCTTGCTCAGTCCTGGGAACCGTGGAGGACGACGCATTGGGCGCGTTTTCGGTGGAGCGCGTTCGCTCTGCTCGGCGATACGGGAAAAGGAATGGCACCTGCATCCGCGCCAGGAGAAGGGATCGATATGAGGCAAATCGTCGCCGTGGTCTTCGGACTCGGCCTTATCGGCAACGCATTGCTCTTTGTCCCGCAGGCCATCGCGGTTTGGCGCAAGAAGAGCGACGAGGGTATCTCGCTGATCACCTTCGGCGGATTTTGCGTCCTGCAAGTTCTCGGTGTGATTCATGGCGCCTACGAGCACGACAACTCTCTCATCGTCGGCCTGAGCGCCAGTTTCCTGACCTGCGGAACGGCTACCTTTCTGACCATCGTCTATCGCGTTCGCCGGTTGCGGGCTCAGGCATAAAGTCCGCCAGCCTAGCGTTTGCGTCAGTCCCAAACAACCGTTTGTGATTTCCGTCACATCCCAACTTATGCAATGACCGGTACGACAGTTGTGTGCAAGCCGGGATATACTGCTCTTCCGCGGCGATAAAAGGCGTTCGCGGCATGTTCCCCGGCTACCGCCCGCCGAAGGCCGTAGGAGTGCCCGATGAGAATCACCGACACGATTGACCTGGTGTTGAAGCAAAAAGCATTCAACAAAATCCTGCCCATCTCCCCTGAGCAATCAGTCCATGAGGCACTGGCCCTGATGGCTGAATACGATGTCGGCGCCCTGATGGTAATGTCGGGGCAGCACCTGGTGGGGATCTTGTCGGAGCGCGACTACGCGCGCAAGGGCATCCTGCTGGGCCATCACTCGAGAGACACAAAGGTGCTGGAGATCATGACCAGCCCGGTCGTCTCGGTAAGTCCGCAGCACACAGTTGACGACTGCATGAACATGATGACGGAACACCATTTCCGGCATCTTCCAGTGCTGGACAACGACAGAGTAGTGGGCATCGTCTCCATCGGCGACATGGTGAAGTGGGTCATCTCCGGCCAGGAACACGCGATTCAGGCGCTGGAGGGATACATTATGGGTGCGTATCCGGGATAGGCTAGCCGAATCCTGAGCTGGTGGTTCTGATTATGTGCCGAAACATCAGAATGTTGTTCAACTTTGATCCCCCGGCAACTGAGGCGGAGATCCGCGCGGCGGCGCTTCAATATGTGCGCAAGATCAGCGGACTGAACAAACCTTCGAACGCGAACGAGGCAGTATTCGACGAGGCGATCTGCGAGATTGCGGCGGCCTCAGCAAAGCTCCTTGGCCGCCTGGAGACGGCTGCGCCGATGAAGAACCGCGAAGAAGAGGCTGCGAAGGCAAAAGCCCGGAGCGCATTCAGGTTCGGGAACTGAATCGCTGTCGACTATCCCAGGAAAATTCCCGCAATCGATGCTGAGATCAGGTTGGCCATGGTGCCGGCGAACATGGCACGTACGCCGAGGCGCGCCAGATCGTTGCGTCGTTCGGGGACCAGCGCGCCGATTCCACCGATTTGCATTCCAATCGAACCCAGGTTAGCGAAGCCGCAGAGCGCAAAGGTCGCAATGGTGAAGGAGCGCGGCAGGAGGGTTGCCTTCTGTGCGCCCAACCCGATATACGCGATCACTTCATTGAGCGCCATACGCGTACCCAGCAGGTTGCCGATGGCTCCGCAGTCACGCCATGGCACGCCGATGAGCCATGCCACAGGCGCGCCGACGAACCCCAGAATCTGGCCCAGGCTTGCCGGAACCCAGTGGGTGTACGGCATCCCGTGCATCCAGGCGAGCAGCATGTCGAGGAGCGCGACAAGCGCGAGAAAACTGATGAGCATGATGGCCACGTTCATGGCCAGCTTGCCGCCGTCGATGGTGCCGCGCGCGATGGCCCCGATGAAATTCTCCTCCGCGTGCAGTTCGTCCTTGGGAATGACGACCTTGCCTTCGGTGGCTGGAACCTCAGTTTCAGGAACCAGCATCTTGGCCATGAGGATCGTTCCCGGCGAGGTCATGATGACGGCTGAGAGCAAGTGCCGCGCCTCAACGCCTTGCGAGATGTACATGGCCATGATGCCGCCGGAGACATGCGCCATGCCGCTGGTCATGATGGTCATTAACTCGCTGCGCGTGGCTTTGGAGAGAAAGGGGCGGATGGTGAGCGGCGCTTCGGTCTGGCCCATGAAGATTGAGGCGGCCACGTTCATGCTCTCTGCGCCCGAGATGCGCATGGTCTTGAGCATCACCCAGGCCATGCCGCGAATGATGATCTGCATCACGCCGATGTGGTAGAGGACCGCAAAGAAGGCTGAAATAAAGATGATGGTGGGGAGAACCTGAAAGGCAAAGATTGCACCCTGGTTGCCGCCGAGCAGTTTACCGAAGGCACCGGAGTTGGGAAGGCCGAGTTGGCCGAATAGCACCTGCGTTCCGGCAAACGTGGCGGAGAGCATATTGGTAACCACGCCACCGGCCCAGTTCATGGCTTGTTGCCCAAAGCTGAAGCGCAGCACCAGAAAGGCAAAACACATCTGCAGGCTAAGACCCCAGACAATGGTGCGCCAGCGGATGTGCCTGCGATCGGTTGAGAAAAGATATGCGGCCAATAAAACTGCCAGAATCCCCAATACCCCTGTGAATCGCGCCAAAGCGTTCGCCTCCTGAAGGAGCACCAAGCTGCTAGCTTCAGGCTTGTGCTTGAAGCTCAAAATCGAGTGCTTGACTTCCAATTTCGGCTCAGTACGAGAAGGCTAGCAGCTAGGAGCCAGAGGATGAAAGCTGTTTCTCGCGTAAATATTTTTCCGCGGAGTCGCGCATGAAGATTCGGCTGACCAGTGGAACCGCGTAGGGCGGATTGTTCGAGATGGTTGTTGCCCGCTTAAGGATCGCTGACGGTTCGGCCAATAGATCAGGATTCGTGGCGTAGAGAGTTGCGAGCGGTTCTCCGCGCTCGACGCGAGCACCGCGCCGCGCGTGGAAGAGGATGCCAGCGTGTGGATCGACGGGCTCGCCCGCTTTCTCGCGTCCCGCGCCAGTACGCTGCACTGCCCAACCTAACGCGGTCGTATCCATCTCAGCTACGAAGCCGCTTTCCCACGCGTCAACAATCTCGGTCGCGCCGGGTTTGTGGAACGCGGCAGGATCTTCGAAGACGGCCGCGTCACCACCTTGGGCCTCGATCATTGCGAAGAAGATGCGCAGTGCGGAGCCGTCGACCAAAGCTGCCTCGGCGCGCGCGGCTCCAGCTTCGGGCGTTCCCGCCTGGCCCCCGAGATGGATCATCCATCCGGCCAGAATGAGTGAAAGTTCTCGCAGGTCCTCGCTCCATGCCGGGCGCTGGCCGCGCAGCAACTCGACCGCCTCGACCAACTCAATCCAGTTGCCTGCAGCGCGGCCTAGCGGCTGACCCATGTCGGTGAGCAGGGCGACGGTCCGGGTCCCCGCGGATTCGGCAGTGGCGACCATCAGCGCCGCAAGGAATTCGCAGTCTTCGACCTTGCGCAGGAACGCGCCCGAACCGGTTTTTACATCCAGCACCAGCGCGTTCAACCCTGCGGCAAGTTTCTTGCTTAAAATCGACGCGCAGATCAGGCCCGAGTTCTCGACGGTTCCGGTGCGGTCGCGCAGCGCGTAAAGGACGCGATCGGCAGGCACCAATCGGGGCGTCTGGCCGACGATCGATGCGCCGCATTTGGCCAGCACTGTTTCAAACTCCGCGAGCGAGAGCGCCGTGCGGTAGCCGGGAATTGCTTCAAATTTATCCAGCGTTCCGCCGGTGTGGCCGAGTGCTCGCCCGCTGATCATGGGCACTGCTACGCCACAGGCCGCCGCCAGTGGAGCGACGAGAAAGCTGGTTTTGTCGCCCACGCCGCCTGAGGAGTGCTTGTCCACCGCCTGCTTGCCCAGCCGCGACGGCGAGAATTTTTCACCCGAGTCGCGCATCGCCAGCGTGAGCGCCCGCGTTTCATCGAGCGAAAGGCCATTGAGCCATGCGGCCATCAACCACGCGGCTAGCTGATCGGAAGGGATCGATCCATCCGCAGCGCCAGCCGCGACAAAGCCAATCTCGGGCGCGTTCAGCGTGGCACCGTCGCGCTTCTTACGGATAATGTCGATCATATGGAGCGGAGCAGATGCTGAAGGGCCAGGGTGAAAGCTGTCGATCTGCGTCATGGAATCAGTTCCCTACTTTAACTTCATTTCGAACCCGTGCGGCAGCAACTCGCTGAAGGGCAAGGTGCGCACACCATCCTTAGCCGGGAAGATCACAGGGGCGTCGGGCTCCACGAATTCGGCCAGCATTTGCCGGCAGGCGCCGCAAGGGGGGCTGGGCAGTCCGCTTAGATTCGCAACCGCTACGGCCGCGATTTGAATATCCGGTCCGAACCGGGAGACTGCGCACACCAGGGCCGCTCGCTCGGCGCAGATGGTCAGCCCGAAGCTCACGTTCTCCACGTTGGTTCCTGTTACAACTTCGCCATTGGTGAGCTGGAGTGCAGAACCTACGCGAAACCGCGAATAGGGAGAATAGGAGTGCTCTGCAGCCTGGCTCGCAAGATCGAGCAGCTTTTCGAGCGCCGGTTGGGTCACGTTCGTCATCGTCAATGTGTTCCCACACCCGCAAATCAGGTGAAGAATAGAGGCTAATGCATTTGAGCCAGCCCTGTACACTCTCAGCGAGGTCTGCCATGCGTTCGCTTGAACGGTTGTTTGCCGCGGCGATTCTGGTTGTGTGCCCTGTTTTTTGCTCAGGTCTCGCAGCGCAGAGCGCAACCGCTGCAGCGCCGCAACCCGCCACAGCGGCACGAGCGCCGCTGCAGTTCGAGGTTGCCGCGATCCATCCTCATATCCCCGAACCGCACGAGCACAACTCCATATGGAGCTCACCTTTCGACGGCAATTTCAATGCCGAGAACATCTCCGTCATGACGCTGATCGCCTGGGCCTTCGAGATGCCCGATACACGAATCCTTGGCGCACCCAGCTGGACCCGCACCACCATGTTCAACATCGAGGCCAAGGCCGACCCTGCAGTGGACCAACAACTGCACGGCCTCACCTCCGACGCGGGCCGCAAGGAGAAAGAAAAGATGGTTCAGGCATTGCTCGCCGACCGCTTCCACCTTTTCGCACACACTGAAACGCGCGAGCTCCCCATCTACATTCTGGTTGTTGCCAAGGGAGGGCCCCGCCTGGGCGCGATCCAGGAGAAAGGCTCCAGCGTCAATACCGGCCGTGGGCGCATCGAAGTGCAGATGTCGAACAGTGTTGCCTTTCTCGCCGACGAACTCTCCAAGGTTGCCGGCCGCGACGTGTTGGATCAAACCGGGATCACCGGTCGCTACGACCTTAAGCTGCAGTGGGCTCCCGACGATGGCGCGGCGCCAGCGGCCGACTTCGGCCCCTCGATCTTCACCGCGCTCGAAGAACAGCTCGGCCTGAAGCTGGAGCCCGCCAAGGGCCCGGTGCAAGTTCTGGTCGTCGATCATGTCGAGATGCCGTCGGCCAACTAATATTCCTGATCTCCCTATTTCCTGCTCGGCACTCTCTGAATCCCTCAAGTTGAGCCTCTTTTTTCCGATAGACCAATTGAGTGCCCGCCGCGCGAAGACTGCGGTCTCAGCGGGCCAAATGAGTGTGGGCAATGGATGATTTGACGCGGGAGTTCCTGATCGAGAGCCAGGAAGGGCTGGACCGTATGGAGCGGTGCCTGACCGATCTGGAGCAGAGGCCGCAGGATGCGGATCTGCTGGGCGAAATCTTTCGTTCCGTCCACACTATTAAGGGGACGACCGGATTCCTGGGTTTTAAGCGGTTGGAGAAGTTGGCCCATGCCGGCGAAAACCTGCTCGGCTTGCTTCGCGACGGCAAGATGAGCGCGGACGCTGCCGTCATCACGGCGCTGCTGGAACTGCTTGACGGTCTGCGCGGCATTCTGAAAACGATTGAAAGTGAGGGCAGTGAGGGCGCCCAGGAGGATGGTGCCTTAATCGCACGGCTCGAAGAGTTGCAGGCTCCGGCAACGGCCCGGCAAACAGCCAACGCGAAACTAAAATCGAAGACACTTCCCTCAGACGACGGCTGGGCAAAGTCCACTGCGAACGCGGCTTCTGTTAGCGCGACCGTCCTGCCAGCGCCGGTGCCCGCGGCAATCATCCCCGAACCGCCCGCCGCAACCAAGCTTCCATCAGCCGACGCCGCAAAGGTACGCGCCCCGGCTGGTGGGACAGCCGCAGAAAGCACCCTGCGCGTCGACGTTGCCCTGCTGAACCGGATGATGAACCTCGTAGGCGAGTTGGTACTCACCCGCAATCAGGTTCTGCAAGCTACGGCCGCCGATCCGAACATGACGATGCTGTCGCGGCGCCTGGACATGGTGACGGCTGACCTGCGCGAGGCGGTGATGAAGGCTCGGATGCAGCCCGTTTCAAACGTATTCTCGAAGATGCCGCGCATGGTCCGCGACCTTTGCCAGTCACTCGGACGCCGCGTGAACCTGCAGATGGAGGGCCAGGAGACGGAGCTCGACAAGAGCTTGCTTGAGGCAATCAAAGATCCGCTTACGCATGCAGTGCGCAACGCACTCGATCACGGCATTGAGCCGCCGGACGCGCGCAAGGCCGCAGGGAAGAATCCCGAAGGAACGCTGACGCTGCGCGCCGTGCAGGAAGGAAGTCATGTTCTCGTCGAAGTCTCCGACGATGGCGCCGGCATTGCAGTTGAGAAAGTTCGCAGCAAAGCCATTGAGCGCAGGCTGATCACGCCGGAGCGCGCCGCACAGCTCGGCGAGCGAGAGTTGCTGCAACTGCTCTTTTTGCCCGGTTTTTCGACCGCAGCCCAGGTCACGAATGTGAGCGGACGAGGCGTGGGAATGGACGTGGTGCGCACCAACGTGGAGAAGATCGGCGGCAAGGTCGAGATCGATTCGCGCCCGGGCAAGGGGACCACACTTCGATTGAGGATTCCGCTGACGCTGGCCATCATTCCCGCCCTCATCGTGCGCAGCCTGAACCAGAGCTTTGCGCTTCCGCAGGCGGCGCTTTCAGAGCTGGTGCACATTCCGCCCGAACAGTCGGCGACTGCGGTGGAGTGGATCGAGGACGCACCTCTCTACCGGCTGCGCGGCAGGCTGCTCCCGCTGGTCTTCCTAGAAAGGATGTTGATGCCGGACCGCGAGTGCAAGCTGGCGGCGGAGCGCGACAGCTTTATCGCCGTGCTCGACGCCGATGGACGCTGCTTCGGGCTGGTCGTGGATTCGCTGGCCGATCCAGAGGAGATTGTTGTGAAGCCGTTGAGCGCGGTGCTCAAGGATATCGGCCTCTACTCGGGTGCGACGGTGCTTGGCAATGCCGATCTGGCGCTGATTCTCGATCCCACTTCGATTGCGATACGAGCGGGGGTTGCCATGATCGCCGACGAAGATGCGGCACAGGCGGTAGACGAAGAGAGCGCGGCCGCGAAGATGGAGTATCTACTGGTGGAGGCCGCAGGGCGCCATGCCGCGGTGCCCCTTGCCGATGTGTTGCGCATCGAGCAGTTGCCGTTGTCGCGGATCGAATACATCGGCGATCGTCCCGTTCTCAACTTTGAAGGACAGTTGCTTCCAATCGAGGATTCGGGCGGCGTACTGGCTGCTGCGCAGAGTAATCCCGATGCTCCGATCATCGTTGTCGTTTGCCGTGAAGGCAATCGTCACGTGGGCATCGCGGTCTCGCATGTGCTCGACGTGGCCGCCGGGGGCAGCCTGATTGAGGCCGGAACGAACCAGCAGACCGACGGCGTCACGCTGCTCAAAGATCGCGTGACGAGCGTGTTGAATCTGGGCAGCGTTGAGCCGCTGCCGGCGGTGGAAGGCCAGGTAGAGGAATGGCAGCAGGTTCCAGAGGCGGTGGGATGAGCACAGTGGCAGCAGGATCGCAGGGCAAGCAGAAGGCGGAGACGCGAGTGGAGGTTTGCTCAGTGCACGTGGGCAAGACGCTCTACGGCGTTCCCATGACATACATTCTCGAGATCGTAGGTGCGGCGCGGCCGCGGCCAGTTCCCTTGGCTCCGGGCTATGTGGGCGGCCTGATTCACTATCGCGGCGACGTGCTTACCACCGTGAGCTTGCGCAGTTGCTTACGCTTCCGCCGAAGGACGGCGCGCAGGACATTCTGGTGCTCGAGAGCGACGGAAGTTGCTTCGGGTTGCAGATGGACTCAGTCGGCGAGGTGCTGACTGTCTCCGGCGGAATATGAGCCGAATCCTTCGACCCTCGACGAGCGACGCCGAGGGTTATTGGCCGGCGCATACAAGCTGAAGAAAGGCTGCTCGTGATGCTGGATCCGGAACGGCTGGAACCCATGCGCCTGAGCGCAGCGCTGGCGGCCTAGCAAGCACAAGGTGCCGCGGGCGCTTCAATGAGGAGGAAGATCATGCGCGCATTCATCGTCGACGATTCGCGCTTCGTAAGGGGCTATTTGCGCGGCATGCTCGAAGAGAAAGGGCATTGAGTGCGAGGAGGCACGCGATGGCCGCGCCGGGTTGGAAGATTGCGCGGAGGGAATGCGTTCGATCTGGCGTTGGTGGATTGGAACATGCCGGTGATGAACGGGCTGGAGATGCTGCGCGCAGTTGCGCGCCGGCGGGTATAGCGACTTGAAAGTCATGATGGTGACCACCGAGGCGGAAAACGACTACATCGTTCGTGCCCTCGAAGCCGGCGCCGACGAATACCTGATGAAGCCCTTCGATGACGAGGCCTTAACGAAAAACTGGCCATGCTTGGCCTTGCGGAAGCCTGAATGATGACGAGCTCGAGGCGTCGAACAACCGCCGGGATTCTGATTGTGGATGACTCGGCCGTGATGCGGAGCCTGCTGCGCTCTGTCCTCCTCTCCGATCCCGGCCTGGAGGTGGCCGGAACCGCAGCCGACGGTGCTTCGGCGCTGGAGTGTCTCCGTCGAGCGTCCCGATCTGATTGTGCTCGATGTGGAGATGCCGGTGATGGACGGCTGGTTACGCTGCAAGCAGTTGCGCGGCGCGGGACTCACAATGCCGGTGATCATGTGCAGTTCGCTGACGCAGCGACGGCGCCAAAGTGACGATCGAAGCGCTGGCCAGCGGGGCCAGCGATTACGTTGCCAAGCCCAGCGGCCAGGCAGGGCGCGAATCAGCCATTCGGGCACTGGCGCAGGAACTGATTCCCAGGATTCACGCGCTCACCGGTCACTGGCCGGCGGCGGCCCGGTGTTTCGCCGTGCCGCGCACCGATGCTGCCCATGCCCCCGGCGCCGCCGCGCGCGGCCGCAAATGGCCGCCAAGCCGTCGGTGCTCGCCATCGGCGTCTCCACCGGCGGCCCCGCGGCGCTCGACGTGCTTCTTCCGGGGCTGCCTGCCGGCTTCCCGTTTCCGGTTCTCATCGTGCAGCACATGCCGGAAGTCTTTACGCGGCTGCTCGCGGAACGCCTCAGCCGCCGTTGCGCTTTGCGGGTCTTCGAAGCCGCGGAGGGCAGCCGGCACCTGCCGGCGGCATATTATATTGCGCGCGGCAACTGGCACATGGAAGCGCTACCCGCGGCGCGCCCCGGCGCGCCGGCCACGATCCACCTCACCCAGGACCCGGCGGAGAACCATTGCCGTCCCGCCGTGGACACGCTCTTTCGCTCCACGGCCCGCGTTTACGGCTCGGGCGTGCTCGCCGTGGTGCTTACGGGCATGGGATATGACGGGCTTGCCGGCTCGCGCATCATTCGCGAACAGGGCGGATCCGTTCTGGCGCAGGATCAGGCCACCAGCACCGTGTGGGGCATGCCCGGAGCCGTGGCCCAGGCCGGCCTGGCGTACAAGGTGCTTCCTCTCGCCGCTATCGCTCCCGAGATCCTGCGCGTCGCCGGCCACGCTTGCGCCGCCAGCTGAAGTTCGCAACCTGGCGCGGATGGTGGTTTAGCCATGCAACAAACCGACGGAGCCCCGATTATGGCTATCTCCGCCAACTCGTCTTCGACGTTCGCAAAATGTCCTCGACGCCTCGCGTGACTACCTCTTCGACACGCGCCTCACCAAAATTTTGCGCAACCAGGGCATGACCCGCCTCGACGAACTGGTGCGAAGCTGCGCGCGCAAAGAAACCCGCGCTGGAGCGCGAGGTCGCCGAGGCCATGACCATCAATGAGACCAGCTTCTTCCGCGACTGCGGCTCTTCGATCTGCTGCGTCAGGAGTTGCTGCCCAGAATCATCGAGGCGCGCCGCTGTCACCGCACGCTCCGCTTTTGGAGCGCCGCCTGCGCCACCGGCCAGGAGGCCTACAGCCTGGCCATGATGCTGCTCGAGCACTTTCCCATGCTGGCGGGGTGGAAACTCCGGATCGAAGGACCGAATCTGAGTAACGAAGTGGTAGAACGCGCCCAGGCCGGCCGCTATCATCGTATCGAGATCAACCGCGGATTGCCGGCGCGCTTCGTGGTGCGCTACTTCGACCACTTCGGCGAAGACTGGATCGTGAAGCCCGAAGTGCGCAAGCTCTGCCATTTCCGCCGAGCCAATTTGTGCGGCGCTTCGTTGCCTTTCCATCGCGCTGACGATGGGTTCGATGTGATCTTTCTTCGCAACGTGATGCTTTACTTCGGGCAAGAGACTCGGCTCATGCTGCTGGCCGGGGTGCATCGGCTGCTTGCGCCGGACGGCATTCTCTTTCTCGGCGCCAGCGAGCAACCGGCCGATATGTCTCCGTGGACTCCCGTGTTGGCGGCGGGCACGAGCTACTACCGGAAGGCAGGGAGCGGAGATGGCGGAGTGGCCGAAGTTAGCCGGTAGGTGGGAGCCGGTGTCCTACAGCAAGATGCAGTTCACAGTCTTCGGTTCCCAGTTCACGGCATTCGGTCGCCGGTGACGGCATGTTGTCGTTAGCAAGTAGAAATGTCCGCTTTTGAGAGCAAATGAAATGTCCGGTTTCATAAGTTAGTAGCCGTAGAGGCGGTGGAAAAGTGCGAATCCCGCGTTGTTTGCGGGATTTGCAAGTTGAGAGGGAAAGTCTGTTTTTGGACTTTTCCTCTCAACGTCTTTTCCACGGCCTTGATTTGTTTTTTGGTTAGCGGCGTCAGGAGTTTTCCTTCCGCGCTGTAATGACCGACGCGATGTCCTGCGATCATGAGGGTCAGTGTTTGGTCCAGGTGCTGATGGATGATCGCCTTGCATCCCGCCAGGGTGGGACGCCACTCGGCACGCTCGAGTTGCATGATCAGGTTGTAAAAGCTCACCGTGTTATCCCGGTCAACGGTGCGCTCGTAGCGTTGCGTGAAGATCAGCTCCAGGTTCCTGTGCCGGCAGGATATGAACGCCGTGCCTCGCTGCGCTGCCGGAACCGTAAAGCGGCGGTTGAACTCGGCGATGTAGTGCTCATTTAAAAACTTGTTGGCCCCTTCCAGTGTTCGGATCCCGCGCAACCGCAACTCCTGCGGCAGCCGTCCCTGCCAGGTGGAGAAGTTGCGTTCCGAGCGGCCCCTCGCCTGCGGAGAGTAGGACGGAATCATCTGCACTCCCAGTTCCTTCATGGCACGGCCCACCTGCGTGGGACGCTCATAATCGACCTTGCCGCCACTCTTCGGCGTATACCAGAAATGGGCTCCGCGGTCCGAATAGAGCGAGCAGAACAACCCTTTCTGTTCGATCACCGCCCGCAGCCCGGCCATCACGGTAGCGGTCGTCTCTTCTTCGGCCAGCTGCGCATAGTAGATCTCGCTGGTGGCATCGTCCAGAATCACGATCAGGTCGTGCCGACGTTCATCCTGAAACCACTGATGGTCACTTCCGTCGATGTGCAGCATCATCCCCGGCAGTGGACGCCGCTCACGCCGCTTGCGATGCACCCCGCGCCTGGCCTTGCGCTTCACCAGACCGGCCGTCTGCAGCGCCTGCTTGACCCACGTATAACTCAACCCGATCTGATGATCCTCGCCGAGCTTCTCATGAAAGTGCCGCACGTTCAGATCGAAGTACTTGTCCCGATATAAGCCCAGAACCTCTTCGGCCTGCGCCTTCGGCACCCGCCTGCTGCTTGGCTTGCGCCGTCGCCGGTCCAGTAATCCCTGAGGGCCTTGCTCCTCAAGCCGCTTCCGCCAGCGACGCATCTGCCGCTCGCTGATGCCCATCAACTCCGCTGCCTGCCACCACTTGATCTTCCCTGTTGTGGCTCGCAACAACACTTCCTGTAACTTCATCGCCCGCTCCGCCGCGGTCCTCGGATAGATCTCCATGCTCTCGCGCATGGCTCCATCCTCGCCGCCCGTTATGCGGACACTTCACTTGCTAAAAACACCGGACATATTATGTGCTAACGACAGTACGGCTACTCGGCAGTAACTGATCCACCACTGGTGATGGAAGTCATGCGGTTTTCGTCATCGTAGATGGCGCGTCGAAATGCTAGGTATTTGTCCCATTGGTCCAGGGGAACTTTGTCTTTTTTGACGAGCAGACGGCGATCGGCGTTGAATGCGCCATCTTTATAGGCATAAGTGGCGTGATACTCGGCCCAATCTTCAGAAATGTCAGTGGACTGGGGCGGAAAGACGAGCCAGCCGGAAGGCAATTGAACGGTAGAAGAGTACTCGAGGAGGCCGGGCGATCCGAGGTCTATATCGTCGGCGGGCTTTGTCGACTTAACTCCCGGCGCCAATTCCATCCCCACGGGTGGCATCGGTGGTGAGATACGATGAGAATCCCAGTCGCCGAACTTTTCGCGGATATAGTCGTAGGAAAATTGAAAGGGCTGACCGATTTGCTCGATCGCCGAGACGTTTGGTTCCTTCACTTCGCCGGCAAAACCAATGTTGTTTGAATAGTTCTGTACAAACTGCTTCCATTGCGACTGCGGAATGCTGCGGAAAAATGTGCGCATGACCAGTTCGGCGTCGCCATGGAAGGTCTGAACAATGTGTCCGTCAAATGTGCCCTGTTCGGAGAGCTTTCCCTCTGTCTCAACACGCGTGGACTGGGGAAAAGGCAACTCGGGCGGGGTGCGCTCAAGATAGGCTGGCTTCATCACCGGAACGGCAAGTGCTTGCTTGTCACGCAGGGTACTGAACAGAACACCGATCGGCGCGACTTCGGCGGTTGAATCCATCCAGATAAGCTGGCCCGAGAGTGGGACCAAGGTAATGACGTGATCGAACTGACCCGGCGATGGCATCGCCGCATCGAGATCCCGGCTGCTGGGGATGAGCACCGGCCATGCTTCGATGCCCGCAGCCTTAAGCAGGGTTGCGAGCAGCGTGTGCTTGTCTTTGCAGTCGCCGTACTCGTTAGAGAGCACATCATCTGCAAAGTGGGGCTGATAGCGGCCGATGCCAAAATCGAGGCCGACGTAGTGGATATGCAAGGCAACGTCATCAAAGATGGCACGAACCTTGTCTTCGTCGGAGGTGAGGCCCTTGGTGAGCTCGGCTGCTTTGGCCTGGATAGCAGGCGTTATTGTGAGCGAGTCCTTCTGGAGCGAGTTGTACCAGGCACCTACCTGCTCCCAACTGGAGAAAGTGGTCACCTGGACCGAAGGCTTCAAGTTCTTGGTGGACTTGGGAGGCGCATCGGGGTCTGGGCGGGCAAGATTGGAGTTGGCCCAGTGGTAAAGTTTGCGATCGCCCGAGGTGGTGATGACGGGCTGTGCGTCGGCGCTGGCAACTTTGACGGCTTTGTCGGCAGGAAGGTCAAGATCGAGCTGCTCATCGAGAGCGATGAGGTTCTTCTGAAAGTTGTGCTCAAACCAGAATTGTCCGGGAACGTCGGGTTTGAGGGTACGCAGAGTGATCTGGTATTCGAGCGTGTCGCCCACGCCCAGGCCCTTGACCGCGACGTGCTTCTGGTGGATATCGGAGTACATGGGCGCTTCGCGCGTGACGTCGGCCGGAATGTCCTGGATATTGTAATCGGGAGTGACGACGACAGAACCGTCGGGCTTGATGACGCGGACGTAGCCGACGTCGACCTGCTGATTCGAAGCCGTGAAGGTGAACGCGAGGACGGCCATATCCTTGACGCCGGCGTCGGCGAGGATGCGGATGCGCGCTGTGGTCTGGACGGTACCCGTTCCGTCAATCTCTTCGCGGACGCGCGTGTAGAACCTGTCGATGACGAGAGCTTCTTTGGAGATGTCGCCGGGCTTGGTAGCAGGTGAAGACGGGTGGGTAGGCGCAGTTGGAACCGTTGCGGGGAGCGGAGTAGAAGGCCGGGTCTCTGCGGGTTTGGTTTGCGGTGACGCCGAGGCACACAAACCTGCCACCAGAATCATGATTCCAGCACTTCGGCGATTAGCGAACCCAAACCAAGGAAAAATTGACGGCACGATCCCGTAGCCCACAATACAAAAGTCCTGGCACAGGAACAGTAGCAGAGTTCTTGCGGAAATCAGTATCGGGCGTCACAGCTCCGTCGATTGCAAAGCGACAAGATCCTTTGCTTTGGCGATGAAGGTGTCGAGGGGCATTGCGCCCTGGTCGCCTTTGCCGCGGGTGCGGACGCTGACCGAACCGGCGGCTTCTTCCTTGTCGCCGAAGACGAGGATGTAGGGAGTCTTCTGGTTGGCGAAGTCGCGAATCTTGGCGTTCATCTTCTCGTTGCGGGCGTCTACTTCGACGCGCAGGCCCGCTTCCTTGAGTGCGGCTTCGACTTTTGCTGCGTAGGCCGTGTGCCTTTCGCTGATGGGGACGAGACCGATTTGAACGGGCGCGAGCCAGAGCGGGAATGCTCCGGCGTAAAGCTCGATGAGGTAGGAAACCATTCGCTCCATGGTACTGATGATGGCGCGATGAATCATGACGGGCCGATGGCGATTGCCGTCGGCAGCTGTGTACTCCAGGTCGAACTGGTTCGGCAGATGGAAATCCACTTGAATCGTGGAGTAGGTTTCCTCGTGGCCCATGACATCGGCAAGTTGTATGTCGAGTTTGGGGCCATAAAATGCGGCTTCGCCACGGGCTTCCTTGTATTTCAAACCCAGCCCATCGAGCGCTTCACGCAGCACCTGCTCGCCGAGCTCCCACATGGCATCGTTGTCGACGTATTTTTCCTTATTGGCGGGATCGCGGAGCGAGAGGCGGTAACTGTATTTTGTGATACCGAGGTCGCGATAGACGCGCTCGACCAGTTTCATGACGCTGGAAAATTCTTCCTTGATCTGATCGGGTGTGCAGAAGATATGCGCGTCGTTGAGCGTCATGCATCGGACGCGGCTGAGTCCGCTGAGCGCGCCCGATAGCTCGTAGCGATACATGGTGCCGAGTTCCGCGAGGCGAACGGGCAAATCCCGATAGCTGCGCGGTTTGGATTCGTAGATGAGGATGTGGTGCGGGCAGTTCATCGGCCGGAGCACCATGCGTTCGTTCTCAAGTTCCATCGGGGGAAACATGCTGTCCTGATAGTGCGCCCAATGACCGGAGCGGATGTAGAGATCCACTTTGGCGAGATCGGGCGTGTAGACGTGCTCGTATCCGTCGCGGCGCTCGAGATCGAGGATGTAGTCCTCAAGCAGGCGGCGAATAGTGGCGCCTTTGGGAAGCCAGAGCGGGAGACCAGCGCCCACCTCTTCACTCACCGTGAAGAGCTCAAGCTCCTTGCCAAGCCGCCGGTGATCGCGACGCTTTGCATCTTCAAGCAGCGCGAGGTAATCGTCGAGATCTTTCTTTGAGAAAAATGCTGTGCCGTAAATGCGTTGAAGCTGAGGATTCTTTTCGTTGCCGAGCCAGTAAGCGCCGGAGATGCTCATCGTTTTGACTGCGCGGACGCGGCCGGTGGAAGGCACATGCGGGCCGCGGCAGAAGTCGACGAAGTTGCCGTTGCGATAGAAGCTGACCTGGTCGCCAGGCACGGTGAACCTGGTGACGAAGTGGGTCTTCATGAAGTCGCCGTCGCGCTCAAATTCGGCGAGGGCCTGCTCGCGCGGCTCGAATTCGCGGACGAAGGGCTCGTTGCGCGCAACGACTTCAGCCATTTTGGACTCGATGGCGGCGAGGTCTTCAGGCGTGAAGGGCTTCTCGCGATAGAAGTCGTAGAAAAAGCCGGAATCGGTGGCAGGGCCGTGGCCCAGCTTGGTCTCAGGAAAGAGCTCAAGGACAGCGGCGGCAAGTACGTGCGCGGCGGAATGGCGCAGGACTTTGAGCGCGTCGGGTTCCTTTTCGGTGACGAGCTCGAGGCGCGCGTCGGCCGTGAGCGGCGTGGAAAGATCAACCAGGCGCGGGGCGGCTGCGTCTTCGGCGGCATACATGGCGGCTTCAGCGGACTGGCCGTCCGGGGAATGGCCGTCGCGGGCGGCGCCGTGGCCGGCAGTAGTGTCGAGTGGTGCAAGGCGGGCGACGATGGAGGCCGCGGCGAGGCGCGGCGAGATGGAATTGGCGACTTCGAGGGGCGTTGTACCGGAGGGTACTTCGCGGATGGCTCCGTCGGGCAGGTGTACGGCGATCGTGTTCTTGCTCATGTGTGTGATGGGTTCCATGAAGGCCGCTCGAGACAAGTGAGCGAACCTTTCTTTTGAGGATAGAAGGGCAACGGGTGCGAAGTCGAGTGCAGGGGTGATGCCGCGCCGTTCCTTACCTGTGTTTGAGGCCGCCCTCCCCCGAATTGGGAATCCGGCTCTGCCCCAATTGGTTCCTTGAATTGCCAGCATGGGGCATTTCCAGCGCTATCGTTCATTGACTATTGTGACCGGCGGGATGGGAGAAACCATCCCGCACGGGCAAGGACACAACGTGAAAGTTTTTTGCAAAAGCACGAAGGGAAATGCCGAGTTCCATTGCGGTGTTTGCGGCCAAGGCTTCGTCCTGTTCTGGGAGCGTCAGCCTCGCACGGAGCGGGTTGCGATTCTGAGCGAGATCCAGGAAACAATGCGCAGGCACCATCGCACGTCCCACGGTCCCGATGCGCATCCGCAAGGGGGCTTTCTGGCTCCGGAGTGGGGCGACCCGAGCGAGCTGGCTGCAGCGGCGTTCAAGGGCGGCAATCAGGTGCCGGATCTGTGAAGCGCGCGGCCTGACGCAACAGCGGTTCTGAAGAAGAGAAACTGCCGAGCGGCGAACGCGCAGCACTGAGACCCCCATCCGCCTTCGGGGCCTCCCTCTTGGCACGAAACCGGCCCATCCGGCGAAAAGATGGCGAGATTTCTTGTGAGCGGTTAGGGTTTATCTGCTGATTCTGCACAGTTTATAGTGAAAATCCAAGCTGCCCGATGCGCACTTGGGAGTTATACGCGAGTCCAGATCTGCGGGAGCGAAAGGCATCAAGAAAGACGCGCGGATGCCCCCTGACGGCCAGCGCGAGGGATAGCAGCCGAAACGGGTAACCACTTGAATTGGCGGCGTTTCCGGGGAATACACCGAAGGGCCAGGAGTGCACCCAGCCCTTTTGTGTTTAAGCTAGATTCTGCCGGAATCCGGCCGATCTTGTTTAGAGGGGCTGTACGTCAGCAGCCTGCCATCCTTTAGGGCCCTTGACGACGTTAAATTGCACGGCTTGACCCTCTTGCAAACTCTTGAAACCACTCGAGTTGATTGCAGAGTAATGCACGAAGACGTCTTCGCCGTTCTGGCGCGAAATGAAGCCAAAGCCCTTCGCGTCATTGAACCACTTCACAGTACCTTGTTCCATACTTGTTCGTATTTCCTGATTTTTTGCCGATTCCCGGCGCCAAGGCCGGCGACCCGACACATTTTGATTTGGGTGTAACCGGCCTCCCCGCTCTATGCAGCCAAGGGCCAAGTTGCTTGTTTTAGCCACTTGTGTTAAAGGCGGGTAAAGCCGTTGTCGTTCCTGTTTGATTCGGTACTTCTGAAAATCCTCCCACTGACCGTTGATGTGAGTGGTCCGCAAGGCCAGCATTGCCTGCGCCTCCTTCCACGGTCAGTCGCATTCCAGCACGCTCCATCCGATCCTTCACCACGTACCGACATGCACCTCGATTACCCCGCTGGCAATCGGATAGCCCGCAGCCAGATCTCGTCGTAGCGCATTCGAGCAAGGTTCTTGCTCAAGTAGTTGCAGAGCGTCGTCAGTTTCGCCAGCCGATGACCACGCAAGCCATGCTTTGTGCCCATTTGCCGCAGGCCACCGATGACGTGGCCCCCGCTTCGCCACGAAGTATCCGCAACAGCCGGTCCCGAACGAACGACGCGGCCTCTTCGCTTCCTACGTAGTGAAACAGTTCGCCGCTTCCCACAAGCGGGGCGTCACGTGAAGCAGGTCCAGAATCTCCACCACGTTATCGCCCGGCAAATAGGTTTTACGACCGGCCCACAACGAAGGCTGGCCGTCCATCACGCACACGATTTTTTGGCCCCGGCGATGCACCCGCAAGCCCACTTCGTCGGCCATCCAGGAGAGAACTTCTTCTTCGGCCTGATAAAACCGTCCGTCTCGTTCGCGCAACTCCGGGCTCGACCATATCCGCTTCTGCTGCACCGCCGGCTCCGGGAGACGTGGCTTTTGCAGTCGCAGATCTCGCGGAACAGGGCTGCCACCGGGTGCGCGGCGGTGCGGACCTTCTGGTCCACCGTGTAGACGCAGCCCACGGCGGCCATCTGCTTCTTGTTGGCCTTTTCGCCCTTCTTCCGATGGGCTCCCGCGGGAAGTTAGATCGGCGGGACGTCGCATGGAAACCCCCTTGTTGTCAGCCATCGCGGACGGAATACTTCCCTCGTCCTTCGTCGCCAAGGGCAGCGACGCTCGAAAATCCACCACGCTCTCCGACATCTTGCGGTTCATCCGTTCCAGACTGTCGACCGGCAGATTCAGCCCGAGAATCATGCACAGCGCCTCCGCCGTCCTGGCAACCATGCTCCACACCCAACGCCTGGGTCCAGCCCTGCAACACATAGGAGAACTCG
>CAWJDG010000058.1:0-141582 GCA_963841365.1 uncultured Acidobacteriaceae bacterium
GGGCGTGGTTTTTGTGCTGCTATACTTCTCCTTTCCAGGAAGACGAGTTGTGCCGATGCAGGCGCGCGAGTGAAGCAGGCAACCGGTCTATATAGGAATCAACCCTGAGGGGAGGGACCGGGGGATGAAGGAAGCTTGCGGTGCGGTGCGCGGTTTATTCGGCAGATGGAATGAGGGAAGCAAGTGAACATACGAGAGATCGCACGAAGGGCCCGGGTTTCTCATTCGACGGTGTCGCGGGTCATCAACCAGGTAGAGACGGTGGACCCGAAGCTGGTGCGGAGGGTGCAGGCCATCATTCAGGAAGTGGGCTACCGGCCCAACTTCCAGGCGCGTGCGCTGGCGCGGGGTAGAAGCCATACGGTGGGATTGGTTGTTTCTGAGATCACCGGGGGCAATCCGTTTTTCTCCGAAATCATTTTGTACTTTGAGCGGGCGGCGGTGGAGCAGGGCTACGAGGTTCTGATCAGCTTTGCCGACACGGAGACGCGCCCGGACCACATCGCGGTGTGCGCGGCGCGGATGCAGGAGCGGCAGGTGGAAGGGATTGCGGCGCTGACCTTCGGGATGGAAGAGCAACTGGCCAACGTGGCGATCGATGTGCCGGTGGTGTACGCGGGCGCGGATCACGATCTGAAGGGCGTGCGCAATGTGAGAATCAACTATCTGCCGGGGTTCAGGGACGCGATCAAGCACCTGGTGGATTTTGGACACCAGCGGATCGGCTACCTGGGCGGGCGGATGAGCTGGAGCAGCATGCGGACGCGCTTTGAAGCGATGCGCAAGGCGATGAAGCTGGCCGGAGCGCCGTTTGACAAGGAACTGGTGGCGGAGTGCGATCACACGTGGGAGGGCGGGGCGCAGGGCATGGGTTCGCTGCTGAGCCTGGCCAAGCCGCCGACGGCGGTGCTGTGCTGCAACGATGTGGCGGCGGTGGGCGCGCTGAAGACGCTGGCGGCGCGCGGGATGCAGGCGGGCAGGGACATGGCGCTGATTGGCTTTGACGACCTGACGATTTGCCAGTTCACGCAGCCGCCGCTGACCAGCATCCAGTTTTCGCCGCGGGAGTTGGCGGGGCTGGCGTTCAAGGCGCTGATGGAAGAGATTGAGCACGTGGAGAAGAAGACCAGTTTCGAGTACAAGACGCGCTTTGTGCTGCGCGAGTCGACTGGGGCGCCGAGAGGGTAGGGCGTGGCGGCAGGACACATGCGATTCGTGCGCTAGAGTAACGCGCGCCGGCAGCCGGTTCTAGTTTGAACGCTAGTACGCTATCGGGCCAAAATTACAGATCTGCGATTCTGCCCTTCGTTGCACAGGCAATTTGCATCTACTCACTTCATGCAGAGGTGAAGGTGCGCCTAATCAAGGTGCTTCCCTTTCTCAGCCTCGATGCAGCTGCCGGACATGGAGAATAAATTCGTCCCTTAGCCTGACTCACCAAAGACATTTCCGCTCCGGGGCTGGATCCACCGTATCCAGCATGCGGGCCAACGCGAGTTGCACCATCTGCTCACGAGCGGACCTGGCGCCGGACGAATCCCACAAGTTATTGGTTTCGTCTGGATCGTTTTCGAGATCGTAAAGTTCTCCTATGTTGAGATTTCGATAACAGGCGATTTTGTAGCGATCGTTTCGAACACATACTGCCATCGGCGGTGGATCGTAGAGGGCAAGAGAGTCGAAGTATTCGCAATACACCGAATCGCGATGCAGCGTCGTCTGGCCGGTGAGAAGCGAGGTTAAGGAACGTCCTTGCACGCCAATGGGGATGGGCAGTCCGGCAGCTTCAAGCAGCGTTGGCGCGAGGTCAACCATCTCAACCAAAGCGTCGCTGCGCAAGCCGGCCTTATACTTGCCAGGCCAGCGAATCATCATGGGCACGCGAATGGCGCCTTCGTAGAAATAGGGACCCTTGAGAAAAATTCCGTGATCTCCGAGCATTTCGCCGTGATCGCTCATGTAAATCACGATCGTGTTCTGTGCTTGTCCAGTTTCTTCGAGCACCTGTAACATCCGGCCGACTTCTGTATCTACCTGCTCGATCATCGCGTAATAAGCGGCCTTCATTCTTCCGGTGTTGAAGGTCGCTGGTCTTGGTGAAGGATATGTCGTGCCCGCCGGATGCTCGCTCGTGGTCGATCTGCTGATAAGTCGGCTTATTTCTGAGCTCGCCCTCACGATAATTCGGGCCTGGCATATCTTCCGCACGATAATGGCCAAGATATTCTTCAGTGGGCCAGTAAGGTGCATGAGGCTGATAGATATTGACTGACATTAGCCACGGTGCAAAGTCTTTTTGTCCGCGTATGAACTGAATGGCCCTGTCGGAACACCAAGCCGTCTGCGTATATTTTGGATCGATGGGTACACCCCACGCCAAGGCGTCACTGCCTTGCGGAGGCACAGGCCACTTGACTCCTTGCTCGTTCAACCACACTCGCCACATGTTATGGCCTGGCCATAAATTGCTGATATCGTGACTCCAATCAAAAACGCTATATCCATCGTCGATGCGATCTTCAATCCGGCCGCCAAATGTGGGCGAGAGATGAAGCTTCCCGGAAAGACCGCACGCATATCCGGCATCGGAGAGAATGCGAGTGACAAGACGCTCGTCTGGACGAATTCGTTGCCCGAGCGCGCGCAGTCCGGTGGTGTGCGGATAACGCCCGGTGAGGAAACTGGCGCGCGACGGCGAGCACACTGGATTCTGAACATAAGTGTGCGTCAAGGTGACGGACTCTGCCATCAATTTGCGCAAGTTGGGCGTGCGAATCACGTCATTATTCAAGCCTTCGATGGTATCGAAGCGTTGCATGTCAGGGCAGATCCAGAGAATATTTGGCATGCGGCCGCCATTGAGTTCCTCCGGGGGATGGGGCCAAATGTGAGTTCCAGGGTCTGCCGATTGGCCCTCCTGGGCTTGCGCAGCGCCTGAGGCGACAGCCCCCGCTGTGAGAATTGATGATTTGAGCAGATCGCGGCGATTCATCGTGGAATGTCTCCCATTCGTCGAGCCAATACCTGCGATTATAGGCATGCTGTCACTGCGCCCACTTGCTTCTGTTTGTTGCGCGAAGCCGGGTGTGCCATGACTCAGACTAAATCGTTCGCGAACTTCGCTGAATCGGGATCAATTTATAGGAAGCCTACATTCGATCTCGGGCCCCGGGACCTCGCAGTCGGACTAGACTATAAGCACAAGCATCAGTGCATTGTCCTGAGCCCAAGTCACCCGAAGCCGTGCTCTTCGGTGCAATCGGACTTTGGCCACGTGATTCACGCGGCGACGATTTTCCAAAAGTTTTCTCGGTGTTTGACACCTTTGAAAGGATATTGACTTATGGATAGGCGCAAGTTTTTGGAGCGGGCGGTTGCGGCGGCGTCAGTGACGGCCGCGGATCCCTTCATGAGCCGCCCCGTTTGGGCTGTCGGGTATGGGGATGGCATCAAAGGTGAATCGCCAACAGGTCTCCCATTTTCGAGTGGGCAAACTGACCAGGGAACGCTTCAGGGTGAATTACTGAAAGGCTTTGTTCATCCGCCAGAATCGGCTGCACCGTGGGTTTATTGGATGTGGATCAACGTGGATACCACGCCTGCCGCTATGACGTTCGACCTTGAACAAATGAAGGCAAAGGGAATTCCAGGTTTCATCCTGTACAACTCCCACGCTGGCGATGTGCCCCATACCATGCCCAGACAGATTCTCGTCGAAAAGGAGCACCGATTTGAATACCAATTTGTCAAAGACGGCGAATACACCGGTGGCTACTCTACACCCATACCGTTTCCGCCATTGCAAGCATGGACGCCACTCTGGCGCGAGCGAATTCGCTATGTCGCCAAAGAGTCGGCGCGTCTGAATTTGAAATTCTGCCTGGCCATGGGTTTGGCAGGGACATCGGGACAGATTGACGAGGAATACGGAAATCAGAAACTGATTTGGGCCGAGACATCGCTTTATCAAACGGGGCCGGTCGAAGGAATCCTGACCGTTCCCAACGCGGAGACGAGAGGAAAGAAAAATCAACCGGCTGCAAATTCGGGCGGCGTTGAACGTGGGCACTTCCGTGACGTGGCGGTCTTGGCAATTCCGGATGCTGCAGGATTCCCAGTTAGTCAGGTGGTCGACCTCACTTCGAAAGTGGATGCCTCGGGGCAACTGATGTGGGATCCGCCATCCGGAAACTGGAAGATACTTCGATTTATGCAGGTCCCGACAGGGGCTCGCAACGGTTGGGGATATTTCTCCGATGCGATGAGCAGTGAAGCGACCGACCAGGTCTGGTCAGTGAGCATGGCGCCGCTGCTGAAAGAAATGTCGCCTGAAGAACGGAAAGGAATCATCGGCATTGAGGACGACAGTTGGGAAGGTGGGGAGTTTACATGGACAAAGAAATTTCCTGACGAATTCAAGCGGCGCCGCGGTTACGATCTCATTCCCTATCTGCCAGTTCTTGCTGGAGCCGATATGGCCGACGTGACCACACGGGAACGCATTCAACGCGACTACAAACTGACCATAAGTGACCTGATGGCTGACTGCCATTATGGCCGCCTCGGACAGTTATGCAAAGAGAACGGTCTAGTTTTCTATTCAGAGGCGGCCGGCCCAAATTTGCATACGGCTGACTTACTAGAAAACACGAGCCGGGTTGACCTGCCAATGGCGGAATTCTGGATGCCAAGCTATCATCGCCCGACGCCGGAAAAACGGTTTCTGGCACGCAATGGCGCGTGCGCGAGCCATATTTACGGGATGCCAATCAATATGGATGAGGCATTCACGAGCATGGGGCCAGAGTGGGAGGAAGGCCCATTCGATATGAAGCCTGTGAGCGATCAGGCATTCTGCGACGGTGTCAATCGGATCTGTGTGCACAATTTCAGCCACTCGCCATCTTTGACGGCCAAGCCGGGCTACGTTTATATGCCAGGGACGCACTACGAGCCTCGAATTACCTGGTGGGAGCAGACGCCTGCCTTTAACACCTACCTGGCGCGATGCTCCTATCTGTTGCAGCAAGGAAAATTTGTCGCAGATGCAATCTTCTATAAAGGTGACAACATCGGAGATGGCGAGCCGATGGAGATCATTCATCCCACCTTAGGTGATGGCTACGATTATGACTGTTGCAACGCCGACGTACTCATCAACAGAATGAGCGTCAAGGATGGGCGCATCGTTCTGCCCGATGGCATGAGCTACCGAGTACTTATATTGCAGGAAAATCAAACGATGGCGCTGAATGCGCTGCAGAAGTTGGCGGAATTGATAGAAACGGGGGCCACTGTCGTCGGCCCACCTCCCACAGGACTTGCAGGTCTGCCACTACAACCTGATGAAGAGAAAACATTCGATGCCTTGGCAACGCGATTGTGGGGCAACGATCGCGGTAGCGAAGTCCCGTTGAAACGGAACATTGGCTCGGGATACCTGGTCTCAGGGCAATCTGCCAGGCAGACGTTAATCGATGCTGTTGTGCCGCCCGACTTCGAGTACACCGGCCGTAGTGACGATGGCGCGATTTACTGGATCCATCGAAAGATGGAGGACGCTGACATCTACTTCATCAGCAGTCATTGGCAACCCGCGGAAAAGATTGAGTGCACGTTCCGTGTTAGCGGCAAACAGCCGGAACTATGGGATCCGGTCACGGGTGCAATACGCGATGCGGCGGCCTTTCGCCAAGAAGGCGGCCGCACGGTGGTTCCTTTGGAATTCGACCCTTGTGGTTCCGTGTTTGTTGTCTTCCGCCGGCCCATCGACGCACACGCTTTTGGAAAAGCAAAGACAAATTATCCATCGACCGATCAGGTTTGCCTCACGCTTTCCGGGCCATGGGAAGTGAGTTTCGACCCCAAGTGGGGCGGACCCGAGAAGGTCCTCTTTGATCAACTCGTCGACTGGACGACAAGGCCCGAACCCGGCATCAAATACTATTCCGGCACCGCCGTATATCGAAAGCGCTTTGACTTGACGAACAAGATCCTTGGGAGTGGTCAATTACTACTCGACCTCGGTGAATTGCATGAGATCGCCGCGGTGCGTCTCAATGGTATTGATTTGGGAGTCGCATGGACGAAGCCTATGCTGGTAAAACTGGCCAGCAACTTGAAAGCGAGAGGAAACGAACTCGAAGTCACAGTCGTCAATCTTTGGCCGAACCGATTAATTGGGGACGAGGGTCTGCCCAAAGAGTCGAGGTTGACTGAGACGAATATACATAAGTTCAATGCGCAAACACCACTGCTCCAATCTGGACTGATCGGCCCTGTCAGGATTCTGCGAATGAGGGGTCCTGAGTAAACAAGGTTGCGAATTATCTGGAGTAGATCCCGGCAAAAGCCGGCCGAAAGTCTGTCTAGATCTTGAGGAACACTTTTTTTCGATAGAGGATCGCGACGAGAATAAAAGATACCGCGACATTGGCCAACGAATAAGCCAGGGATGCGAGGTGGTGTGAAGGTATTGTCGCTGCAAAATAATTCACGAGATAGCGCCGGAGATTTCCTCCCCCCGGAAAGCGGATCCAGGACATGACAGGCCCAAGGAACTCGGAGAAAACGTAGGCAGTAATCGCATTCATTCCGAAGACAATCCAGATATAAGTCCATATCTTTTTCCAGCCCCTTATTTCGATCAAATAGTAGAAGATAGAAAGCAACACAAGGGCAATGCCCGCAGAGAATAGAACGTACGAACTGGTCCATAGCTTCTTGTTGATTGGAAACCACCGTCCCCACAATTGGCCAAGAACGATTCCTATAGCACCGGCGACCAGCATTCCCCAGGCCTTATTCGATGGACGGCGGTTCGAACGTAGCCACGCAGCGGTCAGCATTCCGAGAAGCGTAGTGGCAGTCGCAGGCAGTAATGTGCCAAGAAGGCCTTCCGTGTCGTAGTCCCCGCGGGATAGGTGGCCGGGAAATAGATGCCGATCAATATATGCTCCAAAATTGCGGATCGGATCAAAGAGTGGAAAATCTCGGCCCGGCATACCGAGTCCGGGGATTGGCACCCACCTTATCAGAACCCAATAGCCAAGCAGTGCCAGCACTGCAATTGTCAAGTGAGTCGCCGGGCGCCGATCCAGGAGATACAAGATACCAGCGATCAAGAAACAAAGAGCGATCCGCTGCAGAACGCCATAGATGCGCATATTACTACCCTGGATAAACCCGACAACGCGAATCGCCAATCCAATTACAAATAAGATAATGGCTCGCCGAAAGGTATGGATAAGAAGAGTGGACTTCGTGTCCCCTCGACGCAACCTGGATTCGAACGAGAAGACGATGGTTATTCCAACGAGAAACAGGAATATGGGGAAGACAAGATCGGTGGGAGTACAACCATTCCAGTCGGAATGCTCGAGCGGAGAGTAGGCATAGTCGCGCATGTGCGTGTTCACCAGAATCATAAATGCAATGGTGATTCCACGCAGTACATCGACGGAAGCAAGGCGAGGCCTAAACGAACGAGACGGTGATTGCGGCTCGATCGCAGCTGCCATTTCAGGCGTTTTCATGTCGAGATCACCTCGAAGAGGAAGCTCTCACTTAAGGTTGATGGGAACGGGTTGCACGCGGCGCACCAGCAGAAAGAATGAGCTGAGTGCAAGGAACGGTAGAAGCCCGGCGGCGATAAACACCGGAACATACGAGAAGTGATCGACGACAACGCCGGTGAGGAGCATAGTGCCCATGCTCATGATGCCATCGCCAATGCCCGTGAGGCTTGTAATGCGCGCCAACATTTGGTGGGGGAATAGATCTGTATAGAGTCCGATGAGGTTGGCGGCGTAGGCGTTAATTCCGAGGGAAGCGATGCAGATTAGGCCGACTGCAACCAGATTGTTAGGCGTAGCAGGAACCAGCACGGCAATCGCCGATAAAACAATCGAAGTCGTGAAGAGAGTTCGACGTGAGGTGTCAAGACTGGAGCCATGTTTGACCATCCAGCGCGATGCCCAGCCGCCCCCAAGGTTTCCAATGCCGCCGGCGAGAAACGGCAGCCAGGCCAGAAGGCCAACCATGGCGAGTGACATGCCACGCTGATGTTTGAGATATTCGGGTAGCCAGTACCAATAAAAGTTAGTTACTGGCGCACCAAACGCCCGCATAAGAATGGCTCCCCAGACCGCCGGAAAGGTTAGCAGATAGAGCATCGGCGGGTCTTTGCGGATTGTTGACGGTGCGGCAATTCTTTGTTCCATCGGCACTTTCTGTAGCTCTGGGTGGCGCCATGGTTCCCGGTAGGTTCGTAGCCAGGGAACAATCCAAAGCATCCCGGCCAGGCTGGGAAGAACAAATGCTGCGCGCCAGCCGAGGTGCAGCGCGAGAAAGACAATGAGCGGCGGCGCCACGATGGACCCGGCAAGCGAACCGCTGTTGAAGATTCCCGCGGCAAAGGCGCGATCCTCCGGCGGAAACCACTGCGCGATCACTTTGGTCCCGCCCGAGTAGGCGCCGCACTCAGCGAGCCCGAGCAAAAAGCGCAAGGCGCCGAATTGGACTGCCGAGTGCATGAAGGCGTGGCCAACGCTGGCCAACGACCAGACACAAAAAATGATCACAAATCCCATCCGCGCTCCGATGCGGTCGATCATCATGCCCACCGGAATCTGGCCGATGGTCATGCCCGCCAGAAAGCAAAAAAGAATGGCGCCGTACTTGGTGTTGGAAAGGTGCAGGGAAACCGTCAGTACTGGTGCAAGGACGGAGAGAATCTGCCGATCGAGGATGCAAACGGCGATGAGCAGAAAGAGCAGGAAGACAATCTTTCCCCGCAACCTCCGCAAGGTGGCTTGCGCATTTCCGGTTTGTGCTTCCGCGTCGATCATCAGCGATTACTCGGACAGCCGATGCCGGGCTGATATTCACCTGCCCCTCGGCCGCCGGCACAGGCCATGGATAGGAGCAAGCCCCCTAAGGAACCCGGTGGTCGTGCAGAATCACGCCGTCTTCCGGATTTGCAGCGATGATTTTCGCGCGTGCGGTGAGGAGATCACTAAGATCAGGCAGCCGATGATTTCCCCATCCTTCCGCATTGAGCAATATGGAGAGGCGGAGGTCCATCTCATTTTGAACATACTCATCGCTGCGGTCGAGTTTCGCCAGCAGGATTTGCAGCGACGGGTCACTGCCGGCTGCGGCATGCGCTGCCTTGAGCAGTCCAGCAGCAGGAGCGAAGTCGCGCATCATCATGCGCTGCTTTTCAAGCGTGAGCTGTGTGCCCGGAATACCAATTGCGTGAGGAACTACCTCTTCGACCAGGTGAAGATAAGCGAGTACCGCTGGACCTGCCGCGCCATATCGGTTCGAAGTGTAGTCTGCCAGCTCTTTCTCCACATCCAGTTGCGGATTCCAGAGAGCACGTGCGGTGATGTAGTGATCCAGCTCAAAGGTGGCCCAACTGCCAGGCTCACTGTAAGTGGCCAGCCCGCCGATACCCATGCTGTGAAAGCGCCGAGCCTCGTCCACGATAAGATGCGGGATCAGGACCGGAAGCGACCGCCATGCGTATTTGGTGATGTAGGAGTAGACCGTGATATCGGAGGGATCCATTACACCCTTGAGCCAGTCTTCCAGGTTGTGAAAATACTCTTCGCTTTCCGGGTAGCTACTGTCGTAAAGAGGGTCCTCAAAGCTGCGGTTGATCGGGCAGTACTCCATCACCATGCCCGGATCGGGTTTATGCTCCGTCGGCGGCACGGTAAACATTTCATAGGCATTGAATTGCAGGCGCAGTCTGGGAAAGTCGGGCCTGAGCTCATGGTCGAGGTGATCGAGAAGGATCATCTGGCGCTCGGATGGGGAGCCGAGGGCAACGTCCTCCGGCGCTTCGGACCACCGTGCGCCATCCGGAGGCCACACATCGAGAATGTCAACTTCAGGATGATCCTTTAGATAGCTTTTGACGTTGGCAACGAAGGTGCTCACAGCGTCAGGATTGGCAGTAGAGAACACCTCGCGCGGATCGCTGGTGCGCTTGCCGTCGTACATGCCAAACCACTCAGGATGTTGCGCGAAGTACTTTTCCTGGGGCAGAAAATTTGGATAACCGTGCCCGCCCACCTCGATGAGGATTCCGCGCTTTTTCAACTCTGGAATGAGCGCGATACGCCAATTGTCCCACTCCGTGCGGTGAGCGTGCTGATAATCGATCGGGCAGTCGAGCACGTTGATGCGCGATTTGGCCATCCAGTCGACCATCTGCTTGAGATTTTCCGCCGTGTGACTCCAGCCCTCCTCGATATAGAGCTTGCGCCACTTGAATGCTGGGCGCTCAGTCAAGCTCCAATCGCCCACCGTAGGGCCGGCGATGTGCGGAACAAACTCGCCGCCGGCGGAACCGTAAAAGTCGAAATTGGGAGCGAACCATCGGCATCCGAGCTTTTCGAGAAACGCATAAACACCGTAGAGCGTGCTGCGATCGCTACGTCCGGCAATCAACACGCGATCGCCGGCTCTGCGGATGATGAAGTCGTCAACTCCCAATTGCTCCTGCGCAAAACCGGGGTCGATTACTACAACTTCGTCACGCCCGACCACGAGAGCTTCCGGCGGAACGCGCGCCGTTGCCTCGACCGCAAAGTTCGCTCCGGTAATCTTCCCGAGATAGCGCGCTAGCTCAGTGGCGGCAAACTGATCAACAAGAGTGGGCGACGGCCTTGTGACGATGTGCAAGCCGCTTCCGCCCCTGATCAGAGGCAACGGTTCGGCGAAAAGCGTGCCGGCCAGCGTAAGCAGCAGAGCGCCCACGAAAATGCTGCGTGCGAAGCGAAAAGAAAATGCACAGCTGGTAAAGCAGGACGTAAGATTTCCTTCAGACGACATAGCTCGAAAGTTTCCCTTTCTGAATCGGAAGTAAATAGGTGCCCCGATGTTGGGCTGTTTCGGATCATCGCAAGGCAATAGTTGGCGCACTCCTGAATATGCGTTAGCGCAGGCCCACTTCAATGGGAAGTGCCGTGGCTTCATCGGTTATCACCTCGGCGTCCGGGTGACCCTGCACCAAGGTGCTGGGATACGAGACGCTCTCTTCACCGGCTACTGTGATGCGGAAGATGGCGCGATGGCGCTCGCCGGCTGCGCAATAGAGCCGGATCTTGCGCGACCCCAAAATGTCGCGCATGCCCAGCGTCACGGCCATCGGCGGAATGGCCGTCGAATCGCCCCCGGAGGAGTGGATGCTCTGTACAACAATCGAATCGTCGCCCAACGTAACCACCCTCGTTAGCGACGCGCGCAGCTCAGCGACCGTAACGGTCCACCAGCGGGAGATCGGCGGCTCGTTGAATGCGACATGGCCGTGATAACCGATTCCCCCGTAACAGCAATCGACGCCGCCGACCCTGGCAATCACGTCACTAACTTCATCTATGCGAAACGGGTTGGGGAAGAAGACATGGTCGTCGGGAATGCGAAGCTTCCGATCGAGCCCCGCGAACAGCGTGCGACGCATAAAGCCTTCGAAGCTGAGCGGGTGATCGACTGGAATTGGGCGCCCTTGCCAATCGAGGAACTCGTCCATATTGAAGGTAAAGACGTTCTCCCAGGAGATTCCCTCGCGATTGCAGATGGCCACAAGCTTGGGATATTGGGCAACCGGCCCCACAGGAAGAATCAGTCGCGTGGGCAGGTTCTGCTGATTGCGGGTACGAATTTCGTCGGCAATGGAGCGCGCAAAGTCGTCAATCAGATCTTCGCGGCTGCGGAGCACGCGGAATCGAATTTTGCTCCGTATTGCAAGCTCCTCAACAGGCAGAGACATTAGCTGCGAGGCAGAACTGTATGAAATCAACGGCAATCTCCTCAGCGAAACGCGACGTGCCAGCGTGAGCCGGATCATACGACCAGCTCCGTCAAGACTGCAACCCCGTATTCGTTCGCATCTGGCGGAGCAAGGACAGTTCTGATTCCCTGCCCACGGGAAGCATTGCGGCTCTAGAACGCAATGCGCAGCGAAGCGATAACCGCGCGCGGCGCGCCAATCTGACTTGTGGACAGTGTTCCAAAACCAGTCCAGCTATTCGTGGTCGAGTACGAAGGAGCCGAGCTGAGGGTCTCGTTGGGGCCACCAAAATTCGGGTGGTTGGCTCCATTCACAGCTTCCATGCGGAACTCAACGTACGACCCTTCGCGCGGAAGAACAAATTGTTTGTGAAACGCCGGGTTCCAATAAAGGGTTTGAGGGTTGCGCAGGTATCCGATATAAAGAGGCGTAGTGCGCGGCTGCCATGTGGATATCGTCTGGTAGCAACTGACGTTGTTATTGAACCAGTGTGCGCGTGTTTGGCCGCCCACCGGTGCATAGCTTGTGCATCCCGAAGCGCCCGTGAGATTAGCTGAGGGAATAGCAAGTGGCGTGCCTGTTCCCCACAATACCGTTGAGTCCACCAACCAGTTGTTGAGTAGCGCTCCAGCGATGCCTTTGTAGGGTGTTGTCGGCAGTGGATAGACGACATTGGCATCGATGTAATGACGAATGTCGCTGGGGTCAAGACCAGTCCAAAGGTTTGAATCGATAAACGACCCGTTGTTTAGGTAACTGTTGCGATCAACCCAGTTAGCATAGGCATAGTTGAAGATAAGATCCAGCGACTTCAGCTGCCGCTCTACGCGAATGTTTCCGGAATTATAATGCGAGGTCCCGGTCGGCTCTTGACTCGCAGTGATCCCGTTGAAAAGCGGGTATGAGCGCTGCAGCTCCCACGTTGGAATCGTGGCGGAGGCCCCCAGTGAGGTATTAGTTGGCAGTACACCATGAAACGGGTTCGAGACATTGGTGTTGCAAAGCGCAAGATTTTGCAGGCAAGCCTGCTGTTGCGCCGTCGAAATGACACCCTGAGAAGTGGACACGGGCAAACCTGAGGTGCGGGAACCGACGTATTCGATATCGACAAGGAAAGCGTGGGCCAACTCGCGCTGCACACCAAAAGACCAGTGTTGCGTTTTGCGAATGATCCGATTGGTATTGTAATAAGTGATGGCCTGCCCCGCTTGGGTTTCGAGTCCGCCGCTGGCGCCGCTGGGCTGAATTGCTCCGCTGGGATAAGGTATGCCTGAAAAGAAATAGTTGGAAGCGGTAAGATCGCCATCCAGCGATTCGATATACGACGTGGTCTGGCTGAACCCGTTTGAGGTGGTATTCAAATACGGCCAACTATAGAAGATTCCAAAGCCCCCGCGCACTACAGTATTGTGCTTTAGTGCCCAACTGACGCCGACGCGCGGTTGCCAATCGTTCCATTGCACATTGAAGGGTGCGGCGGGCACGCCGTTCACACCCGCAAAGGTCCAGCCACCCAGCAGAGGGTTCTGTAGCGACGGCGCTGTCGTGTAATTGACCTGTTGCGTATACGGATTGGCGCAAGTGAGGCAAAAGTTCCCATTCATTCGGTTGTGCCGTTCGCTCGGGGATTTGTTCACGTCCCACCGCAGTCCGAAGTTGATTGTGAGATTGGGACGCAACCGGAACTCATCCTGCCCGAACAACGAGTAATAGTGATAGGTGATGAACGTATTGTTGTTCCACGTCACACTCCCTGAAGTGGGAATCCCGAGAAGAATATCAGCGGCAGAATTGCCCTGGCTGGGATTAGCCGCGGTTGGGTTTTCCTGCGTGAAAAGAGGACTAAAGGCAAAAGTCCCATTCGGCGTGCCCGGAATTCCTACCGTGGCTGACTGCACATCCATTGCCTCGGCTCCATAATGCAATGTGTGATGCCTGACTGTCTGGGTCATGCCGGCCTCAAAATCTGCGTCTGCATCTGCCGTGCCGTTGTCGGTGTTCCCAAAGAGCGTCGTGTAGTTTGTCGCCGTAAACTGGGGCGCGAGGTTCTGGTGCGAAGTGCTGCCGTTGGTGGGCATGGTGAGCCCCAACTTGCTCGCCAAAAAATTGTCTTGGATCGTATCGCCCGTAAGCGTTTCTGAATAGGTGTGGCCGAGAGAGCCCTTTAGGTCGAGGACCATGGAGTTAGAGATGATGTGCGTGACGCCCAGAATGATGTTGTAATCGAAGCCGGTGGGCCAGGTTCCCGTGGTGGCCTCATTCGGAAAACCGTTGCCAGGACTTGCGTGCCCCCCATTCTTCTGCCCGGTATAGAGGCCATACAAGCGTGTCTTGTCGGTAAAGGTTTGGTCGACACGTCCGACATACTGGTCGTAACTGAAGGTGCGGGCGCCGGAAATAGCATAGTTACTCACATTTCCTGCAACCGTGGGTTGAGGATACATCGCTAGAATCGCCTGCCCGATGGCGCTGATTCGGCCCGGCGGAATCATGTCATTGGAGAACGCTTGCCGACCGTATTGAGTGCAACCCCCACTCGAGTTTTTCGTCACGCAGGTCGTCGTCGCAGGATCGTAGATCGTGTATCCCGATCCCTGGAAATTGCCACTTCTCCATGCCATCGGGGGCACACTGTCGACTGCGGGAGACGGGTAATTCTGTCGAAATCCCTCATATGCTCCAAAGAAGAAGGTCTTGCCATGGATCACAGGACCACCCGCTGACCCTCCAAACGTGTTGCGGATGTCAAGCCCGTTGGGAATATGAAAGAGGTCGTTGGCAAAATAGTTGGCGTCCAGCGCCTCGTTGCTGTAGAAGTCGTAAACCGACCCGTGGAATCGGTCTGAACCGGCCTTGACGTTCGCGTTGAAGTCTCCGCCAGCAGTTCTGCCGTACTGCGCATCGTAGGGGTTCGCGCTGGCCTGAACTTCCTGCACGGCATCCTGTTCGGGCACGAAATACCATTTGCCCTGATCGCTCACCGGAGCGCCGTTGACAAAGAATGCGTTTGCATCCGCTGGCACACCGGAGACTGTATAGGTGTTTCCATTATTCCGTGGGGTCAGATCGAAGGGGTCAGTTGCCACGGTGCGGATTCCGGGGGTCAGAGCGACGTCATCCCAAACTTCCCGACCAGTCGAAGGCATGTTTGCAACCTTCACCTGGTCAATCACTCCGCCAGTGGAAGCCGAAACGGTATCCAAGAGCTGGCCCGCGGCGGTAACCACCACTTGCTGGGTCACTGTGCCGGGATTGAGCGTTACGTTCAAGCCGCGCTGTTGCGCCGATTCCAGGACCACAGCCTTGTACACCGCCGCCTGAAAGTTCTCCGCCTTGACCGTAACCGTATAGGGCCCGGGAAGTAAATCAAGAAGGTTGTAGTCGCCCTCTGCGTCTGTCTTTGCGGAATAGGATTGCCCGGTTGCAGTATTAACCGCGGTGACGGAGGCGCCTGGGATCACCGAGCCGGTGCGGTCCGCCACCTGGCCCGTAATGGATGCGCGAAACTCCTGCGCGTACAAAGAGTTTGGAAAGACGAAAATCATCCAAAGGAGAACTGTCGCAACGAGCGATAGATCGACTGCAACGCGAGTCCAACGCAAGCGACTGCCGGCATTACCCATGGAATTCCGATGCAAAGTCTGGTCAGGCGCCCATTTTGATTGGAGCCTAACAAGGGCCTTGGTGCACGAGATGCGGGTATCAAACTGGGGATTTCGTTGCTGCATGGGAAGCCTCCGACCAGGTAGATTTGCATATTCCAGTTTTGTTGCCGTTTGGTTGCGTATCGGTATTAATAGCCGGTTCCAGTGACGATGGGGATTACGCTTACAGGGGATTCACTTATCTGTTTGCCGGGCCGCCGTGCAGAATTCCTGAGGAATTCCATCAGAAATGCGCCAAAGTCATCGAAATGCAGGGCAATCACGTGCCCAACGGGAGAGACCGACCTTCATTGCAGAGAATTTCTCCTGTGTCGCAACAAATAATAGAGCGCAACATATCACATGCTATGGCTTGCGTGCAAGAAAAATCGTTCGATCTTTATTTTCAGGGGCTTTCGTTCCTGACCGGATTGGCAATGTGCTTGAATTGCCAGGAAATCCGGGGCGCGGGAGCACCCTGGATGCGAGCAACCTTCCAGTTTCGGGGCCGGATTGCTGTCAGACACTCGTCTGCAACCTGGAGTAAGAATGCGCTTTCAAGATTGAAACTTTGCGAAGCGGTCGCCGTCGTCACCCTTTGCGAACTTAGCTGCCAGACAATCGCGCGCAAGGTTATGGCGCCGTGCTTAAATGGCTCAAAGGACCTAAGCTGCCGCGTTCTCAAATTTGCGGGAACCTTGCTCACAGCCGTCGGCGTCCAATCACTGATCGCTTCCGAACCCGGTTGCTTCGAAAGTTCTAGGATATGACGATGCGCATCTCCAAAGGGAGCAGTACGAAGGCCAAGGCGCTCCGTTCGCCTGTCACCGCGACGCCAAAGACAGTTCGGCACCTGAACCGTGCGGTCGTGCTCGATCTGATTCGTCAGCACCAGCCGCTTTCGCGCGCGGAATTGGCTCGACTGAGCGGCATTCATCGCAGCAACATCTCCAGCATCGTCGACGATCTGACTCGGAAAGGTCTGCTGAGCGAGGAACGCGCCAAGAACTTTGGCCGCGGCCGCACGCCTGATCTCATCTCTCTCGATCGCGCTGCATTTCGAGTTATGGCGATCAGCCTGTTGCGGGCGCGCACAACAGTGGCCATTGCCACGCTTGCGGGTCACATCGAGAACTCGTTTACGTTTGTAACTCCAGACACACCCCAGCAGTTCGCCGCAGCGGTCGAAGGTGCGTACCGCACGCTCATCCAAAACATCTCGTTGATGGACGCAAAGAGCTCTCCAATCAAGCAGATCGTGATTAGCAGTCCAGGAATCCTGAATCGGGACCGGAACGGCAAGACGACCATGACCGCAAGTGAAATGCCAAACTACTCCAATATTGACCTTTCGGACCTTTTGAGTAAAAAGCTGAACCTCCCGACGATGATCGCCAACAACGCCGGGCTCGCAGCCATGAGCCTTATAAACAGCCGCGATTACGCCAATGATCCACTCCACGACTTCGTCTTGCTGGTCATCGGGGAAGCCGGCGTTGGCTCAGGTCTGGTAATTCAACGCAACCTCTATTCCGGCTATGACGCGGCCTATGCAGGTGAAGTCGGCCACACTGTTGTCGATTTCAAGGGGCCTCCGTGCAGCTGCGGCCGGTCGGGCTGTCTACAACTCTATATTTGCGACCAAGCCACGTGGAAACGGTATAAGCCGGACACACCTTTCTCTCCTCTTAACTTTGAAGAGTTTCTCGATGCTGTTGTCTCTGGATCGGCAAAAGCGCGGGCCGCTCTTCGTCCGACGATCGAATACCTAAGCGTGGGCATCTCAAACATTGCGCTCATGATCAATCCCGAAAGGATTATCCTGGCCGGTTCTCTCATGCGAATCTGGCCAGTGCTGCAGAAGGAACTCAGCCTGGCCTTCTTTCCCAGGCACCACCATGCCATTGTTCAACCCACAAAGGTCCCCGTCGACGTGCTTTATCTCAAAGGTGCCGTCGAACGCGCTTTGTACCAGGTTTTGGCTGAATCAAATCCTTTCGGCATGTAGAGTGATACCGGCTCGCTTTAGTTCCTTGCCGCCGCGCGTTTGGGAGCAACCGCGATGCCAACAGAGCTTGCCTTTTTCTATATGAAATGCGCGGGGCAGAACAATTAACCATTTCTTAAAGACCATCGAATCGGGCCGATTACGGTTGCAGCTTTCAGCGCCGTTGCCCTGATCGGGGAACGACTGATCCAAAGCTCGATTAATGGCTTGACATCGGCTAGCGCAATAATGTCTGATAAACTTCGCAATAGTCACGACTCACGATTAATTGCAGAATATTAGCGACTTCTTCAGACCCTACAGAGAAAGGCTTGGATCCCTAAAGATGCCTGATGACAACCGAAAGCTGAGTATCCTCATGATTGGCGCGCATCCCGACGATTGTGAGCTGAAAGGGGGTGGCACAGCCATCAAGTGGGCCAAGCTGGGGCATCGCGTGAGGTTTGTTGCGATGACCGGAGGGGACAACGGACATCCCTCTATGAGCGGAGCGGCCCTGCAGCAGCGAAGACGCGAAGAGGCACGGGATGCCGGGAAGAGGCTTGGAATATGCCACTCGGACGTGCTCGAGAACCACGGTGGAGAGTTATTGGCGACACTGGAGGCGCGCCGCGAGGTCGTGCGCCTGATCCGCGAAGCGCGTGCGGACATTGTCATCTCTCACCGCAGTACGGATTACCATCCAGATCATCGGTACACCGCGATTTTGGTCCAGGATTCGGCCTACATGGTGACTGTACCGTTTTATGTCCCATCGGTTCCAGCTTTGGAGAGGAACCCTGTGTTTCTTTCTTTCGAAGACAGATTCACACGACCCACGCCATTTCTACCTCAGATTGCTATTGGGATCGATGATGTTTTTGACCAAAAAATGGCGGGAATTGAAGCCCACGTCTCGCAAATGTTCGAGTGGACGCCATTCATGTTATCCCGGTCCACTGGGAAACCCCAACACGTGCCGGACGACCCTGCGGAACGGCGGGCGTGGCTCTCGAATATCTGGTTTCCGGACCCGCCATCGCGAGATGTGCAAGCTTGTCTTGAGCGATGGTATGGACCATCCGGAGCCGCTTTCGGGCACGCGGAAGCATTTGAGATTTGCGAATATGGCCGTCAAACTGATTGCCAGGAGATCAGGCGCCTCTTCCCTTTTCTTCCTGAACTGCCCGCATAATTTCGATGGCCGCTTGATAATTTCTGGCGCAGAGCAGAAAACGCAGGAAAAGGATTCTTTGAGAGATGATCATCGCTCAGGGCGAGCCAACCCGGCTCTTCAGTTGAGACGTTCGTCAACAAGGAGAACGCCTTTGCCAGTATTGTCCTGGATCATCTGCCGCCTCTCGGCCAGAAGCTTTTCGATCGCAGTCATCTGTGCCCCGTGCCATCCTGCGCCCGCTTGAGCAAAAGCGAGTCGCAATTTCATTTCGTTCATTGTGTAGCGCCGGCCACGTTCCAACTTGTCAATTAGAGCTTCGACGGCTTCATCTCCGGCCGCGAGTTGCTTGGCTTCAGCAAGCATGCCCGCGCCCGCCTCAAACCTTTTAATATAGGCGCTCTGCGTTGCATTTAAGGTCGTTCCGAGAATCGGAAGCGCATGAGGAGCGACCTGTTCTAAAAGGCTCAAATATTGCCCGACAGGCCCAGCCGCAGGGCCGTAGCGCATCTGCGTATAGTCCGCCAGTTCCGCATCAATATTAAGATTGGCGTTCCAAAGCAGGCGCGACGTAATGTAGTGATCGAGTTCAAAAGTCGCCCAGCAGGCCGGCTCGGAATAAGTCGATAAGCCTCCCAGCTTCATTGCGTAAAATCGTTTGATCTCATCGTCAATAAGATGCGGGATCAAGATGGGGAAAGACCGCCATTGATACTTTGTGATGTAGGAATAAATGATTACGTTTCCGGGTGGAACTAGCCCGGAAGTCCACTTCTCCAGGGCGCTCACATAGAATGCATTTTCCGATTGCGACTTATCGAAGAGCGTGGTTTCAAAACTGCGCAAATAAGGATCAAACGACATCAGGAAGTCGGGCGCCGGACGCACGTGCTCAGGTGGCTCCAAAAAGTTTGAATAGGCGTTGAATTGAATGACAAGCTTTGGAAATTCTGCCTTGAGCGCAGCGGACAGTTGATTCACGAGAAGCATTTGCCGATCCGATGCGCTGCCCAGGGCTACATCTTCCGGCGCCTGCGACCAGTGCGTCATATCCGGCGGCAAACAGTTGAAGATATCGACTTCTGGATGGCCGCGCAAATACTCGCGCACATTCTGGATAAATGTGGCCATCGCTTCCGGGTTTGAGGTTGAGAAGACCACATTGGGATCCGCCGTACGCTTGCCGTTGATCATCCCAAACCATTCGGGATGTTGGGTGAAATAGCGTTCCTGGGGAAGAAAATTCTGATAACCGTGACCGCCAACCTCGATCAACATGTCACGCTTCTTCAACTCTGGTACCAGAGTCGAACGGTAGTTATCCCATTTCGTGCGCCCCCAGTGCTCATAATCGACTGGTGCGTTCAGGAGATTTAAATGCACCTTCGCCATCCAATCGACCGTTTGCACGAGGTTTTGCGGAGTGTGACTTTGACCCTCTTCTATATAGAGAGGGCGATATTGGAATGATGGTTTTGAAATCTGATCCAGTTGATCGATTGCAGGTGAGCTGATCCGGGGCACGCGCTCTCCACTTGCCGGCGAATAGAAATCAAAATTGGGCGCGAACCAACGGCACCCCAGCTTTTCTAAAAGAGCGTAGGCCCCATAGAGCGTACCTCGCGGGCGAATGCCAGCGATGATGATGCGATTACCCGACCGGCGAAGCAGGAATCCGTCTGCCCCATATTGATCCGCGCTGAAAGAAACGCCAGTTGCTTCCGCCAACCGGCGCCCGATCAGAATTTCGGGCTTTCGATCGTGGGCGTGGGTTTTGTTGATTACCATAAATGGCTTGCCGGTCATCGAGCTCAGGTAGTGACTTAGTTCCTGCGCCGCAAACGTCTCTGCGGCCGGCGCCTGGTCGGGAATGACAATGGTTGCCGGTCCATCAGGCCCAGCCAGTTCAAGTGGATCCGCATGCAACACGGCGAGCGCAAAAAAAACAAATATGACGAAAGCGCCGGCACGTCTAAAAACCCTCATTTATTTTCCCCTACGATTTGTATGTTTCGAGCTGCGCTGGCAGTCGATTAACGACCAGTGACAGCGGCGTCGTTGGCTTGAAATATGAATCGGCCGAAGCGGCCAGGCTGGTGAAATGATCCGTTTACACAGCTCCACCCGCTGAGTTCGAGAGAGCCGACGCCGGACTGCGGACGTTCATAACGATAGAAATTAATTCGCAGCTCTTCACCAGGTTGTGGCGGCCATGCGCGATGACTGAAATCGAATTCGCTCCACGCAATAGCGACTTGTAACCTCCAGCCGGCGACTTGACGGACATCGACATTGAGTTCCGAAACCTCGCTGCGAAGCGCATGGAAATTCCATTGGGCCATGACATCGTATTGAGTCGCTGTGGGTTGAGGAATCGTGCCATCCACTAGGAGTTCCCTGATGGTTCCCAACGAATTTACCTGAGTTTCGATGTAGCAGTGTCCGTCACCGTCCGGATCGATGAAAAACTCAACGCATTCTTCGTGAAAAAGGCGAGCATTCCGTTCGGTGATCGTCGCCCAGATCTCTTTATCGAAAACTGTGAATGCCAGATATAAATTCTGTTGATCCCAGAGAGCCGCGACCTGGGTGCGCTCGCGTAATGGTAGACCGTCCTCCGGTTCGTGACGGATCTTCAGAAACTCAATAGGCGCTGCTAAGCTCCAATCGGGCCAGCTAAAGCGGTCAGACTCCGCGCCCGAACTCGAGATTTGAGGTACATGATAGAAGGGGACATCCATCCGGCGTAGGATAACATTGGCTGCAAGTGCGACGAACTGAGCGCTTCCCGAAGGTTACGAATCCGGCTACCCTCGTCCAAGGCTCGATTATTTGCGAGGCGCTTTATTTATTCGCGTCGGCAGCGATCAGCCTTACCAGGATCACGCCGTGGTCGGGAACCTGCGCCGAAAAGTTCTTGGCAAATGGACCAAGATCGTGTTGGCGCCAGACATCGCGGACTTTTTGCGTCCCCGTCAATCCCAGTTCCTTCCAGTCCGCCGATATGGTGCGCGGGACCACGGTCAAGTTGAAGTAACCTACTGCCACGGATCCATCGTCGAGCCGCTTCTCCAAAATGAATTCATCGTCGGTCTTTCGAATGATGACGGCCTGTTTGCCCAGCGGGTCCTGGTCGATATCGATCACCTCGGAGTTGCATAGAACATTCAATGTAAACCCGTCCAGCTTGCCCATGTCGCCGGAGAACAGCAGCGGCGCCGCCATGAGCGACCACATCGACATATAACTGTATTGCTCCTCGTGGGTCAACGATGTCGGACGATCACCCACCGTCCCAATGAGGATGTAATCGGGATCGTTCCAGCCGCCGGGGCCTGCATAATCGCTGAGAGGAGCGTTCGCAAAGCCTACTTTGTAAAAACCCGGCAACGCGTCGCCATGCACAGCTCCAAGATCTCCAGTGGTCCGCCACGAATTTCCGCCGACCTGCCGTCCCCACTTCCAAACGTCCCCCATCCCGTACTGGCACATATTCAATACAACGTCGCGGTCCAGGCCTTTCAGGATTCCACCCATTTTGATGTAAGGCTGTTCCAAGTCCGCAATCGTCTTACCTTTGGCCACCCGGCGATAGGAGCACCAATCGTACTTGAGCAAGTCGAATCCCCAATTCGCAAACTGGTGGGCGTCGGCGTCTTCATGCTGATACGATCCCTCAAATCCTGCACAGGTCAGTGGCCCCGGTGAGCTGTAAATGCCGGCCTTCAGTCCGAGAGAGTGGATGTAGGCGGTGAGTGCGCGCATATCCGGGAAGCGTGCATTGGGAAGAATGTTTCCTTGCGCGTCGCGTGTTGGCCCCTTCAAGTCCGGATCTTTGGATGTCGGCTGCCTATCCCAGCAGTCATCGATGTCGACATACTGATAGCCATAGTCGGCCATTCCTGAGGAAACCATGGTCGCCGCCGCTGCTCGCACAATACCATCGGTAATATGGCGTGTGTAGGAATACCAATCGTTCCAGCCCATCTGAGGTGTAAGGCCGATTGTATCGCCCACCACAATCCTGATGGTCCGACTGTCTTTGCCCACCGCATTCGAGGCTCTCAGCGTTACGAGATACTCGCCTGGATTTTCCGGCGCGTTGCCTGAGATGATTCTAGCGTGATGATCCAGCTTGAGCGATGGGGGAAGATTCCTGGCCGAGAACCGGAGCGGCCGGTTCCCTGTGCAGGGAATGCGATACAGAAACGGATGGCCTGGCCGTACACCATATACCTTAGGACCATTCAGGTGGGGAGTCGGCGGCGCAGGTGGAGTGCGGAAGTCGGAAGGCTGTTGGCCGGACGCGGCGCACTGTGCCCCCACGAACACCACCAGCAGTGCGGCGAATGCGAACGCGGCGTGTCTTGATCTTTTACGCATCGTACCTGGAATCTCCGTTCTCGAATTCTTCCACATAATACGTGTTGTACGAGCTAACCCCGGAGGCTCCCCGGTTCTGCCGGGGCGGCACAGTTGCAGCAGTTGTAGGCCACCACAATGGCAGCCTATTCATTGGGCCCGTATCTCGCAGCACCGAGGATCTCAGAATCGTGTTCTTTCTAGACTTTGAATGAGGCAATGCGGGAGTCTGCAATGATTGCCTTGTATTCACCATTGTGTATCCGCGCAATCGCGATGTCGGCCGGTCGCTCAAGCGAGAAAATGGCTTTGCCGTCGCGCTTCAGTTCTGAGAAATTGCCGCAAGCAAGTTTTTCCAGGTTTCCGGCGGTATCCGCTTTCAGCGCACAGACTCCAACGTAGCCTCCGGAGAATTCGTGTCCGGCCAGGTTTACTGCGAACGGTTTCGCCTGACAGGTTTGCCACGATGCGAAGTCGGTGAATACTACCGAACCGTCTTCCATAAATGCGCCGTCTTCGAGGGGATTAATCTGCGCGCCGAGTTTCGCAATTTGGGTCGCATCAAATCCGCGAACGGTTGCCCGTGAGGCAATCGTTTCGAATCGGGTGCGAATGTCTCGGCCTTCAAAATCGTGGGTCGCGTCTCCCTCGAGCATCAACTTTCCGCCGTGGCGAGTGAATCGCTCGAGAAAATCCAGCGTGGTCTTCTTCGCATATTGTGGATAGAGAAATACCATGCACTCGAAACGATGGTCATTTATCACGGGACGGCCGTCTGCGCCAACGGTAATCTGGTCACGTCGATAGCAGCAGCGCACAAGGGTAACCAGCGTTCAGATCGCCAGCGCCTTTTCATCAATGCCAAGCGCGCCGTTAATGTCCCACGCTGAACGTGCGCCGACGTCGGGAAACCAGTTAATCAGTGCAGGCATTCGGAAACCATCGGGTCGAAGTGATTCAGCAGGCGGATTTTCTGCTCCACATCGCGAATGGCCGCATACTTGCCGTCCGCCACAGCCTCCGCCATGTTGATACGACCGCTTCTGGTGTCATTCCATGCAAGATAATGAGTACGCCCGCCGAATCGCGATTCGCGAAATGCCTTTTCGAGAAAGCGCTCCAGGTTGCCGCCATAAAACTGATCGTAGGTCACCGGTTCGCTGTGTGCCGCGATCAATCCCATACGCTTCGGCATCGGCCAATTTTCGTCACTTTGGCCGTATTCGCGCGGTACACTCCACCAGTTAAAGCCTACGCGCCACAGGTCATCAGTTTTAAAGGTATTGTGATATGTGTTGTGGATGCCTGCGAAGCACTTGTGGCCGAATATCTCCTTTGAGATTTTGTAGAATGCTTTCTCCACGCGCAGCGGGCCATCGCGCATCACGTCGAAGTACTGGTCGATGGCGCGAATCCGCTGCTCGGGTTTTCCTTCAGGCGCAAACCGCATGTCGAACAACGCGCGAGCCAGTTTGGTTCCAGTGCGCCGCTCATACTCGGCGGCGAACGCGTGGCCGTAGAGTCGGTCGCGAAAAGGCACGTCACGCTGTGGCTTGAGCATCATGTATCCAAACTCATCAAGCGCCGTGCCATCCAGCGGAATATCCGCGTAATGCCGCAAAAAGTCGCGAAAAGTCTCCGTCATCACTTCGTTGAACAAGTCTGGAAAGTCGTAGTAGTGCGCCACCATTACGTACGCAGTCCATCCCGCCAACCCCGGCGGCGCCTTGATCGAAAGTGTGACGCTTGCGGGCTCCGCTTTCACGGTTTTCACTGACTCGGTGATATCGATTAATGAATCCTGCGCGTAGGCGCCGTCGGCAGTTTTTCGAAACGTAAACACCTTTAGCACTTCGCTGTGAAATGGATTGCGATCTCGCCCCTCGGTCGAGGTGACTGAATAATCCGCTTCGCCATTTGCGTCCAGAAGGACTTCGCCTTCGGTGACGAGCGCCAGCGATTGTTCGATCGGAAGACGGGGACGCGATTTCGTCAACGGGTCATTTATTCGTGTAAGCGCCCAGAGTTCCCAGACTTGCAGGCCGATTTTTAATCCGTGAACGTGTGCTGCCCGGACCGTTTCCGCTAGTGCTTTGTGCATTCTTTCGAAGTCGTAGAAATCCACGCCCGTCGCCGGTGGGTCAAGGTTCTCGCGCGATGTCACGATGGCCATGGTGAAGGAGCTCTTCTTAGCCATGTTTTCCACATCGCGAAGGTACTGCGCGTCGGCCAGAGTGTCCTGGTGCCAGAACCAATAGACCAACTGAGGATGGCGTTCCGGCGGCATGGCCTCGACGTATTGAATATCGGGCTCTGTCATCGGCCTGCCATGATCGAGCAGAGCGTTGCTGCCGGGGATTGTCCCTTGAGTTCGCGTCCTGTCTGATTGCTTCGCGCTCTGACCCTGGCTGCCAGACAAAGTGCTGAACGCGGCAAAACCTGCCAGCCTGCCGAATGTTCTTCTATCCATAGTTATTAACTTACTAGTCCGGTTTCTTTGGGCAACGCTACGTTTTGCCTAACTGTGCCTAATTATGACCCCACTAAACGATGAAAGCCGCCCGGAGGCGGCTCATTCTGGAACAACTGAATTTTCGATGGTGCCGAAGAAGGGACTCGAACCCCCACACCCTTGCGAGTACGTGGACCTGAACCACGCGCGTCTGCCAATTCCGCCACTTCGGCACAGGACACTGCTCAGACGGGATACGCTGAGCAGGCAGCAACTTTGAGTCTCGCAAATGCGGGAACCTGGTGTCAAATAGGAGCATAAGACCCGCATCAGACGCAAGAAAAGCGCATAAAAAGCAAGAAGGGAGAAGAAATTCGGAGCCTCAGCTCGGCGTCTTGACGCCCTTTTGCAGCATGACAATGGCCTTGGCGATGCGATTCTGGCGTGTCTCTTCCTTTTTGGCCTCGTCGATCCATCGGCAATACTCCTTGCGGTGGGTGTAGCTGAGCTTTTCGAAACCGGCGAGCAGACCTTCCTTCTTGAGCAGCGTCTTGAAGGCGACCGGTATTTCGATCGTCCGCACGTCCTCATCCTTCCACATCACCACATCAACCGTGTCGCCCGCTCCCTTGCCAATCTGCTCGCGAATGGCCTTCAATATCCCCAGCATGTGCTGCGGTTGGCCGTACTTGACCAGCGATCCCTTATACAGAACGCCATCGAATGTGACGTTCACCGGCACGCGGCCGCGTGTGCCAAACTCCTCTTCCACGTCATAGGGGAACAAAATGTAAGCGCCGCCCTCGCCCACGGTCGCTTGTTCAATTTTCGCCTTGAACTTGTATTTCTTCATGGACGCAGCTCTCCGAAATCGGAGACAAAGTTAGCCGAATGCAAACAATGTCGCACACGCGAAACGGGGCGCGCAAGAAAAAATGACGCCGGAGCTAATCCGCGCAAACTCGGAAACAAACATCCCATCCGCCGCGCATGTGCGAGACCGCGCAGCAAGATGGGATATGAAATGCGTGAATCCTTGAGAAGCGCTAGACGAGCTTGGCGTCCAGCGTGATCTCGGTGTTGTTGGCGAAGAGCTTCGAGATGGGGCAGCCGGCTTTGGCGTCGGCGGCAGCCTTGTCAAAGACTTCCTTGGTTGCTCCGGGAACCGTGGCCGTGGTAGTGAGAGCGATGCGAGTAACGGCGAATCCGGCATCAACCTTGGCCAGAGTGACGGCTGCCTGGGTTTCAATCTTGTTGGGGTGAGGCCGGCGCCGCCCAACTGCGCGCCGAGCGCCATGGAGAAGCAACTGGCGTGAGCCGCCGCAATCATCTCCTCGGGAGTGGTGCCGGTGGTGGCGCCTTCAAATCGCGTGGCGAACGAGTAATTGGCATTGTGGAGCACGCCCGTCGCAGTGGAGATGGTGCCCTTGCCTTCCTTCAGTGAACCTGTCCAAACCGCAGTTGCCTTGCTTGCCATAGTCCCTCCTTGGGGATACGAGATCCTGTGATTGTCTTGTGGGTTTACGGCGCGGTGCCTTCGGGGAAAATCGTTGCGCCCGTCTACTACTGAGCTTCAAGCGCCTGCCGGGAAAGAGCTGCGCAGGCCGCCTCATTTCCATGCTAATCTGTCGGGCATGTTGCCGGAGCGTCCGCGCGCGCTTAATTCTGAATTCGAAGCCGATTCCGCGGCTAATATCTCACAAAGTGGTGCAGGCCCGGCGAGCGAGTCGCAAACGGTAGAGCATCACTGCCAGGTGTGCCCAACTTGCGGGCATCGACTGAGCGGGCACCGCTGCAAGCTGGTTTGCGTCCATTGCGGCTATTACATGAGCTGCGCGGACTATTACTGAAGAGCAGTGGTCAGCGCGTAGTTCACCGGTTTTGGCTATCAGCCATAAGGCGGCGGGCGGGCCGAGCGAATGGGCCACCGAGGGAAGGCTTCACAGTCTCACAGTTTCACGGAAGGGGTGGGTACGGCCGGGCACAAGCCTGACATTTTAGACCGGGCACATACCTGACACTTTTCCCTTATCAGGAAGGTTTTGGTTTTTGCTTTCAGGGCCGGGGCAAGCTTGCCCCGGCCCTGAGGCGTCGTGTTCGGCGTGGCCGCGGTTGGGCAGCGGGACCAGCTTACAGGTTTTGCTGTCGAATCGTGCCAGGGGCAGATTTGCGAATTGGACCGTGAAGAGGCCGTCTTCGACCTCGGTGAGACCAATTCTCTCTCCCCACAACACTTCGGAGAGAAACACATCATGCTTTTTCCAGCGGAAATGTCCGTGAGCCTTGACCGTCAGCACCCGCATGGCGTCAGGATACTCGGGCTCCGGCAGTTGCCGTGGATAGGGCCGCGGGGATGGCTGATACACACTGGCCGGCGTCTCCATCCCCAGCGCCTCATGCGGCCGCACATGGTTGAACTCATGACGAAACCGATCCAGTTCGCGTTGCTGCGCCCGCCGGTCTGCGGCCGCTGCGCAGTCCTGCTTCAGCGTGCGATGCATCCGCTCGTGCCGTCCGTTCTGTTCCGGATGACCGGCCCGAATCCGCTCGGCAACGATGCCCAGCTTGATCCACCACACCGCCAGACGCGACAGCCCGCCAATGGCCGAGCTGGCAAACGGCGCTCCGTTGTCGGTGCGGATCGCCTCCGGCAGTCCATGCTCGCGGAATGCCGCCTCGAAGATCGCCCGCACCCGTTCGGTGTCCATCTTGTCCACCGCTTGGCAGCGCAGAAGATACCGGCTCCAGGCATCGCTGATCGTCAACGGATCGATCCGCGCTCCGTCGCCAGAGCGGAACCAGCCCTTGAAATCCGCGCACCACACCCGGTTCGACTCCACCGCATGGCCCAGCGGTTCCGTATAGGGCTCGGTCCGACGCCGCCTCCTGCGGCGAACCACCAGGCCGGCCCGCTTCACCAACTCGCCGATGGTGCTCGATGCAGGCCACAGGCGCCCCGGCTGATCGCGTTCCAGAATCCGCTTCAGCTTGCGCGGTCCCCACGTCATGTGCGCCTGGCGCAGTTCCAGCACTGCCTGCTCGATCTCCCCCGAAGTCTGGTTGGGATGATGGCGCGGCGACCGGTCCAGTTCCAACAGCCCCGCCGCACCTTGCTGCCGGTAGCGCCGCAGACATACGTAGCCGGTTTCGCGGCTGATTCCGAAGCGGGCGCACAACTCCCGCATCGACTCCTCATCCCGCTCATACTCAAAGACAAACCGCAACTTCTCTTCCATCGCACTGCTCGTTTTCCAGCCCATGGCGATGTTCTATCTCGCGCCTCGGCTCGTTCGGCAGTGTCAACCATGTCCCCGGTTCAATCTGTCAGGTATGTCCCCGGTCCGTACCTCCCCCCCCACCCCGGCCCCCCCCACCCCTTTTTGGGGCCAAGTGCTTTCCTTTCAGTCGTTTGTAGGCCTGATCATCTTCCTCTATCCCGATGATTCCAAAGTGGTTATGCCGTAAGATACCACTTCTAAACGACTTACGGGCCGTCTTTCGGGTTAATTTGACTCTTTGGTCAACTCCTCCTTGGTTCGAGCCCTCCCAGAGAGCCTGACAGCGTATGCGGGTCTTCGATCGAACATCGGATCCTGGAATGATTGTGCGACTAAGGGGCGAAATTCTCTGCAAAAGATCGCAAAGTGGATCTGCTATGGAATCAGACAAATGCGTGCGGTGGAAAGCCCGCAGTCCTTGACACTGCAAATCACTTAAGTATGCACTTGACAATTGCAGAGGATGGATTAATACTCAAGCCATAACTTAACTATTCCCCTTATGGAGGTGGAAATCGATGGAGATTCAAAAAGTCATTCACAGCACATTTCAACTCGAACGGAAACTGAAAGCAGCCCCTGAGCGCGTGTTTGCGGCTTTCGCGGACGAGGCGACGAAGCGCCGCTGGTTCTTTGGGGGCGGCCCGCATAGGCTGGAGCACCACGAACTGGATTTCAAGGTGGGCGGCAGGGAGCGCGCGCAGATGAAGCTGGGCCCGGGAACGCCAGTCGCCGGCAAGATTTGTGTGAACGAGGCGGTGTATGAAGATATTGTTTCCTCGCGCCGGATTGTGATGGCGTACCGGATGAGCATGGACGGAAGGCCGTTTTCAGCTTCGCTGGCCACGATTGAGCTGGCGCCTGCCGGGGATGGTACCGATTTGCTGTTTACGCACCAGGGCGCGTACTTCGAGGGCGCGGACGGGCCCGAGATGCGCAAGGATGGATGGGAGAAGCTGCTCAACAAGCTCGAGAAAGAGCTTGGCGAATGAGGTGTGGGCTCGGGGCGAGTCTGGATGGGAAGGAGGAAGACGCGGACGATGGGACAGAGTGATTTGAATGTCGACCGCGTCTTCCAGGCGCTGGGAGATGCGACGCGAAGGGCAATGCTGGAGCGGCTGAGCGCGGGGCCGATGTCGGTGTCGCGGCTGGCCGAGCCATTCGATATGTCGCTCGCGGCCGTGGTGCAACATTTGCAGGTGTTGGAAGAAGCCGGGCTGGTGAAGACCGAGAAAGTGGGCCGGGTGCGGAGCTGCCGGGTTGAGGCGGCGGGGCTGCGGGCGGCGGAAGAATGGCTGCGCGCGCGGCGTCCGGAGTGGGATCGCAAGCTTGATCGGCTGGAGGAGTTTCTGGAGGGGCCGAGTGATGGGGAAGGTTGAGGAGGTTCTGTGTCAGGGGAATGGGCTAGGGAGAGAAGCGGGGATGCAAGAGGGTCGGGGAATGACTGGAATCCGGGCCTGAAGGCCGCATCCATGGGGCGTGCGTTTTGCGCGGGTTGAGACTCGCGCCTCCCTCCGCGGTGAGTTTCCCTGCAAGCTGTGATGCCGGACCTGATCCGAGTTGTCGTCAACCTTAAAAGACCTGCTCGAAAATCAGCTCGAATTCGGGGCGGGCCGGCTCAGACGGCGACGGGATGGTTTTCGTCATTCTTCGCGGAGGAGGATGAGAGGGTCGACGGCGAGGGCGCGACGGGCGGGGATCCAGGCCGCGACCAGACCCAGCAACAGCATGGTGACGGTGACACCAGTGAGCACGAGCGGATCGCGGGGCGTGGCCTGGTAGACGATGTAGGAGAGGACGCGCTCGAAGAACTCTCCGGCCACGATGCCAGAGACTGAGCCGATGGAGAGCCAGACAAAGGCGCGGCCGAGAGAAGTGCGCAGGATCTCGCGCCGGCTGGCGCCGAGGGCAACGCGAATGCCCAGCTCGCGCAGGCGCTTGCTGACGACATAGGAGGCCATGCCGAAGACGCCGGTGGTGGCGAGCATGGCGCCGAGCAATCCGAGCACACCTAAAGCGACGGTGGCTACGCGAGAGGCAAAGAGTGCACCGTCCATCTCTTCGCTCCACGACCGGATGGACAGCGGGAGAGCGGGGTCGATGCTGTGGATCGTGCTGTCCAGGGCTGCGGCGGTCTCCTGCGTGTCACGTTGCGACTTTACGACGAGAATCGTGCCGGTTGAGGGCTGTTGCTGGAATGAGAAGAACATTGCGGGCATTTGATCTTCAGTGAGCGTACGGTATTTTCCGTCTTCGATTACGCCAACAACCTGAGCCCGCTTGCCGCCCCAGTACTTGAAGTGCCCACCGAGGGCTTTGTCGATCGATCCGAAGACCTTGACGGCGAACTCGCGATTGACGAGAGCCACTGTCGGCGTTTTGCTGTCGTCGTTGAACGAGAGGTCGCGGCCGGCAAGTAGCCGGGTGCCGGCGGATTGAAGGTAGCCAGGAGAGACGTTGTAGTCCATTGCGTCAGCGACCTGGTTAGTGGGGCGGAAGTCGGTGGTGGTATCGGTGAAGACGTCGGAGTCGCCGCCTCCGAGGCTGAGCGGGATGTTGCTTATATAGCCGGCTGCCGCTACGCCCGGAATTGCCGCTGCCGCATCGAGCAGGCGACGCTGCATCTGCGGAACTCGATCGCCGGAGTAACCTGCCATTTGCAGATCGGTCCCGACGAGCGTGACGTTCTGGGGGAGAAAACCGTAACGGCCGTGCAGCGAACGGATCATGCCGCGGACCGCGACCAGCGACGAGGTGACGAGGACCGCGCAGATAGCGATCTGCGTGACGAGCAGGATGTCCCGCAGGGAGAAGCGGCGCATTCCCGCGACGCCGCTGCCACCGGTGCGAATGATTTGCCAGGGATCGGCGCGCAGGACCTGCCGAACGGGAACCATGCCGAAGAGAAATCCACTGATGAGCGCGAGTACGAGCGCGACGGCGTAAGTGCGCACGTCAGGATTCACGGGAACGTTGATGGGGAGATCGGGCATTGGTTGCCACGCGCTGAGAACGTGGAGAATTGCGATGCCGCCGACAAGGCCGACGGTTCCGCCAGCGAAGGAGACGAGCAACGCTTCAGTGAGGAGCTGGCGCAGAATGTGCGCGCGGCGCGAACCAAGCGCGAGACGCAGCGCCACTTCCTTGGCGCGGTCGGCTGCGCGTGCGGCGAACAAGCTGCCGAGATTGGCGCAGGCCGCAAGGAGAATGAGACCGGCGAGCAGCATCAGGCCGGCCATGAAGGCACGTGCCGGGCCGCCGAGCATGTCGCCTACGAGGCCGGGGCGGGCAAGGCTGAAGCTGATGCCGTCGTCATCGCGCGGGTAGGTTTTGGCGAGCCATGCGCCGATGGCATTCAGGTCGGCCGATGCTTCGGCCGGGGTGACTCCCGGCTTAAGGCGGCCTACGACGAACGGCGAATGATTGCCGCGATACTTCAGGTTGTCGCTACCTGTGACCGTGGACTGCTCGACGATTGGAATCCAAAATGCCGGCGCGAAGAACAACTCAGTACCCCGGAAATCGGGCGGCGCCACGCCGAGGATGGTGAAGGAGTGCTTGTTGATGTCGATGGTGCGGCCGATGACACCGGAGTTGCCGCGGAAGTGGCCATTCCAATATGCATAGCTGAGGACGACATAGGGGGCGCTGTTCTTGCCTTTTTCGTCGGAGGCGTGGAAGAAGCGGCCAAGATAGGGCTGAATGCCGAGGCCGTCGAAGTAGTTTCCGCTGGTGAGGTAGGGCCAAGCCGTCGAGGGATTGCCGCCGGTATCGACGCCGACCGGGCCGATGATCTCACTGGTCATCAGACATTCGAAGGTGCGATTGCGGTCGCGCAGGTCGAGGTAGTCCAGGTATGACTGAGAAGGAGTGTTTCCCTTTGCGTAGGCTCGCTGCACGGTGTAGACGTTCTGCCCGTTGGGCACGTTGACGGGACGCAGGATGAGCGCGTTGAGAACGCTGAACACGACGGCGTTGGCACCGATGCCGAATGCGAGGGTGGCAATGGCTGTGAGAGCGAAGCCGGGCGATTTGCGCAATTGCCGGACTGCGAGTTTCAGATCGCTGAGCATGGCTGTCTACTGTACGCGGGCGTCCTGCGAGAAGTTCCCGCACGTTCGGGGCAGGGGTGTCAATTGAAAAAATGGGGCTAATGGCCGGGAGGGTGGGGCACCAGCCGCGTGCGGTGTTGATGATTCGCTCCGGGCCTGAATGCCACGTTCGATTTGGGCCGATCTTGCGCGGGTTGAAGCCCGCGCCACCCTCCGCGGTGCGCCCTTCCGCTGCCTGTGAGGCGCTGCCTTTGCCTGCGCCACTACGCCTTTACAAAGTCCTTACAGGTCGACTGCTTCCTCTTTACGTGCGGAGGGCTCTGATGAGGAAGGAGGGTTCTTGGTTCCGAGGCGTGCACGGCGGAATTCCAGCCGTGCCATGAAGTCGCGCTTCTGGGGCGGGAGTGCATGGTTATGGTCGATTCGGATCTCAAATTGCTTCTGCTTCCGGTGGGCCTGGCCGTGGTGTTCCTGCTGTGGGTGATTTGGGAACTGGAGAAGCAGATCAGGCGTGAACGGCGCCGTTCTGACGCGATTGCCCAGGTGAAGACTGGGATGGAATGCGCGCCTGCTGGTGGTGTAGCTGCGGATGAGCAGGGCGGGACTGTTGCGGGGGCCAGAAATCTCCAGGCGACTTTAGCTTCCGGCTTACCTTCCGGCCGACCTTCCAGCCCAACTTCCGGGTTTCGAGTCGCTGTTCGCTAGAGCGTGTGGACAGATAGGTTCGATCGCAGGCGCGGTCTGCCCGCGAGATCCGTGGCGCGATTAACGAGATGCGGATCCCTCGGCTCCGCTTACCCCCTATACGCTTTGCGAATACGGGGCCCCAAGCGCGCTTCGCTCGGGATGACAATCTCATCATTCCGCCCTGGGTTGGCGTCAGGTTCGGGCGGGCCACTCCTGGGCAGGCGGCGGCGGAGATATGGGTTCGGTCAAGTTGCGAATTTTTGCCAACAGGTCCGCCGGGTGCACAGGCTTGGAGATCAGCTCGAAATCATGTCCGGAGGCTCGAGCGGTTTCAAGCAGGTAGGCGGTGGCGGCTTTACCGGAAAACAGCAGCACTTTGCAGCCCGGGCAATGCTCGCGGACCTGAATGGCCAGCTCGACGCCGGAGAGCACCGGCATGACAACGTCGGTGATGAGAAGGTCGGGAGCTTCAAGCAGCGCGGCTTCCAACGCTTCGAGAGGCTTGCAGAAGGATCTGGCACGGAAGCCGCCTTGGAGCAAGATGATTCTCAAGGTTGATGCGATGACTTCCTCGTCGTCGACTACAAATACATACGGTTGCCGGCGTGGCTGAGGCATGATGAATTCCCTTTCTGCACACTTCACGGAACGATAAGACCCTGGACAAAAGCGAGGGCTAATCCCCCTGATTGTTTCCCGATAACCCCGAGTGGCCAGTGTCATATTTTGGGGAAGAAGATCAAACCAAAGTTGTTCAACCCGTGCGAGCAAGTGGGACAAGATGTTGGTCCAAGGTTCCTGTTTGCGGTTCATAACCGGTGCTTAATGATGGCGGTTTTTCCCCTTGCGCGTCCGACTGCGCATTGGGGTTGGCTGTGTTGATGAGAATTTCTCTGACGCCCCAGAGGAGCGCAGCCGGATCACTGCCGACGGTTACACCAGCGGGGGCATCCTCCTGAGAGAATTGCGATGTAACAGAAACCACGGGAACACGCGACCCGGAGGCTCGAATCCAGCTGATGAGGTGGTTTTTATCCTTTGTGGGAATGGACTGGCACAGGAGGACGAGGTCGAAATCGCCTGCCTGGAAACGATCAACAGCCTCTTTGATGGAATACCCGGGGATAACGAGATAGCCCGCAGATTGGAGGACGAGGTTGCGGGTAACCATTAGATCCGGATCCCGGCCAACGGAGAGAACGACAGTTAGTGCCATAGAGCATCCTTTGTTTTCTTGAGAATCACGTGCTCTTGCGTTCTTACCGGTCGTTCATTGGTCTTGCTTGTTTTTGCCCAGTGACAACGTTCTTATTTCAGCTTGCAGCCCATTATTTTGAAGTGCGTCTCCCCTGGCGATTGCGCCACCCGTAAAGCAGGCAAGCATCATAGCCAATTTGCCTTCCGGAAGCCCCGCGAATCTCACAGCCGCGTTTGCTCCCTGTTGTTGAGCCGATCTGTTCAGGGCCAACTTAGATCTATGAGGCACGCGCTTGAATGCGGCCTCGTTTTTCGCTTCCCTAAGCGGCACCAAATGCAAACTTTCAGGCGACCAGCGCCCAACGCCCGCTCTTTGGGGGAGGGCGAAATCAATCAAGCAAGAAACCTTGGCCGCGAAAGTTTACGCAATGCAATCGAAAATTGAAGATGCTCAAAACCAGAATTTTGGTTGGCTCAAATTGCGTGTCAACTTTGAGCCACTAAAACTCCTCGCGAGGAGTTCGGAGTGCAGGCCGAAACTCTCTGAGGCCGGATGGCATCTGACCCAAAAGTAATGGAATACTTCGGGCATGTCTGTCGCTTATCGAACCATTGGTTGGGCATTGCGCTGCATATGGTTGTCGCGGACGGCGATAGAAACTTGACCCGCGCCTGACGGACCCGCACCGGTGAGCGTCCGGCGGGGTTGTTTGGCTTGAAATCGGAAATAGGAGGTCTCATGAAATCCAGTTCTGTTGCGCAGACATACAAAAACAGTGTGCTGGCCTCGCTGCCAGCGGAGGACATCAAGCGTCTTGCCCCCCACCTGCTGCCTGTGACCCTGAAGGCCGATCGAATCCTTCACGAACAAGGGGAGGCGATCGATACCGTTTTCTTTCTGGAAGGGGGCGTTTGCTCGAGTGTTGTGGCGATGGAAGCTGGAAGCACCGTGGAGGTGGGCATCACGGGCCGAGACGGTTTTGTCGGGATGCCCGCCGTGCTGGGCACGCGGCACTCCCTGAGCCGAGCCATTATGCAAATTGCAGGATACGGATTCAGCGTGAAGGCCAGGATTTTGCGGGAGCTTGCCGAGGCGTCGCGCGAACTACGGCTGCGCTTACAGCGGTTCGTTACCGGAATGCTTGCGCAGAGCGCACAGACCTCTGCGTGCAACCGGGTGCATGAACTGGAAGAGCGCCTGGCTCGATGGCTGCTGATGTGCAGCGACAGGGTGCAAAGCGACCATGTACCCATCACCCACGAATTTCTGGCCATGATGCTGGGCACGCGCCGCTCCACGGTGACCATGGCAGCCGGAATGTTGCGCAAAGCCGGACTGATCGCCTATACGCGGCGAGATGTGACGATTAAAAATCGCGAGGGGCTGGAAAACGCTTCGTGCGAGTGCTACCGGATCATCCACGAGGAATTTGTCCGCCTGGGGCTTTTCTAAGTCTCCGCGGGCAACAAGGATAAGTAGTCTGGATTGAGATTGTTTCACGCTATCAACATGGGGAGAGGAGTGTTGCCGGTTACGGGCCGCTTTGTCGCTTGTCGAACACATCGACTGTGCGTAGAGTGGCGTATGATCGCCACACATCTCTATACGCACGTCGCCCGCCTCTGATTGAAACAGGCATTGGGTCGGCTCTCTTGCGCGTTCAGGTGCAAGCCTTTATGGCTTCACGGCGCAAAGGAGCCCCATGGGACCGTCTTCCCTTCCACAGCAATTCAAGAACCGCGTGCTGGCCTCGCTGCCGGCAGAGGACCTACAGCGTCTCACGCCCCATCTCACCCCGGTAACGCTGGGGATCAATCGCACCCTGCATGATGCAGGCCAACTGATCGATACCGTGTACTTTCTCGAGGAGGGCATTTGTTCCATGGTGGTAACCATGGAAACGGGAAACATGATCGAGGTGGGCGTGACCGGGATCGACGGATTTGTGGGGCTGGCGGCTTTGCTGGGCACTCGACAATCTCCGAACCGGGCCTTTATGCAGATTTCGGGGCACGGCTACAGCATGAAGGCCAAGGTGCTGTTCGATCAGGCCGAGGGGTCAAGCAAGTTGCGTGTGAGCCTGCAGCGCGTGGTGCAAGGAATGCTGGTGCAGACCTCGCAAACGGCCGCATGCAACCGGGTGCATGAACTGGAAGAGCGCATGGCGCGGTGGCTGCTGATTTGCCATGACCGAGTGCAAGACGATCATGTGCCCATCACCCATGAATTCCTGGGCATGATGCTGGGCACGCGCCGATCGTCGGTGACCGTGGCGGCCGGTATTTTGCGCAAGGCTGGACTGATTGCCTATACGCGGCGAGACGTGACGATCCAAAATCGCGAGGGGCTGGAACACGCTTCGTGCGAGTGCTACCGGATCATCCGCAATGAATATGATCGGCTGGGACTTAGTTAGACTTGTGGCGGCTCGCGGGGCTGGCGCGGATGAGCCGAGGTGGCTGCTCGCGGTCACTGCTCCAGTGCGGGAGGCGGGTGGTATGATGGCGCGTTGTTTCCCGGGACGAGGAGGAAGACGTGAGAAAAGGCATCATACTGGCGATGGGTTTGGCGGTGGGGGGATTGGCGTTTTTGGCGGGATGCGGCGACCAGGGGAATAAGGCTTCAGGCATCCCCGTTACGCCGAAGTGGAAGGGCGCTGCCTACCATCTCGAGTTTGACACGAAGGCTGCGAAGCCGAACGCGACGGGCATTACCATTCCGCCGATCAAGTACACGGCGAATCCTGACGCGCTGGAGAGAAGAGCCAGCCTGGTGGTGCGATTCGACACTACGGGAGCGAAGACCAATGGGCCGGTGATGGACCAGATGATTATGGCGCCGGTGGATATCTCCGGCACGGAGGGGACGTTGCCCGCGGACTACATGGATTTGGCCAACAAGGGGCTGTCGAGGCTGCTCGGGGCTTACGGCATGAAGGGGAAAGTGAAGATCTCCGTATTGCTGGCGCGGTCGTCGATCTCGAGCCAGGCGGACGATAGTGAACTTGACGCGAAGCGGCTGTCGGATTGGTTGCCGATCGAGCTGATGTACAAGAGCGGGCACGGGGGGAAGTAGTCAGGCCTGAAGGCCGCATTCAATTCGTGCGGGCTTGCTCGGGTTGAGACCGCGCCTCCCTTCGCACGGGATATTTCACAAGCTCGGGCATCGTCCCTACGGGACTCGCGACCATCTCATACCATTGCTCCCCCACGCTGAAGCGCGGGGCTAACCAACATTGCGCCTCCGGCGCGTGAAGGCAATACCCATTCAACGCGGTTAAGGGGCACAGATTATCTCGCAAGAGATGAGGCGGGGGCGGGCAGTTGAAAGACCTGGATGGCGCCTGCGTTGAGGATGGCGACGCGCTGGCCTGACGGCGAGATGGCGACATTGCCGCCGCCATCGAGAATTGGAGTGAGCGGCGCCTCAAGCAGTATTTTGCCGTTAGCGGCATCGAATACTGTCACGATTTGACCCTGGAAATCCTTCGCATCAAGGAGCCCCTTATAGCGGTCGACCGAGCGCTTGAGGAGCATGGTTTGGCGCGCCAGGCGCGAGCCGTTTGGCGCCATGACCAGCAATGGCCAGATGGCATTCGATGCGGTTCTTCTCTCCCAAAGCAAATTGCCATTGGCGGAAATCGCCTGCAACATCGGTCCGTTTTCCGGATCGCATTTGGTCAGCAATAACTCCGAATCGGAGACAAAGCTGTACGTCGGAGGGCAGGCGGACTCGACGCGGGCCATGACGCGATCTCCGCCGGCAAAGGAGTTGAATTTGAGAAGCCATTGAATGCCGCTGTCTTTCGACTTCTCAAGATAGCCCTCGGAGTTCATGGGCCAGTCGGAGGTCTGGGAGGTGAACGGCATGCGGCTTACATGGATTACGTTGCCTGACGCGCGCTTGACGGTGCGTGCCACGAGAACGCCCTGTTCGGCAGGTTGCTCGGCAGGCTTTTGCGCAGCTGTAAACGCAGCGGGCGGGTTCGCGGCAGGAGGGCCGGAGGCAGGAAGACCAGGCGAGCTCAGCTTTTGCGCGGCAGTTGCTGACTGCGTTGCGGACTCAGTTGCGGATTCGGCCGCGGTCTCAAGGGAGTTGGCGATCAGGAACTGCTGGCTTGGATCCATCTCGATCCAGAGCAGCCGGCCCGGGAGACGCAGGGAGGGCGTCAACTTGAGCTGAGCGTCACCTTCATCGAGGCCATCGGGCACGCGCAGCAGAAAATGATTGTCGTTGAGCATCCAGAGATAGCGCGAACGGTCAGGCACGACCCACGCGGCACGGGACTCGATGTTGCCACTGGGAAGCGCGACCACTAGGGCTTGAATCTGTTGCTGCGCCGCTTTTGCGTTGTCGGCAGGGTCGCGCGGGATGAGCCCTGAGACACGAAAGGTGAAGAGAATCCGGTCTTCGCCGAGGAAATCGAGACTCACTAAACTCTGCCGGCGGAGGAGGTAGTAATCGCCAGGAGTGGAAAAGCCAAGCGGACCGAACGGAATCGTGAAGACGGGTTGCAGGCTGGGATTCTGGGGATAGCGGGCGATGATTTTTGGCGGCGGGCCCGACGAGCCTGAGGGCAGTGGTGGCGGATAGGGAGTGACAGCCTGCGCACACACGCAGGATGCCGCGACGAGAAGGAGGCACGGGCCGGTTAAGATGCGGAGCCGTCGAAAGATGAAATCAGTCATCACTCTTTGATGGCGCTAGCGGGCGAAGAGCGTGAGGTCGATGGCGGCGCCCATGGCTTTGTATCCTTCGTCGCCAGGGTGGAGGTGATCGCCCGAGTCGTAGGCCGGATTGAAGTGAGTGGGATTTTGCGGATCGCGCGTGGCTTTGTCGAAGTCGATGACGCCGTCGAAGGTGCCGCTGCTACGAATCCAGTCGTTGACGGCTTCGCGGACCTGCTCGCCCTTGTCGCACGAGTAATTGGCTCCACCATAGGGTGTGAGGGTCGCGCCATAGGCTTTGATCCCGTGTTCGTGCGCTTCGTCGGCGATCTGCTTAAGGCCGCGCTCGAGTTGCTGCGCGGTGATGTCGTCCCATGGGACCATGACGTGCGCGAGGCGGCCGATGTCGTTGATGCTTTCAAGCACGATGACGTAACGCACGCCGCTCTGCGCGAGCACATCGCGATCGAGGCGCGAGAGCGCGCTGGGGCCTGTGGTCTCATTGAGTACGCGATTGCCTCCGATGCCTTCATTCAATACCGAGACGTGGCTTAGATTGGGATCCTTGTTGAGGCGCGCGGCGAGGACATCGGGCCAGCGAAGATTTGCATTGAGGGTGGAGTGCGCACCGTCGGTGATGGAATCGCCCAGCGTGACAATGGCGCGGGAACCGACCTCGGCGGGAACGTCGATGCCATCAAGAAAGTACCAGGAAGTGACGGTGGCGGGTTGAGCGAGTTGGGGAGCGGCGGACGAATCGCCGTCGGCAAGATAGTTGTCCTGATCGGCGAATGGATGGTAGGTTTCTGCGCGCATGATCTGCGACGGCAGATAAAAGCTGACGGCGAGATCGGAGAGCGGAGTGACGGTGAGCGCAACGGGATCAGAGAACATGGCGGCGCCGGGCGGAATGTTGACGGAGGCTGCGCCGCCGAAGGTGAGGGCTTGATCGGAGCCGGGCTGAATGGCTCCGCTGCCGGCGCTGAGCGCAACGTGGGCGTCGCTGACGGTAAGCGGATCAAGGCCGAACTCATTGGTAAAGCGCACGCGCACCTGCGGGCCGCCGACGGAGATGTGGACGATTTCGCGGAGCGTGACGCCGGTGAGCAAACGAAGATTAAAGCCCTCGGCCAGCATGGGCGAAGTGGCCCAGGTTCCCACCCACTGCGGATGAGGCGTGGATTGGGCGCGCGATGGCGAGGCGAGCGCGAGTGCGAGGGCGGCCAGGGCGATCAGAGAGAAGCAGCGGTTGGGCATTTTTCCTCCAGGGCGGAATTTGGTTGGCGGCAGTTTTCGATTTCCGCGGTAACTCGGAGCTCAATCAATTTTGTCCTTCAAATGCAGGTCCTTCGACTTCGCCGCCCGCATGCGCGAGCGGCTCCGCTCAGGATGACAGCAGGGTCAATCAGTGCAGGTCGATGTCGGCGGTGAGCGGGGTGTGTTCGCTGGAGTCGCCGACGCGAATGACAAACTTGCCGGGATCGATGATCCATTTGTGCGCGGACTCATCCCAGAAGCTGAAGGCACGCGCGTCGAGGTTGAGGGTGATGTGTTGGGTTGCGCCGGGAGCGAGGCGCACTTTCTGAAAGCCTTTCAATTCGCGCTCGGGGCGGTCGACCTGAGCGGACGGATCAGAGACGTAGAGCTGGGCGACTTCCGCTCCGGCTTCGCTGCCGGTGTTGGTGACGTCGAAGCTGATCGGCACGGTGGAACCGGAGGCGGCCGATGCGGGAACGGCGAGTTTGGAGAGTTTAAAGGTGGTGTAGCTGAGGCCGAAGCCAAATGGAAAGAGCGGATGCCTGCCCCTGGTGGTCCAGTAGCGGTAGCCGACCATGAGTTTGTCGCCGTAGGTGACGTGCTCGATGGTGTAGTCCTTTGGTTTGCCATCTTCGCCGGTGGTGTGAAGCGTGGTGTTGTTGGCGGGGTCGCCGTGGTACCACTTCGCAGATGGGTTCGATTCCCAACTGCTATCGAAGGTGACAGGCAGCCTGCCTTCGGGGTCGTGCTGCCCGAAGAGAATTTGCGCGATGGCCGTGCCACCCTCCTGACCGGGATACCAAACATCGAGCAGGACGGGCGCTTTGCTGAGCCAGCGACTGGTGTCGACTCCACCACCGGCCGTGAGGACGACGATGGTGTGCGGATTGGCCGCGACAGCTTCCTCAATGAGCGCGTCCTGACCGGGAGGCAGGGTGAAGGAGCGATCGTGGCCTTCACCCTCAGTGTGCGCGTCAAACCCGACGGCGACGACGACGATGTCGGCCTGTTCGACGGCTTTCTTTTCATCGGGGGCTTCGGGCATGCCGGGGCTGTAGAAAACATGCGCGTTGGGGCCGAGGAGATTGGCGATGCCGGTGAGGATGCTGGCGGGCTCGAAGGCATGAGCCTCAGACGAGCCGCCGCCGCCGGTGACCGCGGGCCAGGCATCGGGACCGATGATAGCGATGTTTCTGACCTTGGCCGTGTCGAGCGGGAGGAGATGATCTTCGTTCTTGAGGAGGGTGATGCTTTCAAGAGCTTCATCGAGCGCCAGCGCGCGATCGGCAACGGAGTAGGTGGAGTCCGCGGGGTCGAATTGCGGGCGTGTGGTGAAGCCGTAGCGCAGCTCGGCGCGGAGGAGGCGGAGGACGTGTTCGTCGATGGTGGCTTCTTTGACCTCGCCGCTTTGCACAGCGGGAAGGAGATTTTTGGCGTTCATGAATTTAGGACTGGGCATTTCGAGATCGAGACCGTTATTGCAGGCAGCAACGGCGTCGTAGGTGGCGGACCAGTCAGACATGAGAACGCCCTCAAATCCCCATTCGCCTTTGAGCACCTTGAGGTTGAGGAAATCGTTTTGCGTAGCGTGGACGCCGTTGAGCAGGTTGTAGGAGTTCATGACCGCGTCGACGTGGCCCTTGGTGACGGCAGCCTCGAAGGAGGGTAGATAGATTTCGCGCATGGTGCGCTCATCGACGTCGGCGCTGATGTTGTGCCGATTGAACTCAGAGTTGTTGAGGGCGTAGTGCTTGACGGTGGCGATGACGCCCTGCGATTGCACACCCTGAATGAATGGCACGACAAGAGTGGCGTTGAGAAAGGGATCTTCAGACAGGTATTCGAAGTTGCGGCCGTTGACGGGCGAGCGGGCGATGTTCACGCCAGGACCGAGGAGGAAATTGACGCTGCGGGCGCGCGCGTCGCGGCCGAGGCTCTCGCCGATTTTGCGTGCGAGATCGGTGTCCCATGATGCGGCCAGTGCTACGCCGGCTGCGTAGGCCGTGGTTGGCCCCCAGGTGCGGACACCGACCGATGCATCGGACATTTTGAAGCTGGGCAGGCCGATGGCGGGCATGGGAATGGTAAACATTTTGTCAGTGCCGCCAAGCAGGTCGATTTTCTGTTCGAGGGTGAGCTTGCCGAGCAAGTCGTGGGCCTGGGCCTCGATGGCGGGTGAGTTGGGCGCGGGGGCCTGGGCGACGGCGGCGCATGCGAACAAAATGGAAGCAGAAATGAAGGCAAGAAATGAAGTAAGGGAGCGTTCAAGACGAATTTTCATATCGCGCCCACGGTAGCGCATTTGGCCGCCGGATGTACAGTCTTTGCGGTTTGCAAGGAGGCGCAGGCTGTCACGGGTGCAGCGGCAAATTCGAAGGATTCTTCGGGGCACATTGGCGCGAGGCAAATAGAGAATCCCGCAGCGAGAGCGTTGAACGTTCTCCAGCGAAATCAAGACTTTACAAATGTGACCTTAGTCACAGGATGGGGTGAATGGGGTCACTGCTTTGGGCCCGTGTGAGAGAGCAGACTCAAAGTCCAATGGGCGGAATGGCGGCAGCGGGAGGCCTGAAACACCATGAGCTTTGAAAACGGCTTGAAAACGATCGTGGTGGCAACGGACCTTGAGGGGCAGGCTGAGGCGGCCCTGGAGTATGCCCGCAAGCTGGCTATTAATTACGGAGCGCGCATCGTGCTGGCGCACGGGCTCGATCCGATGGAGTACGCCGCGGTGGATGCGCTGCCCGGCAATGTGGTGAATCATCTGACAGAAGCGGCGCGCAAGGTACTCCACAAGCTGTCGGGCGACCTGCTGCGAGAAGGGATACACAGCCATTCCGAAGTTCGCCAAGGAACTGTGGCGGAGATGCTGGTGGATGTGGCGCGGCAGTACGAGGCTGGGCTGATCGTGATCGGGACCAAAGGCATGGAGGGCGCCGGACCCGTGGTGGTAGGCGCGATTGCCGAACAACTGGTGAGGCTGGCGCCGTGTCCGGTGCTGGCAGTGGCGGCAGACTGGAATGCGGGCCCGAACCGGCCCACGCCGGGCGGACCGGTGCTGCTGGCGATGGAACGAAACGACGCTGCTGGGGCAGCCGCGGCTACAGCGTGTTCGCTTGCGGAGATCTTTAGCCGGCCGCTCCTGGTGCTGCACGTGCGCACTGCTGCCGAGGCTGCTGCCGCCGTGAATCCGTGCGCGGATGGGTTGGAAGACTTTGGCATTCGCATGCAGGGCAATGTGCCGGTGCGCTGCCTAGTGGAGGATGGAAACCCGGCCGACGCCGTTGCTGAAGCGATCGCGGAGAATCATCCGTGCATTCTGGTTGCAGGAGTGAAACGCACAAGCGGGACGCCCGGACCGCACGGCACGGCTTTTGCTTTGCTGTCTGCATCGCGCGTGCCGGTGCTTTGCGTCCCACCGGAACATGCGCACGCTGAAGGGGAGCGGGAGATCGCCGCTCCAGTGGTCACCGCGTAGCCGGGAGGCAATGGCACCGCGCGAGGGCCGATTCGTTTCATCAGGGAGAATGGGCGGGAGGAAAGGAGAAACCGCACCGTTTTATCCAATCAGAAATCACCAGTAAATCGGGGTCGGGGTTAAGTTGACGCACGGGCTGCGCGGGCAACAGGATGCGCCGCATGCCTGTGAGACGGGCCTGCCGGGATGAAACGGCAACGCAAAAAAAGGATGTAAGGGGCCACAGAGCCGGGGATCACGCGACGGCCGGAAGGCGACATAGATAGATGGCAGATTTGACCGTGCAACCTGAGAGTCGACTGGAGCAGCTGGCTGCGGCTGCGGCTCATCCGCTGGCCGAGTTGCTGGAGTGTCCGGAGGAGGCGGGGCACGTTCTGACGGACGGATCGCGGGTCATTGAACTCGATGCCGGAGAGGTGGTTTTTCGGCAGCATGGGGTGTGCAAGGGGTTGTACTTGGTGGTTTCTGGCGATCTTGCGCGTAAGGCAAGGCGTTTTGAGATGCAAGTGACCCTGGGGACTGCGCGTCCGGGAGACCTAGTGGAGTTGGCGGCCGCGCTGGGGGATGGACATCACACCTATACGCTGACCGCGGTGGGCCGCGGATCGCTGCTGCTGCTGCCGATTGAGGCGCTGCGCCAGGCATTTGAGAAGTATCCGCCGCTGCGGATGCGGCTACTGGAAGAGCTGGCCCGCGAAGTTTCGCGCGCGTATATCACCTGCTGCCTGACCCGCGTGACGCCTGCCCGGCGGCACAGCAATGGGGCGCAACGGGCCTAAGGTGTATTGATATATACGCCCGGGATTTGGGGCCGAGCTTCGGGAATCAAGGATATTGGGGCAAAAAACGGATGGGCGGAGCAGGCCGACCTGCCGAACGGGGATTTGCGCTATACTTTTGATAGCTTCTAGCCCCAATGGTACAGGTATGGCCTCGCTCCATTCGCATCACCCTCCGGAAGATTGCCTGAATTGTGAGCACCGCCATCTGCGGATGTTCTGCAATCTCACACCAGAGGCGCTGGCGGATTACGACCAGATCGGGATCATGATGAGCCATGCCCGGGGAGCCAAGCTGTTTTCCGAGGGCGATCCGGCGCGCAATGTTTTTGTGATCTGCTTTGGGCAAGTGAAGATTTCGTCGACTTCGCGCGACGGGAAGACGATGATCCTGAAGATTGCCGGGCCGGGCGACGTGATGGGACTGAGCGCGGTGCTGGCCAATGTGCCTCACGAGGTAACGGCCGAGGCGATCGAACCCTGCCAGGTGAAGACGGTGCGCAAGCAGGAGTTCGTCGAATTCCTGGGCAGGCATGGCATCGCATCGATGCATGCGGCGCAATCGCTCTCAGGCGAGTACCTGACGGTGTTTCACGATGCCAAGCGGCTGGCGCTGTCGGGTTCGGCGGCGGGGCGGTTGGCGCGCCTGCTGCTGGATTGGGGACGCTCGTCGGCGAATGGCAAACCTGAAATCCGCTTCACGATGGCGTTGACGCATGAGGAGATTGCCAACATGGCGGGGACATCGCGGGAGACGGTGACGCGGCTGCTGAATCAGTTCCGCCGCGACCAGTGGATCACGATCAAGGGCACTAGCCTGACGATTGTGAAGCCGGATCAGTTGGAGCGGCTAACGGCGTAGAACGACTTTCCCTTCCCTAACATGCCTTTGTTTCGGATCGCATCGTCCGTTCCGGACAATCCCTCCTACGCTCCCTGCGTTTCAACCTGCTCGCCACCCAGCAATCGTCGATTTAATGCGCCGCCGGCGAACAACATCTCTTCGAGGGCCGAATTCACAACCCCTTCCGACAACAGGTTTCCCGCACCGCCTTCGATCTGAAATTGCGCGCAGCGGCGCATCAGTTCCTTGATGAACGCCCCGCTCACCCCCTTGGTGCGCCGGACAATCAGTTCCAGCAGGTCATCCGGGACTTGCAGGGCGCGAGCGTATAGCTTCGTGAGCTTGGTTCGGCCCTCTTCATCTGGAAGGGGAAATTCGATTGCCTGATCAATACGGCCTGGGCGTGAAACCAACGCCGGTTCAATCTGGTCGGGGCGATTCGTAGTCAAGATGAACAGCACCTCTGAATCTTCCTGGAGCCCGTCCATTTCATTCAGGAGTCTGTTCAGCAGGACTTCCTCGCCCGGGGTTCGCATCTGGGTTCTCTCTCGAGCGATGAGATCCACATCTTCGATCACCATAAGCGAAGGCTGAAGGAAGCGCGCCAAGCGGAAATACTCCCCGATCATTCCAACTTGTTCGGCCGTGATGAGCAGCGTGGTGTGATTCGGTAACTGAGAAGCCAGATAGTGGATGGTGTGCGTCTTACCAGTCCCCGGCGGACCATAGAACAACAATCCCTTCCGAGCTTGAAAACGCATATCCTTGAGCGCTTCACGTGCCGCCATGAATCCGGCCACGTTGCGATCGAGCGTTGCGAGTGTACTTCTGGGCAGAATCACGTCTTCGCGGTTCACCCTTGCCAGCCGATGCACCTTAACCGAACTGCCGCCTCCCATGGGGTGGTGATGTGCCTCGAGCGAGATGATACGGCCGCGATAGCTGCGGCCCTCGCTGATCGATTGCTCAAGTTGGCGGAAGAGATCTTGCGAAAACTGGAGGCCCTGTTCACCTGTGTTAACGGCGATCTCGACGCCCACGCCAGCCTGGAAACCAAATCGTCCTCCTGGCGCGAGCATGATTGCGAAGGGCAATCCTTCTCGACGTCCTATCCATAGCCCGTTTTTCAAGCAGCGGGCCGGCAGTGCTTCTCCGATGTCGATTTCGTCATACTGCAATGGACCAACATCGACGTAGAAATGGGGACTGCTAAGTATCTGAGCGAAGGTCAGGGATTCATGAGAGTTCGGCGAGAAAAGCCCTACCAGTTCCGTCTCCTGGCCTTTCAGCAGACTCTCTAAACCGACCTGAATATCGATCCGCGCAGCGATGGGAAACTGACGTCCCGCGGTTGCAATGTCGCGCGCGGATACGCCGAAATGCTTCAACAATTTTCTTTGAAGCCGCGATCCGCTCATACCATGATTGCCGATTGAGAACGAGAATCCCATGGCATATTGATATCAGTTTCTCGGCGCGCTGGGCAGCATTCTTCAGTTGGGGTTCAATGAAAGTTGTTGGGGGGCAAGAGGGCCGTTTTCGCCACTCCTTAGTGAAAGCTCCGGGTTTTAAGGTCCCTTTTCGGCGCGATTGAGGTCGCGTTCTTTCTCGACTTTTCAAAGCGGGACCGCGACCCTCATTCGTGAATCCTGCTGCATTTGATAGCTTGAGGACATGGCCCAAGCTGCTGCTCAACCGAACGAAACTGCGATTGATCTGGAATCCCTGGTTGCCGATGTTGTAAGGCTGGCCATGAAGGCGGGCGCGGGCGACGCCGAGGCCGTGGCGCGCGAGGGCGATGAGTTCAGCGTGAGCGTACGCATGGGCGAGGTGGAGACGCTGAAGGAATCCGGCTCGCGCGGCCTGGGGTTGCGCGTATTTCTGGGCAAGCGCTCGGCATCGGCTTCAACAAGCGATTTGACCGCGGAGGGAATTCGCCAACTGGTGGAAGGCGCGCTGGCGCTGGCCAAGGTGACCGAAGAGGATCCATTCGCCGGATTGCCGGAGGCGAACGAATTTGGCTCGATAGCGAGCGACCAGCACCTTTACTTCGAGGACGTGTACTCGCTGCCGGGGCCGGAGCGCATTGAGTGGGCGCGGCGAGCCGAGGCGGCGGCGCTGGCGGTGGACCCTCGCATCACCAACTCCGACGGCGGCAGCTTTGATGTTTCCACGGGGCGCAAGGCGCTGGCCAATTCGCGCGGATTTACGGGGAGCTATCGCACCAGCTACGCAGGCGTTTCCGCGGCGCCGCTGGCGAAGGATGCCAACGGAAAGATGCAGCGTGATGGGTGGTGGTCGAGCGCGCGGCGGATGGGCGATCTGGATTCGCCTGAGGCCGTGGGCAAAGAAGCAGCCAGGCGCACGCTGCGGCGGCTGGGGGCGAGGCGCGTTCCCACACAGCAGGTGCCGATCATCTTTGCGGCGGAGACGGCGCGGTCGCTGATCGCATCGGTGTTTGATGCGGCGTCGGGCGACGCGATCTGGCGGGGTGCATCGTTTCTTGCGGGAAAACTGGGCGAGACGATCGCTGCGCCCGGACTGACGATTGTCGATGACAACACGATGCTGCTGCCGACGGGCGTGGGAGGGTTTGGAACATCGCCGTTCGACGACGAGGGCTTGGCGTCGCTTCGGACGGTGGTGGTGGAGAATGGTGTGCTGCGCAACTACCTCCTGAATTCCTATACGGCGCGGAAGCTGGGCATGAAGAGTACGCACAACGCCGCGCGCGGATTGGCGGGGGCGCCGGGAACGGGTTGCGGCAATCTCTTTCCGGAACCGGGGAAGCTTACTCCCGAGGAGATGATCGCCGAGGTTTCTGCGGGTCTCTACGTGACAAGCTTGATGGGCTTCGGCGTGAACCTGGTGACGGGCGACTACTCGCGCGGCGCGACCGGGTTGTGGATTGAGAATGGCCGGTTGACGCACGCGGTGGAGGAAGTGACGATCGCGGGGAACCTGGCCGAGATGCTGCGCAACGTAAGCCGCATCGGCAACGACCTGGTGTTTCGCGGATCGATTGCTTCGCCGACGTTGCGCGTGGATAGGATGACGATAGCGGGGGCGTGAGGATGGGGCACCGCAGCGTTTGTGTCGCGGCAGTCTTGCGGAGAGATGTGCGTCTCTGGAAAGCTGCCCGGCAAATTGAAGCTCTAGGTGGAGCGGAGAGTGTGGAGGGTGATTTCTGGCGGGCAGTCGAGTCGGAAGGGGACGCCAACGGAGCCGAGGCCACGATTGACGTAAAGTTGCAGTATTGCCGAAGCGAAACCAACCCTCGACGTACTTTTTGCCAAGAGCGGGGAGAATCAGAGGGGCCGATAAGCGGCAGGCGAATCTGGCCGCCATGGGTATGGCCGCTAAGCACTAGCGCAACCGACTTGCCTGCCGGATGGGTCAACAAATCGTCAACGTAGTCTGGCGCGTGGCAGAGGAGCACGACCGGCTCACGAGGCATATCGCGGATGGAGGCGGGGATGCGGAATCGGGATCTGGAGTGCCGACCACGGGATCGTCGACCCCGGCAAGCCAGAATCGGGCGCCGGCTCGCTCGATGGGAAAGCATGCGTTATTGAGCACGGTAATGCTGTTTGCCGTGAGCGCCTCTGTGACCTTTTTTGCGTTGACCGTGACGTCGTGGTTGCCGAGAACGGCAAAGCGCTGGGGACATTGGAGCTCGTTGAGGATGTTGGCGCATTGCCACGCCGGATAGATCGCCAGGCTCCGCGGCAGAAGCTCGAAGGTGATGAAATCGCCGGTGAGAAAAACGGCATCGGGGTTCAGGCGATTGATTTGGCGCACGGCGTCGCGAAGGAAGAATGGCTCAGTGAACTGATCCATGTGGATGTCGCTGAGCTGGGCAACGCGAAAACCGTCAAATGCGGCGGGGAGGCCGGGGATAAGTACTTCGCGGCTTACGATCTCGATCCAATGGCGCTCGATTTCGCCCGCATAGAGCGCGAGGCCCGCGCCGGCCCACGCACTTGCAGTGAGGAAGCGGCGGCGCGTGATGGGCTGATTCGAAGGGGGGTTAAACACCGTCAACTTCCATGGTATCGAACCTGGGCGAAGTGGGGCGTGTGAGCGGGAGTGAAAGCCGGGTTCTGGAGATTGCGCGGACGATCAGGCAAGGTTTTGGGTCAGGCAGGAATGGCGGCGAAATAGTCGGCGACTTCAAGCCAGTTGTTGACGCGCACGAACCCGGTTGCGATGACGTTGTGCGGCGCAGTGTAGAGCAGACCCTGGCCCTCAAAGCGAAGCAGGTTTTTGGGCTGGTCGTCGATGAGGTAGTCAGCGCGGAGGATGGACTTGCTGCCGCAAAAGACGTAATGCGTGGGCGGGATGAAGGAAAAGTGGCGCTGAAGCCAGCGGTATTTGGGGCCGAGGGAGTTGGGCACGGCCATGGCCTGGGTGGCGATAAAGATCTCAAAGCGCGAGGAAAGATCTTTAAGGACCGGTTGCGCGTCGGGCATGAGTGGCAGGTCTTCAAAGAAATCTTCAGCGTCAAGGAAGGCGCGGAGCTGGGCCTGGCGGTCGAGGGGCGTGATTTCCCAGAGGCCCTTTCCGGCAAGGTCCTCCGGCGTTACATCCTCGTCGAAGGTCTGGTTGTAGCGGCGGATGTGCTCAAAGAGCGTGTCGGCCATGACCTCGTCCATATCGACACAGATGCGTTGCACGGGGGATTCTCCTGAAAAGCGGCGGTCAGTGATCAGTGGTCAGTTTGATCAGCGGCTAGTCCGTTCCGGCGGCTGGCGGGGGGACTGTCGCCCTAAGAAAAGAGTATCAAGGCGGGAAGGAAATTAGCGGTGCTGCGAAGAAGGAACTACCCCTGGGCTTCGCGGGGTTTGCGCGGAGCACGGCCGGCACCGGGGATGGCTTCAGGCTGCGGTGCTTTGGGAGCGGGGGCCATGGCCGGATCCCAGTAGAGGAGGCGGCTGCAACTGTCGCAAGTGAGCAGTTCGCCCTCGCGGAGCTGGTTCCAGGTTTGCGGGCGCACGCCCATGCTGCAACTCGTGCACTGCTGATTTTCGGCTCGGGCGATACCTGTGCCGCGAGCGGTGGCGATGCGATCGAAGCGAGCCAGCCAGTCCGGTTCGATGGCTGCACGGACGGCCTGGCGGGCGGCGTCGAGAGTGGCAAGTTCGGCAGTGAGCTGTTGCTGGCGGGCTGCGACGCGAACATGAACACCGTCGAGTTCGGCGGCCTTTAACTCCACCTGCGAGCGGGCCTGGGCGAGCTCGGCTTCGAAGGTTTCGGTGCGTTCGAGGCTCCCGTATTCTTCATTTTCGAGCCGGTCGGCTTCGGCAGTGGAGAATTGAATCTCGTGTTCGATCGCGGCGGCCTGCTCAGGAGTCTTGACGGAGTCGAGTTGCTCACGGAAGTGGGCGGTCTTTTTGCGATGGGTGTCAATTTCGCGATCGAGGCGCGTGCGCAGCGAGTCTTCGCGGCTGAGCGCAGCCGAGGCGTTGGCGGATTGGCGTTCGGCTGCCGCAAGTGCGGCCTGAGCCTGGGCGATCTCGGCGGGCAGGGCGCGCAACTCCTGGTTGAGGCGGGCACGGTCGAGATCGATGGATCTGGAGTTTTACGAGGTCTTGAATCAGAGCTTGCATCCGTGAGAAGAAGTCTACGGCATGTAGGGGCGGGGAACAAGGACGGCAGGGATCGAGGGCCCAGGGTGCGCTCAGGACAGGCCCCGGAACCGGGGAAATGCAGGGATGAAGCTACGGATAGGGCTGCAAAGCGCGTCAAAGGAAGAAGGAGTTGCGGTTTGGGCGTGAAGCAGGCCTGCGAGAATGGTGGGAAGCGAGGGTTGGGCGTGACGCGAAAGCGGGCGGGAAGCGCGCGGGATTCTGGCGCAGACATCGATGCGCTGAAGTGGATGGCCGGCGGGTTGCTGCTCGTCCTGATTGCGCTTGGCGTAGCCGTTTCAGTGGCAGTCCGCCGCGCCGAGCCGATGCTGCGCGCCGTCATCGTGGAAAAACTGAGCGAGCACTTTCACGCGCGCGTGGAGCTGGACAGCTTTCATGTTTCGCTGATGGAAGGATTGACGGCACAGGGAAAGGGATTGCGGATCTGGCCGCCGGCGGATTTTGGCGGGGTGACGGTTCCGGGCGCGGCAATGCGAGCGATTGCGAAAAGTTCGGCTGGCCCGCTGATCCGGCTGGCGGAGTTCCGGTTTCACGCGCCGCTGCACTACAGTCCTGGGCATGCCAATCAGAATTTCGGTCGTGCAGTTAAAGGGCCTGGAACGTGGACATACCTCCAAAAACACACTTCGGGCACGCGGCATTGGAAAAGCGTCCAAGCGGAGGGGCGGGAGGAGCGACGTCGGCTCTGCTGCACTTTGTGGTGAGCAGCATCGAATGCAGAGACGCGCACCTGACGCTGGAAACAAGCAAGCCCGGCAAGCTGCCACTGGAGTTTGCCATCGCCCATATAAGGCTGACTGGCGTGAATGCGGGCGGGTCGATGCACTTCGACGCGGACTTGACCAATCCGCGGCCGGCGGGAACGGTCTTGACTTCAGGCAACCTGGGGCCGTGGTCTGTTGAAGATCCGGGCGAAACGCCGGTGGGAGGCACATACCGTTTTGAACACGCGGACCTTGGGGTCTTCAAAGGGATTGCGGGGATTCTGCGAATCCACGGGCAAATACGAGGGAGTGCTTCGCGACCTGGTGGTGGACGGGCAAACCGACACTCCGGATTTCCGGCTGACGCATTTCGGCGCTGCGGTGCCACTGCACACCGAGTTTCACGCGCATGTGGACGGCACGAATGGCGACACCTGGCTGCAGCCGGTGGACGCGACGCTGGGGCAGACGCACTTTACCGCGGTGGGGCAAATGGTGAGGCAACAGGCTGAACCGCGAAAAATGGCCACACCCGCCCGGCGGACACGAGATTGCGCTGACCGTCAATGTGGATGGCGGCCGGATTGAGGATTTTCTCCGCTTGGCGAGCCGCACGGGAACGCCAATGTTGACAGGCGATTTGACTCTGAAGACATCGCTCGAGATTCCGCCAGGAAGCGATCCGGTGGTCGAACGCATGAAACTGAATGGTAGCTTTGCGCTGAACGACGCCGAATTTACCAGCACGAAAATACAGAATGCGGTTGGGCAGTTGAGTTTGCGCGGCCAGGGCGAGTCGAATGAGGCGAAGCATGGCGGCGATGCGGATGTGCGCTCGGCGATGCAGAGCGATTTCACAATGGCGAGCGAGACAGTTTCACTTCCCAACTTGAAATACACCGTGCCGGGAGCTGAGATTGATTTGAAGGGCACTTACGGCGTGGATGGCGGTGCTTTGAATTTTGCGGGAACAGCTAGTACGCAGGCGACAGTCTCGAAGTTGGTGGGCGGTTGGAAGGGGCTGCTGCTGAAGCCGGCCGACCGTTTTTTTAAAAAGGACGGCGCGGGGACGCAGGTTCCCATCCACATTAACGGCACGCGAGAAGACCCGAAGTTCGGTGTCGATTTAAAGGGCGTGAAACACACTTCGCCGCAGATGCCGGGGGATCCGCAATAGGGTATAACTGCGGGCCGACCAGACGGACCGTTGAGAAAGAGAGGCGACCGCCATGCACGCGGCGCCTGAAGCGGCGTGGAAGTAGACTAAGCCTTAGAGTCCAAAGTCAGCAAAAACTGAGGCACCGGCTATGAGTGCCACCCTGAAGCAGGTTTCGCCGGATCAGCGCGAGCAGCAACATGGCGACGCACGATTCGCAATGCGGCTGTCGTTGATTGCCGGCATTCTGATGCTTACCGGCAAGATGACGGCTTACGTGTACACCGACTCATCGGCCATTTTTTCTGACGCCGCGGAGTCGGTGGTGCACGTCGTGGCGGTGGCATTTGCGGTGTTCAGTTTGTGGCTGAGCACGCGGCCGGCGGTGCCGCGATTCCAGTACGGATACGAGAGGATCACCTTCTTTTCCGCGGGCTTTGAGGGTGCGATGATCGTGCTGGCCGCGGGAAGCATCCTCTATATGACCACGGAAAAATGGAAACACGGCCTGGCGCTGGAGAACCTGGGCCGCGGGGTTATTCTGATCATCGCTGCCGGGAGCCTGAACGCTGCGCTGGGGTGGTACCTGTTACGCGTGGCCAGACGGAATCACTCGCTGATTCTGGAAGCCGACGGGAAGCACGTACTGACCGATAGCTGGACCAGCTTCGGCGTGGTGGCGGGCCTAGGGCTGGTGATGCTAACGGGATGGAAGCCGTTCGATCCGCTGGTGGCTTTTGGAGTGGCAGCGAATATCTTGTGGTCGGGCGGACGATTGATGTGGAGAGCGATGGAGGGATTGCTGGATTACTCCGACCCCAAGGTGGGCCACAAAATTCGCGGTCGACTCGATGCCATCTGCGAAGAGCTTGGCGCGGAATATCATGGGGTACGCTTCCGCACGACAGGCTATCGCCAAATTATCGAAGTACATCTGCTGTTTCCTGACAAGATGGGGTTAGGTGAAGCGCACCGGCTGGCCACGCTGGTGGAAGAGCGCCTGGCGGTGGATCTGGAGATGCCCGCGGAGGTGACGACGCATCTGGAGTCGCTCGAGGACCACTCCGAGGTACACCACGTGCAGCACTACACGGGACGGCCCGATTAGATACTTGTTACCACCCGGCCCATTGGATTTGAAGCAGATTGGCTGAATTTTGGTCTGTTGCTTCGGCAGGTACGATAACACCAAAGTCACGGAGTTCCCCAGTTGCGCTATTCCAATGAAGGAGTTTGTCGTCTAAATTTACGAGAGTTTCTAGCGCGAAAGTCTCCCGATCAGTTCAGCCGTCCGGACTTCGGGATGGGAGCAATCAGATTACAAATCATGTAAAAAAGAGCAGTGCTTCGCGAGGCATGGTTGGACACGACTCACTGCGCGGCGGGCTGATCATTTTCGCCGCGTGGCTCGCGATGGCGCTTGGCGCGTGGGCGCAACAGGCCGCGCCAAGTCCTGCTCCGGGGGCACTGGCTACAGGCAGCATTCACGGAGTGGTAACGAGCGCCGACGGAACTGTGTACGAGGGGGCGCGCGTGGATCTGGAATTGAGGAGCCCGAGCGCTTCACCTGTGGCAATTCAGCAGACCGACAGCAACGGTGCATTCAGCTTCGCGGGTCTTCCTGCGGGAATGTTCAAGATCGCGATCTCTTCGCCAGGATTCGTGACACAAGGGGTGACGGGATACTGCACGCCGGCGAGGCGTTCGACGCGCAGACCATCGTCTTGCCGGTTGCGGGCGCCTCGACCAATGTGCGGGTGAGCGCCGAATCGCAAGTGGAGATTGCGCAAGAGCAGCTCAACCTGGAAGAAAAGCAGCGGGTACTGGGAGTATTTCCGAACTATTACGTCAGCTACGATCACGACGCGGTTCCGCTGACCACGCGCCAGAAATACGAGCTCGCGTGGAAGACGTCGATCGATCCCATTACGTGGGCGATGACAGGCGTTGTTGCGGGCGCGGAGCAGGCCAGCAACACGTTTGCTGAATACGGCCAGGGTGCGCAAGGGTACGGCAAACGATTTGGCGCAAACTATGCCGACGGCTTCGCCGGCACCATGATTGGCGGGGCAATTCTGCCCTCGCTTCTGAAGCAGGACCCGCGATATTTCTACAAGGGAACGGGGTCGGTGAAGTCGCGAGTTATGTATGCGATTGCGAATTCGGTGATCTGCAAGGGCGACAACGGTCATTGGCAACCTGCCTACTCGGGAATTCTAGGCGGCGTTGCGGCCGGCGGAATCTCGAATCTCTACTACCCCAATAAGGAACGGAGTGGCGTGGAGCTCACTTTCGAAAACACGCTGGTCGGCACCGCTGAAAGCGCAGTGCAGAATCTGTTTCAGGAGTTTGTGGTGCGGCGGCTGACGCCCAGGTTGCCGGTTTACCCGTCGACGGGAACGCAATAAAACGGGCTTGGTTTCCGAATCACATTTGTTATCCGAGCGATTCAACGAGGCGGTTCATTTTTTCTTCCTGCCGCTCGATGGACTCTACCAGCTTGAATTGGGTGCGGCAGCGGTCGAGGTTGTGGCCTTCGCGATGCACTTTGAAGTAAGTGTCGCCGGCAAGATGATCGGCGAGGAAGCGGATGCCGATTTCGAAGGTGATGAGCTTGCCCGAGAAAGCAATGTATTGTTTTTCAGCCGCGGTCAGGAATCCGCCGGCCGCTTGAAGATAGCCGCGCACCAAGGCCTCGAACATGGGAAATTGCATGGTGACTTTTGAAAGGTCGCGCTCGTCTTCATCGGCTGGGCTGGTGGTGGTGCGCACCATGTCGCCGAAGTCGTAAAGGGCCAGGCCGGGCATGACGGTGTCGAGGTCGACGACGCAGACGGCGTGGCCGGTTACGTCGTCGAGCAGGACGTTGTTGAACTTGGTGTCGTTGTGGGTGATGCGCTCGGGCAGGCCGGCATTGAGCAGAACGCTTGTGATGGATTGGCGAGCCAGGGCAAACTCAATCTCCGGCTGGACGATCGCGGCGCGGCCCACGGCGTCGTCAGCGATGGCCCGTTCCAGCGCCATGAAGCGTTTGGGCGTGTGGTGAAAATCGGGGATGGTATCTTGCAGGCGTGGCGGGGGCAGATTGGCAAGCTGCTGTTGAAAGCCGCCGAATGCAACGGCCGCCTGGAAAGCCTGCTCGACCGATGTGACGGTTTCATAGGTGCGCGCGTTCTGAATGAAGCGATAAGCGCGCCAGGTTTCGCCGTCCGCATCCAAGTACCAATTACGGCCGTCCCGCGTTGGAATGAGTTGAAGAGAGCGGCCGGCGCCATCGGCTTCGCTTGCGGACTGCGCGGCTAGATGCGCCGTGACGCGCTCGATATTCTGCATCACCGCAACCGGATTGTGGAAGACGTTGCGATTGATGTGCTGCAGGATGTAGCGGGCGGGCGCGGGCGCCGCCTCGCATGTAACGAGGTAGGTATCGTTGATGTGACCGTTGCCGTGCGGCGCGAACGAGGAGACCTGGCCGTGAAACTGGAATTGCTGCGCGATGGCGCGAACGTCGAACGAGTTGGTCATGACCAGAGTCGTTCAGGGTACTGACCGCTTGCTATGAGGCCACGCACGCTCTCGACGACGCGCGGACGGTCTTCGCGATAAGTGACGCCGAACCAGGAATCGCGCGAGCGCAGGACTTTGACACGGGCCTCGCCATCACGCACCAGTTCACCGACGGTATTGGGTATGTAGCATTCGGCCTTGAGATCGGTACCGCTTTGCTGAAGAAATTGTTCGAAGCGCGTGCGCAATTGATCGAAGACGTGGTGCGTGAAGGCCCACATATTCATCGAGACGGGCTCGTCGCCGGAGAGTTTCGTTACGGTGCCGTCCGGAGCCGTGTTGCGGCCGCCGTTGCCGTCGCGCTCGACCTTTGTGAGTTCGACGATGTTACGGAGGAAGCCGTCGTCAGAGACCTGGCAAACGCCGCGCGCGACCGATCCGAAATCGGAGAGGGTGTTGCGCAGGATGAAGCCGACCATCGCATAGTCGGGCGAGCCGGAGGTGAGATGGCGGGCCAGTTCTCGATAGCTTTCGGCTCCGTAGAAATCGTCGGCATTAATGGCGGCGAAGGGCTCATGGATGGCATCGGCAGCCAAGAGAATGGCCTGCGTGGTGCCCCACGGCTTGGTGCGGCCGGCAGGCACGGCGAATCGCGACGGAATGTCTTCGAGCGACTGGAAAACATAATCGACCGCAACGCGATTTTCGAAGCGAGAGCCGACGGTTTCGCGGAAGGCCTGCTCGATGTCTTTGCGAATGATGAAGACGAGCTTGCCAAAGCCGGCGCGAAGCGCGTCGTAGATAGAGTAGTCAATGATGGTTTCGCCGGCGGGGCCGACGGGATCGATTTGTTTCAGTCCCCCGTAGCGGCTGCCCATGCCAGCGGCGAGAACCAGGAGTGTGGGAGAGGATGCTGGGGTCATCAGTGAGGGCCTTTTTCAGATGTGTAGGTCAAATCGAATGGTACAACACGAGGGGACGGTAGAGCCGAGTGGGCAGGGATCACGGGTCAGCGGCGAGAGGCGAGGGGTAGTGGGCAGCGGGACGGTGATGGCGACGAGGCGACATTCAAAACGCTCTCAACATGGGACGCTGCTCTGGTAGAGTGGGTTGCCATGAGAATGCACAACTCTTACGGGTGGATTTGCGCGGCTGCGATTTTGGCCGCGCTGGCTGTTTCAGACGCAGCGCTGATCACGCGTGCGCAGACGCCTTCTGGGCAAAATCCGGCTCCAACGGCTGCGCCGGCATGGGCACAACCGGGATCGGCCACGCATGTACAGGTGGCGCCGCCGCCGGACTTTCACCGGCCGAGCAGGAACTTCGGTACCCCGATTGGGATGTTTGAGGGGCAGTCGGATATTGGCAGCGCGCTGGTGCCGGGCAGCGCGAGCTACGACGCCGCGACGGGACAGTACACGATCAACTCGGCCGGATATAACGTTTGGTATACGCGGGATGAGTTCCGGTATTTATGGAAGCGCATGTCGGGGGACGTATCTGTTGCGGCCGATATTGCATTTCCCGATCCGAAAGGGTACGGCGACCGGAAGGCCGTGCTGATTATCCGGCAGAGTCTGGATGATGATTCGAAAGCCGTGATGGTGGCGGAACACGGCGCGGGGATGGTGCACTTGGCGTGGCGGCCGGAGAAAGATGTGCGCGTTACGGATATGGAGTTTCGCATCGGCGGGCGCGGACGGCCGGGCGGGGCAACGCCGGACAGTTTGGTGACGATCAGCGCGAAGCGGATCGGGATTGAGAAGCGTGGGGACGAGTTTGCGCTGTGGGTGAGTTTGGACGGCGAACCGATGCACCAGTTCGGGCCACCGATCAAGCTGCATTTTGACGAGCCATTCTATGTGGGCATTGGATTCTGCTCACATTTGCCGGAGACGGTGGATACGGCGGTGCTATCGAATGTGGTGCTGGAGAATGCGGCGGGAAAGGTGCGGTAGGGGCGCGAGGGTGGTTCAGCACATCGCAGAGTCGAGATGCGCAGAGGGTGCTGCGCCTTGCCGCTTCCCTGCCCCGCGTGTTTGACTGGTTGCCGGAAAGGTGAAAGCAATCATGAGCTACATTCTTGCGCTGGACCAGGGGACGACGAGTTCGCGGGCGATTCTGTTCGATGCAGGCGGGCGCGATTGCCGCGGTGGCGCAGCAGGAGTTCCAGCAGTTCTATCCGCAGGCGGGATGGGTGGAGCACGATCCGACCGAAATTCTGACCAGCCAGATGAGCTGCGCGGTGGAAGTGCTCGGCAAGGTGGGCGCGCGGCCGCGCGACGTGGCGGCGATCGGCATCACCAACCAGCGCGAGACGGTGATTGTGTGGGAGCGGGCGACGGGGAAGGCGATTCATCCGGCGATTGTGTGGCAGGACCGGCGGACGGCTGCCCAGTGCAAGGAGCTGGAGGAGAGCGGCGCGGGAGAGAGGGTTTCGTCGAAGACCGGGCTGGTGCTCGATCCGTATTTCTCGGCGACCAAAGTGAAGTGGATTCTGGATCACGTGGAGGGCGCGCGGGCGCGCGCGGAGCGCGGCGAGCTGGCCTTTGGCACTGTGGATAGCTGGCTGATCTGGCACCTGACCAGCGGCCAGAAGCACGTGACGGACGTGACCAACGCCTCGCGCACGCTGCTCTTCAACATCGTGAAGGGCGAGTGGGATGCAGAGTTGCTGAAGCATCTTCGGCGTTCCGAAGAGCATGCTGCCTGAGGTTGTGTGGTCGAGCGAGCGCGTGGGCGAGGTGACGACGACGCTGGGGCTGGGCGGCGTGGCGATTGCGGGCATTGCCGGCGACCAGCAGGCGGCGCTCTTTGGGCAGTTGTGCTGGAGCGCGGGCGAGGCCAAGAACACCTACGGGACGGGCTGCTTCCTGCTGCAGAACATCGGCACGCAGAGTTCATGCGGTCGCGGCACCGGCTGATTACGACGGTGGCGGCGAGCGCGCGAGAAGCGCCTGGAGTATGCGCTGGAAGGGAGCATCTTTATCGGCGGCGCGGTGGTGCAATGGCTGCGCGACAATTTGAAACTGATTGGCGTCGTCGGGCGAGGTGGAGGCGCTGGCGGCTAGCGTGCCGGACGCGGGCGGCGTGGTGTTTGTGCCGGCGTTTGTGGGGCTGGGCGCGCCGCACTGGGATGCGCACGCGGCGGGGATGCTGATCGGACTGAGGCGCGACACTGGGCCGGGACAGATTGCGCGGGCGGCGCTGGAAGCGATCGCGTTCCAGGTGGCCGATGTGCTGGAAGCGGTGCACAGCGAGACGGGCGCGCCGCTGCAGGCGCTGCGCGTGGATGGCGGCGCGGCGGTGAACGACCTGCTGATGCAGTTCCAGGCCGATGTGCTGGGCGTGCCGGTGGTGCGGCCGCGGGTGACGGAGACGACGGCACTGGGCGCGGCGTATCTGGCGGGACTGGCGACGGGATTCTGGGCAAGCCCGAATGCGTTGCGCGCGGGGCGCGAGGGCGACGTGCGGTTTGAGCCGAAGATGGGCGCAAGTGAGCGCGGCGAGCGGCGCGCGCGCTGGCAAAAAGCCGTGGAGCGGGCGAAGGCGTGGGAGTAAAGACACAGATCAGGGGTCAGAGGTCAGTTCGCGGCACCTCACCCCCGGTCGCTGCTTTCAGCTTTGATTGTCCGGTCAGGGTGCGTGAGCGGGTGTTGATTGCTCCAGCGGTCATGCTGAAGTTTCGCACCCTGAGATCCAAGCATTGAGAAAGGTGCCAACCTCGGTCGGCGGACGGAGCCAGACATCGGCGACTGTCCTTCGATACTGCTCGCGAACAAGAACATTAAGACCGCGACCGCGGAGGGCTCCGAAGCCGTCTTCGTCTGTCGTCTCACCGCCGAGATAGGCGACGGCAGAATCGGCTCCGACTTCGGACAAAACGGTTTCGACTACGTTCCCCTTGTTCCTGGCTCCGGCCATAATCTCGATGCCACCGTCAAACGGCACAAGGCGAACGCCCTTACGGCCATCGATGTTCGACCAGGCATGGAGAACCCGGCGCGTCAGATGACCGGCGTGCGCTTCCTTGCCTCGCCAATGAATCGCGATGGATGCGAATTTGCGCTCTGCGAATTGGCCAAGTCCATCGCTTAGTAACATTTCTGTAGCCTCGGCAATCGCCTGTAGGGATTCCGCGGGGACTTTCGGCTTGTCGATTGCTCCGTCTACCTTCAGGCGCTCAAGTCCGTGACAGCCCCAGACGTCGATGTTTGGCAGGCCCAGCCAAGCTGCGACGCTGGACGCGGACCGCCCGGTGACGATAACAAGGTGGGTGTCAGTTCGATTTTTGAGGCGATGCAGAATAGGCAACAGTTCAGGGTACGGTTCTGCATGCTCCGGAGAAGCTGAGAAACGGGCAAGTGCGCCGTCGTAGTCCAGGATGAGCGCGCGACCGCGTGCTTGAGGAATTCCCATCAGGAAGTCGGATAGCGTCTTGAGCATGGCCTGGCGAGAGCCATCTGAAGTAAATGTTTGCATGATGCCCCTTTTCGAAATCCAATCGCACAGGATTCGGAATCCTGTGTTGCGCCGAACGAAGAGTCTTTCGATTGACTGATTGGCGAGAGAGAAGCGGGGTCTAGCAGAGTCTGGCGCAGTCGAGATCGATGAGAGGTATTAAATTCGGGGAGAGGTGCAACGGACAGGTCAACTCGCGCTCACTCGGCATCACTGGCCGGAACCCAGAAAATGCGAACGCGATGGCGGCTAAGGAGGCGAAGAGCGCGGCGCTCCAAAGCGCGGACCGCAACGCGCTTGGTGCAAGATCGACCGCCGGTGAAATCAATACCGCTGCCACAATGAGAAGCAAGGCAACAGCGATCACGATTTTGACGGACCGTCTCATCGAGTCAGATTATACTCGCCTCGCGAATCAGCTTCACCTCGGCGTTCGGGCTACCCAATCTCCTGGTTCCAGGTCTCGAGCGCCTTTTGGAACTCGAGCATGAACTTGCCGCCGTCGGCGCCGTCGATGAGGCGGTGATCGAAGCCCAGGCAGAAATACTGCATGGAGCGGATGGCAATGGTGTCGTTGCCCTCAGCGTCAGTGAGGATGGCGGGCTCCTTGCGCAGGCCGCCGACGGCGAGGATGGCCGACTCGGGCTGGTTGATGATGGGCATGCCGTACTCGCCGCCAAAGGCGCCAGCGTTGGTGAGGGTGAAGGTGGAACCGCCGACTTCATCGGGCGAGAGCTTTTTGGAGCGGGCGCGGAGAGCAAGATCGACGATGGTACGGGCGATATCGGCGAAGGTGAGCTGCTCGGCGTGGCGAATGACGGGGACGATGAGGCCCCAGTCGAGAGCGACGGCGATGCCGAGATTGATGTTCTGGTGATAGCGAATAGCGAGGCCCGCGGAACTGCTTTCGAGTGAGGCGTTGACGATGGGGAAACGGCGCAACGCGGCGACGGCCGCGGCGGCGATGAAGGGCATGTAGGTGAGTTTGACGCCATGCGCTCGGTCGAATGCTGCCTTGTGGCGATCGCGGAGACGCACGATGCGCGTCATGTCGACTTTGTAGACGGAGTAAACGTGGGGGCTGGTGCGCACGCTCTCAACCATGCGCTCGGCGATGATGGCGCGCATGCGGGTGAGGGGGACGGGATCCGTGGGCAACGTGGAGAGCTCGGGCGGGGGCGCCTGCAGCACCTGCGGTGCGGCGGCCCTTTGGATTGGCGGATGTGAGACGGCCGGCTGGCTTGCCGCGCGGAGAACATCTTCTTTCGTAATGCGGCCTTCAGAGCCGGTGCCGGCGATATGGGCGAGGTCGAGGCCGCGGTCTTTGGCGATGCGGCGAGCGAGGGGCGAGGAGCGGATTCGACCTGCTGGCCGCAGGGCGGGCTCTTGGACTGACTTCTGTGGAACTGCCGGCGACGCGGCTCCAGCGGATTTGGCAGGTTGTGCCTTGGCCGCGGGCGGAACCGCGGCCCCGGATTCGCCGATGACGGCGACTACGGTGTTGACTTCGAGCGTGGCGCCTTCAGGGAAGCGGATTTCAGTGAGCACGCCAGCCACCGGAGAGGGGATTTCGGCGTCCACTTTGTCGGTGGAGATTTCGAAGAGCGGCTCGTCCTTTGCGACGGCGTCGCCGGGCTTCTTGAGCCATTTGGTAATAGTGCCCTCGAAGATCGACTCGCCCATCTGGGGCATGATCACTTCAGTTGACATGCATCCCTTTCTTAGCGGGGCTCGCGGAGCTCAAAAAAGGGTTCGCTCGCCATCGGTCGACTTCGCTGCGCAGCGCCCGTGACTCCTGCCGGATTATAAATCGCGGGTGCGGCGAGGCGGGCGTTGCGAGAGCGTGGATTCAGGCTGGGATAGGTCGGTCTTTGGTACGGCGGAGGCGCTGGATGTCGGGAGGAACCTGGAGCGGGGTGTCTTCTGCGGGAAATTTCGGAGCGGGGGGGCCGAGCGCGGATTCTGCGGCGGCTTGCATCTGGGCGCGGAGTGCCGCGAGGCTTTCGACAGCCAGGATCTGCTCCTTGAAGACGGATCCGAATTGCCGGGCGGCCATGTCCGCGATGGCTGCGAGGCTGGGCAGCGTTTTCGCATCGGCGACTTCCATTTCGAGGCTCGTAACAGGACGGTCGGTGATGCCGCACGGGTTGATGAGCGCGAAATCGCGCAAGTCGGTGGTGATGTTGAAGGCGAAGCCATGCGAGGTGACGCCGCGGGCGACGTGAATGCCGATGGCACAGACCTTGCGGCCTTGGGGTCCGGCGGACGGCAGCCCTTTGGATGAGTGTTGTGGTTGGTCAAGCCCGCACCAGACGCCAGTGAGGCCGCAGATGCGGCCTGCCTGGACGCCGAATTCGCCGCAGAGGCGTATGAGAGCTTCTTCCATGAGGCGCACGAAATCTACCGGGCCGAGGCGGCCACCGTTGGCATTATGCAGGCTGCGGAGATCGAAAATGGGGTAGCCGATGAGTTGGCCGGGACCGTGATAGGTAACATCGCCGCCGCGGTTGATTTCGTGGAGAGTAACGCCGCGCGCGGCGAGCAGTTCGTCGGATGCAAGAATGTTGGAGCGGTTGGCGTTGCGGCCGAGCGTGAGCACCGGCGGATGCTCGAGCAGAAGCAGGACGTTGCCGATGCGGTTTTGCGTGCGCAGGGCGACGAGCTCTTCCTGAAGGCGGAGAGCTTCAGCGTAGGGAACGCGGCTGAGATAGAGGTAGTGGATCATGCGCCTATTGAGATTGTAGCGAGGCGGTGCGGATAGGCGCGACGGGCTCCGTGGACGAATCGGGCTACTTCGACGGATCGACGAGGGCCTGATAGACGAGCTGGCGCGTTGAGTATTCCATGTTGGGGCTGCCGCCTTTCATGCGCTGGATCATGCCGATGAAGACAATATCGTTGGTGGGGTCAACCCAGAACCAAGTGCCCGCAGCGCCATCCCAGAAGAAGGTGTTCTTGCCGTCGGGCAGGTCTGCGGCCTGGGGATCGAAGAGCACGGCGCAGTTGTAGCCGTAGCCGAAGCCGGGACGGAACCTTTGCGCGCCGACGTGGAACTCACCAGTGAGCAGGTCGGGCGGCAAGTGGTTGGTGTCCATAAGGCGGACCGAGGACGGAGCGAGGATGCGGACGCCGCCGAGTTCGCCGCTGTTGCCGAGCATCTGCGCGAAGCGGTAGTAGTCCTCGGCCGTGGACACAACGCCTCCACCACCGGAAGGGCGCGTGGGAGGCGAGAGAAAGTCGCCCATACCGCTGCCGTTTGAGGTGTCGAGCTGCACGCCGTCGTGGCCGTCGTTCTCATAGAGCGTGGCGAAGCGGCTGCGCTTTTCGGCAGGGACGTAGAAGCCGGCGTCTTTCATCCCGAGCGGCGCGAAGATCTGGTCGCGCATGAAGTCGGGCAGGGACTGGCCGGAGAGCTTCTCGACGATGTATCCCTCGATGTCCATGGAGAGGCTGTAGCGCCATTTGGTTCCGGGCTGGTAGTTGAGCGGGACCTGCGCGAGGCCGTCGATCATTTCTTTGAAGGTTGAGGCATGGCGGATGTTCAGTTTCTGGTACAAGTCGTCGACTGGCCCTTCGCCATCGCCGTAGCTGAAGCCTGCGGTGTGCGTCATGAGCTCACGCATGGTGGGCGCATGAATGGGATCGACGAGGATCATTTTCCCGAGAGGATCGAGACCGTTGTAAACCTTGAGGTGAGCGAACTCGGGGATGAATTTGGAGATGGGATCGGTGGGCAGCCACTTGCCCTGTTCGTAGAGGATGAGCATGGCGACTCCGGTGACGGGCTTGGACATGGAGTAGTCGCGGAAGATGGTGTCTTTGGTCATGGCGGTGGAGGTAGCGAGGTCGCGCATACCGTAGGTGCGGTAGTCGACGATTTTGCCGTGGCGGGCGAGGATGGTGACGGCGCCGGCGAGCTCTTTTTTGTCGACGACCTGCTGCATGAAAGCGTGGAGGCGTTCGAGGCGCTGGGAGGAGAAGCCGACGGACTCGGGCTGGACGGGAGTCATGTCGATTTTGGGAGCTGGGACGGGCGAAGCGGGTTGCTGGGCGTGTCCAGCGAAGGAGCCGAGGGTAAGGAGGGCTGCGGCGAGGAGGACGGAGGGGATTCTGTGCGCGGAGTGCATACTCATTGGGATTCCTTTTGAGGCGCGGTGAATGGAGCCGCGGCTTTCGGCAATCTTTATATCAAACGCGCGCGGTCAGTTGCGGCTGGGACCAAGGCAGCTGAACGCGGAATTGATTTCGGGGTACACTAGAGGCTGGCAGGAGGACCGGGCGGTCGCTGCCGGAAACCATTGCGCAAGCGAGGGTTACCGGGAGAGGAAAGTCCGAACTCCGCAGGGCAGTGTGCCGGATAACGTCCGGGACGTGGGCGTAAAGGCTCACGGACGGCCAGTGCCACAGAAAACATACCGCCGCTGCACGGAACTAGTCCAAAAGGCTGCTCCATGCAATGGTAAGGGTGAAAAGGTGCGGTAAGAGCGCACCGCGCTGGCAGTAATGCCAGTGGCAAGGTAAACCCCACACGGAGCAAGACCAAATAGGGAGGGAAGCGCGCGGCTGCGGAGCCAGGCTGGCGCTACGTATCGGCCCGATGCGTCAAGGCGGTTCCAGAACACGCTGAAACCTCCGGGTAGGTCGCTGATGAGCGTGCGCGGCAACGCGGCGCCTAGAGGAATGACCGCACGAGGGCGCAAGCCCTAGACAGAATTCGGCTTACAGGTCCCTCTGCCGAAAACGACAGCCCCGGTTGGGTGAACTCCCGGCCGGGGCTGACCAATTTTTGCGGAGATGGCGGGGTTGGCGGAGGTAGCGGAGTTAGCACACCAAGACCGCATGGGCGGATGCGATGAGCCAGCCGCCGGGCGGAACACCGGGGTCAAGGATCCTGTCGAACAGTCAAGTCTGGCGACCGGGTCTGGCCGTCAAGCGGATTTTCTTAGCGGGATCTCGATGAGCTCGTGGGTTTCTGTGATTCTCTGAGAGTACTGGCGAATTTTCTCGTAGACGCCGATCACAAGCTGATCTACGCAAACACAATAAACCTGCCTATCGCCATCCCGCGGATTGGTGGCCGCGTCACGCATTACGTCAAACATGGAACGGACGGCCTCAAGAAAGTCATCGTGAATCGCATGCGCGCCCAACCCGCGATCATTGGCTCTTGCCCGGACAGAATCCACGACAGCCTGGACTTCTTTAGGGCTGCAAATGTGTTCCCAGACATCCCAACTACCGCTTCTGAACTGCTCGGCATAGACAACTATTTCCATTGGAATCCAGTCTGCAGGCGCAGAATCATGCTGTTGCGGCAGCCGCAGCCCCAATATCTGTCATGTCTTGATTTTGGGGGCCCCATTGGCTTTAAGGCTCACTGCCAGGCGAAAGCATGACTTGCAACGCCTTCTTGGTAATTCAAAACAAACGCACTAGGGAAACTCTTCGGACGAGGTGTAGCGTACAGCACAACTTTGGGTGCATCAATCCGACGAAAGGGTCATACGAACGCACTGAGTCAACTGCGAACCACTAGGCAACTTCTGGATTGTGCTCGCCGCGGGGTCTTTCCGGCACCGCTGCTAACATCAGACACATGTTGCGAGTAAAGCGGCTGGAGCCACGCGCCAAACTGCCGGTCGTGGCGCATCCAGGCGAAGATTTGGGGTATGACGTGTTCGCGCTCGAGGGGGTGATGTTGGCACCCCGGTCCACGGTGAAGGTGCGGACGGGAATTGCCGTGGAGGCGCGGGACCCGAAAACGGGCGAGGCGGTGGGGTTGCTGGTGCGCGATCGCTCGTCGATGGCGGCGAGGGGCATTGCCACCACGGGCGGGGTGATCGATGCCGGCTATCGGGGCGAGATCCTGGTGCTGATGACCAACCTGGGCGATGCCACGGTGGAGCTGAAGGCGGGGGAGAAGATCGCGCAGATGATTCCGGTCCCTGTGCTAACCGGCCAGGTGGAAGAAGTGGGGAACCTGGAAGAGTCCGCTCGAGCGGGGAAGGGATTCGGAAGTACAGGGAGATAAGGAACCAGGAACCGAGGGACCAGGGACGTAGGGAACGAGGGGAGAGGAACTCCGCTGAGGACCCCTGCGTATCATAGAGGCAGGATCATGCCACTTCGAGAGGCCTTTAAACTCGCCTTGCAGTCACTATGGGCGAATAAGCTGCGCACCATTCTGACGCTGATCGGCGTGGTGATGGGCGTGGCTTCGGTGATCATGGTCATCACGCTGGTGAACGGCGCGAACCGCTACGTGAGCACGAAGCTTTCAGGTTATGGCGCCGATGTGTTTCAGGTACAGCGGATGCCGAGCGTGATATTCAGCTCCCAGGACTACTTCCGTTTCAAGAAGCGCAAGATCGTTCGCATCGAGGACTATCGCGCGGTGCGCGATGCCTGCACACAGTGCGGCGATGTGGGCGCGTCGCTGGATAAGTCGACGAACGTGGAATACAACGGCCACTCCAGCAATAACACCGATGTGCGCGGGTACACGTGGATGATGCTGGCGCTCACGAATATCGATATTGCGCTCGGCCGCGGATTTACGCCGGCTGATGAGGACCACGCCACACACGCTGCGATTGTGGGATATGACGTTGTGGACAACCTGATGGGCGAGGGCGATCCGATTGGCAAAGAAATTCGTGTAGACGGAATCCCGTACACGATAGTGGGCGTGGGCGAGCGCCAGGGCAAGACGCTGGGCCAGTCACAGGACAACTGGGTGGCAGTACCGATCAGCACCTATCAGCAGACGTACGGGTACAACGATTCAATCGGCATCTACGCGCGGGTGGCCGGCGGCGCGCAGATGATGGAGCGTGCCGAAGACGAGGTGCGCGTGTTGATGCGCACGCGACGCCACGACGGACCGGGAACGCCAGACGACTTCGAGATCAACACGAACGATACGTTCCTCGACATATGGAAGCAGATTAGCTCACTCTTTGCGAGCGTGGTACTGGGGCTGGCATCGATCGCTCTGGTGGTGGGCGGCGTGGTGATCATGAACATCATGCTGGTAAGCGTGACCGAGCGGACGCGCGAGATTGGCGTGCGCAAGGCGCTGGGCGCCAAGCAACGCGATGTGATGCTGCAATTTCTGATTGAGAGCGCAACCATGGCAGTGACAGGCGGAGCCATTGGCGTGCTTTGCGGGATTCTGGTAGGCAAGCTGATCACGATCTTTATCGGATTCCCGACGAGCGTGCCATTGTGGGCGATCTTTCTGGGACTGTTCCTGGCCGGTGCGGTGGGTATCTTTTTCGGTGTTTATCCCGCGAGCAAGGCGGCGAAGCTGGATCCGGTGGTGGCGCTTCGCGCCGAAATGTGAAGGGGCGAGCAGTGGGCAGGTGAGCATCTGATGGCGAGGGCAGGGCAAACTCGGGAATCGGTGAAGATGGCGATGGATACCCTGCGCACGAACAAGCTGCGCTCGGGGTTGACGATTCTCGGCATCGTCATCGGCGTCTCCACCGTCATCGCAATTTCGTCCCTGGTGAATGGGATCAACAACCGGGTCTCGGGTTTTATCGCCTCGCTGGGATCGAATGTCTTCTGGATCTCGCGCCTGCCGGTAATTGGAGTGCGGCCGACGACGGAGATGCTGGCACGCCGAATGCTGACTATTGACGACGCGAAGGCGCTGCGCGCAATGCCCCACGTGGTTACGACCGATGCCGAGGGCGACTACATCAAGAGCTTCCAGGTTGGCGATGTGAGTGCGAAATATAACGGCAAGAAGGTTGCCGGTTCGATCCTGGCGGGAGATTTGCCCGAGGTGATGGACGTAACCGAACTCGTTATGTTGCAGGGCCGCATGTTTACCGATGCCGAGGATACGCGTGCCGCGCACGTTGTGGTGATCGGTCACGATACCTGGCAAGAACTTTTTGGCGACGAGCCGGCGGTGGGGAAGGAGATAGCGATCGAGTCGGGGCTTTACACCGTAATTGGAGTGTTTGACAAGCGCAAGCAGCCCTTCGGCAGCGGCAAGAATCCGCGAGACAACGTGATCGTATTCCCGTTCAACACTTTCCGCACACTTCACCCTGAGATCACGGACCTTAACATCATTGTGAAGTACGATAGCCCGAAGAATAAGGATCTGGTTGAAGAAGAAATTCGGGAGTTGTTGCGCATCCGGCGCAAGGTGCGCGTGGATAGGGACGACGATTTCGAGATCTTTGGGCCCGATACATTAACGAGGCTTTGGGGTCAATTGACCGGCGGCCTTGTGCTGTTCATGATCGCCGTCTCCAGCGTGGGCCTGATGGTCGGCGGCGTGGGCGTGATGAACATTATGCTGGTGAGCGTGACGGAGCGGACTCGCGAGATCGGGGTGCGCAAGGCCATTGGAGCAACGAGGCGCACCATTCTTACGCAGTTCACGACGGAAGCGGTGACGCTGTGCTCGATCGGCGGCATCTTCGGCATCGTGCTGGGCGCTGTGATCACCTGGATTGTGTATTTTCTGCCCATCGGCTTGCCGGCCACGCTCTCCACCATGTGGGTGCTGATCGGATTCGGGTCTTCGTGCCTGATCGGCCTTGTTTTCGGGATCTATCCGGCATGGAAGGCAGCGAACCTGGATCCGATTGAGGCGCTGAGGTACGAGTGAGACAGCAAACAGCAAACAGCTAAAAGCCATTCAGCATCAGCGGGCGATTCCGGCTGACCTGCACATCGTTGGCCGTCTCCTGTGTGCTGTCTGCTGTGTTCCGTCTGCTGTGTTCCGTATGCCGTTTGCCGGTAACTGACAACTGCGAACTGACAACTGTAAACTTCTCTTCGTGATGCCGCACGCACTGGCGCAGGCCGTGGAGATGGTGACGACAGCGCTGGCCGTCGCCGGGATGGGATACTTTCTGGCGGCGCTGGTGGCGGCGCGGATCTTTCTGCACCAGCGGCGCGCGCAGCGGGCGGAGTTCGCGCCCGGCGTCAGCATTCTGAAATCACTCAAGGGACTCGACCCCGGAATGATGGATGCCTTCCGCAGCCATTGCCGGCAGAATTACGCGGGCGAGTTCGAATTGCTCTTCGGCGTGTCGTCTTTCGACGATCCGGCAGCGGAGGCCGTGGAACGGTTGAAGGCGGAATTTCCGGAGCGGGTGATCCGGCTTGTGGAGTGCCCGGAGCGGCTGGGCGCCAATGGCAAGGTGAGCACGCTTGTGCAGTTGGCAGTACACGCGCGGCACGATTTTCTGCTCATCAACGATTCCGATATCACGGTTTCACCGCGATATCTGGAGCGGGTGATGGAGTGCTTTGGGCCGCGGGTAAGGGTTGAAGAGGTTGCGGAGAATGTCGGTGACGCGAGGGAAAACGTACCTCAGGGGCTAAAGCCCCAGGCTTTAAGCGCCTCTTACGGCACGACTGAAGTCGTGCCCCTTCAAAACGCGATGCATGCAGGTCAACGCTCGATACATGAAGCCGGTTCCGGGCCGGTGGGTTTGGTGACGGCGCTTTATCGCGGACGAGCGCATGAAACGCTGCCTTCGCGGATGGAAGCGCTGGGAATTGCGACGGAGTTCATGCCCGGCGTGCTGCTGTCGAAATGGATTGAGGGCGGGTTGCATTACGGGCTGGGCTCAACGCTTGCGGTAAGTCGAGAGGCGCTGGAGAAGTCGGGCGGACTGCTGCCGCTGGTTGACCAGCTAGCCGACGACTACGAACTGGGAGTGCGCGTGGCGCGGGCCGGCTATCGCATAGAGGTGAGCCCAGAAGTGGTGGAAACCGGCGTGCCTGCCTACAGTTGGCGAGGGTTTTTCGACCACCAGTTGCGCTGGCTGCGAACGGTGCGCGATGTGCGGCCAGCCGGTTACGCTGGGCTGATTTTCACGCATGGGCTAGGGTGGGCGCTGCTGAATTTGCTGGCCAGCGGATTGAGCCCGCTGAGCCTGTGGCTGCTGGGACTGAGCTTTTTTCTGCGGCTGGCACAGGCCATGACGGTGGGCGCGGCAGTGCTCGGGGATCACCAGGTACTCGCGAATCTGTGGCTGCTGCCGCTGCGCGACGCGATCGCAATGGGGCTCTGGGTAGCCGGGTTTGCCGGGGACACCATTGTGTGGCGCGGGGAGAGGTTCGCGCTGAGGGACGGAAAACTGGCGAAGATGGGGCGGGCTTAGAAGATCTCAGTCGCCGACTGCCACGCCAGCTTCTTCGTCAACGCGGATGGCCTCAGTGTCGAAGGTGAGGCACGCGCCAAGGTCGCGAAAATCCTTCTCCCAACGAGCGCGGTCTTCCGCTTGCAGCGCGGTGAGCGCGGAGCTTGAAGTGTGCAGAATTTCGTACCAGATGTTCTGCGCTTGCCAAAGATTCAGATCGAAGGGCAGCTCCGTGATGGTGCGAGCCAGGAGCAACGCCCGGTCGAGCATCTCAACCGAACCGGAGGACATTTGCAGTTCGACCATGGTGCGCTTCATGCGCTGGTCGGCGATGTAAGAGAGCGTGGTGGTGTCGAGGGGAACCTGGTCTGCCTTGGCAAGCGTGAGGTAAGAGCGCAATTGCGCCTGATCGATGGGGTCGCCCTCGAGGGCTCGGCGCAGGCCGGCGTTGATGGCGAAACCGGCGGCGAGTGTGAGCGCGGGCGGCTTGGGCAGACCCGCCTGCGAGAGATAGTGGAGTAAGCTCGCGTGGTCCTGGTAGATGGTGGTGAGCGAGTTCTCGATATCCCAGAGAGTGGAATTGAGGATGAGCTGCACAATGCGGCGCTGCTCGTCAGAGAACAGCGAGGTGAGCGAGTAGTCGGCGTGGCCGTAGAACTGATCGAGGAGGCGGATGACGTCGGGGAAATCGGCGCGCTGCACCTGCTCCGCAGCCTCGGCGGAGAAAGCGTCAAAAGCGGATGCATCAGCATCGCGATAAGCCTTGACGGCCGCGGTAATATTCTGGTCGCCGAAATGGAGAACCGCGAACGAAAAACTCTGGGCATGGCCGGTGATGGCGCTGGCTACGTGCACCCGGCCCAGCGCAAGACGCCCGCGGCCGGAAGTGTGAATGTCGTAGGAGATGCGGCGAACGTGGTAGCAAAAAAGGTCAGTCTCATCGGCAAACGAGGAGAAGACGGAGCTGATGGCGTAGTGGGCGGCGACCTGTTCAAGGTGCAGCTCCATGGTGTCGACGCACTTTTTGTAGATCTGCGCACCGTCGCCCGCGGCAGGATTATTGGAGCGGGCTTCAGCCAGACGCACGAGAAATGCGGGCTCGAGCGGAGTGGCCTGTTTGCCAAAAATTTGCGCCGCGAGTTGCAATACGCGCGCGGCGTAGGCAATGACCTGCACGGTCTCGATGCCCGAGACGTCGTCAAAGAACCAGCCGCAACTGGTGTACATGAGCTGAGCATGGCGCTGCATCTCCATGAGCTCGAGGGCGCGGATGCGTTCGGATTCATTGAGCGCATGCGCCTGGTGTGCAGCGAAGAAGCGATCCGCTGACTCCGCGCCGCGGTCGACAACCACCTGGATGTAGGCGTCGCGAGCGGTCCAAACATCTTTGAAGAGCTTGCCGTTTTCCTGTTCGGTGAGGGGAACGAGCGCGTCGCGCAGCTCGTCGAGAGCCTGACGCAGCGGAGCACGCCAAGCCTGGTTCCATCCGGGTTTGCCGCCGTTGCAGCCACAGTCGGAGCGCCAGCGCTCGACGCCGTGCCCGCAGCTCCACGAGGTATTTTCGACGATTTCGCACTCGAACTCGGGCGGAAATTGCTCCAGGAAGCTAGCGTAATTGGTCAACTTCACGCCCTTGTCCTGCTCGAGGAGGCGGAGAGCGTAGGCTAGCGCCATTTCGCCGTGCTTGTGATGATGACCGTACGATTCACCGTCGGTGGCCACGTGAACGAGTTGCGGGTGAGGGTCGTCTTTGAAACTGGCTTTAAGCCGCGCGACGTAATTCTCGCCGGAGTTTAACAGCCCCTCAAATGCGATGGCGCGTGAGACGGGTCCGTTGTAGAAGAAGACCGCGATCGAAGCACCAGGCGCGAAGCGCACGAGATACGGGTGTGTCGTATCCACCGATGCGTCGGGCGTGTCGGTCCAGTTGGCTTCGCCCGTCTTGTCTTCGGTCTTGAGCAGGCGGAAGCGCTTGCACTGGCTGGGGGCCAGGACCGTGAACTTGATGCCGTTGGCAGCAAGCGCTTCAAGCGACGCGTTGTCTGCGGCAGTCTCGGGCAGCCACATGCCTTCGGGAGGAGCGCCGAAGCTGCTTTGATAGTCGGCGATTCCCCAGCGGATCTGCGTGAGGCGGTCGCGCGTGCAGGCCAGTGGCAGGATCATGTGGTTGTAAACCTGCGCCATGGCCGAGCTGTGGCCGTGGTAGCGCCTGCGGCTGCGGCTTTCGCCGCCGAGGATCATGCGATAAGTGCGCGGCGCGTTTTCCTTGAGCCAACTGAGGAGCGTGGGACCAAAGTTGAAGCTCATGCGCGCGTAGTTGTTCACGATGCGCATGATCTGGTTTTTCACGTTGACGACGCGAGCCGCGCCGTTGGGCGCGTAGCACTCCGCGCAGATGCGCTCGTTCCAGTCGTGGTAGGGAGCAGCAGAGTCCTGGGTTTCTACCGTTTCAAGCCAGGGATTTTCGCGTGGCGGCTGGTAGAAGTGACCGTGAATGCAAACAAAACGCTTTCCAGGCGGCATGAATGATCCGATGCAGTGCGGAGGCTTGCAGCCGCCCGCTCAAGCTATTTTACGACTATCGCGCTAGCGCTATCGGGCCGAGCGCCCGGTGGGCGGAGTGTTTTTGGCGAGATGGCAGGCGCGCCACATGTACCAACTTGCCACGGAACGGTAGGGCGCCCAGCGCAGAGCGCGGCGGAAGATCACGTCGGGCTTGGGGAGATCGCTGGCCTCAAGCGGGCGCGATTTGGGCACGCGCTGAAAGGTGAGCGCAAATCCCTTGCGGACGCCGTAGTCGGTCACGGGAAGCACATCGGGACGGCCAAGGCGAAAGATGAGCAGCATTTCGACGGTCCAGGAGCCGATGCCGCGCACTTCAGTGAGCCTTTCGACGATGTCAGCATCGGACATTTTGAGAATAGCGGCGTGCGATGGCACCGTGCCCTCGAGAGTGCGCGCGGCGAGATCGCGAAGGGCCTTGATTTTGTTACCGGAGACGCCGGCGGCGCGGAGCGGCTCGTCGGGCGTATCGAGCAAAAGCTGCGGCGCGGGATCACCACCGAAGTACTCGCGCAAGCGGCGGTGAATGGTGGCGGCGGCCTTGCCGTGCAACTGCTGGTAGAGGATGGATTCGAGTAGCGATTCGAAGGGCGAGGCGGAGTTGTCGAGGCGGAGCGTGAACGGGCCGGCACGCTCGATGAGCGCGGCGAGTTTGGAATCGGCGGCCTTCAAGTGGGCGACGGCTTTTACGGGGTCGAAGGGAAGTTTGCGGCTGCGGCCGTCATGAATCATGGATGGAGTTTATCGCACTGATCCACGGCTACGAGGGAGGTCAGGTGGCGATCAGCGCGAGGTCGCGGCCTGGGTTGCTTTCAGGATGCTGATGCGAGTCCTGCCGCCCGCTGCGTCGGAGATTCGCATGATGTCAACTACGATGGAGACTCCTGCGGCTGCCGATATGCGAAGCCTTGCACCATGGGGCGTAGTGGTGAGACGCGCGTTGGAACCAGCCATTTCCTTGTAAAAAGCGACGACCTGATCCACCGAGTCCCGCGTGAAGTAGGCGGCGTTCACCAATTGCTTTCCGGCAATTTCAGTGCGAGACCCACTCATGCTCGGCTCGGCGCCGGGATAGATCGCGATTCCCAAATCGCTTTCAGTAAACATGGCGGATGGCACACGGTGAACGGATTTGGCGAGATACCACATTCCGAAGCCGATGACCCCGAACCGATGACGCCCAAGCCAAGGAAGATGGCGATGGTAATAAGAACGGCCTTGACGACTTTGGAATTCGGATTGGGAGTGGGAGCGCCAAGGAATTCAGGCGGGACTAACTGCGTGTGGGGCTGCTGGGAGCTGATTTGGGGGACGTGATCCTGTCGCAGGACGAACATGGCTTTTCCCTTTTCGGACCCGGGCACAGAACGATTCGGTTTGAGATGGTTTGCGTTGCAGACACTATACCTCGTTTTCAAGGCGCCGCGCGGAGACCGGTCACGGAAGTGACCCACGAGTGATACACTGCCTCCGGTTTGGAGTCCAAAGGAGTGATGGCGATGAAGCGCCGTGATTTTGTGAAGACAATGACTGCGGTGGGAACGGGGTTGCTGCTGCGGCCAGGCTCATTGGTGGCACAGGCTGCGCAAGAGGTGAGGCCGGACCCGAACGTGAAGCGTGTGATGGTGATGTTCAAGTGCCACTTTGACGCGGGTTTCGTCGATACGCAATATAACGTGGTGCACAAAAGATATTTCGACAAGTTCTTCCCCGAGGCGATTGAAGTTGCGCGCGCCGCGAATGCCGGGGGCAAGCGGCGCTACGTATGGACGACGGGTTCATGGCTTCTGTACGAGTATCTCGATCAGGCTTCTGCCGCGGACCGCAAGACGATGGAAGAAGCGATTGCACGCGGCGACATTGCGTGGCACGCGTTGCCATTTACCTGGCAAACCGAGATGATAAGCCCCTCGATGATTGAGGGCAGCTTGGCGCTTTCGCAATCGCTCGACCGGCGCTTTGACAAGGTAACAACAGGCGCAAAGATGACCGATGTGCCGGGACACACGCGGGGCATCATTCCGCCGCTCGCGAAACACGGCGTTACGTTTCTTGAGATCGGGGTAAACGGCGGGTCGACTCCAGCGGAATTGCCTCCGATTTTTCTCTGGAAGGATCCATCGGGCGCGAGCCTGGCCATGATGTATCACCACGAATACGGAGGTGTCGCGGTTGTGCCGGGCTCCGATTTGGCGCTGGTGACGGAGGTGCGCGGCGACAACAGCGGCCCGCACAAGCGAGAGGAGATCGATCGCATTCATGCGGATCTGGCAGCGCGATTCCCGAATGCCGAGATTGCTGCGGCCAACCTTTCTGAGATGGCGAACGCGATTGCTCCGTATCACGACAAACTGCCGGTGGTGACGCAGGAGATTGGCGATACGTGGATTTACGGGTGCGCCAGCGATCCCAAGAAAGTGACGCGCTATCGCGAGATTTCGCGGCTGCGCGACGAGTGGATCACGCGCGGTGCGATGCAGGTCGGCGACGCGACGGATGCGGCGCTGCTGCGGCACGTACTGCTGGCGCCGGAACACACATGGGGAACCGATACGAAGACCTGGCTGGACTTCGACAATTACATCCCGGCGGACCTCGAGCGAATGCTGGATACAAAGAAGTACAAGGTGGTGGAGTTCAGTTGGATTGAGAAGCGGCAAGACCTGCTGGACGGCATTGCGACGTTGCCTGAGGCGCTGATGGAAGAAGCGCAGCTTGCGATTGCCGCTCTCGAGCCCACGTGGCCGGTTTTGTCGGGCCACGCCACTAAGCATTCGGCAGGAACGCCAATTGAGACGACGAATTTTGTCGTGCAGATTGACGCGAAGACGGGCGCCATTACGCGGTTGCAAAACAAGGCAACAGGCCGCGAGTGGGCGAGCGAGCAGAATTCAATTGCGCTGCTCACGTATCAGACGCTTTCGGCGGAGGATTATGCGCGCTACCAGGCGAGCTACCTGACGACGAAAGCGGATTGGGCGGCGAAGGATTTTGGAAAGCCGAACATCGAGAGGTTTGGAGCGAGAAACGAAGAATGGCAACCGAGCTTGGCCGAGGTGCAGGTGGAGGAGACTCCCGATGCACATCGCATTCTGGTGAGCCTGGAATTCAAGGACGCGGAAGCGTTTCAATCGGGACGCGCGGCGTTCCCACGCAAGGCTTTTATCGACATATTTCTTCCCAAGGCTGAGCCCCTGATTCATCTCAGCGTCAAGTGGTTTGGCAAGCCTGCCACGCGCATGCCAGAAGCATTGTGGCTCACTTTCAATCCTATTGTTGAAGACACGAAGAGCTGGCTGCTGGGAAAAACGGGTGAATTGATTTCGCCATTTGATGTGGCGCCCAATGGGAATCGCCACATGCACGCTGTGCTGACCGGCTTTCAGCATCAGGCGGGCGCGCTGCGCTTCGCTGTCGAGACGCTCGATGCGCCGGTTGTGGCGCTGGGAGAGCGCGATCCGTTAATCTTCTCGAACGACCAGCCGGATTTGACCAAGGGAATCCATTCGTGCCTTTTCAACAACTGCTGGGGCACCAACTACATCATGTGGTACGGCGAAGACGTGTGGGCGCGGTATGTGCTGCGCGCGTGAGGCGGCATGCGAGCAAAGGCCTCCTGCTGGAGTGTCGCGGCCCCGCAGGAGGCCAGCCGACTCTTAATTTGATGAACCGCCGGACGTGTGCACAATGGTGATCTGTGTCTTGCCATCGTTCGAATTCGGCGACTGCATCACCGTCACCACGATGGAATCCGAGCCATTCGTCTCGGTAAACTCTCCACCGTTGTCAGTCGTCATCGACTGCGCATTCGGACCTACTTTTTCCTTGTAGAAAGCGATCACCTGGTCCTTCGAGTCCGCGGTGAGATAGTTGGCAGTAACCATGGATTTGCCCGCGATAGTCATGTGCAGGGCGCCCTTGCCTTGCGTTGCGCCGGGATAGATGGCAATCCCCAGATCGCTTTCGCCGACGGCCTGCGTTGTGTTGGCGCTGAAGGTGCCGCCGGGTAAATTCATCGCGATTTTGCCGTCCGCGGCCGAGTGAACTGCATGCGCGACGCGGTAGATTCCGTAGCCAACCACTCCGGCGGCGAGAATTCCCAAACCGACAAAGATCCCGACGATGATGAGAATGATCTTAAGGGCGCTGGAGCCCGATTTGGGCGGAGGAGTGGCAACGGGCTGAGCGGCCGGCGGCGGCGTGTAAGGCTGCGATGAGGTGTTCAGAGGTGCTTGGTTGTCGGTTGAGTCGGGCATATTCGGTTCCTTTCCGGAGAGTCTTTTCTGAGTCGATCCAATTCGGTTTTCCAGGGCCGTTTTACGGCGGTTCTCCAATTACTATGGGGCGTTTCTGGCGCCGTTCAAGGTGGCTTTTTCTTAATGAAAAAGCCACTTAGCGATTGTGCTCCGCCATACATCAATTGGAGAACCGCTAGAGGTTGCAGCCACTATACCCGATCCAGATCGCGACATGGAACAAATTTCTGCAGGCAAAAGCTCGGAGGGGGCGCTGCCAAACGGGGAAGCTCTTACCGATTCAGAGCGGAGCGGGCCACGGGCTGGCCTTCGCAACGGACAACACCTGCCCGGCCGCTTTACCATCAGGAGCGTAGACTCATCGTGCAAGGAGCTTCAACATGAAGATGCGGCCGGGGTCGCAAACAGGGTTTCTGCTTTGCGGCAAGGAATGGATCGAGGGAGAAGCGCTGGAGGTGCGGTCGCCATGGGACCAGGGCCTGGTGGGGCGCGTAACTGTGGCGACGCGGGCCGATGCGCGCCAAGCGGTGCACCATGCCGTGGCCAGCCTTCGCCGCACTCGCGCATTGCCGCGCTGGAAGCGCAGGGAGATCCTCGAAGACGTCGCCGCGGCGCTAATTGAGCAAAAGGAGCGATTTGCCCAACTGATTGTGGCAGAGGCAGGCAAGCCGATACGGTTGGCGCGAATTGAAGTGGACCGCGCGGTGCTGACGTTCAAGACCGCGGCCGAAGAGGCAGCGCGCCTGGGCGGCGAAAGTATTCCGCTTGACCTGACCGAGGGTAACGAGGGCCGCTGGGGACTTGTGCAGCGCTTTGGGATTGGGCCGGTACTGGCGATTACGCCGTTCAATTTCCCGTTGAACCTGGTGGCGCACAAAGCAGCGCCGGCGATGGCCGCCGGTTGTCCGCTGATTGTGAAGCCCGCTCCGCAGACGCCGTTCACTGCGCTGGCGCTGGGTGAAGTGATTTTGAAAGCGGGCTGGCCCGAGGAGGCGCTGGCTGTACTTCCGCTGGCCAACGCCGACACTGCGTGGCTGGCAGCAAAGGAAGATCGCATCAAGCTGGTGAGTTTTACGGGTTCAGCCGCAGTGGGATGGGAGTTGAAAGCGCACTCAGGGCGCAGCCGGATGCTGCTGGAGCTGGGCGGGAACGCCGCGCTCGTGGTGCACAGCGACTGGAAGAACCTTGACGATGCGGCGTTGCGCACCGCGCATGCAGCATTCAACTTCGCCGGCCAATCGTGCATCAGCCTGCAACGCGTTTTTGTGGAACGCGGAATCTTCCAGAGCTACGTGTGGAAGGTAGTGGACCTCGCGGAGAAACTTGTGATCGGCGATCCATCGAATGACGCAACCGAGCTTGGGCCGATGGTGAGCCAGAGCGAAGCGGAGCGCGTGGAAGCGTGGGTGAAGGAGGCCGTGCAAGGAGGCGCCAAGCTGGTGGCCGGAGGCGAGCGCAAGGGCTCCACGATCACGCCGGCCATCCTGACCGGAACCGCGCCGGGCATGAAAATCCGCGACGAAGAAGTATTCGGACCGGTGGTGACGATTGAGCCGTATGACGACTTTGAGGAGGCATTGGCCGCGGTGAATCACTCGAAGTACGGACTGCAGGCGGGCCTGCTTACGCGAGATTCAGGGCGTATCCTCACCGCTTATCGCGAACTGGAAGTGGGCGCGCTGATCGTCGGCGATACACCGAGCTGGCGCCTCGATCCGATGCCGTTTGGAGGCGTCAAAGATTCCGGGCTAGGTCGTGAAGGCATTCGCGACGCCATTGACGAGATGACCGAGCCGCGCATGCTGGTGATGGCTTCGCTGGGCTAATGAAGTGTTCTGCCGCAGTTAGAGAGCAAAACGTACGGGTATGACTGGCCGGCATACAGTTGCTGCAGCCATCTCTTATTTGCCCCCGGTGTCCTAGACGACAGCGCAGACGGTCAAACAGGCCGCTCCGATGCAATCCGATGGGAGGCGATCTGCGCAACCCCTATCTGGCAGGGCTGGTGCGCATCATAGCTGACTTATGAGCTGGCAGTGAAAAGATACAACACTGCCCTGCGAGCCGAAGAGGTTTCTTCCTGAGCGAAGTAAATAACCCGCGACTCACTAACTATGCTTTAGATTTTGTCTTGGCGCGTTGGGCAGCCCATCGCTTACGCTGCGCGTCGGCGATCCGCTTGCGCGCATCTGCACTTAGCACCCGCTTTTTCCTGGGCTTGGCTTTGGCGGCCGCTTTGGTAGCAGTGCGTCCGGCTTTGGTGGCTGCAGTTCCGATGCTGGCTAGCAGGAAGCGTGCCTGCGTGAGCCTTGCGATCTCGGAGTCGATTTGGGCAAGAATATTTTCAATCGCCATGCGATAAGGATAATTCAAAAAATCACATCTGCATTGTTTTATGCAAAGTATTTTTCGCTACTTAGGGCATGTTTTAAGAAGGGTTGTGTGGATTTGGGTTCCGTCCCGCTGGGGTTAAAACCTGTTGTTCTCCTGTATTCTTCGGCCCGAATCAAGCCCCCCAGCGACGAGGAGTCGTCGCCCGGGGGGCGGCACGTCGTGTCCTTGTTACAAAAACGGGTTTTGAAACACTCCCTAGCAAGACATGCGAACAGATAGGACCTTTCTAGCCGTATAAGAACTGCGTGATCGGTCAGGTATACGACGGTTACTGCCTCCAGCTGCGGCGTCTAACTTCTGGTTGCATGGTTCGGCTTGCGTGCGAGTCAATAGATAGCTGGCTAACTTTCGCTACGCTTCATGTAATTGATATAGCTTGCGAGAGATTTGAATTTCGCCGGTTTGCACCATTCGGGTCCGCTGCAACAGCGGAGCTGGTGTGAGGGCGCTTGAAAATGCGCCGGCGGGAAGGGGAATCGACCCATCCCGCCGCGTTGCTTTCGAGGATGCCTGCGCAAATTCCAGATCGAATAGCTTACATACCGAGATACTCGACATGGACATAAGTGCCAAGGCGCACGTTGTAAGCGAGATACCAGCCAACGTGATCGGGGTCGGCGTAGATGACGATGTCATCCGAATCCCACAGCCAATCAGAGCAGAAGGCTATGTCGGTCGCGGCAACCGACCAGTACCAACCGTTGAACCAGAACCTGTCTGGCCCACCGCCGGCAATGTGCCACACATGCGAAGGGCCGAAGCCGCCGGTGAAGTGGCCGTGTTGCCAAGGATGGTCGAGATGATAATTCGCATCGTTGGGGCCAGTAGCATGACCAACCCACTTTGTTCCGTTATCTACGTGCGGGACATTAGGGTGGCCGGGCTTGTCGGCATAGTTAGGTTTCGGTGCGGGCACTGGGTTATGGTTCGGCGCGGGCGGAGCGTTGTGGTTGGGCGCCGGTGTTGGGTTGTGGTTCTGAACAGGCGGTGCCGGAACGTTATGAACGGGTGCGGGCCCGTGCGAGGGGATGGGGGGATGACCACTTTGATGGGCAGTTTGTGAATGCTGCGCAAATGCAGACACGGCGAGGATCAGCATCGCTGCGAGCCCGATTCGAATAGATTTCATCGATACCTCCTGTTAATTGTGTGGGGAAACGTCCGTTCATCCGGGCGTTCCTGGAACGGGAGATGCATGACCTCTGATTCCATTGGGCATTCTTGCACAGACCTGCAATGTCTGGTGCATAAATTTTTAAGACACTTATGCTGTGCCGCCATGGGCAGCTCTTGATGATTTGAGGGACTTATGCCGTATTAATCGCGGCTAGTTAGCTTCACGCGGTTACAGCGACCGGAGCACGCCGCCATGCGTAGAGCGGGAATTGATTGGCTAACTCGGCCACTTCACCACGAATGCGGTCGAGCGCCGCGTCGTCGTTACGCTGCTCGAGAGCCTTGGCGATCCACAAAGCAATAGTGCGCATCTCCGGTTCCTTCATGCCGCGGGTAGTAAGGGCAGGTGTACCCACACGAATGCCCGAGGGCTTAAGCGGCGGATTAGTGTCCCAGGGAATGGAGTTCTTATTGACGGTGATGCCGGCCTTACCCAACGCCAGTTCAGCTTCGGAACCAAGGATACCTTTTTGGAAAACATCGACAAGCATTAGATGATTGTCGGTGCCGCCGGAGACGAGACGGTAGCCGGCCGCTTGCAGGCCTTCGGCGAGCGCTTTGGCATTGGATACAATTTGCGCGGAGTAAATACGGAACTCGGGGCGCAGCGCCTCAGCGAGTGCGACGGCCTTGGCGGCTACGATGTGCACGAGCGGGCCACCCTGCTGGCCGGGGAACACTGATTTATCGATGGCGGTAGCCAAATCTTGCGTGGAGATGATCAAGCCGGCGCGCGGGCCGCGCAGGGTCTTGTGTGTGGTGGTGGTGGTGATCTGCGCGTGAGGCACAGGGGAAGGATGCACGCCGCCTGCCACCAGGCCGGCGATGTGCGCCATGTCGAAGATATAGATCGCGCCCACTTTGTCTGCAATCTGGCGCATGCGCGCGAAGTCCCATAGGCGCGGATAGGCGCTGGCGCCGCCGATGATGACCTTGGGCTTTTCCTGGGTGGCGATGGATTCGAGCTCGTCGTAGTCGATGGTTTCAGTGTCGCGGCGGACATGATAGAACGTGGTCCGATACAACTTGCCGCTGAAGCTGAGGCGATGGCCGTGGGTGAGGTGGCCGCCGTGCGAAAGGTCGAGACCGAGAATGGTATCGCCAGGCTGCAACACGGCAGCGTAGGCCGAGGCGTTGGCCTGCGAGCCGGAGTGCGGCTGAACGTTGATGTGTTCGCCGCCGAAGAGCTGGCGCGCGCGCTCGCGGGCCAGGTTCTCTACTACGTCAGCGTATTCGCAGCCGCCGTAATAACGGCGCCCTGGATAGCCCTCCGCGTATTTATTGGTGAAGACCGAGCCAGCCGCTTCCAGCACTGCTTCGGAGACGAAGTTTTCACTGGCGATCATCTCCAGCCCTTCATGCTGGCGGAGGGTTTCATGGTCAATGGCAGCGGCCACATCAGGGTCAGCCTGGGCGAGGGTGAGAGACATCCGGTCAGTCATACCTGAAATTTTAGCCTGTTTCCCGCTAGGATCACAGGCGGGCTTCATCCGCGGGGCCTGCAAATCTCGTAAACTGAGTTCGGCATCGACTTGCGCCGATCAACTTACGCCCATCAACGAGGCTTGTTTTGAAAAGCAGGAAGCAACAATTCGGCTGGGTGTTTCTATGCGCGCTGGCACCGTCGCTGGCGGTCGCGCAGACTGCCGGAATCGACGCGGCTGTGCTGGCCAAGGCCAATGCCGGCGACGCCGCGGCTGAGGTGCAAGTGGGCGAGAGCTACGCGCACACGGCAGCCACTACGAACAACAAGTCGGAGATTGCCGAAGATTACAAGCAGGCGGAGGCGTGGTACCGGAAGGCCGCTGACCAGAAGGACATTGCCGGAGAAGTTCACTTGGCTGCGCTTTATCGCGACGGCGGCAGGGACTTTGCGCGCGATATGGCGCAGGCGGCGGCATGGTACCGCAAGGCAGCCGACCAGGGAGATGCGGACGCGCAGGCGACGCTGGGTGTGCTGTATTCCATGGGCCAGGGTGTTTCGCAAAGCGATGTGGAAGCATATTTCTGGCTGGACCTGGCTGCGGCGGTGAAGGGACCGAACCAGGAGAAGTATGCGGCGAACCGGCAGATGATTGGACAGCATATTACCGCCGACGAACTGTCGGATGTAGAGGACCGCGTGGCCGCATGGAAGGCTGCGCATCCGCGGCCGGAAGCAACCAAGTGAGCTTCGTTTGTGGAACGCACCGGGTATGCTGAGCTTATGACTGGCGCGCGCATCCCGCGGTTCGCGTTTTTGCTTTTTCTTGTGGCGGCGGTGGTTTCGTCTTCAGTGCGGACACATGCGCAAACGCCGCCTAAAAGAGACGTGGTTACCGTCATCCCGACCATCGTTGTCGCGGGATCGCCGGAGTTGATTCGCGTTGAGGCTCCGGCTGGCGCGATGGTCGACGGCGAATGGTTGGGTCACAAGCTGGAGTTCTTTCGCGGGCGCGGCGGGCAGGCGTGGTTTGCGCTGGCGGGCGTTGACGTTGAGGCGCCGATTGGCGCATCCACTCTGCACATTTCTGCTCACGCGCCTGCGAGCGGTGTGAAGGATTTGAGTCGCAGCATCGAGATTCATGCAGCACATTACCGGACGAGCACTCTGACGGTGGCGCCGAAGTTTGTGGCGCCGGGACTGGATGAGTTGACGCGGATCAAGGCGGAGGTCGCGATCAAGGACAAGGTGTTCGCGACGAGCGCGCCGGAGCCGCTATGGACAGGCGACTTTCAAGCGCCGGTGCACGCAGCGCCGACAGACAGCTTTGGCACGCGGCGCGTATTTAACGGCCAGCTCGACAGCATTCACAAGGGGATGGATTTTCGCGCGCCGATGGGCACGCCGGTGCGCGCAGGGAATAGCGGAGTGGTGGTGCTGGCGAGGCCGCTTTACTACGAGGGCAACTGTGTGGTGATCGACCACGGGCTGGGGCTGTTCACGCTCTCGATGCACCTGAGCCGCATTGACGTGCATGAAGGCCAGCATGTGAGGCAAGGCGAGCGGCTGGGACTGAGCGGAGCGACTGGACGCGTGACGGGGCCCCATCTGCATTGGGCGGTGCGGTGGGAAGGCGCGTATCTCGATCCGGCGAAGCTGCTGCGGCTCAACCTGAGCACGGTTCGATAATGCGCAGAGGCCTGGTGGTCAGCGATCATCACGCATCTACGTCGGGGCGGAGGGGCCATGCTCGCAACCATCGCCGATGTTCGGTGAAATTCGCGGCAAGTCGGCGCACGGAGGCGGCGTCTCAGTCGGATGCAAACGATCCCTCGGGGGCTAAAGCCCGCTTGCTTTTTGCAGCATTTGCGGCACGACTGAAGTCGTGCCCCTTCAAAGCGACCGCAAATTTAGACGCCACCAGCCCGGAGCGATGTTGACATTGAAGGCGTGATGGGCTGTACTGTTGCGCATGCAAACATTAGGAACTTTGCCGCGCTGGGTAGCGCTGGCTGCGATTTTGATTGCATGTGCGCCGGCGCAGGAGCCCGCACCGAATGCTGCCGGGCCAGCACAGGAACCCGCACAAGCGCCAGCCCGCTTCGTGGCGAAGGAGATGTGGGTGCGTGCGCCCCAGGCCTTCCCAAATGGACTGGACTCGCTGGAAGTGTACGTGGACCGGCCGGGACGCCATCCTCTTGTAGTGCTGACGCATGGCACGTCAGAGCAACCGGAAGATCGCGCGCATGTGACGCCGTGGGCACAGATTTCTCAAGCGGAGTGGTTCGCGCGACGTGGGTATGTCGCTATTGTTGTCGTTCGCAAGGGCTACGGACGCTCAGGTGGGCAGCAGGATTCAATGAGCGGCGGCTGCGGATTACGTGGAAGCTTCGAGGAGGCCGGCGAGGCAAGCGTGGAGGATTTGCGCGCGGTGATGGCGTTTGCCCAGAAACTGCCTGAGGTGGACGGTGACACGATGCTGAGCGTCGGCGTGTCAACCGGAGGCTTTGCGCAGGTGGCGCTTTCCGCCGATCCGCCCAAGGGGCTGAAAGCCGCAATCAGCTTCGCCGGCGGGCGCGGCGGCGATGGGCATGAGAATAACTGCAATCTCAGCGGCCTGATCGAAGCTTTTAATGCCTTTGGCAGGAACGCGCATAAGCATGGCGATTTGCCAATGCTTTGGATCTACGCGCAGAACGATCATTGGTTCACGCCGGCAATGGCGCAAAAGTTCGACGCGGCCTACAAAAAAGGCGGCGGCACAAATCAGTTTGTGATGACGCCGCCCGACGGGGAGGAGGGACACCATCTTTATATGCACGTTGCGGCTTGGTCAGGGACGGTGAACGCGTTCTTGAAGGCGCAGAACCTGTTGCCTCTGGGCGACACGGTGCTGCCTGCGCCAGAGCCGCCCCACGTTCCAATGCCGGCCGCTCTGGGAGACAAGGATGAAGAGATGTGGAGGCGCTTTCTGCTCGCGCCTCCCTACAAGACGCTGGTCATGAACGAGAGCGGTCAACTGACGATGTTCGCGGCGGGCTTTGATCAGTCACTGGCCGACAGCGGCGCGATGGATCGATGCAAGAAGGCTCCCGGCGGAACTAAACGCTGCTCGATCGTCGCAAAGACGCCTGGCGTGAAGTAGATGTCGACTCAATTTTCGGGAACCGGCGCTACCGTGTGAGCGCTTCCTCTTCGACTTCGGGACGATGAGCAGCGCTTGATTTGAGAAGCGCGGCTTTTTCTTCACGCAGCGCTTTGAATGCGCGATAAACGAACCAGCCCATGTACCAGCCGTCGATAAATTTGTAGGGGGTTTCGCCGGTGGTGTAGTGGCCGCAGGGAAGGACGCGGATTTCGTGGTCCAGGCCGGAACGCCGGAAAGCTTCGACTACCTGCAGCGAGTACTCTTTGGGAAATGTCAGATCGTAGTTGGCGTAGACTACCAGCACATTTTTGCCGGCACCGTTCGGCCTCAGAACTCTTGAAGCGCTCGTAATAGCTGACAGGGCTGATGGCGGCCCACAGAGCGCGCAGCCGCTCCTGCGTGAGGCCAGCCTGCTCCAGCAGCCTGGCGGATGTGGCGCGTGCTTTGCCCGGCCCAGACCACATCTCCAAAGGCTGTTGACGCGTGATTGAAGGCGTTGACGCTCAGCCGCGCGATCGTGCGCGCTGGCCAGGTAGGCATAGCAGGAGCCGAGGCTGGTGCCCAGCACGCCGAAGTGCTCGTAGCCCTGCTCCTCGAGCCAGTCGAGGCAGCAGCGGATATCGACCACGGCCTGGCGGCAGGCGGAGATGGTGCGGCCGATGTTGGCGCTGACGGCGTAGTCCGAGCGCTCGAGCTCCGACGGGCCGGCGAATGTCGTGGTAGGGCTTGGAGAGCCGCAGCGCCGAAACGCCCATGCGGTTGAAGAGCGTGCACAGCGAGTTGTGGCTGAAGCCGTCGGCATTCCACTGCGGCATCACGACGATGGCCTGCTTGGGCCGCGCGGGATCTTTGTGCGCGGGCGCGGGATACCAGCGCGCGTTCACCAGGTCGTTTTCCGGGTACGGCGTGCGCTCCGGCGAGGTGAAGCGCAGATACTGCGCCGCGCGGAAGCTTGCCTTCGGCCGCCTGCTGCTTGATCGCCGCGTCTTTGGCGAGGGTTTCCGGGCGCACGTTGGTGGGAAAGAGCTCCGGATAGCGTTCTTCAAGCCGGAAGTCGGTGGGGCGCTTGTAGCCGAAGAATACGTTGCTGTGGCGGATGAGGAGCTGGTTGATGCGAACCATGGCGGCTTCGGCGGCAGCATCGTCGCGCTCAACTTCAGGACCCGGAATGGCGTCGCGAAAGCCGTGTGCTTCAAGAAAGGGCACGATCCACTCGAAGCCCCACTCCAGGGGCCGCACCACGCGATTTTCGTCGCGCGTCGTCAGCCGCGTCTCCCACGCGTACATCCAGCGCGAATACCAGTCTGTGAACATGAATCTGCTTCAATTTTATCAGTGCAAGGCATGCGGGACATCAGGCGCTGACGAGAGGGCGCGCTAGGCCGCTTGTCGCGCGCGCGACTTCGACCTCTCCGCCATAACCAGCCAAGCGAGGCTAAAGAGCGTGATGATGGCGATGATTCCCTGCGAGATAACGCAATAGAGGCACCAGACTTCGAGAACGTTCTTCTCGATGCTGGAGAGATGCAGCGCGAAGGCCACACCGAGGACGGCGAAAACGAGAAGCAGGATGCGCCTTCGCGAGAGCGCGAGCGCGCCGAGCAACAAATAGCCCGCGATGCCGATGGCCGCCACGGGCACATGGAAGATGACCGAGTAGGAGCTATGGTTGACGATGCCGCAGTCCCAGCGCTCGTTGATGGAGCACGGCTCAGTGCCGGTGGAGTAATGGACGCGGAGGGCCAGAGTGGAGACGAGAGCGCCGGAAAGAGCGAGAAAGGCAATGAAGTATCGCATCGTGGTTGGGGCGATCGGAAGTACGCTGTTCGGTTTGATTCTAGCCGATGGCGCTCACGGTCCGCGCTGGAAGGCCGCGGCGGACACTGCCCACCGCGGCGGACGCGATACGATGAAGCCATGCAAGAGCCGGACAGCGACGGATTGCTGGGCGATTTGCTGCGTCAGATCGGCCAAGAGCGTCAACATGAATCGCGTGTCGCGTTTTTCGGCGGGAGCTTTGACCCGCCGCACCTGGGCCATCTGGCGGTTGCGCGCGCGGCCCGTGCGGCGTTCCGATTGGGTACGGTGCTTTTTGCCCCGGTGGGCGCGCAGCCGTTGAAGCCGGAAGGGTCAGATGCCAGTTTTGAGGAGAGACTGGCGATGACGCGGCTGGCCATCGAGGGCGAGCCCGGCTTTGCTGTCTCGCTTGCCGATGCACCGAAGTCGTCGGGCGATCGCGACTTCGCGCCCAATTACACGATTGATACGCTGGAGGGCCTGCACGCGACGCTCGGGCCCGCATGCACGCTCTATTGCCTGATGGGCGCCGATTCATTCTTCGGGCTGAGCCGCTGGCATCGTGCTGCTGAGTTGCCTTTCGTGGCGCGGCTGATTGTGGCTTCGCGACCTGGGCAGCCGCTGGATGGGCTCAAGCAAGCGCTGCCGCAGGGGTTGACGCTGGAATCCGAGGCGGATGGAGACAAGAGCGATTCTGGAGTGGAAGTGAGGGCTTTCTTCCTGGTCAATTCGGGTGGTGACCGAACGCCTTTCTACGTGTTGCCTGGGCTGGACGTGGAGATCAGCGCGTCAGATATTCGTGAAAGGATTCGGAGCAGCATGCACGCAGAGCTACGCGGCGCGCAGGGGGTTGCGGCGGCGGGGCAGACCCTTGTGCCCGACGCGGTGGCTGAATACATTCGAAGTCACGGTTTGTACCGGTGAAGGGACCTCTGATGCCCGATCTTGGGCCTTGCTCCGCACCGAAGCGACAGGCTACGATGACCTTGGAGAACCTGCCCATCGCATGAAGATATCGTCAGCGCAGAAACAAACGCGCATCCTCGTACAGGCCGCTGCCGCGGTTTGTGAAGAAAAAAAAGGCCAGCACACACGCATCCTCGAACTCGATCCCGTCGACTCCGGCCTTTCTGACTTTTTCCTGGTCACCTCAGCCACGAACGACCGTCAGGCCGTCGCTATCGCCGACGAGATTGAGCTGCGGCTCAAGCGCAACTTCGGCGCATACCCGAACTCGGTGGAAGGGCGGCGTAATGGCGAGTGGATCCTGCTGGACTACGTGGACTTTGTGATTCACGTTTTTCTTGAGGAACGCCGCGCCTTCTATGACATTGAGCGGCTGCGCAAGTCGGCGAGGCCACTCACTCCGGCGGAATTCGACGCCGAATTGACGGCGGCGCTGGCCGAAAAGACGCGTGCCGTGCGCAGTAGGGAGACTGCCAAGAAGGCCAAACCGGCCGCTGCTGCCAAGCGAAAGGCGAGTGCGGGACCGCGACGACCGGCGAGCAAGAGGAAGGCCGCGAAAAGTCCCACCAGGAAAGTGGCTGCGCGCGCGCGGACCAAGAGAGCCACAAAGAAGCGCTGATTCCGGACGCAACAGAATACTGCGCCGCTATTTCTTCAGGTTTGCCGCGAGAGAGCGCGCTTCGTTGGCGCGGCTGGTATTCCCAGTTGCCTGACATGCATCTGCCAATGCGTTGTAGAGATCGACGCTGGGCGGCTGAAGGGTAATTTGCGCCTCAAGCAAGCGAACAGTAGCCTTGGGATTTCCGCTCTTGTCGAGCGCCCCGGCAATCGCCAGCAATGTCGACGGATTGGCAGCGGTCTTGGCCAATATGGATTCCTGGCTCAAAGCTGCAAGTTGTTCGGTCATGCCCTTGCGCTCTAGCAGGGCCGCCAAATCATCGAGCGGACGCATATCTTCATGGCCCTCAGCAAGAGCGCGCTGGAATGCGGCCTGCGCTTCAGCATCCGCGGCCTGCGCCTCGGCGGAAACACCGCGCTTGAAATCATCAAGGGCTTCTCCGCCTGGATCCGTGGGACCGTACGCCGTCCAAGAGTCAGCGTAGTCCGCCGCTGCTGCAATGTGAAGATTGAGCGTGGCGTACGCGGTCTTTTGCTCGCCCTCCCGATTCGCGCTCACTACGACCTGATAGGAGCCTGGCAACAAGGTTGAAGTGTCAAGAATATGGCCGGTGAGCAAATTGCCTGCCTTGTCGCGGTTGACCGCATCCACGTCTTCGCTCTCCTGTGTAGCTGTGTCGCGCGAAGCGTTAATGGAACCAAACACGTAATGGAGGTGAATCTTTTCCGCGGCAGGCGTTGCCGGGTTGGCGGCATCGAGCCACAACTGGAAAACCAGCGGCAGCCGCTCGCCCTGGCGAATGTAGACGTTCTGGGCCCCGCGCGGCGTGAAGCGAAAATGTGAGCCGCTGAAGGGAAGTTGGTCGTGGGGATCGGGAACAGCGGCCGGCGTTCTGTAAGCAAGAAGCCCTGAGAGCGCGATCGCTTGACTCATGACTGCTGGAACAGTCACCATGGCGCGCTGCCGCGTGGCGGACTTGTCCACATTGTTGGTCAGCGTCGACACCACGGTATAGGTTCCGGGCGCAAGCGGCAACCGAGCCTCGGCGGCAAAGCGCTTTTTGCTTGCAACCGCGGCCTGGTCCTGAGTCAGGTTCCCGGTCAGTTGATCTTCCTGCGTGTATACCGGCTTGCCGGCGGTCGTCAGTACCTGAGTTCGAAGAGTGAGGTCGTAATAGTTGCTGCCGTCCTTACGGGTCCCGACAAACTGCGTATCAGTATTTCGCAAACTCAGCAGATAACTGAGCGTCATCCGGCCGCGATCGTCGCGGAAGGTTTCATAACTCAGCATCGTATCGTTGTCCCCGAGAAAGACGCTGGTGGTCACGCGCTCCCGGACGCGATTCGCTTCCAGGCGCTCCTTGGAGACCGGGTTATCGGGGAGGTCGTTGAGTGTGGCCAGCATCGCTTCGGATTCCATGCTCGGCTGGAATTCCTTGAAATCGACATGCTCGCCGGGTAGAAGAGTAACGGCGGTGCGAGCAACTTCTTCGCCGAGCCCTTCGCGAAGAATGCCGAGCGCCTGCACGGGATCATTGCGGGATTCGCCGGTGCTGCACAGTTTGACCGGGCCGTCGAACGTGGGCGAATAGAGCCGGTAATCCTCGCCGGCACTACGCTTGTAAAACAGCAAATAGAAGTAAGGCGGAAGCGCCTGCGTGTCCGACTGGTAGAACCAGATCTCCATGGGGCGCACGTTGCCTATATCGTTGTATTTCGCGCGCTGCTTCGGGGCTCCGAGGATGATGTACATTCTGCCGCGATCGGTACGCCATCCGTTTTCGTAGCGCAGATCGCCGAAGTTCTCATTGGCGTAGGCCAGCCGCCGGTAGTGCTCTTCCTTGTAGGCGTTTACGCTGGAACTCGGATCGGGATTGCGTATCCTCCAAAAACTATCGATAAAGCTGTCTCTCTGTACGTCAGCTGTGAGTGAGAGAAAACTCTTTCGCTCTTCCGCCGTGATGATGTACGGAACCTCGACCTCGATCCAATGGCGGTAAACAGGCGGAAGATCTCTGGGTCGCGTTGCTGCCCGGGCGTTCTGGGTTGAGCTGAACGGAAGAAGAACCAGAAGGAGACAAAAAAGAACGCGGAGTCGGGACAAGGAACAGCTCCTGAAAACTAGAGAGGAGAGGGCGACTTCCCCCTCCTCTCCAGTGTAATGAAATTGCTAATTCGAGTTAGAACTCGAAACGTACGCTTGCGCGAGCATAGAACGGAGCCTGGTACGAACTGACTTTGTTGTAGTCCGGATTGGAGACGCCGGGCGAAGTGTCGAGGTTCTGGTTCCTGTTGGCAACGAACTTGCTGTTGGTGACGTTGAACGCGTCGAACGCCAGCTTGATCGCCATGCTCTCGTGGATCTTCACGGGATAATCGGCATGCAGGTCAACCTGCCGGCGCGAAGGTGTAACACCCTTGGTGCCGCGGCCGCCTACCGGAACTTCACCCGTATTCAGATAGATCGGATGGCTCATGAATGCGCTCATCGGGATGCCGCTCATGCCACGGAAGTTCGTGCCGATGTTTAGACCCTTGACCCCGTGGAAGGCTGGAGTTTTGTCGTTGATCATGTAGGAGACATCGACATTGGCAACCATGCGGCGGTCGGTGTTCAGCAGGCCGGGCGTGGTCTGGTCGCCGAGCAGGTTGATTGCGCCGTTGGTGAAGTCGAACAACGAGCTGATGCCGGGGTCCGACTGTCCGTTGTCGTTGCGGAAGAAGCCTTCATAGTTGCCGTACAGGCGCGCATAACGGAAGTTGGCACGCGCCTGCCAATTGTTCTTCATGTTGCGGGCATATTCCACAACAAATTCCTGGTACTTGCGGGTCGGGTTGGCGAAGCCGTCCGGTTTGCCATCAGGATTGCCTCCGGCAGCCACGGACAGGTTGGTAATGCAGGCGCCGTTGTATGCCGTTCCGTCAAATTGGCGGAAGAAGTCGCCATTTGCGACGGAGGTGTCGTCCGCGTAGGTGCAGCCCGACACCGGAGCCTTGTAGGTAGCCGCCGTCACGTTTCCTGGGGTATTCGTGCCGTTCGCGGCCGCCCACTGTGCAGGCGTATAGACCGCCTCGTTTTCGTTGACAGATATGTCGGTCGAAGCCGAGACATTCGCAATGCCGCCGTTGTAGAACTGGTCGATCAGCGAGCCCTCGGGCGACTGCGAACCGATGTCCTCAACGATACGGCCCAGGCGACGGTCGCTATAGCGGACAGCGAGCATCGATCCAGGCGATGATCTCACGCTCCAGGCCGAAAGCTGTATTCGTTCTCGTACTCCATCCTGGTGCCCGGCAGAATGCCTTCGCCGGTGGATGAGGCGAAGCTGGGAGCGCCGAAGCTTGCGGTTGCGGACTTGGCCGTGCCGTTCAGCGTGTGAGCGGCGTCGGGAACGACGACCGGCGCGCCGTTGGCATCGTACTTGATATTGCCCGAAGCGTCGTGGTCGGGCACGAAGTAGTAGGTCGTGTCGTCCTGCTCGTTGCCCAACTGGCGGATGCCGGCATCGAGCGGCAACACCGACTGATAACGGGCGTAGTTGAAGAAGAGCTTGGCTCTTGCGATCGCCCTTGGGATCCCAGTTGATGCCCAGCCGCGGCGACCAGTTGTCGTTGAACAGATAGCTCATGATGTGGCCGGCGTACCACTGCTCTTCCCAGCGGAGGCCGAGACCGACGTTGATATGGCGGCCCATTTGCCAGGAGTCGTTGCCCCAGGCGACGTGATAGCGCGACCTGGCCAGAACCAGCGGAGCGGAGTAGGTGCCGCGGATGACCTGCAGGTATGAATAAACGCCGGCAGGTGTTTTCGCGCAGTACGTGCAGGCTGAGGTAGCCGGATACAGGCGGAAAGTGGCATTGGTCATCTTCCCGATGGCGGAAGCATGGCTGCCGAGCATCGAGTCAAAGAAGTGCCTGCCGCATTGGCGCCAGGAATCGCGAAGTTCGCGCCGGTGCGCGTGTTGTAAAGATCGAGCAAGTTGGTGTGTTCATAGGTCAAGCCCACAGCGAGAGTGTGCTGGCCCAGGAAGTTCGCGATCTTCTGCGTGCTCACGTTCAACGAGTAGTCGTCGTCGTGCGATGGCTCATAGCCGCCGACGTAATAGGTGATGTACGGGCTGACCGTGCGGTCCTGAATCGTGTAGTTGTTGAAATTCGGGGTATAGCGGAAGTGAGCCATGTTGTAGGTGTAGCTCGCGTTCACAACCCAGGTGGGCGAAATGATCTGATCCACTCTCAACACGGAGTTGATGTTGCCGAAGTTGTACCGGCCGGCGCCGCTGGCGAAATTCACGAGGTTATAGTTTTCCGGCCCCGCCACCAGCGAGTCGCTGAAGGACGGATCGCCGAACGAAGAGGCTTCAATCTGGGTCTTGGCCCAAGGATTGAAGGTGATCTTGCCGGCCCAGCTTCTCTCGTTCAGAGTTTCGTTGTACTGTTTCGTGCTGAGCGGCTCGCCAGGTCCTGCATTCCAGTAGTCCTCGGCTACTGACGGATCAAAGGCGCCGAAGAAGAACATCTTGTCCTTGAAGCCGGGAACATAACCGCCGAATTCGCCGGAGAGGTCGTATTGGGGCGAGGTGTAATGGCATGCAGGGACCGTCGTCGTGTATCCAAGCGTGCAGGTCTGGTCGCGTGCCGCCCACATTCCCCCGGGCCCCATGTAAGCTGCAATCGCGCCGTGATAGGCGTTCGATCCGGATTTTGTAACGATCTCGACGATACCGCCGGCGGCCTTGCCGTATTGTGGCTCGAAGGCCGTGGTCTTGATATCGACTTCCTTGATGAAGGCCAGGTTCACGCCGGTGCCAAGAGCATCCCAGTAGCGGTTGTAGGTGCCGAATCCGCCGAAGGCCTGGTCGGTGACATTCACGCCGTCAACCAGGTACAGGTTCTCAAGGCCCGAGGCGCCACCGATCGAGGGGTTCGTTCCGTTGTTCTTGGTATCGGTGCCGCCGCCGCTGACTACTCCGGCCGCAAGGGAGAAGATGCCCGACACGTTGCGGGCCAGAGGAAGAGACTGATAAAGCTGGTCGGTAAGTGGGGTTGTCAGAGCCGTACTCTCGGTGTCAATTTGGACGGCGCCGGCTTCGACCTGGACGGTTTCAGTGACCTCACCCACCTGGAGGTGCACATCGAGGGTGGATGTTGCGCCAGCCACAAGCAGATTCCTCTGCGAGACGTAAGTCTTGAAGCCTTTGGCCTCAACCTTTACGTTGTAGCTGCCCGGTACCAAATCCTGTACAAGGTAGCGGCCTGTGCTGTCGGACTTTACGGCGTAGGTGCCTTGCGGGCCGGTGATGGTGAGATCGGCGTTCGGCAAAACCGCGCCGTTTGCATCAAATACCACACCACCCAGACTGCCGCGAACTGCAGAGTTCAACTGCGCCCCAACGGGCATCGCGACCAAGAGCATCAGGATGGCAAGAGAAGTGAATGTCCAGAGCCAGTGTCTCATCGTAACTCCTCCAAAATCGGACTGGATCAGAAGGCCCTGGGGGGGAACTTCACGATTCAGGTTGGGCGCTTTCGGAGGCTCGATGGGGAGGGCAAGTCCGATCTCGCAAGTTAAACAAAACAAACAAATAACTTTCAAAAAACACTTTCCCCGTACGTCAGCCAGCACACACAGGTGCACTGGAAGCGACCTCATAGCAATGCGGGGATATCTACGGAAAAGGAGAGCAATTCATGTGCCATTTATGCGGGCCACGGGCCGCGCCGTGTGCCTGTTGAAAAGAAAGAACTTTCCCTATTCTGTTTTTTTGAGGGTAGTCCGCGACCTATTAGAATTCATAGTTCGTTCCACTAAAGTTGTAAAAACTGGACTCCACGACGCATTTTGGCAGGAACGAGGGCCCAGCGCGGCTGGAGGCGCTAATTTGCAGCGCAAAACAGAGGGCGTCCCATGCGGGACGCCCTTCGGCCGTGTATCGGCAGGTGTTTTAGAACTGGATGGTAACAACGAGACGAATGTGGCGATGGCCGCTGACGGTTGGGTCCTGATCGTTGAAAGTATTCGTGCCGTTGTTGCTGTAGGCATCGGTGTTGATTCCGGTGATCAGAGTGTCGTTCGGGATGCCGGCTTCGCCATGGTTGAAGATGTTGAAGAACTCGCCGCGCAGCGCAACCGTAGCATTCTCATAGAGCTTGAAGTCGCGGGCAATGTTCATATCCCACTGCTGATACCTGGGGCTGACGAGAGTGTTGCGGCTGACCGGTAACGCAGGGTGAGTGCCAATTGCGGGTATTTTCCAGTGGACTGAACTCGGGGGGACAACTTCGCAAGGAAGATTGGTGTACCAGAGGCTTGGGCCGGAGCATAGCGTGCCGCCTGATGGGCCACCGCTGAACCAAGAATCGTCGAAAGCGTATGTCGCCAGCGGCGCCTTGGGATTGCTGATCACGGGACGATCGTTGCTGATGCCGTCGCCGTCGGTGTCATATCCGTCCTCGACGTTCATGGGACTACCGGCCTGGAACTGCGTAACGCCGGTGAAGACCCAATTGTTGACGACGTTGCCGGCGACCTTCATTGCGCCCTCGGTATGCCAGACGGACGGCGCCCAGGTGTAAGCCAGGACCAAACGCTGGCGATGATCGTAGGCCGACGGGCCCCAATCTGTGAGCCCGCGCGGCGTGGGATACTTGCTGAACTGGTAAGACGATTGGTTGAGCGTGGTGAAAACTTCCGATCCGTCATCCATGGCCTTGGCCCAGGTGTAGGAAGCGCGGAAGAGGAAATTGTGGTTGATCTTGTGATCCACCTGCGCCCACATTCCTGCGTACTCGGAATCGTCGGAATTATCGCGTACCACAATGGAGCCGCGCGCAGGAACTACGCGGCTGCTGTAGAACCAGTCGTTGACGAAAGGATTGAGGTTGGTATTTCCGTAGAGATGCTCGCCGCGCTCGCCGACGTAGCTGACCTGCACAGTGGTTGTCCAGGGAAGCTCCTGCTCGACGTCCAGGTTCCAGTGCATGGTCATGGGAGTGCGCAGATTGCTTACGATCGGGTCTGAGGTGTTGGTGGCCAGCGGGCTCTTGTTGAGGTTGGCGAACTGCTCGTACCACGAAGCAGTGCCGCGATAGTTGTTCGCGGTAGTGGTGCTGTAAATGACTGGGCGAGGCAGCAGCCGGAGCCGTGGCCTGGATGTTGTCCATGATGTTGGTGAAAACCACATCGTAGAAAACGCCGAAGCCGGCGCGTACGACGGACTTGCGCGCGCCGAAGACCTCGGGGCTCCACGCGAGACCGGCCCTCGGTCCCCAGGACTTGGTTGGGGCTTGCTCGTGGGAGTTGCAGGAGTTTGTGGCAGACGGGAAGCAGGCAATCTGGGTTTCGTCAATGCCTGGGTAAGGAGTTGCGGGCGTGTTGAACGGAGCGCCGTTGTACTCGTAGCGCAGACCCATATCGATACTTAGCGTCGGGATGGGACGATATGTGTCTTCGACAAAGTAGTTTTGAGAGTACAGAATGGGACGGGCGGTGGGGCTGCCGAAGTTCTGGGTAAGGCTATCCGAGCTGGTGCCACCATAGTCGTCAATCAGGTTGGCAAGACCCTTATAGATGAAGGTACCGCCGCCGGGATATGGCGTGGCCGACGTGTCATTGCCAAACCCAATGTCGCCGTAGAAGATGAAGGGAATTGCGTCCCTGACACGCACGTTGGCAAGATCGGTTCCGACCTTGAGGAAGTGCTTGCCGCGGGTCCAGCTCAGGGTGTCTTGAAGTTGGTAGGTATCGTGGAACCGGCCTTGAGGGATATTGCTCGGGATACCGTAGCCCGTGACGCCACTTACCGAGACGATGGGCTGGTTGTAAAGAGGATTTGACGTCGTGGATGCGGGCAATCCGAAGAGGAAGCCGATGCGGCCGTAGGAAAGGCGGACTTCGTTCACGAGTTTCGGACTGAACACGTGGGTTTCGACGATTCCCGAGTTGTACGAGACTCCGTTCTGGTCGGTGTCGAAGCCCGGCAACTGCGCGGGGGAATTACCCACGTCATAAGGGGTTGAATACGAGCTACGGATGAGGTGCAGCCGCAATGTGTCTTTCTTGCTGGCGATGTAGTCTCCAGTCAAATCCATTTCCGGCGCGTTGGAAGCGGCGCCAAGGTTGCGCTGAACGGTGCCGACCTGAACGGTGCCGCGATCGACGCCGGTGGTGGGACTGGGGCCCAGAGCAATGGAGGGCTTGGCATTGGCGGGATTGACGGTGCCTACCAGGCTGCCCCACGCGGTGAGCAGATTGGTCAGCCGCGGGTTAGCAGGAATCGCTTTGAGCGTTGCGAGACCGGCGGCGGTGGGAATGGAGAGCACCGAGAGGTTGGCGGACGCGCGGTAATCGTCCCACTGATAGGAACCAAATCCGAAGACCTTGTTGCGAATGATTGGACCACCGATACGGAAGCCGGGGAGATTCTCGCGATACTTGGTCTGCGTGGTTACGCCATTGAAGTGATCCTGCTTGTCGATGGCGTCGAGCGAGTTGTTTTCCGCGCGCTCCCAGACAGCGCCATGAAACTCATTAGAGCCGCTCTTGAAGATGGTGTTGGAGACCGAGCCGGCGCCGTGGCCGTACTCTGCCGTGTAGTTATCCTGCAGGACTTTCACTTCAGCAACGGCTTCAAGGTTCTCAGGCTGAAGGCCCTGGCCGGCGATGCCAGCATCGTTGTTGTCCTGGCCTTCGATGAGGAAGTTATTGGCACGCGGACGGCCGCCGCCCACTTCGAAGTTGACGCCATTGCTAAAGCCGCCTTGCGAAGCCGGCATGACGCCGGGGAGAGTGAGAGCGAGTTCGTACGGGCTCAGCGAGCCGACCGGCAGGTTGTTGATCTCGAGGGCGCTGATGGTGCCTGAGATCTGGCCGTCATCGGTGTTGAGGGACGCATTGTCAGCGGATACCTGAACCACTTCGCTTGCCTTGCCTACCTTGAGCTCCACGTTCGCGGTGATGATCGACGTGCCTGGAACCACCAGACCTTTGTGCAGGGTAGTCTCATACCCGCTAGCCGAGACAGACACGTTGTAGGTGCCGGGCAAGACCGACTCGATGCGGTAGACGCCTACCTGATTGGTTGTGGTGGAGCGGATGACACCGGTTTCAACGGAGGTGGCCGTCACAGTGGCTCCAACGACCGCACCGCCGGAGGTATCCAGGACCGTCCCAATGATGGCGCCGTTCGATGTTTGCGCACTGGCCAGCGGGATGCACACGGAAGCCAGAAAACAGCTCATCATCAAGAGGCTGAACGCCAAGAACGCAGAATGTAGCCGGGAAAATCGCATCTTACTCCCTCCAGATTCAGGTCGGATGGGAAGGCCACCCTGTGGATGGAGCATCCCAGTCCGGGTTTCGCGCTTTCGGAACGTCATTGTGCGTCAAGTCCCGACCACGCAAGTTGATTCAAACCAAACAGAACCACGAGAACCCAGAAACTTCAGCCTTTGAAACTGCAACCACGCGGACGTAAGCCGGGTGAATGCAACCACAATACCGTGCAGGAGATCTTGTTGGAGGGATAGCAATTGCGATGCCAATCAAAGAGGAGTGCCAAGAGAGCCAATGTCGTATTGAAAATAAAGGCCTTGCTTACCGCGTGCGCCCGGCGGCCCCTGATTGGATATGAAATATTGTAGCATTGGCTCCGGATCTTGAATAATCTGGATCAGGTGGCGGACCAGTAGCCACTTTTTTGAGGCACCCCGGACGTGCTTTTGGCTGATTCAAGGGGACTTTGGTCTTCGCGGGCTTCTGGCCGGCACTCTGGCTGGATGTGGAAGATAAGGGCCGCGCAAGAGGTTGCGCGGAGACAAAAAGTGGGGCGCTGACGCGCCAAGACAATCCCAGTGTGAGCCGGCTAACGAGGATGCTATTTCTTCAGATTTGCCGCCAGGGCGCGGACCTCGTTTGCGCGATTCGCGTTGCCGGTCGCCTGGCAGGCATTGGCGAGGGTGTTATAGAGATCAACACTCGGCGGCTGAAGGGCAATCTGGGCCTCGAGCAGGCTTACGATGGCTTTGGCGTCCCCAGTTTTGCTAAGCGCCCAGGCAATCGCCAGCAATGTCGACGGGTTGGCGGCAGTTTTCGCCAGAATGGGTTCCTGGCTCAGCGCCGCCAATTGAGTGGTCATTCCCTTGCGCGCCAGCAAGACTGCTAAATCATCCAGCGGACGCATGTCTCCGTTGCCTTCTTTCAGTGCGCGCTGAAATGCCGCCTGGGCTGTGGCATCCTCGCCCTGCGCCTGGGCGGAAAGGCCGCGCTTGAGATCATCTACCGACTGTCCTCCTGCGTCGACGGGACCGTACGCGGTCCAAGTATCGATGTAGTCCGACGCTGCTTCCACCTGCAAATTGAGCGTGGCGTACGCGGTTCTTTGTTCGCCGTCACGGTTCGCGCTGACAACGACCTGGTAGGAACCCGGCAGCAAGGATGAGGTGTCAAGGACGTGGCCAGTGAGCAGATTGCCCGCCTCGTCCCGGTTTGCAGCATCCACTTCTTCATCTTCTTGCGTGGCCTGGTCGTGTGATGCGGCGATAGAGCCAAAGACGTAATGGAGGTGGATTTTTTCCGATGCGGGCGATGCGGCCGTCCTGGGATCGAGCCACAACTGAAAGACCAGCGGAAGGCGCGCGCCCTGGGCTATGAACACGCTCTGAGCGCCTCGCGGCGTAAAGCGCAGTCCCGCGATGTTGAATGGCAAAGCACCTGTCGGGTCCTTGACGGCGGCGGGAGCAGCATACGCAAGCGGGCTTGATATGGCAATGTTCTGGCCGCTGACTACGGGCACTGTCACACTCACATGCTGCCGCGTGGCGTTTTTATTTACGTTGTTGGTCAGCGTCGCAATGATGGTGTACTTTCCCGGTGTGATTGGAATGCGCGCTTCAGCGGCGAAGTTCTTTTTCTTCGCGATCTCGGCCTGCGCCTCTGTCAGATTGGCGGTCAGCTCATCTTCCTGTTCGTAGGCGGGCTTGTTATCGGCGGTGGTCACCGTGGTGCGGAGTGTGAGGTCGTAAAAGAGACTGCCATCGGCGCGCTTGCCTACGATTCCGGGATCGGGACGTACCGAGCGCAGAAGGTAGTTAAGCGTGTCGCGTCCTTGATCGTCGCGAAAGACGTTGTAGGAAATCGTCGCATCCTGCCCGCCAAGGAGCACGCTTATGGTCACGTGCTCGCGCAGCCGGTTCAAGTTGAGCTGTTCCTGGGTGAGCGGATTGTCTGGCAAGCCTTCAATCATGCTCAGAAGCATGTCAGATGAAAGGCTTGGCGCATACTCTTCAAAATTCACCGATTCTCCCGGAATAAGGCTGAGCGCGGTCGTGGCAACTTCATCTCCAAGCGATTTGCGAAGGATATCGAGACTTCGTTTTTGATCGTTGAGTGCTTCAAGAGATGAAACCAGACGTGCAGGACCATCCGAATTCGGAGAGTAAAGCGAATAGGGTTCACCGTTGCTGCGTTTGTAAAAAATGAGGTTGAAGTATGGCGGCAAGGCTCGGCTGGGACTCTGATAAAACCAGATGGCCATCGGCCTCACATTGCGGGCCGCGGGGTAAGTGACGATTTGATTCGGTGGGCCGAGAATGATGTAAATCCGCCCCTGGTCAGTTCGCCAGCCGTCCTGCGCGGCGATGCTGCCGAAATGCTCGTTGGCGTAAGCCAGGCGGCGATAGAGCTCATCCTTGTATGGGTTGATTTCGGAACCGGGGTTGGGATTGCGGACTTTCCAAAATGCCGTAATAAAACTGTCGCGCTGAAGATCCGATGTCAGAGACAGGAATTGCTTGCGCTCATTGCTGTCGATGATGTAATTGACTTCGTGATTCAGCCAGTGCCGGTAACGCGGCGGCAGATCTTTTGAGCGGTCGGCCGCATGCGCAAACGTGGCAAGGCACGCGACGATGAGAGCCCGAGCGAGGGCACGGGAGAGTATCGGCTTCAAGAGATGAAACTCCAGATGAAATACAAAGGGGAGAGAGTGGACCTCTCTCCCCTCTGGTTAGATTGTAACGACTCTAGAACTCGTAGCGGAGCGTCGCCCGGGCATAGAACGGACCTTGGAAAGCCGTTGGGCGGCCGTAGTCCGTGTTCAGTTGCGGCGTATTGCCAACCACCGGGACGCCGTTTGCCGGTTGCTGCGTGTACTCGACCTTGCCCGCGATGGGTTGAGAGTTGGTGACATTGAGGGCATCGAGCCCAAGCTTCAGAACCTGGCTCTCATGGATGTGGATGGCATATTCACCCTTCATATCGAGCTGAACCGCCGCGGGAGTGCGACCCGCTGCGCCACGTCCGCCAATCGGAACCTCACCCTGATCAAGATAGATGGGGTGATCGCCCAAAAGGCTGAGTGGAACGCCAGATTGTCCGCGGAGAGCTATGCCAGTCGTAAGCCCTTTGAGCATATGAACGAGCGGGCTATCGGCATCGACCGTATAGCTGAGGAACAGGTTGCCGACAACGCGCCGGTCGGTGCTGAGGTAACCCGGTTTGAATTGATCGCCGAGCAGATTGAGCTCGCCCGCCGTAAAGTCAAACAGTGAACTGATGCCCGGGTCCGATTGACCATTGTCGTTGCGGTAGGCGCCCTCATAATTGCCCCAGAGATTGGCGAAGCGGTAGTTTACGGCTGCCAGCCAGTGATTACTGAAGCGCTTGTCGAGCTCCAGCTCAAGGGCCTGATAAATGCGCTGAGGATTCACGAAGCCGTCCGACTTGCCATCGCCGGGCCCAGCGTCCATTGTTTTCAGATTCAGGAAGCAGGCACCGCCGAGTGGCGTGTTGTTGCCGTCGACAAAGATGCCGCCCGCAGAGAAGTACGTGTCGTTGGTCTTGGTGCAGCCTGCCACGGGCGGTGCGTACACCCAGCCGGTTTGGCCTGCGTTGGGATTTGCCGCGGCCCACTGCGCCGGAGTGTATGTGAGCTCCTGGTCATTGACTGCAATATCCGTCTTGGAGGATGGATTGGCTATGCCACCGGTGTAATTGCTTCCAATCGTTGAGCCTTCCGGCGATTGCGAGCCAATGTCCTCGATGACGCGCGCGAGGTTGCGATTAATGTAGCGCACCTTGAGCACGAGCCCGGTCTTGACTTCGCGCTCGAAGCCGACAACATACTCCTTCTCGTACTCGGATTTGGTTCCCGGGACGATGCCCTCGCCAGTGGAGGAGGAAAAGTTGGGAGCGCCGAAGTTCGAAACGGCACCAGAGGTCGTGCTCTTGGGCGTGCCGTTCAAGGTATGGGCATCGTCGGGGATGACGACCAGCTGGCCACCCTGTATGACGGGGGCAAAAGCGAAAGATGTATCATCCTGTTCGTTGCCAAGCTGACGGTTGGCCGCATCGAGGGGCATGGCCCAGAAGTTATAACCATAGTTGATAAAGAACTTGCCCTTGCGATCGCCAAATGGATCGATATTGAGGCCAAGGCGCGGCGACCAGTTGCCTGTGAACGGGTAACTCAGCACCGATGCTGCAACGCGCTCCTCTTCCCACCGCACACCGAGATCTAAAGTGACGAAACGATTCATGGTGTAGGTATCGTCGCCGTAGGCAGTATGGTAGCGCTCGAAGGAATTCACGTACAGTCCGACATAGGTGCCGCGGATCTCGTTCGCAAAGACGCGCATTCCATTCCATACCGGGCACAGGGTGCAGGTGTTGTCGGCCAGGTTTTTGGAGTTGATTGCAGTGACGGTGAACTGAGCATTGGTTTGGGCTCCGGCCACCTTCGCGGGAATATTCGAGAAGAGCGTGGTCAAAGTTTGCCCATTGGCGTTCTTGTCCGGAATGGTAAAGAGGGGGCCGGAACGGATCGGCAGGTAGAGGAACTTGGTGTGGTCGTAGCTATAGCCCACCGCAAAAGTATGCTCACCGAGGAAGTGAGCTGTCTTCTGCGTGTTGAACGCAATGCTGTAAGTGCCTTCTCGCGACCCGTAGTACTCAGGGAACCCGGTGTTCACCTGTCCGCCTGTACCGGCAACTTCCAACGACTGGTCTTGAATCAGATACTGGTTGAGAGCGGGCTTCTCAACGAAATGGTCGTAGTTGTAAGTGTAGGAAGCATCTGCTACCCAGGAGGGAGTGATCGTAGCGGTAATGCGGCCCAGCGTATCCCGCGACCCCCACTGGTAGCTGCTGAGCGAAGACTGGATGTTGGTGGTGGAAAGCGTGGAGGGAACCGCGTTGTGGCGCGAAGGATCGCCGAAGGCGGCCGCTTCAAGCTGGAGTTTCGGACCGAGGTTGAAGGTGAGCTTTCCGGACCAGCTCATCGTCGTGGCGCTGTAGGCAAAGGGGCCGTGCTGCACGATCGGCGCGTAGGGGAAGTTGGGGTTTGCGATATCTATAATCTGGTCCAGCGCGGGATTGAAGGCGCCGAAGAAGAAGATCTTATCCCGGAAGCCGGGGATGTATCCGCCAAACTCGGCCGCCAGGTCGTAATGAGGACTGGAGAGCGCGCCGCTGGGGTAGGTTTGCAGGTAGCCAAACTGCCAGAATTGCTTGCGGGCCGCGTACCATGAGCCCGGCCCGGCATACGCACCCAAGGCTCCGTGAAAGCTGTCGCCCCCGTTCTTGGTAACCATCTGGACGATGCCGCCTTGAGCCTTTCCGTATTGCGGCTCGAACCCGTACGACTTGACGTCCACTTCCTGGATGAATGCCAGGTTGATGCCTGTGCCGAGCGATCCATGGAGCGAGTTGAAGGTGCCGAGGCTTCCGTAGGCCTGATCGGTGACGGTCACGCCATCGACCACGTAGAGATTCTCGAGGCCGGAGGAGCCACCGATGGAGGGGTTTGAGGTTCCCGGGCCGGGCTGGTTCGCGACCCCGGCCACTTGGCCGCTGGCGACGCCGGGAGCGGCATAGAAGATCGCGCTCACCGCACGCGGCAGGGGTACGTTGTTATAGAAGGCATTTGTCAGGTTCGTATCGATCGCGGTCGATTGGGTGTCAATATTGACCGCCGATGAGGAAACCTGGACCGTCTGTTCTGCACTGCCGACCGGCAGTGTGATGTTCAAAAGCGAGGAGACGTTGACCACCACTTCGTTGTGGGTGGATTTAACCGTCTTGAATCCGGTCTTTTCGACTTTCAAGTCGTAGAACCCTGGGACAAGAGCAGTAAGAGTGTAGTGCCCCAGCGAGTCAGTCTGTATCTCGTGCATACCTTGCGGGCCTGTCGCCGTGACCGTGGCACCTGTCACGACCGCACCGCTCGGGTCAATCACGGTTCCGTTCAGCCCACCGGTAAGAGCTCCGCTTTGCTGCGCCGCCAATGGCAAGCACGCAAGAAGGAACATCGCCACGATGCAGCAGACGATTCCAAATATATTCTTCATAGATTCCGATTCTCCTAAGCCGTGGATTCAGCGTGAAATTCAAAATCCTGATGCGAAATGCCCCATGCAAGCGACGGTGCCCGAAAATCTCCGCCACACACCGTCCACGGAATCTCCTGCCACGACGAGTGGCTTGCCGGAGATCGGATGAAGTCGTACTTGAACGTGCAATGCGGGAAAAACTCAATCTGCTGATGAGAAAGAGCAGGGAGCGCTCAATCGGGGAAAACCCAACTTAACTTACGGTTACGCTGTCTCTTCGTGTCGGACCAGACGTATGCGGGGAAGCATTTCCTTCGACGAGAGTTGCACGATGCATGCCATTCCCGGGGAAGGCCGAATGGTTGCCTCGCCCGAAGAAAATAAATGTCTTATTTACAATTCGTTAACCGTTAACGTGAACGTAAGGTTCTGGGATATATGAAATGCCATACTTTCTTATGCTGTTCTTATATTGATATTTCTAAAAACTCGCGCAATTTTCTGATTTTTGAAGACTTGGCCGCTTTCGCCGCTTTCGCATAGGCCTGGATTCTTAGCGTATTCTCCAGTCCATGCAGGTGACGCTGGCCCATATCGGTCCCAAGGCTGGGAAGAACGATATATGTGATGGGCTGGTTCGCGACTATCTCAAACGCTGTGCGGCAGTTATGCGCTGCGAGGTGGAGGGATTTCGCGACCAGAAGGCGATGTTTGAGTGGCTCGGAAGGCAGCGGGGCCGCACGGAGGCTGTACTCCTGTTGCTCGATAGCCGCGGGCGGCAAATGACTTCAGAAGCGCTGGCCGCCTGGCTGGGCAAACATCGCGATAACGGCACGCAACATGTCGTTTTTGCCGTCGGAGGGCCGGATGGCTGGTCAGAGGAAGCGCGCGAGGAGACAGCGCGCCGAGGCGGTTGGCTCTCACTTGGACCGATGACGTTGGCGCACTCTCTGGCGCGACTAGTCATGGCCGAACAGCTCTATCGCGCATGTACAATTCTCACGGGCCATCCGTACCACACTGGACACTAGGGTGTATCGACATATACGGGTAGGCCGCGACGGGAGCCATTTTTTCTCAGATCGAGGAATGAGGAGCGACGCATACCGGGTGTCTGCTAGCGACGAGGGACGAAGAGTTGGGGAAAAATGGCCCCGTCCCTTCGGGTTGCGGCGCAAATCCTGGGTCCCCGGCGACGGCTTTTTGTCGCTGGGGTGGAAATCCGGCCATACTTCATTCTCGCCCTCGACGGTGGACCCGCCACAGGCTTCGGGCTCGGCTTCATCTGGCCGGATTTTCGCTCGCAACGCTGCCGATCCGTATATGTCGATACACCCTAGTTGACAGTTTTCAGTTGTCGGTTATCAGTTCCCGGTGCTCTTGCATAGGGTTGATAACTGAGAATCGATCATTATGGACGTTGAACCAACCTCGCGACGCGGTTTAATTCTGATTAATACCGGCCCCGGCAAAGGAAAAACCACGGCGGCGCTGGGCACGGCTCTGCGCGCAGTGGGCTGCGGAATGCGGGTGCTGATGCTGCAGTTCATCAAAGGCTCGTGGCATTACGGCGAACTGGACGCAGTGGAAGCTTTCGGCGGGAACTTCGTACTGAAGCAGATGGGGCGCGGATTTGTGAAAGTAGGCGGCGCGGAGGCCGATCCCGAAGACTTCCGCCTGGTGCGCGCGGCATGGGACGAAGCGCGGGAGGCCATTTATTCCGGCGAGTGGGACATGGTGGTGCTCGACGAGATCAACTATGCCATCAGCTACAAGATGCTGGACGCGGAAATGGTTGCCGAAGCGCTGAAAGGGAAACCGGAGATGGTGCACGTGATCCTGACCGGGCGGAACGCACACCCTCTGCTGGTGGAACTGGCAGACACGGTGACCGAGATGCGCGAGGTGAAACACGCGTACCAGAAGGGCATTTTGGCGCAGCGCGGTATTGAGTACTAGCTGAGCATTTCGCGAGCGCAGAACAGCAGAGGAGAAAACTGTGGCGGCAAGCACACATCATCGTTGGGCTGACATTCATCCGGAGCAGTTAAATCCGCTGACGACGCGGCAGTATGTGGTGGGGACGAGCACGATGCTGGCACGCCTGGTGCTGAAGAAGGGCGCGCATGTGCCCATGCATCAGCACTTCCACGAGCAAATGAGCCACGTAGTCGAAGGCGCGCTGAAATTTCTGATCGATGGAAAGGAAGTCGCGGTGCGCGCCGGCGAGATTCTGTGCATTCCACCGCACCTGCCGCACGAGGTGATTGCGCTGGAGAACTCGGTGGCGCTGGACATCTTCAATCCGCCGCGGCAGGACTGGATCGACGGCGATGACGCGTACCTGCGTGGCGGAGCGGTAGCGCCGGCACCAAAGCGCAGCTAAGCCGCGCAGCGCGGCTCATCCATATACAATTGGGTTCGGTATGTCGTGGTTTAAGCGAGAAGAAGGCGACTACGAACCTGGTCGCGGGCCGGAGAACGGCTCGGACGCGGGTGCAGGCGCGAGTGCGAAAAACGTCCGCACCGAGGGGTTATGGGCGAAGTGCCCGGGCTGCCGCCAGCCGATCTACAAGCCGGATCTCGCGGCCAACCGGAATGTCTGCCCAAAGTGCCAGTACCACTTCAAGCTCAACGCGCAGGAGCGCATTGATCTGCTTCTCGACCCTGGCTATACGCTGGTGGACACGGGATTGCGCTCGACCGATCCGCTGAATTTTACCGACGTGAAGCCTTACAAGCAGCGGCTTCGCAAAGCGCGCGAACAAACGGGCCTGGACGACGCAATCCTGAACGCGCTGGGCAAGATGGGGCCGCACGAGGTAGTGCTGAGCGCCATGGAGTATGGCTTCATCGGCGGATCGATGGGGGCAGTTGTGGGTGAGACGATCGCGCGCGCCGTGGACCGGGCACGACTGACGCGCAAGCCGCTGATTGTTGTGGCGGCGTCAGGCGGAGCGCGCATGATGGAAGGCGTAGTGAGCCTGATGCAGATGGCAAAGATCTCCACCGCGCTGGCGCAACTGGACGATGCCCGTGTGCCTTACATCTGCGTGCTCACCGATCCTACGACAGGCGGCGTGACCGCGAGCTTCGCGATGCTGGGCGACCTAGACATCGCCGAGCCAGGGGCGCTGATTGGCTTTGCTGGGCCGCGCGTGATCGAGCAGACCATCCGCCAGAAACTGCCCGAGGGATTTCAGCGCTCTGAGTTTCTGCTGGAAAAGGGGTTCCTCGATGCGGTGGTGCAGCGGCGCGATTTGAAGGCGTATTTGATTCGCGCGCTGGAATTTTTGAAAGCGTCGGCCGTGGCGTGAGCGGGTCCTGAGGCAGCAACTCCATTGAATAAAAACTGTGGCCTGGGGCGCAGGGACTGCTCCCACCCAAGCAAAGCTTGGATGGGGCACCTCGGCGCGAGTGCGTGACACTCGCATCGATTAGAAGATGACCTTGCCGCCCAGGATGACGAATCGGTTTCCGGAGGTATCGCCGGGGATGCTTCCGGAGCCGTTCTCAGTGTTGCTGGTGAAGTTGCTCGCTCCTACGAAGGGATTGCCGACTCCGCGAAACATCTGGTTGAGGACGTTGTACGTTGCCATGGAGAGTTGCAAGCCAACGCGTTCGGTGATGGGGACGGTTTTGACAACGGTCATGTCGAGATCGCCGTAGGGCTGGCCGCGAAGCAGGCTCCTGCTCGAGCCGGGATAGGGATTATTCACCGCCGTCGCGTAAGCCTGGTTGTTGATGATCCAGTGGGATTGGGCGGGGTTGACTGGAGTGCCCGGGTTGTAGTTCCCGCTTGCGTCGAAGCTGTCGCTGTTATAGATGACGTATGCGGGCTTACCTGGAACCGGAGTGAAGGGCGTAGAGCTGTTTACGTAAGGGTTAAGGTAGGCGACGGAGTCGATGGGTGCGGATTTGTTGGAGAGAACAAGGCGGCAGGTATCCACTCCGATGACGTCTGCATTGAAGGCGCCATCGCAAAAGCTGCTGTCGCCGGTGTTGCCGTCAAGATCGATAGGCTGATACGGGGTGTAGACCTGGCCGCTGCGATAGCGATAGAGGCCGGTCAAGAGGAAGCCATTCACGGCGCGGCTGAGGAAGGCATCGTGCTTGACGAATTTGGGTAGGTCGTACGTAAACCCAACTCCGACTGTGTTTGGAAAATCGTTGCCGCTAAGCCCGCATTCACCGGAATCGGGATCGAGAGGGTTCTGGGGATAGGCGATGGTGCTGCCGCCGGCGCCCGTGCTGCGAAACGCATCGGTTGCGTTATTCATGGCCTTTGAGAACGTGTAAGAAACAGTTGAGGTAAGGCCGTGATAGTTCTGCGTGGTGAGATTCAGCTCCAGCGCGTTGTAGTTTGCCCAGCCTCCGTTGGTGAAATCAGACACGTCGCTGTAGTTGCAATTGGGACGTCCGTATCCATCGGCGGCCGGATTCGAGCAAAGCGATGACGCGGAGACCAACTTCGGAAACGCAGTGGCGACGGGCAGCAGGAAGGGATTGGCATCGGTTGACTGGAAGTCGTCAGTGGTTTTTGTGCCGACATAGCGCGCTTCGGCCACCGCGGCGTTGCCGATCTGGTGGTCAATGCCGAGTGTGTAGGTTTGCACATAGGGTGTGCGGAATGAGGTGGGGATAGTGGTCACGACGTCCTGGCCCGGGTCGCCGCCTGTGGGCAAATTGGCCAGGTTGAGCGCGCGATAGTCCGCGCTCAGGAGGGAGCCGTCTGAAGGCAGGCAAGCACTGGAGCCGCAGAGAAAGGCGCCGAGGTTGGTGACCGGGGCACCGTCGGCAACGAGCAGAAACATGTTATAAAACGCGGGATTCGCGTTGATGGCATAGCCGGCGCGGACGACGAGCTTTTTGTCGAAATTCGGATTCCAGGCCAGACCGACGCGCGGCTCGAAATTTGTGTACACCTGTTTAGCCAGAGGCACGGTGCGGGTGGCGAGGGGCAGCGACGTATCCCAAAAAGCTGTGCTGGGATTGGTTTCGCGGGTGACCGTTTCGTCGTGCAGCTTGTTCACGGCGTCGGTGAAAAACTCCCAACGCATACCGACGTGCAAAGTCATTGTGGGAAGGATCTTCCAGTCGTCTTGAAAGTAGGCGGCGACGTCAGGCTCAGTGAACGGAATAACGACATTGCCGTTGGCTAGATAGGAGTAGCCGGGGGCGCCGCCAAGACTGGCGTCGGGCGAGCCGAGCAGGTTACTCAGAGTTCCGTAGTTGGGATAGCCGTCGTAGTAAAAGATGCCCGCATTCGGCGAGTTTTGATAATCAAATTCTCCGCCGAAGAGAAGCGTCTGGGCGCCATGCGTAAAGGTGGCGTTGTCCTGGATCTGGGTCACCTTCACGGTGCGGCCCTGTGGGAAGACGATGTCTCCGCCGAAATCAGAGTCGTTGTTGGTCCCCGTGAAATTCACCTGCGCCGGGCAGGCGCCGAAGTCTGTGGTCACGCAGTTTGGATAGGCTCCGCCCTCGAAATAGACTTTGGCTTCCTGAAAGCTATAGCGCAACTGATCGACGAAGTTGGTTGTAAAGTCGTGCGTCCAATCGGCCCCGATGGAGTAGACAGTGGCAGGCACGTCGAGAAAATCGCCGGCAGCGATGCTGTACTCGCCCGCGACTCCCGTGGAGAGCTGAGGCTGATAGAAAAAGCGCGCGAATAGATGGTCTTTTTCAGTGGGCTGCCAATCCAGGCGCGCCAGCTCTTCCTGGTCATTGAAGATGCTGGGAATCGTGCGCTGGACGCCGGCGACTTCGACTGAGGCAGACCTGCCGGAACCGTCTGTGAGCATTTCGGTCATGGCGGTTCCGGGAATCGGGTTCGGGTTGCCCTGCTTGACGGCGTAGGGGCCGAAGTTGACGATTGCGGCTACGCCAGGATCGCCTTTGAACGCGGATTGCAGTGTCGCAAGACCTGTGGGGTCAGGAGTGAGAGCGGGAAGAGATTCGGAGGGTGTCGCGCCTTCGCGAACTCGATCCCAATAAGTGCTGTAGAAGAAGAAGAGCTTGTTCCGGATGACCGGACCGCCGATGGTCGCTCCGGCGCGATTCTCGACATAACGCGGCAGGGTCGGCGCCAAGCAACCCGTTGACGCGGTCACGCCCGGGGGGCAGTAGCCAAAAAGCGGATTCTTCTCAGAGTTGGTTAACGAGCTGAGGAACTGGCTCTGGTAAAGATCGAAAACAGTGCCGTGGAATGAGTTGGTTCCGGACTTGGTGATGTAATTTTCTACCGCGCCGGCGTTGCGGCCATACTGGGCGCTGTAATCGTTTGTGATGACCTGAATTTGCTGGATCGCATCCTGGCTGCCGAAAAACACCTGCGGGCCGCCGATTGAATTGTCATTGTTCGACTGGCCGTCGATTTCGAAGTTGTTGTAACGGCCGCTCTGCCCGTTGACCGAGTAGTTGTCACCGTTTGTGTTGGAGAAGTTGTCGTCCCCTGTGGCCACGACTCCTGGAATCAGTTCGGTAACTGTGTCGAAGCCGTTGTTCAGCGGGAGGTTCTGCATTGTCTCTGTGCCGAAGGTTGTTGTCACCTGCGAGTCGGTGGTCTCAAGCAAAGAGGCGGCGGAGCCATTGACTTCAACTTCCACCGTCGGACCAGATGCGACGCTCAGCTTCACATTATTCAAATTGGTCGTGGCCCCGGCGACAACCTGGACGTTATTGATGTTCTCGTTGGAGAATCCGCTGGCCGCTACGAGCGCGCGGTAAGTTCCGATGGGAACAGCGAGGAACCTGAACGAGCCATCGTCGGTGGACTTCCCAATGAGCTTGAGGCCATTGGCCTGATTTGTGAGCTGAATCTGGGCTCCGGGAACGACGGCCCCAGACGGATCAGTAACAGTTCCCGAGACGGTGCCGGTGGTGATTCCCTGGCCGGACGCCACAGCAGTGATGCCGATGACGAACAGTCCTAAAGCTATGCTTCTGGCGATTCGCAACATAGTCTCCTCCAAGTGTTCATCTTGCAGGTTGTATTCCGGCTGCTTGAATTCCTGACGGCTGTCGGGTGTTTGAACCGCAGCAGAAGCGCAGTCTGCTTCGGTTCGAGGAAAAATCACTTAGCGGCACGCGAAAACGAAACCATCCGGAGAGATTGCGGCGACGATTGGCCAGTCATTGGGGCCACGCTCCGCAACCGGAAAGTGCAACGTAGAGCTCAAAAGTGCAACGTAGAGCTCAAGAATTCGCGTGTGCGAGGATCTGCCCACTCATGAATTCGCAAACGAACTTGGCGTACGGATCGAGCGAGTCGAGCGTCTTGACAGGGGAAGATTTCTTATGGGACGGGCTTCTTTTTATCGAACATCACATGAGATGTTTCCACGAAACGTGAAGCCTTACCACCCTCCCCCGGATAAATCGGAAGAACTGGTCTTAAACAGCGATTGTTCTAGCTTGTGATCTAACTTGAGCGTGAAATGGAACCCGCGAACTCACGCGCAGATCCCCAATATTAGAAGAAGTATGAAGGGCATTCATTTTTCTGTAAAGAGAAAAAGATAGGCGTAGCTTTTCCTGAAATGCCCCGAAAGATGCAGGAATGTGCTCGAAATAAAAATAAGCTCGGAGCAACCTATTGGCCGCGGAAAGCATACTCGTTCAGTGAAAATGCCAGGTGGCGAAGTAGCGCGCTCAGATGCCGGCGGGTGCTTCAGATGCGCATGGGCATCAGCACGTAGCGGTATTTGTATTCCGCATCAGGGTCTTCGGGGCGCATCTGGCCGGCCGACTGCGAATCCTTGAATTCGAGCCGCACTTCGCCGGCGTTGTCGAGCGCCTTGAGGAAGTCGAGAATGTAGCCGGAGTTGAAACCGACTACGATGGGGTCTCCCGAGTACGGTGTATCGATGGTGTCTTCGCTCTCGCCGGATTCAGTAGAGTTGGCGCTTACCTTGAGCTCGTTGTCTTCAAGACGCAGGCGAATAGCGCCGGAGCGTTCATCGGCGAATTGCGCCACGCGCTGGATGGCTGCTGAAAGCTCGCTTGAACGCACGACAGCGAACTTGGTGTTGTCGCGCGGCATGACCGCTTCAAAATTCGGAAATTGACCGGTGAGCTTGCGGCTGCTGAGCGTGCGATGCCCGATGCGGAAGAAGAGTGTGTGCTCGTCGTCAGCGAACTCGACTTTTTCGGCTTCTGTTGAGGAGAGCAGGAGTTGCAGCTCTTGCAGCGCCTTGCGAGGAATAAGCACTCGCTTTTCGCCGCTGATGCCTTCGAGGGTCTCGCCGGGTTTTTCAACGAACGAAAGCCTGTGGCCGTCTGTGGCCACCATCGCAAGCGACTCCGCCTTGAGGACGAGCAGAGCGCCGTTGAGCGTGTAGCGCGACTCTTCGTTTGAGATGGCGAAGATGGTGCGCGCGATGAGAGCGCGCAGCGCGGCCAGCGAGATGCTGGTTACGGCGATGGTAGGAAACTCGGGGACCTGCGGGTAATTGGCGCGCGCCATGCCGACCATTTTGGTGTTGGAGCGGCCGCTGCGGATTTGTACCCAGTGATTCTCGAGAAGCTTGATGGAGATGTCGCCTTCGGGTAGCAGTTTGATGTAGTCGTAGAGTTTGCGCGCGGGAATGGTGCAGGCGCCAGGCTTTTTTACCTTCACCGTAGCGCTGGTGCGGATGGCTTGGTCAAGGTCGGTGGCAGTGATATTCAGCCGGTCTTCATCCGCTTCGATGAGAAAGTTAGACAGAATCGGAATCGTGGTCTTGCGCTCGACAACGCTCTGTGTCGCTGTGAGTTCCTTCACCAGTTCCTGGCGGCTTACGGTAATCTCCATCGCTGCCCCCTGAGCGGCCGGCTTCTCAACTTCAGTTTCAACGCTCGGGATGACCCCTACCCTCGCTTCGAGCATCTCCGTCAAGGAAATGCGCCCCAAAAGCCCACGCTTCGCCCATGCCACACTCTACAACACGTTACGGCACAACGGAAACGGCTGCCTTTTCTTCATCTTGATTGTAGTCATCTGTCGGTTTTCGTGCGCGTGGAAAACTAGGGCGGTTCTCTGGATTGTGCGGGCATTCAGTTTGCTGAGCATCATCCCTGTCGGCTCGGTATCCAGTGTGTAAGGGTGTTTCTCAATGGGTCCGATGGGCGCTGATATGACGGAGGCTTAAAACAGATAAAAGATATAACAAAAACCAGTAGTCGCCGTAGTGTGCAAGGAAAAGTAGGAATTCGCGGAAAGAGCGCTGCTGGCGGGGAGTTGCGGAGGCTCCTTGTTTTGTAAAACGCGGCTGTGCAATTCAGGAGATTTGGAAAATCCGCCGGAACAATCCCAAAGCGCCACTGGTTTCCCACGCTTCCCACAGGACCGTCAATCATCGCTGTGGAATGCTTGTGGGTTGTGTGCAATGCACGCAAAAGAGCCGTGAATGCAACAAATTGGAGTAAACACGTATTGCACATTTGAACATTTCAGGTTAGCTTGGACGCGCAGCGGCAGGGACGCGTTCGCCGCGTGGCTCTTATACTGAATCTTCCCATGTCTTACGCGGCTGCAATCGACCAACTCAACGCGATGGTGCCAGAGCTTTACGGAAAGCCCGGCTATCCGCGGCGCAAGTTCTCGCTAGTGGAAGTACGCACGGTGCTGCACGCGCTGGGCGACCCGCAACTTAGCTTTTGGCCCGTGTTGATTGCCGGAACCAACGGAAAGGGATCGACGGCGTCGACGCTCGCGTCGATTTTGACAGCGGCGGGATTGCGCACAGGACTTTACACCTCACCACATCTTGAAAGGCCCAACGAGCGCATCCAGTTGGATCGCCGGGAAATTGCAGACGACGCTTTCGCGTGCCTTTACTTCCGCGTTCACGATGCAGCGCAGGAACTGATTCTTACCGGCCAACTGCCGCAACTCCCCAGCTATTTTGAGATTCTGACGGCCGTGGCATTCCTCTATTTCGCAGAGAGCAAGATTGATATTGCGGTGCTGGAGGTGGGGATGGGTGGGCGACTCGATGCAACCAATGTCGTCGAGCCGCTGCTTTCGATTGTGACGGACATCTCACTCGACCACATGGAGTGGCTTGGCACGACGATCTCCGCCATTACACATGAAAAGGCGGGAATCCTGCGCTGCGGAGGAACGATGATTACACTGCCACAGCATCCAGAAGCCAACCAGGTTCTTGGTGAAGTGGCGGCCGAACTCGGTGTTCACGTGGTCAGTGCTGTGCCCTACATACCGGCTACGGGCGCCAGCGGCCCGTATACGGTTGAAGCGCTTGGGATCGGCATTACTGTAGATTCGCCACTTGCCGGCGCACACCAGCAGCGCAATGTCGCGCTGGCGATAGCCGCCGCGGTTGAGCTTGCCGCGAAGCATGGATTTCCTGTAACACCTGCCGCGCTGGAGGAAGGGATTCGCCGCACATATTGGCCGGGGCGGTTGGAACGCATCGCTCGAAACGGAGTGGAGTGGATTCTCGATGTCGCGCACAACCCAGCCGGTGCGTGGGCCCTGCGGGCTGGTCTGCGCGGCATTCTCGAAGTTCGCAATCCACGTATCTTGATCTTCAGTTGCTTGCGCGATAAGCCCATTGCCGAGATGGCGCAGATTCTGTTTCCGCTATTTGACCAGGTGATCGTTGTGCCCATACATACGGCGCGAGCCGCCGCAATGGAAGACTTGCTGGCCGCTGCCGAGACCACAGGGACGCGGGCAACGGCGGCACAATCGGTGCTGGAGGCTCTCAAATTTGCGCAAGACCGCGCAGCTGGTGGCGTGGTGGCCGTCTCAGGGTCGGTGTACCTGGTGGGCGAGGCGCGTACGCTGCTGCTGGCCTGGGAGGCCGAGACGTCATGAGCGCGCGGCCCAATCCACTACCCCGGATCTATCGCTTGCTGACGAACGCCCTCCAGGCGCCGCTGCTTTTGGTGGCGACTGCCATTTGCGCCACTACGGCACTTGTGATCTCTGTGGTGGACAAGAAGGGGCGCGCGCAGCACGGCATCGCGCGGTTGTGGGCACGCAGCGCCGTGCGCATTTCTCTGTCGAAGCTCAAGGTGGAAGGGGCGGAAAACTTTCGCAAGTATCCAGTCGCAGTCTACGCCTCAAATCACACGTCCTATATGGACACACCTGTTATCTTCGCCTCGCTGCCTTTTCAGTTCCGCATCTTGGCCAAGAAGGACCTATGGCAGTGGCCTTTGATCGGATGGTATCTGGGACGCTCCGGACAGATGCCGATCGACATCGAGAATCCGCACGCGACGCTGTCGAGCCTGGGCGGAGCCGTGAAAGCGCTTCGCGGAGGCATGCCGCTGTTTGTCTTTCCGGAGGGCGGCAGGACATCGACTGGCGAGCTTCGACCGTTCCTGTCTGGCGCTGCTTACCTGGCGATACGCGCCCAGGTACCGCTGGTGCCCATCGCGCTTAGCGGCGTCTACGATCTGCTGCCCATTCACACGCGTCATTTCTATCCCTGCAAGCTCACACTCCGCGTTGGCGAACCGATCGAGACCAAAGGAATGACGGTGCGGCAGATTGGCGAGTTGACGACGCATCTTCGGGCATCGATTGAGGGATTGCTGCAGAAGGGTGCGCCAGCGGGAGACGAAGTTTCTGCCACGGCGCCCGTCGCTTAACCAGCGGCGAATTTTGCCGCTTTGCGTTCGAGCGAATGCACGGGCGACTTGAAGATGCGCAGCCGCGCTGGCCGGAGAGAGCATCCGCGACCCGCGAGCGCATTACACTGAGCACATGGCCATTCGCATCGCCATTCCTGAGCCCACAAGCATCGACCCGGATTACAATCAGCGCGCGTTACCGCAGTATGTCGATGCATTAAAGGCCGCTGGAGCGGATCCGATTGTGGTGCCGTTGCACGAGCCGCAGGAACGGGTTGCCAAGCTGCTGGCGAGCGTACAAGGAATTCTGCTGCCCGGTAGCCGCTACGACGTTGACCCGCAACGCTACGGCGAAGCACGAACGCCGGAGTGCGCCGAGGATGATCCTGCCCGCACAGCGGCAGATGAGCTTTTTCTGCAAGACGCCTTCAACCTGCACAAGCCAATTCTGGCCATCTGCCACGGCGCGCAAACATTGAACGTGTGGCGCAACGGTTCGCTCGTTCAGGATTTGAAGACTACGGTCAATCACCGGCCGGGCCGCGACGTGGTTGAGGCGCACCCGGTGCGCATCGCGGAGGGATCGCGGTTGACAAAGATTCTGTCACAGGCGGGCGATGCGGACGTGAAGGTCAATTCGAGCCATCACCAGGCGATCCACGCACCGGGGGACAATTTGAAGGTCAGTGCGGTCTCTCCAGTCGACGGAGTGATCGAGGCTGTTGAGCTCGACGCGCCCAATCACTTCGTTGTTGCAGTGCAATGGCATCCCGAGCGCACCTACGCGCAGAGCGGGTTTTCGCGCGCCATCTTCTCGGCCTTTGTGGAGGCTGCCGCGGCGTGGGAGCCGCCGCAAATCGGGCTGGATCGTGAGCGATGAGCGGTGAAGGCGCACGATCGAGGCTGAATGAGCTGCTGAATGAAGCTGGGCTGGCAGCGCTGGATGGCAAGACGGCAAGCGGATTCGAGGCCTATCTTTCGCTATTTGTTCGCTGGAATGAGCGAGTCAATTTGAGCTCTGTGCGAGATAAAGAAGGCATTATCTCTCGCCATTTGATTGAATCCATTGTAGTTGCCAGCGAATTGCCGGAAGGCATCGCAACCTTGCTCGATTTTGGATCGGGCGCGGGCTTGCCCGGAATTCCTATCGCGCTTTGCAGGCCGGAGATTACGGTCACATTGGCAGAGTCGCAAGGCAAGAAAGCAGCATTTCTGCAAGAGGCTGTCCGCGTGCTTGGAATCGCGGCCAAGGTCCACGCGAAACGGGCAGAGACGCTGCGGACGGCATTCGATTGCGTGATTTTGCGAGCGGTGGACAAGATGCCGAAAGCCGTTGCTGCGGCGGTTGGGCTGGTAGCGCCGAAGGGTTGGCTGGCGTTGATGACGACCGATGCCGAGCTTGCGCGGCTTCGTGCAGCCGCGGGAGCGTCCTTCTTCTGGGAAGAGTCAGTGCGCTTGCCGGGCAGCGAGTCGCGGTTGCTTGCGTTGGGGCGAGAGATCAGTTCTGCAACTTGATCTCGACGAGCATTTGGATCGCCGCCAGATCTTCAGATTTGCGGACGATAAGTCGAACCCCGGTTCCTTCGGCGTAGCGTCGCGACTCCGCAATCTCCATGAGCACACTCTTGGGCAGGTCGCTGGCACGCGCCGCGGTAACAGCCTTGTCGCCAAGAACGAATGATGCTCGAAAGCAGCCGTCGCATGGACCCAAATAAACGATCCTTCTCGTTTTCAGCACCGAGAGCAGTGACCAGCCGTATTTGGGAGAGATGGAATGCCAATCTTCGCAGACGATTCCCTTCTGCTTGAGCCAGGCGATCAGCTCTCTCCAGGCGGCGACAGAGGGGCCGAGTTTTGCGGCGAGGTCTTTCGCGGTGGGCTTCGTCTTTTTGCCAATGAATGCGTTCGGGAGATCCATGCTTGCCTTCTTTCTGGATTCCACGCTGTGAGTCTTTATGAGTATGTGAGTATCATCAATTGTGCTTTACGGCCGGCCATCGTCAGTTGCCGCGAAACTGCGGAGCGCGCTTTTCAAGGAATGCGCGGATGCCTTCCTGATAATCGTGGCTGTCGTATACCTCGCGGCGCAGCGCCTGAAGCCGCTCATAGGTTTCGGGATTCATGGGGTGGGCGTTGGCAAGGACGCGCATCTCTTCCTTCAAAACACTGAGGACGTGCGGCGAGGTTTGCGCGATCTGGCGGGCCATCTTCATAGTGAAAGGCTCAAGCTCTTTGCGCGGGACAACATGATTCACGATGCCCAGGTCAGCCAGGCGCTTCATCGGAACTGGCTCGGCTGTAAACATGAGCTCTTTGAGAAAATGCATGCCGGCGACTTTGATGAGGTTCAGCGTGCCGTGAATGTCATAGGGAACGCCGAGCTTGGCCGGCGTGATGGCAAAGGTAGAGTCGTCGGCCGCGATTATGATGTCGCAGCCCAGCACCAACTCGCAGGCGCCGCCCCACACAGAGCCCTCGATCATCGCGATCACAGGATGAGGAAAATGTTCGATCTTGCGCATCACCTGGCGGAGAGGATCGTTGTAGGTCAACGGATCGCGGCCATTGGTCGGCAACTCTCTTACGTCGTGTCCTGCCGAAAAGACCCTTGTGCCCTCGGCAGCGCGCAGAATAACCACGCGCGCTGATGAAGATTCGACTGAATCAAAAGCCGTTACGATATCGTCGAGGAGCGCCCTGCTAAGAGCGTTCACTTTTTCGTGACTTATCGTAATGATCGCGATGACGCCATCAACTATAGAATGAGGAGCTTTCACTTGCCGACTCCTGGATTATGGATCGATAGTAGTCCTGTTTCGCAGACGACGTACGTGGGTGCGTTGTGCATTTTGGTTCGCGCAGGAGCACCTTGAAATCCCTAACGAAGCGCGAGACGCTAGAGAACCCAAACTGTTCTTCGGATTCTGTTGATTGCCGGCAAGCCTACGTGGTTTGGATCAATATTGCGGTGAGATAGGGAACATAGCAAGTCAGCTGCATTCCGCTGGGGTTCAGGGTGTATGCCGCTCCTGGCGTAAACGATCCGTTCGTGCCGACGCTAGCGCCCTGGATGGTGACACCCGAGGTTGCGGTGAGACTTGGCGCGGTGGCTCCCGTCGAGAGCTGGCTCATCTCGAGAAGCGTGGCAGAACTGGCGCTCTGCGGAAGTTGGATGGTAAGTTGCAGGTTTTGCGCGCTGTCCTTGTTGACGACGATGATGTTAAGGCCGGTCGCGGTTTTGACCCCGTAAGCCGTAATGTTTAGGCTGCCGATGCCGGAAAGGCTTGTCGTGTACAGACTTCCCTGGCCCGCAAGTGTAAAGAAGAGAATGCCATAGAATTCAGGCCGTGCTCCAATCACCGCTCCGTGGGAGTCCGCAATCGGCGTGTACCCGCCACCGTTTCCACCCCCATGGAAGTTCGTCCCCACGCAATTGTTGAGTGCGCAGTCGAAAAGGAAATCAACGACCCAGAGTGAGGAGCAGTATGCGTCGCTCACGCCGTTCGCGCCGCCGTTGTAGTAGGAGTTGCATTCGGACATACGGTAGGGAACGCCAATGCCCTGTGCTCCCGAATTTAGGGTTGCGAGAGCGCTTACGAGGTTCGCGTCGGGTCTAATAAGGTTCGCGGCCGTTGAGCTGGAGGACTGGCCGTTGGCGCGGTAATAGTGCTGGGTGAGCAGTGTGATATTGCTCTTGGTCGCCCACTGCCCGAAAGGAACCGTCCAGGAAGATTCATTGGCGGCGGAAGCCGGGGCGGTGACATTAACGCCAGGTGTTTGCGCCACGATCGCCGCCCGAAATATGCTCCACAGCGCCTCGAACGTGGGGAGGTCCCACGTGGCGCCGCTAAAGTACGAACTTCCAAAGAGATCGCACTCGTTACCGATTTCGATGCCGAGCAGGGATGATCCAAACTGGGATGCTACGTAGGCTACCTCCTCGGCAGCCAGTGCGGGAGTGGTGGCCGCATTGATCGAGCCGCTCGTGTAGGGAAGCGGACCCGCGCCGCCGAGGTTGACGCCGTACAGGCATTGCCAGCCCGTGGCTTTCACAAAGGCCGCGAGTGCATCCACGTCGCTTGGCGCAATCTGGCCCGCAGTCAATCCTGCTCCATTAGGTGCCCAGACGTTTTGGTCAACCGTATTGCCGCCGATGCGCAGGACGCTGGTGCCGAGACGCTTGAAGAGACCTATGAGATTGCTGTTTGAGGCGGAAAAGAAATAGGGACTCTGGTTGAGCGCACCCTTTTCATATGAGAGCCCGGCAAAGGCGGGGCCAATGCTGCCTGTCGCGGCGGCAGTGATCATCAACGAGGCGCTGGTGATGGGGCCGCTGGGCGTCGGCTGCAGGTTGCTGCTGATTGGTGGCGTGGTCGAAGTCGTCCCCGAGATGGAAGAGCCGCATTCAGAGAAGAGCGATGCGGCCGCAAGCGCGAGTGATCCTTGAAGCGCTTGACGCCGCGTCAGAAAGGGCGCGGATCTTGAGGAGGAGTTCATTGAGTTCATTTATACGCTGTGAGACTTCACATGCCCATGTCGAGGTGACCGTAGAAGGGTTGGATTCGCGGCCTTGCGGCCAGGTTGGATGGCACGGTTGAGAATCTGCCTTTGTGAGTTCCACGTGGAACAGGACGGAACTCTGGATCGTCGCGCTGGTTTGGACTCGATTTGTTCCACGTGAAACAACCTCACTTCTCGATCCAGATCGGGTCTAGTTTCAGAATGGAACTTCTTACAGAATTACCTCACCTGAGCCACGAAAAGCCGACAGTTTTCCACCGTCAGCTTGTTTTTCAGGCACGCGGAGTCTGTTCAAGGGGCCCAGATCAAACCTCTTTTTCGGCAATGGGTTGCTTCGATGCGACGCATCATCACAAAATGTGCTTTCCACAACTGCGCCCTGTTTCCCACAACGCAAGTGTCTCGCCGTGCAAGCTCCTTGCCGTTACTCTGGAATGCCATGGGCAAGATCGTCGGTCTCGTGAACCAAAAAGGCGGTGTTGGCAAAACCACCACTGCCATTAACCTGGCCGCATGCCTGGCGCTGGAGGGTCTCAAGATCCTCCTCGTCGATAGTGATCCACAAGCTAACGCCACCTCTGGTCTTGGGCTTCAACGGGATAACGAACGCCATTCCGTCTACGATGTCATCGCCGGTGAGAGCTCCGCAGAACAGGTCATTCTCCCCACCGAGATCGAAAAGCTTTGGTTGTTGCCTGGATCGAAAAACCTGACCGGCGCGAATGTTGAGTTGGCAAGTGCGGACGACCGGACCCTCCGCCTCCGTCGCGGGCTCGAGCCGATCCAGGCGGGCTATGACCTGATCTTTCTGGATTGCCCTCCAGCCCTTGACCTGCTCACCTTGAACGTCCTCTCTGCCGCCCAATCCCTTATTGTCCCTATGCAAGCTGAGTACTTTGCTTTGGAGGGGATCTCCGAGCTAATTTCAACCTTGGAACGGGTGCGCGAGGCATATAACCCAGACCTCACAATAGAGGGGGTACTGCTCACCATGTACGATGACCGGACCAACCTGGCCCAGCAGGTGACTGATACGCTTCGGGAGTATTTCCGTGAAATGCTCTATAAGACCGTGATTCCCCGCAATATACGCCTGGCTGAGGCGCCCAGCCACGGCAAACCAGTCGCCCTCTACGATCCCCGTTCACGCGGCACCGAAGCGTATTTTGCGTTGGCGGAGGAGTTTTTGGCACGCAACCAAATGGAAAGTCCGCGTGGGGCAGAACGCAGAGCGAGGGAAATTGAAGGTCCCCGGGCCAAAGTCACATTTTGGCCGTATTCGTGACTTGCGGCCATCTTGCCGATCGGGTCTAAAGCCCCGGATTTCAAAGGACATACTATACCGCTGAGACTGAGGAAATTGCATCATGAACGTTTCTGCTACCGATACCAAACGCCGCGCTCTGGGCAAAGGACTCGACTCCTTGATTCCTCGCGTCCATGCCATGCCAGCAGGAGAGACCGAGGGTGGAAAGCCCCGTGAGATTCCCCTTGACCTGATCGACCAAAACCCATTCCAGACGCGGTCACAGGTGAATCAGGAACAGTTGGCTGAACTGGCGGCGTCCATCGCTGCCAACGGGGTAGTGCAACCGGTGCTGGTTCGTCCACTCGCGGGCGGCCGGTTTCAGTTGATTGCCGGAGAGCGGCGGTGGCGCGCCTCGCAGATTGCCGGCAAAACCACCGTCCCAGCCATATTGCGCCAGGTCTCGGATGAGCAGGCGATGGAGATTACCATCGTCGAAAACCTGCAACGGACGGATCTGAACGCGATGGAACAGGCACGCGCCTTCGACCGCTTGTCGCGCGAATTCCATATGACCCAGGAACAGATGGCGCAGCGGACAGGGAAAGACCGCGCCACGGTCGCCAACTTTGTTCGCTTGTTGAAACTGCCCAATGCAGTGCAGGCTCGCGTCGAGTCAGGCGAACTTACGTTTGGACACGCCAGGGCACTGCTGGCATTTGAACACGCAGAGGAGATCGAGAAAGCGGCCCAGCGGATCGTGACGCTTTCGCTCTCTGTTCGCCAAACGGAGAGCTATGTGCAGGGGCTCATTGACCCCACTCGCAAGTCGAAAAAGGAGCCGAAAGCCGTACCTCCTGTCGATCCCAATGTCCGAGACGCGCAAGAGCGCCTGCAACGCGCCCTCGGACTGAAAGTCACAATCGAGGATCACAACGGACGCGGAAAGGTCATTATCGAGTACGCGAGACTGGAAGATTTCGATACGTTAGTGGAACGGTTCGCTGACGAATAGGGTCATAATGTATTTATTGACAGTGATTTATAGCAAGTGTGCGCAAAATCTGATAATCTGATTTTATGGAAACAGTTTCAATGAGCGTTACTGAAGCGTCGCGCAATTTTGCCGAATGCGTGAACCGGGCACGGTATCAAGACACCTCCTTCATTCTCTACAAGGGACGAGTCGCAGTGGCGCGCATCGTTCCCGTTGGGCAAAAACCATCCAAGGGGCGAGACCTGGCCGATGCGCTCCGAAAAGCCCTGGACGAAGTCCACGTAGGAGAGAAGGAAGCCACCTCCTGGCTTCACGATCTTGAACAGGCTCGCGGATCGTTGCCGCCGCAAATCAATCCATGGCATATCTGATCGCCGCCGACGTCATCGTTCAAGCCGAGCGCAAGAGGCTCGATCTGGATGCGTGGCTGCGCGCTCACCCGGAAGACGAGATCAGGCTTGCGGCGATTACGGTCGCGGAACTGTGGCATAGCGTGGAGCGAGCCACCGGTTTGCGCCGTGCGAAGCGGGAGAAGTTTCTGCAAAGCGCTTTGAAGATCTTTGAAGTAGCGCCCTATTCCGAAAGAGCAGCAGCTGAACATGCTCGCCTGTGGGCACTGCTTGAAACTACGGGCCAGCGTATCAGCTTGCAGGACCTTATTCTCGCGGCAACCGCGCTCGAATGCGGCGCCTCAGTCGTCACCTACAACACGCGGCGTTTCGCGGCCATCCCTGGATTGACGGTGATCGCGCCATAGAGTTCGCGAGGGAATGGGCCCGGCGCTGCTATTCAACGCTGGTCCGGGCCTCGTCGTGCCTTCCACTAGAAAGACACGATAGAATTCTCCTTCCCGTGGTCGGAAGGAGTTTCGGTGCACCTTACCTGTCTGAAGTCTTCTTGCTACCTTGCCGCTCTTGGGGCATTGATCGCCTTCACATCTCTACTTCAAGCACAAGCCGCCACACCCGGTGAACGATGGACTGAAGCGCAGGCGAATGCTTGGTACGCGGCGCAGCCCTGGCCGGTGGGCGCGGACTTTCTTCCGTCCACGGCAATCAACGAGTTGGAAATGTGGCAGGCCGATACGTTTGATCCACAGACCATCGACCGCGAGTTGGGGTGGGCCGAGTCGATCGGCATGAACACGATGCGCGTTTTCCTACACAACCTGCTTTGGGAGCAGGATCCGGCCGGATTCAAGCAGCGCATGGATACATTTCTGACCATCGCTGCACGGCATCATATCCGGCCCATTTTCGTGCTATTCGATTCGTGTTGGGATCCCTTTCCCAAGCTTGGCCCGCAGCATCCGCCGATTCCGGGCGTGCACAACTCGGGTTGGGTACAGGCGCCGGGCGCAGTGGTGCTTGCCGATCCATCACAATATCCGCACCTTGAGGAGTACGTAAAGGGAGTGGTGGGCGCATTCGCCAACGATCCGCGCATCCTGGCGTGGGACATATGGAACGAGCCGGACAATGGCAACGCGAGCTCCTACGCGAAAGGCGATCCTCTGAACAAGAACGAGATCGTGCTCAGCCTGGTACCACAAGTGTTTGCATGGGCGCGGAGTGTGCATCCCGCGCAGCCGTTGACGAGCGGAGTATGGCACGGAGACTGGAGCTCGCTCGATACCATGCTTCCAATGACGCGCGTGCAGATCGAAGAATCCGATGTGATCAGTTTTCACGACTACGGCTGGCCCGAGCACTTCGAAAACAGCGTGCACGAGCTGCAACAATTCCATCGGCCGCTCATCTGCACGGAGTACATGGCACGGGGCAATGGCAGCACCTTCGACACCATCCTGCCCATTGCGCACCAATTTCACGTGGGCGCCATCAACTGGGGACTGGTTGCCGGCAAAAGCCAGACCTATTTGCCGTGGGACTCGTGGCAGCGGCCATATGTGCTGGCACCGCCGACCATCTGGTTCCACGACGTCTTTCATCCGGATGGGTCGCCGTACCGCGAACGCGAGGTCGAGATCATTCGCGACCTGACCAGTGGCAAGCAGCCGCCGTTATGATGGCATTGCGGCGCGTCGTTTCGTTGCCGCGGATCGAGTGGTAAGCGGCTTTTGGGCTGTTTCACGAACCGCCCAAGCCAGCGATTCCGCTGTTGATTTGCTGCTGCGGGAGATTTATCCTTCTTGTTCTGATAGTTCCCCGGTGAGGCTCCTCTGCGAGGCGGAGGAGCCAGTCTTTTTATGTTGAGCTAAGCATTTTCAGCACGTTTGCGGAGAAAGAAATATGGCCCTCCAACCCGTAACATCCACAAACAACGGGGCCCACACTGTGCAGCCAATTCCTGTGGTCCTGCATGGACGGACACTCGAAGCCAACCGGCGCATGCCGCTTAACCTGGACTGGGTGGAAGGCGTGCGCGTAAACACGAGCGCCGTGGAACGCCGGGCGGCGACGCACGTGGCGCGGCGCACCGTGAAAAAGGAGACGCAGGCTGCGTGGCTGCTGCGCGCCATTGCGTGCATGGACCTAACCACGCTCAGCGGCGACGACTCGGCCGATCGCGTGCGGCGGCTTTGCGCCAAGGCGCGCAACCCATTGCAGCGGCACCTTGTAGATGGCCTTGGCATTGAGGACCTGCACCTGACGGTCGGCGCAGTCTGCGTCTACCACACGTTTGTTGAGACGGCGGTGAAGGCGCTCGAGGGTTCGGGCATTCCCGTGGCCGCGGTGTCGGCAGGGTTTCCGGCCGGGCTTTCCCCGCTGGCGGAGCGCGTGGAGGAGATACACCGCAGCGTGGAAGCGGGCGCGCAAGAGATCGACATCGTGATTACTCGGGCACACGTGTTTAATGGCGAGTGGCAGGCACTCTACGATGAGGTCGCGGCCTTCAGAGAAGCTGCGGGCCCGGCACACATGAAGGCCATCCTCGGCACCGGCGACCTGATGACGCTGCGCAACGTAGCGCGCGCAAGCTGGGTGGCGATGATGGCCGGCGCAGACTTTATCAAAACGTCAACGGGCAAAGAGAGCGTGAACGCGACGCTGCCGGTCTCGATCACGATGGTGCGCTGCATTCGCGATTATGCCGAGCGGACTGGAATGGCGGTGGGGTTCAAGCCGGCCGGCGGCATTCGCACAGCGAAGCAGGCGCTGGATTGGCTGGCGATGATGAAGGATGAGCTGGGCCGGCCGTGGCTGGAGCCGTCACTCTTTCGGTTCGGCGCCAGCGGAATGTTGGGCGATATCGAGCGCCAACTGGAGCATCATTTAACAGGGCGGTATTCGGCGACCTACCGGCATCCGATCGCGTAGACGCTTTTTGAGGATCGTAAGGAGACGCTGTGAGCATTGCGGAAAAGTTTTACACCATGGAGTACGGAGCCGCGCCGGAGGATCCAAAAGAAGCGGCGCAATGGCTGGAGCGCCACCACCGCCGGTTCGATGAGTTCATTGGCGGGGCATGGGTGAAACCGGCAAGCGGCGAGTACATGACCACCAGCGATCCATCGACCGGTGATACCATTGCCGAGGTCGCTCTCGGCAATCGCGACGATGTTGAAGCTGCTGTTTCCGCTGCACGCAAAGCGTTTCCCGCGTGGCAGGCACTAAGCGGGCACGAGCGGGCGCGCTATCTCTATGCTCTCGCCCGACAGGTACAGAAGCACTCGCGCCGGCTCGCCGTTCTGGAGACGATGGACAACGGCAAGCCGATTCGCGAAAGCCGCGACATCGACATTCCTCTCGTAGCGCGGCACTTCTACCATCATGCCGGATGGGCGCAATTGCTCGACCAGGAGTTTCCCAACTACACGGCCTGCGGCGTTGTGGGCCAGGTCATCCCGTGGAACTTTCCGCTGCTGATGTTCGCGTGGAAGGTGGCTCCGGCGCTGGCCGCCGGCAACACGGTCGTGATCAAGCCGGCGAAGTATACGCCGGTCACCGCGCTAGCGTTTGCGGAACTGGCGATGGAAGTGGGTTTGCCACCTGGTGTGCTGAACGTGCTCACCTGTGACGCGAAGACGGGGCAGGCGCTCATCGAGCATCCCGGGATCGACAAGGTTGCATTTACTGGATCAACGGAAGTCGGCCGCATCATCCGCGCGGCCACGGCGAATTCGACAAAGAAGTTGTCGTTGGAGCTCGGCGGCAAGTCTCCGTTCGTCGTTTTCGACGATGCGGATCTCGACTCCGCGGTTGAGGGTTTGGTTGACGCCATCTGGTTCAACCAGGGCCAGGTGTGCTGTGCCGGCTCGCGCCTGCTGGTTCAGGAACGCGTGGCCGAAACGCTGTATACGAAGGTCCGCGCGCGCATGGAAACCTTGCGCGTCGGGCCTCCGCTCGATAAAGCGATTGATATTGGTGCGATCGTGTCGCCGGTTCAGCTCGAATCGATCCGCAAGATGGTGGATGCCGGCGTGGCCGAGGGCGCCAAGTGCTGGCAGCCCGCCAATCCATATTCGGGGCCCCTGCCGGTGAAGGGCTCCTTCTATCCGCCAACTCTGCTTACGGATGTGCATCCGGCGGCAACCGTGGTGCAGGAAGAGATCTTCGGCCCGGTCCTCGTTGCCATGACGTTCCGCACGCCCGCCGAAGCTGCGGAGCTCGCGAACAACACGGTGTATGGCCTCGCCGCGAGCATCTGGAGCGAGAACATCAACGTTGCCCTTGATCTCGCGTCGCAGGTGAAGGCCGGCGTGGTGTGGGTGAACTGCACCAACCAGTTCGACGCGGCCTGTGGATTCGGCGGCTATCGCGAATCCGGATACGGGCGCGAAGGCGGCCGCGAAGGCATGCTGGAGTATTTGACGCCGAAGTGGCTGCACACCTTGCCCGCCGCGGCAGCTTCATCCGTTCGCTTCACTGCTCCTGAGGACCAGAACGAGATCGAGCCGGCGGGCGGACCCATCGACCGCACGGTGAAGCAGTACATCGGCGGCAAGCAAGCGCGGCCCGACTCCGGCTACTCGTTCCCGGTTTACGGGCGCGACGGCGAATTACTGGGCGAAGCGCCGCTCGGCAATCGCAAAGATATCCGCAACGCAGTGGAAGCCGCACGCAACGCGGTGGGATGGGCACGGACCAGCGCGCACAACCGGGCACAAGTGATTTACTACATCGCTGAAAACATGATCCAGCGCCGCGACGAGATTGCGCATCGGCTGGCCCGCGCGGTCGGCGAGGAACAAGCGGCCGTCGAAACTGATCTCTCTATCGAGCGCATCTTCAGCTATGCTGCGTGGACGGACAAGTACGAAGGCGTGGTCCATCATCCGCCGGGGCGCAACATTACGATTGCCATGCCGGAAGCCGTGGGCGCCATCGGAATTCTGGCGCCGACTGAAGCGCCGTTGCTGGGTCTGCTTTCGCTGGTACTGCCCGCGATTGCAGTGGGGAATACGGTGGTGGCAGTTCCATCCGATCGCTATCCGCTCGTTATCGGCGACGTGTATCAGTTGCTTGATACAAGCGACCTGCCCGGCGGCGTAGTGAACCTGGTAGCCGGCCGCCCGGTGGAGCTGGCGAAGACGCTTGCCGAGCACGACGGCATCGAGGCGATCTGGTGCTTCCGCAGCAACGAGGAAGCGACGATGGTGCGCGCTGCTTCAATCGGCAACATGAAGCAAGTGTGGACCAACGACGGCCACGAGTACGACTGGTTCAATCCTGGCCACGCGGAAGGCCGGTGGTTCCTGCAGCACGCCACGCAGGTGAAGAACATCTGGGTGCCGTACGGAGAGTAGACCGCGTCGCCGTGGGTCCGCGCGATTCGGCCATGTCTCGAGGTCATGACGAGAACCAATGATTAGACCGCTGTGAGTCCGCCGTCGCACATATAAAAACCGCCCGTGCAGTATGCCGATTCATCGGAAGCGAGAAAGACCGCCAGGCCTGCAATGTCATCCGGCTTTCCCAGCCGGCCCACTGGCACCGCCGGGCAAAGCTGGTCGCGCGATTCCTGATCGGACAAGACGCTGTGATTCATCGGCGTGTCCATCGTGCCGGGAACAATTGCATTCACGCGAATATTCTTCTGGGCATAAGCTGCGGCGGTTACGCGCGCAAGACCCATCACGCCCGCCTTACTGGCGCTATAGGCAGTCAATTTCGGCGCACAGCCGTAGAGGCCGATGGGCGAACCCATATAGACGATCGATCCGCCGCCATTGCTCAACATGAGCGGGACAACATGCTTTGTGCAGAGAAACGAGCCTCGCAGATTCACGTTCATTACACTGTCCCAGGTGTCGAGGCTGAGCTCGTGGGCTTCGGAGTCGCGGTCGTAGAGGAGAATAGCAGCGTTGTTGCAAAGCACGTCGACGTGTTTATGGCGCGCAAGAGCTGCAGCAAAGAGATTTTGAACCGCTTCATTGCTTGCGACATCTGCTGCGACAAACATCGTTTTTGTACCGAATTTATTTGGCACCACACTAGTTGGCCATTTCATCCGAAAGCATCAACCCATACCTTCGTCCAATAGATTCCTCTCCACTCTTCTGTCTTAATGGCAACTATGTAGCGCATCCGGACGAATCGGGCTCGGAAGCCAATCGGTTCGTCAGAAAGATCTTTCGGGTGGCACAAAAGGAGCACCATCGTGACAACCGTGACTATTCGTATCGGAGATGTTATGGCTACTCAGAGGCGTCAGGAGCATTTTGCTGAAACGAACTCTGGAGCCGGTGCGCATGAGCGACGCACGGAAAGAGCACTTATTGAAAGACACGGGCATGAAGCTCGGAAGCAAAGAATCGAAGAAGACTGGCAGGGCCACTTGGAGGCTTTGCAGCAGTATGTGTGTGAGCTTCTTCTAAAGAATCAACAGCTAAGAATGACTCTGATGTCGGCAAACGAGTCAGAACGCGGTCACTGAGGCGCCAGCAACTAACAGGATGAAACAAGTGAGCATCGCTTCAAACCTTCTTTCTCTTTTGGGGAGGAGCCAGGGCCACTGCGGCTTCCCTGGTGAGCAGGAGGAAAGTGAACGTCTCTTGCAGGTACAAGCGGACAGCGGCTTCGGTGTGGCTGAGATAACCGATTGAGACGTCCTGGCCGATGTGTAGTTCGAAGTCTCCGCCACGCGTAGTCAGGACGAAAGCACCGGAAATGGCGGGTGCCCAGATAATCTGATCGTTGACAAGACGCTTGACGTGCTCCAACACTGGATAACCGTGGTCGCTGGTCTCGGCCAGCGCGGTATAAGCATCGGCGCCGAGTAATACCGAGTACGGGCCGTTGACACCCACGAAACGCAACCTGCTCAAGCCTTGGGCGATGGCTTCCGGGTATTGGCGCACGTCGACCGGGAGAGCCATGATTGGATTGCTGGTTCCTTTACGAATACTTTCAATGCCTGCGGCGGCATAACCCTCGAATATGGCGCCGTCCTCGGCAAAAGCGATCTGTCGGGCTGCGTCCTTCGCCGGTTGCCAGTCGGAGTCGTTTGCGCCGCGCTCGACATCGTCGATTGCCTGGCGATTCAGATCGAATGGAACACGAAGCTCGACGAGCGCCTTCACTTCCCGTTGCCTCGCGACGATACCTTTCGCTGGAGCGACGATCGCGCGCAGATGGCCGGTGCCAATAGCAGAGAGGCCAGTGCCTGTTGGTCCCTTGACGTCAACGACGCGCCGTCCGGCAAGATAGCGCTTAAGTGTGCGTGAAGTTTCGCCTTCAATCTGCGCCCATGCCGAATCGGAAATGGGAGCAAGCTCGCGATGGAGATTATTCATGTTGTATTTCTCCTTTGAGGGAACCGATGCGAAGCGAACCGTCGCGCACCGATGGATTGGATAAAGAGGTTTCGTCCGCAACCGTTGCTGAGCAAAATTCCGCAACCACAGGCTGATCTTGAGCGACGTTCTCCAGAAACGTCGCCGATGGCACAAAGAACAGGTTTCCAGTGACAGCCCGGCTGAAGTCAAGTATGCGGTCGTAGTTGCCGGGCGGCCGGCCGACAAACATGTTTTCAAGCATCTGTTCGATGGTGCGGGGAGAGCGGCTGTAGCCGATGAAATAGGTGCCGAATTCGCCATGCGCGGGGCGGCCGAAGGGCATGTTGTCTCGTAAAATCTTTCTCTCTTTTCCGTCCTCGACTATGGTAGTGAGTGCGCTGTGCGCCGATGTTGGTTTGATCGAGTCGTCCAATTCAATGTCGGAAAGCTTGGTGCGTCCGATAATGCGCTCTTGCAACTCCGTGGGGAGAGCATTCCAAGCCTCCAGGTTGTGCAGGTATTTCTGCACAATGACATAGCTGCCGCCAGCAAAGTTGGAATCTTCGCTACCGATGAGAACGGCGGTGGCCGCGGCCGCTCCTCGGGGATTCTCGGTCCCGTCGACGAAACCCATCAGATCGCGATCATCAAAGTAACGGAAGCCTTGTACCTCGTCGACCGGCGAAACGGCATTTCCGATGCGAGCCATGATCTGCGTGGCCATTTCGAAGCAAAGGTCCATGCGCTTGGCTCGAATGTGGAACAGCAGGTCACCCGGCGTCGATACCGCATGGCGCTCTGCTGCGTGAATCTCGCGGAACGAGTGCAATTCTGCCGGCCGCGGAGTGCCGAAGACGCGGTCCCACGCGTCGGACCCAATCCCCATGACGCAGGAGAGTCCTCCTTCCAGGTCACGAAATTCTACGGCGCGGAACAGCGCGGCGAGGTCACCGCAGAAAGAGCGCACCGTGGCGCGAACGTCAGAGCCTGGGTTGAGCGTCGCGACCAGGAAGATCGCAGCGCGGGTAAGCGGCGCGGACACTGCTTGCGCGACGGCTGGCAATCTATTTGCCGCTTCGAGTGCAATCTTCGGATCGGGATCCATCGGGGTTGTCCTGAAGAGACAACTGTAGCTCAACTCACAAAGGGCCTCAACAATTTTGTGTGCTTACCAATCAAAAAATCACGAACGACAGCAAACTAAATCTCAGGGCCCCCTGGATCCCTCAGTTCAAAGCTTCGGTCGATTCGTTGAAATACTCCGAAAAGTTCATTTCTTCTCGGGCGGTTACAAAAGGAAAGCCCCGTTCAGTATCTGCAGTTCAGTTCCAGCGCTGCGCGCGGTGCATGATGGCGAAGCGCGGCTGCGAATAGAACGGACGCCTGAACCAACCCATCATCATCGAAAATTGCAGCCACTTTTCGCTCTTTCGCCGTGATCATTCTGTCTAACGATAAGCCGGTCAGAAGGAGAGCGCAATCATCCTTTGGTATAAGGCAGAAAGGAGTCAATTCGTTTTGAGGGAAGCTCGAGGAAGACATTCAGAGAGATTAACCTTCGAGTTGCATGCGTACCTTAGGACCGGCTCGGTCGGCATCGTCTCAAGAGAGACGGACCGACGGATTGTTGTGTGCGCCGAGAACTTACCTGGCTAGAGGCAACGCCGATCCGTGAGGCCGCGTCAGGCGAAGACGAGTAGCAATGCTTACCAACTCTGCGAGGGATTCAGCTTTCATCTTTCGCATCATGCTGCCGCGATGTGCTTTGACCGTAATTTCGCTGATGCCGAGTTCGCCGCCAACCTGTTTGTTCGGCAGGCCGATCGCCACCAGCGCCATGACTTCTCGTTCGCGAGCGGTGAGGCACGCGTAACGAGCTTTCAATGCCCGAATCTCTGTGTCGCGGTCAAGTAATCCCTTGCTGCGTTCTAACGCATTGCGAATGGCGTTCAGTAGGACTTCATCGCTAAAGGGCTTGGTCAGAAACTCGACAGCTCCCGCTTTCATCGCCTGCACGGTCGTGGGAATATCCCCGTGGCCTGTGATGAAGATGATCGGCATCTCATGCCGTTCCACGGCAACATGCTTCTGCAATTCGAGACCATTGAGTCCGGGAAGAGAAATGTCCAGGACAAGGCAACTTGGGACGGTCGCGCGCGAACGGCTCAGGAATTCCTGTGCGGAAACGAATGTCTCCACGCCTAGGCCCTCATACCGAATTAAAAGTTCGAGCGACTCGCGAACGGAAATGTCGTCGTCGACAACGAAGACAATGGATGGAGTTTGCGCCATGGGGAAGGCCCTCGCTGCAAGACCATGTGCACTGGCAGGAATCATTCTAAACCCATAGGATGAGGCTGAAGATGACGCTCATTTGATTCGAAGCGCGGAAGTTAGCGCTTCGAGCAACGCGGTGTCACTGAATGGTTTGAATAAACATGCGATCGCTCCTTGCTCGACAAGCCGCGACCGTTCCGCCTCGTCCCTGTGGGCCGTTATGAAAATGACGGGAATATTAATTTTGCCGCGATTCAACTCCTGCTGTAGTTCAGGCCCGCACATTCCCGGCATGGCAACGTCAAGGATCAGACACTTGGTTCGCGAGATCGAATCCGATGCAAGGAACTCCTCAGCAGAGGAGAATGTGTGAGACGCAAAGCCGAACTCCTTGAGTAGGTCTGGCAGCGATTCGCGGACCGATTGATCATCATCGACGACTGACACAAGTGAACGTGGAGTCATCATGGATATCTCAGTCCGCACTTAAAATAGCTTTGCTCAACGTCGAGAACCGTGCGTCCGCTCCAGCGCTGCTTCAAGAAGTCGATGTACTCATTCCGAAGGTGCCGCTCGCACCACTCAGGGCTGCACATCAACAACGCGGCTGAGTTTGTCTCCATGGAGTCCCTTCTTGGCGACATTCCAGAAGTCCATCATCCGCCGTGTGATCAGCGGTGTCTATTGTACTTAGGTATGGGTTACCGTCAGCCAGCAAACGCCAGCAAGCGATTGCCATTAAGTGGGTTCGGTGCTGCAATCATGCGGAATGGAGAATGCAAAGGAGGATCCCGGGCCATCGTTGGCTGATGCCCAGAGGCGGCCGCGATGGGCTTCTATAATCGAACGGCTGACAGAAAGCCCAATCCCCATGCCATCGTCCTTGGTTGTATAGAACGATTCGAAGAGCCGCTCGGCAGCATCAGGAGCAAACCCGATCCCGGTGTCCTGCACGGTGAGCCGGACGTTATTGCTATCGTCGACTTCGGTTTTGATCAGCAATTCTCTCGGCCAGTCTTCAACATCGCGCATCGCGTCTAAAGCGTTACGCAGCAGATTCAGAATGACTTGCTGAAGCTGGACACGGTCGCCTTTCACCGCCGGCAGATTCTCGGCGAATTCATGCCGGACCATGATTCTGTTGCTTTGCAGCTCACTCAACGAGAGCGCAATCACTTCCCGTGCTGCATCATTCAGGTCTACCGGCTCAGCAATAGCGTCCTTTTTCCTGAAGAGGGCCCGCAGGCGCATGACAACCTCGGAGGCGCGATTTCCATCACGAATGGTGCGCCGAGCCGTCTCGCGCGCCCCATCGATGTTTGGAGGATTGCCGCTCAGCATCCGAAGGCACGTGTTTGCATTGGTAATGATCCCTGAAAGCGGTTGGTTAACTTCATGCGCGATGGATGCTGTCAACACTCCAAGGCTCGTAGCTCTGGTGACATGGGCGAGTTCTACCCGTGCCCTGCTAAGCGCCTCTTCAGCCTGTTTCCGATCATGTATGTCAGTGAGGAGAACATACCAGCGGAGGGCACGGCCTTCAGCGTCGCACAGCGGGAGGCCGCGCGCGTGGAACCATCGATATTCGCCATCAACGCCCAGCAGACGATGGTCGATGTCGTAGACAGATGCAGTTTCAATTGAGTGCGTCCAGGCAGAGATGACTGCAGGCCTATCGTCAGCGTGCACCGCGTTGCTCGTCGACCACCCCTTTAATTGTTCGACGGTTTTCCCGAAATAGGTGAGAACCCTGTGGTTGACGACTTCCAGCTCGCCTGTCGGCGACATGATTGCCACCAACCCCGCGATGCCATCAACGATTAATCGGAAGCGCTGCTCGCTTTCTCGCAATGCTTCCTCGGCTCGTTTGCGATCGTCTATGTCTACATTCGTTCCGTACCATTTGACGATGGTGCCCGATGCATCGCGAAAGGGGTTGGCCCGAAACAGAAACCATCGATACGTTCCATCGAGTTGGCGCATGCGCGCTTCGATCTCCACCGGCTTACCGGTGGAGATGGCCGACTTCCAGTAATTGCTGAGACGATCGAGGTCATCGGGATGGATCACGGCGGTCCAGCCCCAGTCCTTCGCCTGTTCTGCAGAGAGCCCCGAATACTCAAGCCAGCGCTGGTTGAGGAATTCGGCGCTGCCATCCGCGCGAGCTGACCACGCCAACACCGGCATCGCACTGACGATTAAGCTGAGATTCCGTTCGCTCGCCTGCAGGGCATCGTTGGATTCGGCAAGTTCCTTTGTTCGTTCCGCGACCCGTCGATCGAGTTCACTTGCAATCCGTTTCTGCTCGCTCAAGAGCCGCGCCTGCTGCAATCCGACAGTTACTTGATTGGCCGCCACACCTAGAAGCAATCGCTCAGACTGCGTGGGGAAATCAGCGCGCTCCGATCCGGCTACGACGATTCCAATTTCGCCCTCGACTCCCAATCTCATGGACAAGAGCGATGTCTCTTGCCCACCGAAATGGCCGCGCACCTCTGCCGGCCACTTCCGCGGATCATCTCCGAATCGCTTATTCAGAACGTGGCGGAACCTTTCCGCATTCTGCGCGGTCGCGTAGTGCGGCGGGGTCCTTAATATCTCGATTGGCTCTCCGTCAGCTCCGATCTTCGCGCGCGTATAGAGAAAATCGAGATTCAGTGCTGCCATAAGAGCATCGTCAAAAGTGGTCACGATTTGGCGCGGCTCTTGCGCATTCCAAACCGCAGGGAGTGCGAGCACGCTGACCAGATCACTCATGCAGCGCTGAAGGCGCTTTATCTCTACAGCAAAGTCGTTCAAAGCCATATCAGGCGGCCGTTGTCGGTGAGTTACTCTGGCTGGCGCGGCGAGCGCGATATTCCTTCAAAAATTCTTTTGGCGGCGTGAAGAATGGATTCTGCTGCAGAATGCCGCCAATAATCACCAGTGGATGCGTGCGAAGGATATCGATTATCGCATCGCCTCCAAATTGAGAGAGATGGTAGGTGCAGATGACCGCGTCGTCATGCCGGCTCCAAACATCATTCACGCGTGACTCAAATTCAATGACGTTCTCCAGCCGGGACCTGTCTCCAACCACCCAATCCATTCGACACACAATGCGGCTGAGTGGGAATCCTCCCGGCGCGTTTCCGGAAGCGAGTTGTTCAAAGGTCTCAAGCATCCGGTCCTGATCGAATTTGCCATCGCGAAGATATGCTTCGGTGTTGATCTTGATTTCCAATTGCCCGGCGTTCTGAGCAGCAGCCGAGTCGATTCCCGCAGACGCCAGCCGATGCAGATGCTCTTCCCGTTGATGGGGATTGACGACATGAATGGCCTTGTCGCCGCGCTCAAGTCCTTCTCTTATGAATGGCAACATCACGCGATATTCTTCGTCGTCGTTCGAGAAGAACGCACAAACATGGCGAACTGCAGCAAGTTCGGAGCCAGCTAAAAAGATTGGTGGAGCAGTCCTGGTCATTTTCGATCCTCCGTTAAGCTCTGCGAGAACAAGGATCTCGATCGGGTAGGAGGTGTCGTGCACTCCAAGACACCCGCTGAGGCGGGCGTATCTTTGCCATTCATTGGTTGGAATGTGGGCCCGTTTGCGATTTTGATGGCGGGATCCTGAGCCTGCCGGGGAAAACCTTCTCTGGGCAACCCAGAAGGGAAATGCACCCACCACTGATCGTCCATTGATCATACTCCGAATAACTTCTCGGTTCCTAGGTCAATACGGCTGCGAAACGAGTATTTCCCAGGAAATTCGCTATCCCACTAACGCATTTTGAATCCGCGGCAAGCGCATCGAAATGCCGGAAAACGAAGAGCATGCCGGCAGGGCACTCATGCATACCAAAGTATTGATCGATACTTTCGTCCAATGGATTCGCCCCTGCACTTCTGGCTTAATCACGACAATTAATTCGAGCCCGGATGAAGCTCAGCAAGAGGTCGGGACGCGGAAGGGTTACAGCTGGCTCGTTCTCAATGATGAGCAGGTTGAGCTGGAGCCGCCGAAACAGAGGACGGTCAGTTAAGCGAAAACATCATTCTGGATGCTGGTCCGGCAGCGTAAGCTGGACCAGCATGACGCGATCGATAGGCGAATAGAGAACTGCCCTAATGGACGCGCTTCGTTGATGACACTTGGTGCCCTGGCTGCCGGAGCAGCGATCGGAGAACTAGCTCCATATTTGCATGGGATGACGGCTTCATCAACTTCACAACCGAACATAGGAGGGAAAGGTACGCCAATGATTACAACCAAAGACGGTGCGCAGATTTTCTACAAGGATTGGGGCCCGAAAAACGCGCAGCCCATCGTGTTTCACCATGGCTGGCCTCTTTCGTCGGACGACTGGGACAATCAGATGTTGTTTTTCCTTGCCAACGGTTATCGCGTCGTTGCGCATGACAGGCGCGGCCACGGCCGCTCGTCGCAGGTGGACACGGGCCACGACATGGACCACTACGCGTCCGACGCCTCCGCAGTGGTCGAGCATCTTAATTTGAAGAATGCGGTCCATATCGGCCATTCGACGGGCGGTGGCGAGGTGGCGCGCTATGTCGCAAAATACGGCCAGCCTCAAGGCCGCGTGACCAAGGCCGTATTGATCGCCTCCGTTCCCCCGCTCATGCTCAAGACAGAAAAGAACCCGGGTGGCACTCCGATGGAGGTATTCGACGGATTCCGCAAGGTGCTGGCGGAAAACCGGGCGCAGTTCTTTCTCGATTTCGCTTCGGGTCCGTTTTACGGTTTCAACCGGCCCGGTACGAAGGCCTTGCAGGGAGTTATCCAGAACTGGTGGCGTCAGGGGATGATGGGCAGCGCGCTGGCTCACTACGAAGGAATCAAGGCTTTCTCTGAGGTAGACCAAACGGACGACTTGAAGGCGATCACGGTGCCGACCTTCGTGATGCAGGGCGACGACGATCAAGTTGTACCCTACAAAGACGCTTCACTGCTGCAGGCGAAATTGCTCAAGCATGGCACGCTCAAGATCTATGCAGGCTTCCCTCACGGCCTGATGACCACCCATGCCGACGTGATCAATGCGGACCTCCTGGCATTCATCCGAAGCTAGCCCTTCCCCACGGGACCGGATTGAGCGGTGCGGCTCCTGCCGCCAGGTGCAAAGCCCATAGAGAAGTTGCGGTCGGCTAGTCTCGGCCTTTGTGGATGTTTGGGGCATCGGCTATTCCGGAAAGCGGAATGCCAATTGAGCTCGATGTCGTCGTTGAGGTTGACCATGATTTGCCGCAGGAAGCTCCGAGAGCCTTCGCCAGCGCAATTGTCGACGCCGATCGCTTGTGATTCGGCGTTCTTTACGGAGATGCCAGATGAAGCTCTGAAACTTAATAATGGACTTGTAGATCCAGGGAGCTTGATGAGTGATCGGTTCATCTGAATTGCGACATATTGCAGCATTCTCGGATCTGTCAGACGATCAGATTGAATGGTTTCTGAGTCACGCGCAGGAGGTCTTTCCAAATGCAGGAGAGACTTTCGTCCGCGCGGGCGATCCAGCAGACTGGATGTTCATCTTTCTTGAGGGACTCTTCCAGTGGACAGGGGAATTCGGTGGCGATACTGTTTCGCTCCCCTCGCAAGCAGGTGATGTCAGTGGGGTATTTCCTTTCTCCAGAATGAAGCGGTTCAGCGTGACCGGACGGGCTGTGACGGATGGGCATCTCATCAAGTTCCCGGCCGCTCTTTTTTCCGAACTTATACAAAGAATTCCGGAATTGACGGCGAGATTAGTCGCGTTGATGTCGGACCGAATTCGCGAAGGAACGCGAATCGAGCAGCAACGCGACCGGTTGATCTCATTGGGCAAATTGTCTGCTGGACTTGCTCACGAATTGAATAACCCCGCTTCCGCTGCCAAGCGAGCGAGCGATCAAATGCGCGAGACGTTGGAGAAACTGCGAAGTGCAAACTCTGAATTATGGCGACAACCGCTCGAACACTCAGACAAAGCCCAAATCGAAGAGGTGGAAGCTTCGCTGCTGCAATCCGAATTGACCCAGTTAGATGGAATCGCTCTCGGCGACCTGGAAGAACGGCTGGATTCGATCTTGCGGAGCCATGGCTGCGCTGATTTATGGGAACTGTCGGCTGCCTTGGCAAAGTGCAGTATGTCCCCCGATACGCTCACAATCCTGCTGACCCGTCTCAGCCCAAACGCGGTCCGTGCTGCACTGGCACGAATTGCGGCGTCCGCAGAATTGTTCAGTCTGCTTAGTGCAATAGAAAGCAGCGCCGCACGAATATCAAATCTGGTTCGAACTGTTAAGGAATATACGTACATGGATCAGGCGCCAATCCAGAGCGTTGACGTCACGCAAAGCTTGGAGAGTACGCTCGGCGCTTTGGGCCACATTCTGCGACCTGGAATCCAGGTGCACCGTGCTTACGAACCGGTTCCGCTGCGAGTGAACACGGTGGGAACCCAATTGAATCAGATCTGGACCAACATTATCGAGAACGCGGTCGATGCCATGGGGGGGCAAGGTGAACTTCGTGTGAGAACTCTCCGCGAGGACAACTATGCTGTCGTTGAAATTGGCGATAGCGGCCCCGGAATTCCTCCAGAGATAAAGCCCTACATTTTTGATCCTTTCTTCACGACGAAAGACGTCGGTGATGGAACGGGCCTCGGGCTGAACACCGTACAAACAATTGTGAGAAAGCTTGGGGGTCATATTCAGGTAAATTCGACATCGGGAGACACGCGTTTTCAGGTATGGCTTCCATGCGGAGATCCCTGCTGAAGTTCGCAAACTGCTCAATGCCTTCCGGGGGCCACCAGAACTCATTATCTTATTGAAAATACATTGCTTATGGTCACTTTCCGATGCAGAAGGTGGAAATCGCTACTTGCCAGCATCCATAGGCATTTCAGAAATTGCTCTCTTTCTGGAGACACACTGGAGACACAAACTGCCCGGTGCCCCACCAGTGCCCCGACTGAGTCGGCGTACTTTCCCCCGGCGCCGTGCTCACGGGAGCCAGGGCGCGGCGCTGGCAGCGAATGCCTACCGGCTGGTGGGGTGGCCTCTGACGGCTCCCGGCATGGCTTCTCAGGTTCCCGCGTGCTCAACTCTCCTCCTTTTCGCGGCTCCGGCGTTCCACGGGGGCACCCGGACCCCATCTTTCAAACCCTTGGTCTAAAATCCCTGATCAGCCTGTGGCATTCCACGCCGCAGCCCTGGGGCATGGCTTTTACGGTAATCCCGGCCGTCTGGCAGCTTTCCGGGTATACCATGGCGCTTTACCTGGGCGGCATCCGCAGCGTTTCGGAAGACCTGCGGGAAGCCGCCCGGGTGGATGGCGCCAGTGAATTCGAAATTTATCGTTATATCATTTTGCCCATGCTTCAACCGGTCACCCTCAGCGCAGTGATCATCCTGGCGCATATGTCGCTGAAGATCTTCGACCTGATCGTCGCCCTGGGCAATAAGGCCATCAGCCTGGATGTGCCGGGCATTTACATGTGGACGACGACTTTCGATGGCACCAATTATGCTCGGGGGGCGGCGATCGGCATCCTGATGCTGGTCAGCGTGGCGATTCTGGTGGTGCCCTACCTGGTTCAAAATATGCGCACGGAGACTGAACTATGACCCGCCGGACTTTGCTTCACATCCTTTTTTATATCATCCTGATCGCCCTTGCGGTTGTCTATTCTGCTGCCGATCTATCTGATGGTGCTGACGGGATTCAAATCCATCAGCCAGGTCGATCTGAAGACGATGTGGGCTCTGCCGCAAGGCGGTCTCCACATCGAGAATTTCATTGCAGGCTATAAGCAGCTTGCGCCCAACATCAATAACAGCCTGATGATGGTCATCCCGGAGGCGATCCTTTCCGCCCTGCTCGGTTCGTTGAACGGCTACCTGCTTTCAAAATGGAAATTCCGCGGTTCCAACCTGATCTTTTCCCTGATCCTGTTCGGGATGTTCATCCCCTATCAAAGCATCCTGATCCCGCTGGTCAAGTTCATGCAGGCCATCAAGCTGTACGGGGATATTCCCGGCCTGATCCTGGTGCATATCATTTACGGTATTCCGATCACCACCCTGATCTTCCGCAACTACTATGCCGGGATCGGGACTGAGATCCTCGAGGCGGGCCGGATCGACGGCGCCAGCCTGATGGGCTTATACCGCTACATCATGTTCCCCCTCTCCGCGCCCAGCTTTGCGGTGGTGATCATCTGGCAGTTCACCCAGGCCTGGAACGAATTCCTGTTCGCGGTGATCCTGACCAATCAGACCCACTGGCCGGTGACGGTGGCATTGAACAACCTGGCGGGCAGCCAACTGGTGCAATGGAATGTACTGATGGCAGCCACCTTACT
>CAWJDG010000059.1:0-40930 GCA_963841365.1 uncultured Acidobacteriaceae bacterium
ATTTCCTGTTTGGCAGTAATACGACAGTAATCGACTGCAAATGCAACATTTGTCTTGCCAATTCCCTCCGGAGCGGCGATAGAATTCAAGGGCTCCCCCTCAGAAAATCGGAATCCCAATCTAAGGTGATGAAGACCATGCGTAGACAATGGTGGATGCTCATCGTGACAGTTGTGGTTGGCGCTGCGGCGTTTGTCATCGGGCCGCACATTTGGCCTGCGGGTCCCGACGTTCCTATGCCGCCGGCGAATCTTCTGCCCGGCTACATTGTGCTGTCGGCCATTGAGGCGCTGGCCTTTGGTTTTGGCGTGGCCTTCGCCGCATTCGGATGGCCGGCGATTCGCGTCTTGAGTCTTGGGGCGCCGTGGCTCAACAAATTGATGTTCGTCACTCTTGTCTGGTTCATCGGAAATTGGTGGGCGCACGACAACCTGCACATGCACAACGGTCTCAACATGCATGGGCTGCTGTTTATTGAAATTGCTTTTCACATGACCATGCTTGCCTGTGGGGTGACTCTGACGATTGGCCTCGTTCGCCTTGCCAAGCGCCCGGCGGCCGTATAGGCGACCTGATCCGTTCGCAACGCTATCGTCATTCACTTTATCGGGTATCAATGAAATCGATGAGCATGGTCGATCGAGGCGTTTGGGCTCGCTAGGCGCTCCGTCCGGTAGGCTCATAGCTCAACCTCGGATTAACCTATGACAGTGAGCGCAGCCCCCGCATCGATCCGCACGCCAGACCAGCGGTTGCGCGTGTTCGTCAGCTCCACGTTGCAGGAGTTGGCCGCCGAGCGCGCAGCCGTGTCCGAGGCGGTGCGCGCCATCCGGCTCACGCCGGTAATGTTCGAGCTCGGCGCGCGCCCACACCCGCCGCGCGACCTCTACCGCGCGTACCTGGCGCAGAGCGACGTCTTCGTCGGGATCTACTGGCAGCGCTACGGCTGGGTGGCGCCCAGCTCGACGATCTCCGGCCTCGAGGACGAGTACCTGCTCTCGGGTCCGATGCCCAAACTCATCTACATCAAGCGCGGCGACGCGCGGGAAGTCCGCCTCGCCGAGCTCATCAAGCGCATTCAGTCGGACGACCGCGTGTCGTACCGCTCGTTCGCCGACGCCGACGAGCTGCGCGAGCTCGTCAAGGACGACCTGGCGATCATGCTCACGGAGCGCTTCGCAACTGCGCCGGGTGTGGCTGGCGGCACTGAGGCCGCGGTCGCGCCCGCGCTGGCGGAGGCTGACATCCCGCCCCGGTACGAGCTCCCGCTCGAGCGCGGCGACTTGATTGGCCGCGCGCCGCTCGTCTCGTCCATCGCGGATTTGCTGGGGCGCACGGAGGTCGGCCTCGTCACGCTGACGGGGCCGGGGGGCACCGGAAAGACCCGCCTCGCGATCCATGTCGGGCACGCGCAGCGAACCGCCTTCGAAGGGAACGTCTATTACGTCGAGCTCGCGGGCGTCCGCGCGGCGCACGACGTGCTCCCGGCCATCCGAACGGCGCTCGATATCCCGCTGCCCCCGGATGGCGGCGAGCCCGAGAAGCTGCTCGTCGCCCACCTGCGACGCCAGCGCGCGCTCCTCGTGCTCGACAACTTCGAGCAGGTGCTCGACGCTGCGCCCGCCATCGCGCGCATCGCCGCCGCCTGTCCGCGGCTCAAGATCCTTGTCACGTCGCGCGAGTCGCTGAGGGTGCAGGGCGAGCACGAGCAACCGGTGCCGCCGCTTGCGCTCGATGCCGCTGGCGAAGGCGCGCTGTCCCCCTGCATGGCCCTGTTCGAGCAGCGCGCCCGGGAGATGCGGCCGGACTTCTGCATTGACGCCGAAAATCACGCCTCGGTCGCCGCAATCTGCCGTCGCCTGGATGGCCTCCCCCTCGCCGTCGAGCTCGCCGCCGCACGGACGCGCGTCCTCACTCCGCAGGCGATGTTGTCGCGCCTCGATCGGTCGCTGTCCTTGCTCACGAGCCAGCGTCGCGATCTGCCTGCTCGCCAACAGACGCTGCGCGCCGCGCTCTCTTGGAGCTATGACCTGCTGCGGCCCGACGAGCAGGCGTTCTTCCGACGCCTCGGCGCGTTTACGGGCGGCTTCTCCGAAGAGGCTGCCGCCGAGATCACCGTGGACACTGCCGTCGATACTCTGGACGGCCTGACCTCGCTGGCCGACAAGAGCCTCCTCGCCTGCGGGAAACAAGATGGCCTCTCGCGCTTTCACCTGCTTGAGACCGTGCGCGAGTTCGCGCTCGAACGTCTGGGCGAGGCTGGTGAGGAGCAGCAGATCCTCACGCGCCACGCGCGCTGGGTGCGCGATCTCCTCGGAGCGGCGCAGGAGCCATGCTTACGATACGGCGAGATGCCCTTTTGGCGGCAGCGGCTCGCGCCCGAGGAAGGAAACGCGCGCGCCGCACTGCGCTTCGCATCTGCCACGGGCGACCGCACGCTCCTGTGGGACATCTACTGCAAGTTCGCCTTCTGGTTGCTGTTGCACGCACGCGCGCGCGAGGCCCGGGAGCTCTACGACGAGTTGGCGCTAGGGGGAGAAGCCGACGATCCCGTCCTCGCGGCGGTCGCATGCGAGGAAGCGCATCGCTGCAAGGCTTTGGACCCCGACCCGCGGCTCGCGCCGACGCTCGAAAGAGTCGTCTCCGTGCTCGAGGGAGCCGGCGAACGCGTTTACCTCCCCTCCGCCATGGTGGCTTGCGGCATGACCTTGATGGCCGCCGCGCCGGAGCGCGCCTTGCCGATGCTCTCGCGCGCCGTCGACCTCGCCGTCGTGACGCGACAGCACTGGATCGAGAGCTGGGCACGCGTCGTCTTGGTCTGGTTCCACGCGACGGCCGGTGACCTCGAAGCCTGCGCCCAAGCTGCAGACGCGCTGGTCGCGTATGCGCGGACGATCGGCGATCCGGACGGTCAGGCGTTCGGTCGGACCAGCCAGGGACGCCTGTGCATCTTGCGCGGCGACCTGACCGCAGCCCGCGCCCTCTTCGCGGAGTCCGCCGCCTTGTCGCGCGAGAAATCGACCTTCTGGTCGCGTGCCGACGCGCTCACCTGCTTGTGCAGCGCCACGATGGCGCAGGGAGACGTGAGCGCAAGCCGCCAGATCCTGGAGGAGGCGCTCGTATTCTTCGTGCCCCTTCACTTCGAAATCGACACCGCGCTCCTGTTCGGTGCGCTCGCCAAGCTCCTCGTGGACGCCGGTGAGCGAGACCGCGCCAGGCAGGTCCTGTCCGTCGTACCGGCGACCCTCGAAAGCGTCGGACCAATGACCTTGACGCGGGCAGATCCCACGGGAAGTCTCGCCCATGCCACGCAGGAAGCGCTCACCGCGCTGGGTATTTCGTCGAAGAACGCCGCCGAGGTGAGCGCCGACCTTGAAGCCGCGCTACGCGCCGCCCTCGAACGATAGCGGCCTGAGGTAGGGACCCTCTAAGCCCGTCGCTTCGGCCTGGAACGCCATCACGAACGCCGCCTGTTCCTCGGTCTCCATCGCGCGAAGCCCGCGCGCGATGGCGTCCTCGGCGAACGCGCCCTGCGCGCTCAGCAAGCAGGTGGCGATGGTCCGGCCGGATTGTCGGCGATCCGGAAGTTATATTTCAGTAAACACTTTCTGGATCGGTAATCAAAAACGCCCAAGCATCCACCGATGTCCCCGGCAGCGGATTCCCACTCGGCAGTGCTTCACGTGACCTACCGTGCACCCCAAACAACCACCGCCGAGTCAAGCCCCTCCCTGCCCACAATCTTCCTTTCCCCATTCTTTTCAATCGCTTCCCGCTCCACTTTCTTTGCAGATTATTTCTTGCAAATCGCTAGACTCAGATCAGTAGTCAAAACAGAGCGTTTCCGAAAGGATTGGCCGGCGGCCCGGAGTGTACTCCCGGGCCACCGCCGTTTTCCCGCGCCAAAACTGCCAAATTTGGCGCGAATTGCACCATTTATAGTGCAAAGGCGCCCGTAAGTCCTTTAGATCGCGGATCTTACGGTCTAACCCATTTGAAATCATCGGGTTACAGCCAGAGATCAAAGGTACATCTCGTTGAAAAGAAAGCCCTTGCCCCAAAAAAGGGTGGGGGGGGGGGTAAGGGGGGAGGTACGGACCGGGGACATACCTGACAGATTGAACCGGGGACATGGTTGACACTGCCGAACGAGCCGAGGCGCGAGATAGAACATCGCCATGGGCTGGAAAACGAGCAGTGCGATGGAAGAGAAGTTGCGGTTTGTCTTTGAGTATGAGCGGGATGAGGAGTCGATGCGGGAGTTGTGCGCCCGCTTCGGAATCAGCCGCGAAACCGGCTACGTATGTCTGCGGCGCTACCGGCAGCAAGGTGCGGCGGGGCTGTTGGAACTGGACCGGTCGCCGCGCCATCATCCCAACCAGACTTCGGGGGAGATCGAGCAGGCAGTGCTGGAACTGCGCCAGGCGCACATGACGTGGGGACCGCGCAAGCTGAAGCGGATTCTGGAACGCGATCAGCCGGGGCGCCTGTGGCCTGCATCGAGCACCATCGGCGAGTTGGTGAAGCGGGCCGGCCTGGTGGTTCGCCGCAGGAGGCGGCGTCGGACCGAGCCCTATACGGAACCGCTGGGCCATGCGGTGGAGTCGAACCGGGTGTGGTGCGCGGATTTCAAGGGCTGGTTCCGCTCTGGCGACGGAGCGCGGATCGATCCGTTGACGATCAGCGATGCCTGGAGCCGGTATCTTCTGCGCTGCCAAGCGGTGGACAAGATGGACACCGAACGGGTGCGGGCGATCTTCGAGGCGGCATTCCGCGAGCATGGACTGCCGGAGGCGATCCGCACCGACAACGGAGCGCCGTTTGCCAGCTCGGCCATTGGCGGGCTGTCGCGTCTGGCGGTGTGGTGGATCAAGCTGGGCATCGTTGCCGAGCGGATTCGGGCCGGTCATCCGGAACAGAACGGACGGCACGAGCGGATGCATCGCACGCTGAAGCAGGACTGCGCAGCGGCCGCAGACCGGCGGGCGCAGCAACGCGAACTGGATCGGTTTCGTCATGAGTTCAACCATGTGCGGCCGCATGAGGCGCTGGGGATGGAGACGCCGGCCAGTGTGTATCAGCCATCCCCGCGGCCCTATCCACGGCAACTGCCGGAGCCCGAGTATCCTGACGCCATGCGGGTGCTGACGGTCAAGGCTCACGGACATTTCCGCTGGAAAAAGCATGATGTGTTTCTCTCCGAAGTGTTGTGGGGAGAGAGAATTGGTCTCACCGAGGTCGAAGACGGCCTCTTCACGGTCCAATTCGCAAATCTGCCCCTGGCACGATTCGACAGCAAAACCTGTAAGCTGGTCCCGCTGCCCAACCGCGGCCACGCCGAACACGACGCCTCAGGGCCGGGGCAAGCTTGCCCCGGCCCTGAAAGCAAAAACCAAAACCTTCCTGATAAGGGAAAAGTGTCAGGTATGTGCCCGGTCTAAAATGTCAGGCTTGTGCCCGGCCGTACCGGTGGGGTATGCATCTCGCGTGTCGTCACATCAAGCCCAACGGGCTCAGGTGTAAATCGCCAGCACTCCGCGGCAGGGCCTTCTGCTACTTCACTCGGAACTTCACGCCACATCCAAGGTCTGAAGCTTCTGTTGTGAGGAATTTAGCTTCGAAATTCCTCAAAAATAAAGGACCCACGGTTGAACCCAACCGCACAACTCGCTGAAAACAGAAGAATAGCCATGCCACCCTGCGGGGGACCGGGGGGCACCCCTTGTGAATCTGTGAGACTGTGAGCCGGTTGCCGCGAACGATGAACGCACTTGCCTTTATGATCTCTGTTCCCTGATCCCTGTTCTCTGCTCCTATAATGTTCGGCAACGAACATGCCCGACATTGAATCGCTGCTAACGCGCTGGCAATCGGCCGGCGTCCTCGATGCGCAGACGGCTGCAAGCATCCGCGCGCATGAATCGCAACTCGCCGCGCAGTCCGCCTCGAAAGACAGCCCAGCGCTGAAGTGGCAGGGAATTACGGTGCTCATTCTTGGCGCCATCCTGCTGGCTTGCGGCGTGGTGCTCTTTGTTTCCGCCCATTGGAACCAGATGGGTCCCGGCGCGCGCTACCTGCTCGTCATGGCCATGGTCGCCGTCTTCCACATCGGCGGCGGCCTGGCGCGGACCAGTTTCCGCGGCCTATCCACCGCGCTGCACGCTGTTGGAACCGCGGCCACCGGCGCCGCCATCGCGCTCGTCGGCCAGATCTTCAATATTCAGGAGCACTGGCCGGCCGCCGTGCTGCTGTGGGCGCTGGCCGCGCTCGCCGGTTGGGCACTGCTGCACGACCAGGCGCAGCAAACGCTGGCGCTGCTTCTGGTCCCCGCCTGGATCTTTTGCGAGATCGGCTTCCGCAGCGATGGCTACATCGGCGACGGCGTCTACATGGGCCGCCTTTGTTTTGCATGGGCCATCCTCTACATCACATTTTTTCTCGGCTCGCGCCGCAAAGTTGTGCAGGGGATTCTCTTCGCCGTGAGCGTCATCGGCGCAGTCACAGGCATCGTGATGATGCTGTCGAACTGGGCTTCGTGGTCGAGCCAGCAGAGCTTGATCCCCTTCAGCACGCGCGTCTGGGCCTGGGTCGCCATCGCCGCCGTGCCGCTGATTATCGCTGCATTCCACGGCCACAAAGGCCTCATTCCCGTTGCTGCCGCCATCGCCTTTTGCCTCGCGCTGCCCTGGTGTTATCGCTCGTGGACCGAGTCTTACAAGATAGGCAACGGAGCGACGGCCACGTACAACCGTACCGATCCGAATCTGATCGCGCACGCGCTGGTGGCTGCGTTCGCGCTCTTCCTCTGCTGGTGGGGAGTTCGCCAGCTCTCTCGTGCGCTCGTCAACCTCGGCATTGTGGGATTCGCCGCTGCAGTCGCATGGTTCTACTTCAGCGACATCATGACCGCGATGAATCGCTCGCTGGGACTCATCGGTCTCGGCATCCTCTTCCTCGCCGGCGGCTGGGCGCTGGAGAAGATGCGCCGCCGCATCCTCGAGCGTATGCCTCCGCCCAAAGCGCCGCCGCAATCCGCCAACGCTGCCGTCGAGGGAGGTGCGCTATGAAGCTCGGCCGTCTCACGCTCTCCGGCGCATCTGTCACGCTGCTTGTCTTCCAGTTGCTGGTGGTCTCGTCCATCGCCGGCAAGTACCTCTACCAGCGTTGGCGCTGCCCTCGCGTCTGGACGCGCGCCGCCGCCTTCGATCCGCAGATGCCAATGCGCGGCCGCTACCTCAGCCTGCAACTCACCGTCGACGGCTGCCAAAGCACGCTGCCTTCCGCCAACGAAGCTACCTTCCCGCGCGACGTGAACGGCGCCATCAGGCCCGGACCGTTCGTCCTGCGCCCGCAGTCCGTCTACTTCCGCGCCAACCTGAAGGTAGAGAATAACCAGCTCATGGTGATGCGCATCGAGGGCCAGGAGAACAGCACGGCAGGCGAGGAGGTTTCTGCCAGGCCCGGCTCGCCCTGCGACCAGATGCGCCTGGAATCCCCCGTCGACTTCTACATCGCAGATGAGGCACGGAGCCCGCTCCCACTGCGTCCCGGACAGGAGCTTTGGATCGAGTCCACGATCCCGCCCAAAGGACCGCCGCGCCCCACCCAGCTTGCACTCAAGCTGGACGGTGCCTGGAAGCCGCTGGCGTTTCAGTAGGCACCTGCGGTGTGGCGGCCGCCGCATTCTCGGCCATGACGTCCCCGGATGAATCAGGCCTCTTCCGCCTCGTCCAGATTGACCAGACCTTTCGGCAGCGCCATCTCCACGCGCTTGGCGGCGACGTCGATGCGGCTAAGGTAGCTCTTGGCGAAGGGAACCAGCACTTCGCCGGCCGCTCCGCGCACCACCAGCAGCGGCGCCGCCCCAGCCGTCCGCTCCACGTCCTCGATCGTGCCCACCGCGACAGGCTGCTCGCTCGCCACATCCACGAGTGTGCAGCCGATTAGGTCGCTGATATAGGCCTCACCCTCGCCCAGCTCCGCACGGTCTGTGCGCGGAATGGCCACAATCAGCCCCGTCAACTCCTCAGCCGCACTAATCGAGTCCACGCCGGCAAAGTGCAGCACAACACCGCCCTTGTGCAGCCAGTAGTTGGTGAGTTCGACCGGACGAGTCTGAGGATGAATAGGCCTGGTATCCCGGGTCCCCGAATGCGAGGGACTCGGGGCACCCGTTTTTCGTACGGCGTCATCCGTGGCGATGAGCCAGAGCTGCCGCCGCGCGGAGAACTTCTCAGGGAAATCCGTCAGGATTTCCGCGAAGACCTCGCCTTTGCGCCCTTGCGGGCGGCGAATCCTCGCCAGCCAGACGCACGACTCCGGCAGCTCGGGCACGGTCATCTCCGCCTCCGACTTCCGCCGGGTGCGAGAGGGGTCACCATGCTAGCCTTCGTCGTCCTCTTCCAGGATGTCAAGTGTGTAACGGTGGTGCAGCTTCATGCTCACCGCGCCCAGGATGGTGCGCACCGAGCGGGCGGTGCGACCTTGCTTGCCGATGACTTTGCCTACGTCCGGCGCCGCAACGCGGAGTTTGAGGACGGTATTCTCTTCCCGGTTGACCGATTCCACTTCAACGGCTTCCGGCTCATCCACTAAGGCCCGCGCAATCTCGCGAACCAATTCGTCTACCTGCACCATTTCGACCTGGGTCATGATCTTGCCTTTGACCGCCTGCGTTTGGAATTTGGTGACTCTGAAACCGAGCGGAATCCTATCATGTAAATGCGTTCAGAGCAATGGGTTGTGCGCCGGACGGGTGCCTTGCCTGCGAGCCCGGCCACTGCGGCACACGACCTCAGGGTTGCGAAGAAGAACTAGGCTGCGGCTGGGTTAGAAACCTCAGCCGCGGGCTCGGGCGCAACCGGCGCCGGATTCTTGGCCACGAGCTTTTCCAGCGTAGGAGAGAATTGCGCACCTTTGCTGCGCCAATAGGCGATCCGCTCATGCTTCAGATCGACCGTGGCTGGGTTGGTGCGCGGGTTGTAGGTTCCTACAACTTCAATAGAGCGTCCGTTGCGGGCGCGGTCCTTTTCAATGACCACAATTCGGTAATAGGGCTGTTTGGGGGCGCCAACACGCGCCAAACGAATCATAACCACGTGAGTTCAGTTCCTTTCGAGTTTCAGAGCTTCGCTGTGGACTTTCAGGGAGCTGCCCTGCCAGCGGCTGATCGCCTTGGTGGACCCACCCGGCACAGTAATGGCCAGACAGATGCGCCCGGCCGCAAATGTCACAACACCTAAGTATCGCCGAAATCGTGCCTTCGAGGCAAATTGCCAGCGGCCTGGCGCAAACTCGGTCCAGGCGACCCGGAAGGCTACGCCAACGGTTCTTTCGCTGGGCCGCGTTCGCTTATGATGGCAAAGCCAAGTCTTGTCTGGACGGGCTGCTGGGGATTAGAACGAAGCTCTCGGACCCGAAGCATGAATCGCGAGTATCACAAATGGCATTCTGACCGGCTGGGCCGCGAGATGGAACTCCTCATCTTTGGCCGTGCGGGCCTGCCTGTCCTCGTGTTTCCCACCTCCGGTGGGCGTCATTTCCAGTTCGAAGACCGGGGCATGGTCGCCGCCGTTGCAGAAAAAATCGAAGCCGGACAATTGCAGATCTACTGTGTGGATTCGGTTGACATGGAGAGCTGGTACAACTTGCAGATTCCCCCGCGCCTGCGCATCGCCCGGCATATGCAATATGAGGAGTATTCACTCAAAGAAGTGGTGCCTCTGATCCGGCAGAAGAACCAGGATGCTCGCCTGATGGCTGCCGGTTGTAGCTTCGGAGGCTATCACGCGGTGAATATCGCTCTTCGCCACCCAAACATTTTCAGTGGATTTGTTTCTTTGTCCGGGACCTTCGACCTGTCGATCTTTCTCGACGGCTACTACGACGACAATTGCTACTTTCATCTGCCTACGCACTACCTGCCCAATCTAACCGACTCTTGGTTCCTAGATCGCTACCGCGTCAACTCCTACGTGGTGGCCACGGGCTGGGACGATCATTGTCTGGCCCAAAATCAGGATCTCGATCGTATTCTGAACGAGAAGGGAATTCCCCACGAATTCAATATTTGGGATTCTTCCAACTCACACGACTGGCCCACCTGGCAGCGCATGGCGCAGCTTTATCTTTAAAATCAAGGAACACTTGGCACAGATTTACGATTCGTTGGAATCGCTTGGGAGGTAACTTCGCAATGAGCCAGCTCAACCCCTACGAAAGCTTTCTCGGCAGCCAGCCCTTGGATACAGCACTCGCTTCAACCGCAGACACGATTGCAGAGTATCTCAGACTCATGGGTCCGCAGAAAGTGGCAGTGCCTCCGGCTCCCGGCAAGTGGAGCGCGGCAGAGATCGTCTGCCACCTGGCTGATTGCGAACTGGTATTCGGGTTTCGGCTGCGCCAGACGCTGGCAGAGGACTCGCATACGATTCAGCCCTTCGACCAGGAAAAGTGGGCCGCGAACTACTCCGGAGTTTCGGCCACGCGGGCGCTTGAGACGTTCTCAGCCTTGCGCCGGTGGAATCTGCAGCTCATCCGCTCGGCACTGCCCGCCGCGGCAAACAGACCCGTAACACATCCCGAGCGTGGCACGATGACCTTTCAGACCATCGTCGAAACCATGGCCGGCCACGACAAGAATCACCTGGGGCAATTGCGCCGGATCGCCGGCCCGTCCGCATAATCGGCTTCCTGTCGCGGGTTCGCCGGCGCTGACCTGCTGAGTTGCTAACTTGCCACCTTTTTCAGCAGCCAGGCCATGTTCTTTCCCAACGTCTTCATGGTCCGGATGCCTTCTTCGTCCTTTTCCACGTCGCCAATCTCGCGGCCGATGCCGATATTCCAATACGACGAGCCGGGTATGATCATCTCGCTGATCAAAAAGAAGTGATTCAACGCGTCAAAGGCGTGCATGGCACCAGCGCGGCGCACGGCAATTACACCGGCACCTACCTTGCGTCGAAACATCCCTCCGTTTGCCCCAGAAACCATGCATGCCCGATCGATCAGCGCTTTCATCTCTGGCGATATGTCCGCTACGTACGTCGGCGAGCCGAGAAGTATGCCGTCCGCCTGCTCCATCTTTTCGATGAATACGTTGCCCATGTCGCCAGTCTGCGCGCAACGCCGGTCCTTTTTTCTTGAGCACTCGCGGCACGAAAGGCAACCGTGGATTTTGGCGCCGCTCATCTCGATCAGTTCGGTGCCGATTCCTTCGTTTTCCAGTTCCTTCAGCACATACCGGAGCAAGACGGAGGTATTCCCGCCCTTGCGTGCGCTGCCGTTGAATGCAACAACCTTCAATTGGGCCCCATTCATCGTTCGTTCTTCCTTTCTTCTGGGTCTTCCGCCGCAGCGGCGGCGAAGTCTCTCGGCTTCTATTGTTCAGCGTGTCTGCCCAAGTTGCCATGAGGGCCATCACAGGATTGGGTTCGCGCACAATCGGTCCGCTGCTCATCCTCGCGGGCCTGGCCTTGTCCGTGTGGTGACGTACACTGGAGCAGCGCGATGCCGCGAAGACCCACTGAGCGAGGGTTGTGCGCAACGCGGAGGGCCGGCGCATGAAGAAGATCGGCATTCTGTTCGGCGTGGAGAACAGTTTTCCGAGCGCTCTAGTTGAGCGGATCAACGCGCGGAATCCCGAAGGCATTGCAGCGGAATTTGTCTTGACCGGCGCCGTACACTTCGGCAAGGCTTCGCACTACGTGGTCATCATCGACCGAATCTCACACGATATTCCGTTCTATCGCGCCTTCCTCAAGCATGCCGCGCTGAACGGAACAATCGTAATCAACAATCCGTTCTGGGCCTCGGCCGACGACAAATTTTTCAACTACACGCTGGCCGCTCGCCTCGGCGTCGCTGTGCCGCCCACTGTGCTCCTTCCACATAAGGAGCATCCAAACGATACCTCTGGAAAGTCGATGCGCAACCTCGAGTTTCCGCTCGACTGGGACAGTGTGTTTGCTGCCATCGGAGAGCACGGCTATCTGAAGCCGATCGACGGAGGCGGCTGGCGCAACGTGCATTACGTGCATAGCCGCGACGAGTTCTTTCGCGCCTATGATCAATCTCGCGATCTCTGCATGGTTTATCAGAGGGAAGTGGATTTTACGGAATACTTCCGCTGCTGCGTGGTGGCGCAAAAGAAAGTTCGAATCATGCATTACGATCCACGGCTGCCGCACGCTGAACGATATCGGCAAAGCGCGGCCCGAGCTACCACATTTCATGCCAGAAAGCTATTCAAGCGCATGGAAGTCGACGCTCTCAAACTTTGTGGCGCTCTGGGCTACGACTTCAATACCGTCGAGTTCGCGGTCAAAGACGGAATCCCTTTTGCGATCGACTTCATGAATCCCGTGCCCGACGCTGACGTGCATTCAGTCGGCGAAGCTAACTTCGAATGGATCGTCGAACAGGTTGCCGAAATGGCCATCGCCAAGGCCAGGACCGCGCCCAAAGCTCTCGCGCTCCGATGGTCGTCCTTCCTGGGCGAAGCTTCGTCCACCCCGAAACGCACGGAACGGAAGCCCGCTGGGGAAAAGAATACCGTCAACGGCGCGCACAAGACGAAACGGGTTAGCGTCGCCATCGCCGTTACGCCAACTCGACCTTTAGCGTGATCCCGATATCGGAGAGTTTCTCCGCAGGCATCTGGACCCTCAATGCGGCATCGTCCTGCTTCCAATTGACGTCGCCCTTATGCCCGAGCAACTCCACTTTGAGAATTTTGCCTGGTTGCTGTGGGCTTGCGAGGCCAAGAGCCTGCACCACGGCCTCCTTTTCAGGCCAACCCATCACGAAGGCGTAAAGCGTGCTGCCCTTCGCGGTAAAGCGGACATCCTCAGCGGTGAGATCGTTTTGCTTGTCCTCGTTGAAGCTTCCTGAGGTGATTTTGACTTTGGTTGAAGGGCCTTCACCATAAATCTTCCAAGGGCGCGTCGCGTAAATGCCTTCGCTGTTGATTTGCATCCACGCCGTGATGCCTTCCAGGACTTCCATCTCCTCGAAATCCAGCTCGCCTGAATTAGGCAACGGGAAATTCAGCAGCAGGTTGCCGTTCTTGCTTACGATATCAGTGAGCAGATCGATGACCTTCTTCGGCGTTTTGTACTTGATGCCACGCTTGTAGTGCCAGTTGCCGATGCAGGTATCGGTTTGCCATGGATTGTCGGCGATGCCATCCGCCACTCCGCGCTCGTGATCGAGGACGCAAGTACCGATCGCGCAATCCGATGCAAGCTTGCTCGTATAAACCGCATATGTTACACCGCCATTCGACTGCGCGCTGAGGTTGTAGAGATGCGACACCATCTTCAGCCCGTACTCCTCAAAGGGAAGATGACCATCGGTGTAAAGCAGGTCGGGTTGATACTTGTCGATCAGGTCGGTCATGCGATCGAGATAATGTTGCCGCCACGAATCGGGAATGCCGTCGTCGGTCCATTGAACCTTTGGACCGGCGAACTGCGCGCACCCGGCATCGTGGTACAGGTCAGCGTACTTTGGATCGGCGCCGTCGTATGGCACACCTGCCATTGGCCCCGTCGCGTCAGAAGTATGACTTACTGAAAACCATTTGTAGCTTATCCAGAGGTGCTCACTCACGCCAAACTTGAGTCCGTGCTTGCGTGCAGCGCTTTGCCATGTGCCCACTACATCTCTTTTCGGCCCCATATTTACCGCATTCCAGCGCGTGTATTTCGAGTTCCACAGGTCGAAGTTGTCGTGGTGCACGCCCATGCTGAAGAAGTATTTTGCGCCGGCTTTCTTGTAGAGGCCCATCAAGTGATCCGGGTCCCACTTCGCCGCTTTCCAAACGTCAACGATATCTTTGTAACCGACTTTGGACGGATGGCCATAGGTCTCGCAGTGGTACAAGTATTGAGGCGAACCCTCGATGTACATATTCCGCGCGTACCAGTCGCCGTCTTCGATGGCCGATTGCGGTCCCCAGTGGGCCCAGATGCCGAACTTCGCATCGCGAAACCAGTCTGGAATCTTGTAGGCTTGCAGCGACTCCCTGGTTGGCTGGAAGGGTCCGCCCTGCGCGGCATGTTGCGAAGTTCCAAACCGGCCCATCGCTAAAGCCGAACCCACAGCTCCCATCCATTGCAGCAACTCGCGCCGATTCATTGCCATCTCGTCACATTCCTTTCATCGGATTATTAGCTTCGGCCATTCGGAGTCAGATTCCAGCGCTTCCGGCCACGACCGCGCACTCTGCTTTGTGTCAGCCTATGCCATCGCTTTGCGCATGCGTTGCTCGGCATCCGCCGGCCAATACGCGCAATTCAGCTCGAAAAAAATCGTTGTGTAGGGAATCGTCAACTCTGTTTTGATGATCAGTACGCGGAAAACCTGCGAGATCTGGTCGAGCTTGGCAATGATCTGTTCGTGAAGCATGAGAATCTTGTTCGCATTCTTCAGCAGATCGTCAAGTTGATTCCGGTACCGCGTCACACCCGGCGAGTCCGCATCTGTGACAAATTTCAGTTCCTGGTCTAGATAGACATTGGCGCGCACGTGCCTGCTCGCGTCAATCGCATCCAGTACCTTGCGCGCGACCTCAAGATGGCCGGCTCCGGAGACGATCGTCTCAATCCCCGGCTTCGATTGTGCCGGATAGGCCGAGTCCGCTACCACGATCCAGTTGCGATGCCCGTATAGCGGCAACAAAAGATTCAGTTGGCGTTCCCAGTCCGCCTTCGTCAGTCTCGGCGCATCGGCCATGGTGTTTCTCCTCGATCCCGTCCTACTTCAATTCTTCATCCGCGCACACAGCAACCTTACCGCATTTGCCCGAAGCCATCAGCGCATAAGCCTCCCCGGCGCGTTCCAGCGGAAAGCGGTGCGTGATAATGTCGGCCGGATGCAGGTTCCATCGCACCAGCCGCTCCACCAACTCTTCCATCAGCCACGTTGAAGTCACCCACGAGCCGTAGAGCGTCTTCTGGTCGTGGATCATGTCGGCCGACGGATTGAACTCGACGCGTCCGCCTTCACCCAGGAAAACGATCTTGCCCCACTTGCGTGTGGCCCGAATTGCCGTGGCCCGCGCACCATCGTTCGCCGAACAATCCACAGCCCGTTCCACGCCCATTCCTTCCGTCAGTCGCTTCACATCGGCGACGTTGTCCGGCCCTGAGGGCAGAACCTCGTCGCACAGCCCCAACTCCTTCGCAATCTTCATGCGCTCCGGAACTACGTCGATGCCGATAATCTTCTGTGCGCCTAGCTTGCGGCACAGCGCGGCGGTAGCCAGTCCCACCGGCCCTAACCCAGTAATCAGCACGGCATGATTTCCGTTAATGCCGATCCTGTCGAGGCCCTCATACACAGTGCCGAATCCGCAAGCTACCTGCGCCCCATCGGCGTAGGAAAGCTCATCGGGAAGCGCAATCAGGTCTTTCTCTTCGGCAACCATGTACTCAGCCATGCCGCCGTCGCGCTGCCATCCGTAGGCGCGGCGATACTTCTCGCTGGTGCACGAGATCATGTAGCCGCGCCGGCAGTCGTTGCACACGCCGCAACCGGAGATGTGATACACAATCACGCGATCGCCCGCCTTGAAGCGCCTGCAGCCGTCGCCCGCGGTCACAATCTGGCCGCACGGCTCGTGCCCTGCGACTACTCCCTGGTACCCCTCGGGGCCTTTGCCAAGATGCTCGTGGTAAATACAGCGAATGTCCGAACCGCAAATGGTCGACGCCTTCACCCGCAGCAGCACTTCGCCATGGCCCGGAACTGGCACGGGCACGGTGCGCATTTCCACCGTCGAATTCCCTGGCAGAAACGCGGCGGTCATTGTGGCTTTCATTTCAATTACTCCCAATTTCTTCAGATGGAGTGCAAATGCGCCGCACTCATTCTACGGCGGCGTGATCTCGCCGTTCACATCCCACAAATCTTCCCAGGTCTGCCCGTCTTTCCACAGGAAAACTTGGCCCTTGATCAGGCGGCAGTTGCGGTCAATGGCGGCGATCACGTTCATCTCATCGTCAGTCAGCGGGTCACTCATGACGCCCTCGAGATTGGCGCGATAGTGATTTACAGAGAAGGGAATCGGCGTTTGCCCGTGCTGCACCGCCCACTTGATGCACACCACGGCAGGATGAATTCGATGCCGCTCAGCAATCTTCAAAATCACCGGATCTTCCGTGGGCGCGGTATCCTCCGGCGTTCGGTCGCGCTCCGGACGTCCCGGCGAGCCGATAGGGCAATAGCCGACGGCGCGCATTCCGTTCTGTTCCACAAATCGGAAAAGCTCCGGTTGCTGAAAGTGGGGATGCAACTCCATCTCATTTACGGCTGGCCTGATGCGCGCATCGAGTAAAACTAGCTTCAGCTTGGGGATAGTCATATTCGAGGTCCCGATGTGCCGCACCAGTCCCAGGTCCACCAGCTCTTCCATCTTGCGCCACGTCTTCATGAAATCTTCGTGGATATAGGGCCTGGCCTCGGCGCTACGCGACGTCACGTCGCATCCCGGCGGGTGGAAGTTCGGAAAAGGCCAATGCACCAGGTAAAGATCCAGGTACTTCAGACGTAAATCAGCCAGCGATTTCCGACACGATGCAATCACATCATCTTCGCTATGCTTGTCGTTCCACAGCTTTGAGGTAATCCAGAGTTCTTCGCGCTTGATTCTGCCGCGCAGAATTTCCGCGAACGAAGCACCGATTGCCGCCTCATTCCCATAGACCGATGCGCAATCGAAATGACGGTATCCAACCGAGGCAGCTCCCTTCACCGCTTCGGCGATTTCGCTTGCAGTGACGTGATCGGATCCGAATGTGCCCAGGCCGATCGCCGGCATTGTAGCGCCGGTGTAGAGCTTCCGTTGCGGAATGGCCGCCGGATCGACGGGGATGACTGAGGCGGGTTTTACCATGGCGAATTTGCCTTACGAGAATTTAGTTAACGCTAACTTTAAGGAACCTTACATGGTGATAGGCGAGGTGTCAACTTCCACCCGTTCTTACTTTCAAGAATAAATCGATTCCTGCTGATGAAGCGTTTGCCGGGAATGAGGCCGTGGGCATTCCTTCGCGCGGGCAGGCAGAGTACAAGCGCCGTTCAGGTACACTGACGAATGAGCACAGCAAACATCCCCATGCCAGGCGCAGGCGCATCGTCCGTCGACGTGCGGCCGTCGGTGAACCCGTGGATGATCGCGGTTTCGGTGATGATTGCCACTTTCATGGTGGTGCTCGATTCCTCCATTGCCAACGTCGCTTTGCCGCATATTGCCGGCAGCCTTTCCGCTTCCACCGACGAATCCACATGGGTGCTCACCAGCTACCTGGTCTCCAACGGCATCATGCTTCCTGCCTCCGGCTGGATCGCGCGGCGGATCGGGCGCAAGCGGCTGCTCATGATCTCCATCCTCGCGTTTACGGCTGCGTCCATGCTGTGCGGCATGGCCCCGAATATGCCCATGCTCATCGTCGCGCGTGTGTTGCAGGGCGCGGGCGGCGGAGGCATGCAGCCTCTTGCGCAGTCCATTCTGCTTGAGAGCTTTCCTCCGGACAAGCACGGCAAGGCGATGGCCGCTTACGGCGTTGGCATTGTGGTGGCGCCGGTCGTCGGCCCGACGCTCGGTGGATGGATTACCGATAGCTATACCTGGCGCTGGATCTTCTACATCAACCTGCCTGTGGGCCTGCTCGCTCTTTTCATGGCTAACCTTTACATCTGGGATCCGCCGTATCTTCGCGACGTTAGCCGGCGCGCCATCGATTCCCTTGGCTTCGGGCTGATGGCCATCTGGCTTGGCAGCCTGCAACTGGTTCTCGACAAGGGCCAGGAGGCGGACTGGTTTCAGGCGACCTGGATTTGCTGGGTCGCTGCTCTCTCCGTTGCGGCGTTCCTGGGCTTCGTGATCCGCGAGCTGCGCTACAACGATCCCATCGTGCAGTTGCACACGCTCACCAACCGCAACTTGCTCTTCGGAACATTCATCGCCGGCATTTACGGCTTTGCGCTCTATGGCGTCACGGCCTTCTTGCCGTTGTTCCTGCAAACCATCATCGGCTATTCGGCCCTCGACAGCGGCCTGGCCGTCAGCCCGCGCGGGCTCGGCTCCATGATTGCCATGGTTGTCGTCGGAGCGCTGGCAAGCCGCATTGACAACCGCCTCCTGCTGGCCTTCGGGTTCGCCATCTTCGGCTGGTCGGCCATCCTGTTGAGCGACGTGAACCTCGAGATCTCGATGCGGTCAGTCGCCTGGCCCAACTTCATCAACGGCTTTGGCGGCGGTTTCGTCTTTGTGCCGCTCACCACCATGACCATGGGCCTGCTGCGCAAGCAGGAGATCGGCAACGCGGCGGGAATCTATAACCTGATCCGCAACATCGGCGGCAGTATCGGCATCGCCGCGCTGACGGCGTTTCTCGTGCGCGGCTCGCAAACGCACCAGGATTATCTCGGCGCGCATCTCGGTGCTGGCAATCCTGCGGCGAGCAGCGCGATTGCCGGACTCACCGCCAGGTTTATTGTCTCGGGCGCTGACGCTACCACGGCGCATCGCGAGGCGCTGGGAGCGCTCTATGGCAACCTGCAACAGCAGGCCGCGATTCTCGCCTACTCTGACAACTTCCGGTTGCTCGGCTATCTCTCGCTTGCCTGCATTCCGCTGGTGTTGCTGCTCAAGCGACCGCGGCACGAAGCCGCCGCCGAAGCGATCGGCGAATAAATGCGCTCGCTGTAGCTGCTTGATTCAGAAAGGGTTCGAGGATACCCACAGTTTCACAGTTCCTGTGATTCTGTGAGTCGTGGCTGCGCTGGTTGCATCCGCCTGATTGAAATAGAGTTACCGGCATCGGCAATCTCACAGTTTCACAGTCCACAGTTTCACAGGGGGTACCCCCCTACCCTTTTTGGGGCCAAGTGCTTTCCTTTCAACGGCTTGTGGGTTTGATCTCTGGCTGTAACCCGATGATTCCAAATGAGTTAGACCGTAAGTTCCCGATCTAAAGGACTTACGGGGCGTTTTCAGGCCATTTTCCGGTTCCGGTGCTGTTTTTCACGCGAAAACCGGCTTCAAGGCGGGGTGTCTCCGCTTTGGAAGAGGGCCTGATGAACGCTTATGGAATGATTGTGCGCCTAAAGCGCGAAATTATATGCAAACAGAAAGTGAAGGGAAATAGGGACTTAGAGACATAGGGACTAGGGTGTATCGACATATACGGATGGGCAGCGTTGCGAGCGAAAATCCGGCCAGACCCCGGGGCCCCCACGGACTGGTCTTGGTCCGTGGGGTGGAGATGAAGCCGAGCCCGAAGGCTGTGGCGGGTCCACCGTCGAGGGCGAGAATGAAGTATGGCCGGATTTCCACCCCAGCGACAAAAAGCCGTCGCCGGGGACCCCGGATCTGCGCCGCAACCCGGAGGGACGGGGCCATTTTTCCCCAGTTCTTCGTCTCTCGTCGCTAGCAGACACCCGGTATGCGTCGCTCCTCATTCCTCGATCTGAGAAAAAATGGCTCCCGTCGCTGCCTACCCGTATATGTCGATACACCCTAGACAACAAAGCAGCTCCTAGCTACGAATCACTAGCTTCTAGCTTTAGCTCTCCGCCCGCCTGACGGTTGCGATCGAGAGCTGCTCGAACCCTGGGTGAAGCTCTCGACCGTGGCGCGCAGGGCTTTCGTCAGGTCTTTGGCTGACAGCGCGCTTGTGGGGTCGATGAGCCATTGCAGGACCAGTCCGGAAAGCAGCACATGGTAGAAGGTGCCGATCGTCCGCACCGTTTGCTCACTGATTGTGCTTTCGTCCTGGTTGAGAAACATCGCCGCCAATCCAGCGCGCGCGAGGTGAAGCTTGCCCGCAACAACCTCGCGCATCGCCTTTTGCGTTACCATCTGCGCGAAGATTTCGAAGTTGGCTTCCCAGAGCGACCGGTGGGTCTCAAAGGTGGCGATCATCTTAGCCCAAATGGCTTCGAACCGCTTCTCAGGCGCGACACCAGGCGGAACTGCGGTCCGCAGCGCTTGCTGGAGATCCTGGTCCCATTCGCCGAATGCGAGCAGCAAAGCTTCCGTCAGCAGAGCATCTTTAGAGGAAAAGTGATACCCAATGGCGGCCAGACTCACTCCAGCCGCCGAGGCGATATCGCGCGCCGTGGTGCGGTTATATCCCTTCTCTAAAAGGCATTTCTTCGCGGCCAGCAGCAAGGCATCACGGTTGCTCATCAGGCACTCCTCCCAATCCCCCTTGTACATTTGTACCAGACGGTCGTATAGTACATTTGTACAAGACATTTGTTCTATATCCCCATCCGATCAACAGGAGGTCGCTATGAAAAACAGAACCATTCTCATCTCGGGAGCGAGTGTGGCCGGCCCGGTACTGGCCTTTTGGCTGTATCGCTATGGATTTGAGCCAACCATCGTTGAGCGGGCGCCGAAGGTACGTCCTGGCGGGTACGCCATTGATTTTCGCGGCGCGTCGCTTCGCGCGCTCGAACGCATGGGACTTCTGCCGGAAGTGCAGCGGAAGCAAACCCGTATCGGTGCGATCACGGTTGTGGACAGGAACAACAGGAAGCTTGCCAGCATGCCCGACGGATTCACCAGCGGCGAACTCGAGATCCTACGCGGTGACCTGGCGGCAATTTTTCATGAAGCCACGCGGGATACGACCGAATACATCTTCAACGACAGCATCGCGGGCATGGAGGAGAGCGAGGCAGGCGTGGATGTGTTGTTTGAAAGCGGCAGGCGGCGCAGGTTCGACCTGGTGGCCGGGGCAGACGGGCTGCATTCAAAGGTCCGCTCCGTCGTTTTTGGAGAGGAGGCGAGTTTCGTCCGCTACCTGGGATACTACGTTTCCATCTTCACCATTCCCAACTACCTGAAGCTCGACCACTCCGGGCTGTACTACGGTGCGCCGGGCAAAAAAGTAGGCATCTTCAGCGGAGGCGATCCGCGGGAAGCGAAGGCATCGTTCTTTTTCGCCACCGAGCCGCTCTCCTGCGCCCGCCGTGATAACGTGCAGCAGAAGCAGATTCTACGCGACCATTTTCAGCATGAAGGCTGGGAGATACCTCGCCTCCTGGAGCTAATGGAGAGCGCGCCGGACTTTTATTTCGATTCCGTCAGCCAAGTGAAGATGGAGGGTTGGTCCGCGGGCCGCAGTGTTTTGCTGGGAGATGCGGCGTACTGCGCATCGCCGCTTTCAGGGATGGGGACCGGGATGGCGGTTGTCGGAGCCTATGTGCTGGCAGGCGAACTGGCAGAGGCGGATGGAGACCATCGGGTAGCATTTGCGAAATACGAATCATTGATGCGGGGATTCGTGAAAAAGTGCCAGGGGATCGCGGACGGCGGCACCGACTGGTTTGTGCCCCGCACCCGCTTCCGGCTTTGGCTGAGCAACCAGATGTGGAAGATTCTTCCCTACACTCCATGGAAGAACATGATGATCGAGGTGCCGCTGAAGATTGGAAACTCGATTCACCTGAAGGACTACGGCGTCCGGACAGAAGTCGCCGTTTGCAAGTAACCAGGCTTCGATGAGCGTTTTGGCCGGTCCGCAGCATTCGCACTTCGGGCTGCGGAGGGTCGCTGGGATTGCTGTGAATAAGTGTTGGTTGGTAAAAGATTCCTTTACATTGCCGAGACAGATGCTCGTCCGTTCGATTGTCTGGATATTATGGTAGTCACCGAGTTTTTCGGAGATCCTTGCTCTCTGTACCCGATGCTCTAGAACGTGTGAGGCCATAGCCTTCTCGCATGGCAAGGGTCCTGCGAATGGGAAGTCTCAACTCATTGCGTCTGCTGGAGATGGCTCAATGCGGAATCAGGGGTTGTCACACCGCCGGATCCCAGTGGTGCTGTTATTCGTTTTCTCCGCGATCGCCTTCCAGGCGCCTGCGCGTGCACAGGTTGACCGCGCCGGGCTCAGCGGCACGGTCACCGACCCCTCGGGGCGCGTTCTGCCGAAGGCCCAAGTTACCGCAATCCAAAACGCCACGGGACTGCAACGAAAGACGACTTCATCTGCCACTGGAACGTACGACATTCCTGAACTCCCGGTTGGGATTTACAGCATCACGATTGAGCATCAAGGCTTCAAGACTTTGACTTACGTCGATGTCGAAGAGGTCGTGGGCCGCACGCGAATCCTCGACGCGACGCTGCAGGTTTCCGGCAACAACGAGCGCGTGGAAGTTTCCAGCAGTTCCGAACAGGTCGACAAAATGTCAGACGCGCTGAGCGGGCGCATTGAGCAGGAACAGGCCAGGGAGCTGCCTCTCAACGGGCGCAACTGGGCGACCCTCACGGCTCTTGTGCCGGGAGCTGTCGATACCGGAGGCAGCAATCAGCGCTCGATTCGATTCGCCGGCCGCGGTCGCGATGACGACAACTTTACCTACGACGGGATTGACGCTACGAACATCGTGAACCAGCCGCAGCAACCTTACGTGCGCCTGTCAATTCCCCTGGACACGATCCAGGAATTTCGTGTCAACTCAACGCTTGCCACGGCCGAAGGAGCAGAAACGGGCGGGCCGCAACTGGCCGTGACTTCACCTTCGGGAACAAATGCGTGGCACGGCGACGCATTCGAATTCTTGCGCAACAACGTTTTTGACGCCGAGCAGCCGGTTCCGGTCGTCACCACTCCGCAGCCGCCTTTTCATTTGAATCAATTTGGAGCGTCCTTCGGAGGTCCCATCGTTCGGGGAAAGACCTTCTTCTTCGTCGCCTTTGAAGGCTACCGGCAGCATTGGGGATTTCCACTGCTTGGGTATGTACCCAGCGACACATTCCGCGCGCAGGTTGCGAAGGATTCTCCGGTCCTTGCTCCGATTCTCTATGCCTTTCCGAAGAGCGAAACTGCGACAAGCAACCCCAGCGTGAATCAATTTACGAGCGAGGGCTTGCAGGCGGTGACCGAGAACTCCGGCATGATGCGCCTGGACCAACGCTTCTCAGATAAGACAACTGCATTCGTTCGATTCAACATCGATCGTTCGGTCAACACTCAGCCTTTGGCGAGCTCGGGGAATTATCTTTCCGACCTGCAGCAGTTGACCTCCGCACCTGTCAATGGCGCTATCGAGCTGCTGCACATTTCCTCTTCGACGCTGGCGAACGAATTCAAATTTGGCTTCAATCGCGGCACGGCGAACACCACCGACATCAATACGACCGGCGTTCCTTATGCCATCTCCGTTTCCGGCTTTACCACCCTCAACAACAACCGCATCAGCACCGGGGTGGGCAACTCATTTTCCGAGATTGACAACCTTACCTGGGTGAAAGGCCAGCACACGGTCAAGGCCGGTGTGGAAATCCGCCGCGTCCAGCTCAACCAGGGAAATACGGAAGCCGGAACGGTCGCATTCGCCTCTCTCGCCGCGTTTGACGCCAACCAGGTGAGCACGGCCACTCTCAACGGGACTCTTCCGATCAATGGCCTGCGCAAGACGCAGTATTCCGGCTACGTGCAGGACGAATTCAAGATGACGCGCAGGTTGAATCTCAACCTGGGCGCCCGCTACAGCTTCTTCAATATTTTCCATGAGGTCGAGGGCCGCGCCAATCCATTCGATTTTGCAACATGCGGGGCGCAGGGCTTTTGCGGAGTTGGAGCCAGTTTCGGGCAGCCCAACTACGGCGACATCGATCCTCGACTAGCTTTCTCCTGGTCGCCGAATAAAAGCGGGCGACCCCTAGTCCGCGCGGGCTATGGCATTTATCACGAGGATGGCCAGCTCGACGACCAGAACCTCCCCATCAGCAACGAGGTTTTCGCGTACTCGCTGTCCAACAAGACCATTCCGAACCTGAGCTATCCGATTACTCCCTTTCTTTCAAATACGACGGGAATCGTATCTCCTCGCGATGATGACAGACTCCGCAAGGACACGTATGTGGAACAGTGGGGCGTGTCGGTTCAGCAGCAATTGCCGGCCGATTTTGTTGGAACCCTTTCGTATGACGGCAGCAAGGGCGTGCATCTGCTCACACTCTCAGAAGTGAATGTCGTGAATTCTGCGACCGGCGCGCGTCCCTATCCAGCTTTTGGTCAGGTGACCTGGCGAGGGAACAAAGACAATAGCAGCTACAACGGACTTTCGGCGGCGGCGAAGCGCAACTTTTCTCACGGCTTGCTGCTTGCGGCCAACTACATGTGGTCGCATGAAATTGATGACGGCTCCGATGGCAGCGGCGATGGGGATTCGCTTGTTCCTGAAAATGTGGCCTGCCAGGCCTGCGAGCGCGCCTCCGGCATTTGGGATGCGCGCCATGTATTCAATGCGAATGCAGTTTATGAACTACCTTTTGGTCAGGGCAAGGAATTCCTGAATACGCGCGGCTTCTTGAATGCGGTGGGCGGCGGATGGCAAATGACCTCGACGTTCGCAGCCCGCACCGGATTCCCGGACAACGTTCTCATCAGCCGTTCGGCTTCTGCCGTTCCCGATGGAAATACGACGGATCAGCGTCCTAACCTTGTGCCCGGTGTTTCGCTTGCGCCGCCGGGAGGCGCGAGTATCGGCCAGTGGATCAATGCTGCAGCTTTTTCGGTTCCTGCCAACGGTACGTTCGGCAATGCTCCGCGCAACTTAGCTCGCGGCCCGGGCGCCTGGCAAATGGATCTGGGTATGGACAAACGCATCTCGCTGTCGGAGCAAACCCAGCTCGAATTTCGTTCCGAGTTCTTCAACATCTTCAACCATCCCCAGTATGGATTGCCGCAAGCCACTTTCGGTGTTACCGGCTTCGGCGCCATCACCCAGACGGTGAATACGACCATACCGGTAAGTCCGATCGGAGCTGGAACGCCGCGCGAGATTCAGTTTGCGTTGAAACTGAAGTTTTGATTGGCGACGGGGCGTGGAACGGACAAGACCGGTTAGCAAAGCAGGACCGTGATTTATCGGCGGCGCGAGAATATGCGCGCGACCGCACCCATGCTGGCGATTCCCATCCATTGCGTGATGCCGAGATACAAGGCCGCATACGGAATCAAAATGCAGGGACCGACAATGAGTGGCTGGTGCAAAGGCAATGCAAGTTTTAGGCCGTAGCCAAGCAGCGCCGCAAAGAGCGCAACTGCCCAAAGCCGCAGGATCCGCGAGCGCCCGGAAGGTACAGCGCCAACGATTTTCTGCAGCCCTCGCCGCAACAACAGAAACTCGACCCAGCCTGCAATGCCGGCAGAGACAGTCAGGCCCGCTGCTCCCCAACGCTGATCGATCCCCAGCAAGCGAGGCAGAGGCAGCGCGCAAACGTAGCCTAATCCCAAGGTAAGCGTCACGCGAATGATGGCGAATCTCAGTGGAGTGCGGGTATCGCGCAACGCATAAAAGGCCGATGAATAAAGCCTTCCCATGGTGGAAGCGAGCAAGCCGACGGCCGACCCGGCGAGCACTCCCCATACAAAGAGCACGTCCTTGTGCTGGAACGCGCCGGAGCGATAGATGGTGGCTACGATCACGTCGCCGAGAACTACGAAGCCGACCGCCGACGGAATGACAAAAAACGCAATCTGCTGAACGCCCTGCGTCAACCGCTGCCGTATCGCGCCGGCAACTTCGGCCTGCGTGCCTAACGCGCTCGACATGGCGGGTAACTCGGCCGCCGAAACCGCCATGCCAAACAAGCTGACCGGCAGCGTGTAGAGTGTCTGCGCGTATCCCAACGCGGAAACCGCGCCCGTGCCCAGGAAACTGCCGAGCCACGCGTCGATGTACGCGCTGATCTGCACTACTCCGCGGCTCAGGAAGACCGGGAAGAAATTTGCGCTCACCGTGCGCACGTGTTCGCCGGCTGCGCCCAGCCGCAGCCGCAGCGGCCACAGATAACGCATGACTGTAGGAAGCTGCACCACAAATTGCAGCCCGCTCCCGATGACCGAACCGATTGCCACCAGCACAGCGAGCCGCGGCTGTGTGTGCCCGCGCCCGCCCCAGAGCAGGGCGGCAATCATGGCGAAGTTCCAGACGACGGGAGCGCTGTAGGAAAGCAAAAACTTGCGATGGCTGTTGAGAATCCCGAGGCACCATGCCGACAATACCAACATCGCCGCGCCGGGAAACAGAATCTGCACCAGCCGGATGGTGAGGAGCCGTTTGTCGCCATGGAACCCCGGGGCAATGAGATCGATGAGCCATGGCGTGGCTAGGACACCTACGACCACCAGCAAAGTGGTGATGAAAAACAAGAGCGCAAAGATTGCTTCGGCGAGTTGAGAGGCTTCTTCATGACGCTCCTCCGCATTGAGCCGGGCATACACGGGGATGAAGGACGCGGAAAGCACGCCTTCGCCGAAGAGATTTTGCAGGAAATTCGGGATGCGAAACGCGGCGCGAAATGCGTCTGCGGCATCGGAGTTGCCGAAGTAGTGCGCAAAGATGCGGTCGCGGACGAGGCCGACCAAACGGCTAAGCAGAATACCGGCGGCTACGAGATGGGCGTGCGCCTTCGTGGGTGCGCGGTTGGATTGAGTGTTCAAACCAAAATTATAGGTGCACCCGCCGCGGACCTAACTCGAAAAGGATGGGTCATCCGGCTATGCTTTGGCGCGAACGAGCAGGCATGTGATGTTGTCGTGTCCGCCGGCTTGGTTGGCGGCGGCGATGAGGCGATCGCAGAGATCCGCAAGAGGAAGGTCGAGAAGCAGCAGGGACTCGATCAGGGAATCGGACAGCTCGCGCGTGAGCCCATCGGAGCAGAGCAGGAACAGGTCGCCCGGTTCGGCTTCGAGCTCAAAGATATCGGGCGAGACGCAGTTCTGCGTGCCCAGAGCGCGCGTGATGACGTTGCGCAGCGGGGAGCGCAGCGCTTCCTGCTGGCTCATGCGGCCCATGCGCATCTGCTCTTCAACGAGGGAGTGATCTACGGTGATCTGCTCGAGATGGGAGTTGCGGAGGCGGTAGCCGCGGCTGTCGCCGACGTTGATCATCCAGGCGTGGCGCTCGTGCACCAGCAGGGCCACCAGCGTGGTCCCCATGCCGCTGAGCTTCTGGCTGCGCTCGGCGCGGGTGAAAATGGCCTGGTTGGCGGCGGCGACGGCGACCTCAGCTTCGGCGGGCAGGGGGCTTTCAGGATTGCGGCTGGTGAGGCGCTGCATGACCTCGTCAACGGCGAGGGAGCTGGCGATTTCGCCGGCGGCAGCACCGCCCATGCCGTCGCAGATGACATACACACCATGCTCGACGGAGTAGGCGAACGCATCCTCGTTGGAAGGGCGCTTGCGGCCGCGGTCAGTGACTGCCGCGGCTGTATAGTGGATGACCGCCGTCGCCAAAGAAGAACCCCCGTCGCTCAGTGTACCGGAAAAGCAGGGAACGTAGGGACTACGGACGTAGGGACTAGGGAACGGAGATCAGTGGGCTGGATGAGTGGCGGCGGGGGCGGGGGTATCGGTGGGCAGGGGAGGGGGAGAAGGCAATTCAAAGACTTGGATGGCCTCGCCATTGATGAGGGCCACGCGGCGGCCGTTGGGGGAGATGGCAACATTACCTCCGGCATCGAAGATAGGATTGAGCGGGGAGACCAGCGCGATGTCGCCGGTTGCCGCGTCGAAGACGGTAACCGATTGTTCCTTGACGTCTTCAGAGTCCATGGGGGCGTAGGAATTGAGGGCTCGGTCGGTATCGAGCGTTGCCCAGGCGAGACGCAAGCCACTAGCGGCCACGGTGAGCCTTGGCCACACCTCGGTCGAGGGCGCCTCGGAGATCCAAAGCGTGCGCCCGCCGGTGGTCATTGCCGCGAGCTTGCTTTCTCCGGCTGGCCCGCAGCCAGTGACCAGGAGTTCCTGTTCCGAGAGGAAGTCGTCTTCGGGCTCGCAGGAGGAGTCGATTCCGCCCAGCATTTTGGTGCCGCCCGTGAAGTAGTTCAAGTCGAGCATCCAGTTGGTTCCGCGGCCGCGAAGATTTTCGATGTAGCCCGTGGAGTTGATGGGTAAGTGCACGGCAGAACGGACGCGGCTGACGAGGATGACCTGGCCGGATTTGCGTTGCAGGACGCGGACGACGAGATCAGGCGGATTGCTATCGGCGGATTCCTCTGCGGCGTCCTGTGCGGAGCCCTTGTCGGGGCTGGCGCTGGGTGCGGCCGTGGATGAAGAAGCGTCCTGATCGGCCTTTGGCTGCGCCGCTGCCGGCTCGGCCACTGCGACGGATTTTTGCGGCGGCGGCTCAGGCTCGCGTGAGTTGGTGACCAGAAACTGCTGCGAAGGATCCATGTCGAGCCAGAGCAGGGAACCGGGGAAGTCGAGATAGGGCTTTAACACGAGCGTGGCGTCGCCCTCGAGAAGATTGTTGCGGTCGCGCAGCAGGAAGTGGCCGTTCGAGAGCATCCACAGATAGCGCACGCGATCGTGGACGGTCCACAATTTCTCGGCCGCGACGGTGCCTTGCGGCAGCGCGAGCACCACGGCGCGAATTTCGCGCTCATCGCTTTCCTGGTTGGCGGCGTCGCGGTGCAGCAGGCCGGGAACACGGAAGGTGAGAAGCAGCCGGTCTTCGTCAATGAAGTCGAGCGAGACCAGGGCGTTACGGGAGCCGAGGTAGATGAGGCCGGGCGCGGTGAATCCCAGAGGATCGATGGGGATGGTCCACTTGGGCGGCAGCGTGGGCCTGTCTGGGAACTTGTTGATGAGGTAACGCTTTTTGATCCGTGGAGGGTTGGGGGCGGGCGCGTCGATGGCTTGCGCAAGGGCAAGCGGCGTGGCGAGCGCGGCGGCCAGGGTCAGGGCTATGATTGCGCGGGATATGACGTGGGCCGGGGCAATGCCCGTGTAAAGAATTCCACGCTTATGAGTCTTCCGCACGATTCCGGGCCTGCACATCATCGAAGAGTATTCTCGCCGATGCGGCCTTGACGCTGAAAGCCCACAGGTCTTTAATCGTCACGGCACCTGCGTTTTCCCATGTAAGGAGGTGAAACGTATGAGCCGTTCTGCTGCTCGCCTGCTCTACTGGTCGCCCAGAATTCTCGCCATTGCCTTTGTCATCTTCCGCTTCCTCTTCGCGCGGGATGCTTTCCGTCACTACGGTTACGGCTTTTGGCACGTGGGCTACCATCCAGGCCCGGCACTGACCATTCTTATTATCCTGGTGTTGGCGTGGCGCTGGGACTGGCTCGGCGCCCTTCTTTTTTCCGTTTATGGTGCGCTGTATGCGTCGACCGCTCTACCCAGGCATGTCGTTGGGGCGGTTCCCGAGACCGTGTACGCGCTTGTCATCGCCGCGCTGTTCATGGCGAACTGGATCGAGCGCGCGAAGCTGCGCATCGCCCACTGAGTCTTTGAGCCAAAGGCGCCGCGCGGCGGCTGCACGCGCAGAAGAGGAAGCGTGTGCGACAGTAAAGAGGGCATGGCACAGCAGCGCGCGGCGAACGGGCAATTCAGATTTATGGGGTACGGCGCTTGCGCCCTGGCCGGAACGTTGTGGGGCACTGGATTTTATTTTGGCCGGCTCGCGCTCAACGAGATGAGCGTGGAAGCCATGGTGCTCTACCGTTTTCTGTTTGCCTGCGTAGGCATGCTGCCGGTGATTGTCACGCATCGCGTGCGGCTGACGGCGGGCGAGACACGCACACTGCTGCTGGCCGCGTTCTTCGGCATTCCCATCCAATTCATGCTGCAGTTTCATGGGCTGGTGCTAACCACGGTGAGCCACGCGGCGCTGATGGTCGGTGCCATGCCGGTGCTGCTGGCCGCGGCCGCTGCACTGTTCGCTGGGGAGCGGCTGGATTGGACTGGCTGGCTGGCGCTGTGCGGTTCCACTTGCGGCGCGGCAATGGTGGTGCTGGGCGGCAGCCGCGCGACCACCGGGCGCGAAACGCCTTCGCTGGCGGGCGACTTGCTGGTGATTGCGTCGCTCATCACGGCGCTGGCGTGGATTCTGCTGAGCAAAAAGCTGATGGAGACGCACAGCCCGCCGGTGGTGACTGCCTACACCATCTATTCGGGAACAGTGATGCTGCTGGTGTGGGTCTACGGGCCTCGCCTGCTTGCGCCCCTCACGCACGAAAAGCCGGTGATCATCCCGTTCGCCCATGTGAGCATGACCGCATGGATTGCGCTGGCGATCAGCGGTGTGATGTGCACGGCCACCACCACGCTACTTTGGAACTGGGGCATCCACCACGTGCCGGCCTCGCGCGCAGGGGTGTTTTTGAATATTGAGCCAGCGCTGGGGTCAGTGCTGGGGGTGGAACTGCTGGGCGAAAAGCTGGGGCCGTATGCGTGGCTAGGCGGCGCGCTCATCCTGATTGCTGCTGTTACGCTGACGACGCGCGGCCGCGAGCCGGAAGTCGCGGTGATACTTGAGTGAGGCAGGAACTAAGGAAATAATATATTCTGCTGGACTGGGAAGAAGCCTTCCTGGACGCCACTTTCATCACCGCCAAAAAGGGGGCTCGGCGGTCGGCAAAACCCGTCGCGGGAAAGGTACGAAGTGCATGGTGGTGGTCGACGGCCGCGGCGTACCTGTCGGAGCGCAACTTGCGTCCGCGCAGTTGGCCGAGTGTCGGCTCGCGGAAAGCACGCTGGCTACTGTAAAGGTGCCGCGCAAAGGCCGGGGACTAGGGACGTAGGGACTAGGGAGTAGTGGAGTAGCATCGGGGTCATGGAATTGGCCACGCCTGCGTCGCGCGTTGGAGAGAATCCCGCATCCGCGCGAAGCAAGCGGCGCGTCTGGATCGAGATTGCTGTTGCCTACGGGCTGATTCTCGCAGTCATTTGGACGCCGCGGCCCTGGCAGCGATTCCTGTGGATTGTGGCGGCAGCGGCGGTTGTCGGCCTTACCAGCATCTCGTTTGAGGGCTGGAAGGCGATGGGCCTTCGCGCGGCGAACTTGGGGCGCTCGCTTTGGATTGCCGGCGTAGCGCTGGCGATGGCCGGCGTGGCTCTGCTGATTGCCGCGAGCATGCACACGCTGCACGTGCCGGAAGGTCTGCTGGTATTTATTGAAACCTATTGCGCGTACGCTGTCTGGACCGGCGTGCAGCAATTCTTGCTGCAAGGCTTTTTTCTGTTGCGCTTTCTGCGCGTAATCCCGAATGCCACAGTCGCGGCGCTGACGGCATCTGTGCTTTTCGCGTCAGCGCATTTGCCCAATCCTGTGCTCGTGCCCATCACATTGCTTTGGGGATTTGTGGCGTGCCTGCTGTTTCTTCGCTACCGCAATTTGTATCCGTTGATGATCGCGCATGCCATCCTCGGCATCACCCTCGCCATGACTGTTCCGGGACCGGTGGACCACAACATGCGCGTTGGCCTTGGGTACCTGACCTACAGCGAGCACCGGCATTCGCACAGGATGCACCAGCTAACGCAGCCATAGCGACCAGATGGTGTCGACTGTTGCATGCGTCACGGCTGACGCACACACGCGACGCTCTTGCCGCCATGCCCGCCCATAGAAGATTCCGGCTAGTGCGGCAAGAATCACGTAGCGCCAGTTAAAGCCGGTCGTGCGCTTGTTGAAGTGGGCGAGGCCGAAGAGGCAAGCGGTGAGGAATAATGCGCCGTAGCGGCCGATGCGTCTTTCCAGCAGGTTCTGCAACCAGCCGCGAAAGAAGAGCTCCTCTGGAACAGCGATAAAGAAGAAAGTGAAGACCCACGCGAGGATCATCAAGACGAATCCCCGCCATTCGCTGTGCGCGTGCAAAAAGCCGAGCCAAAGCCCAAGGACGAGTGCGATGGGAGTGTAGAAAGCGGCCTCGCGCAGACCGACGGCGACATCTCTGAGGCGCAAACGCAGATCGAAGCCGGTTCCATCAAGCTGGCGAATAAGAACGAAGCCGTAAATTCCCGCATCGAGCAAGAGAATCTTGTTGAAGATGGCGAGATGCGGCGGCCATGCGCCCTCAAACCAGCGCAGATCGACGGCCAGGCCCAGCGCGGCGAGAATCAGAAAGTCGCGCCAGTTGCCGCGCTGCGCTGTGTCGACGCGGGCGGCCTGCCACAACAGGAATGCCACCGCGACAGGAAGTGCTGCGTACACGGCAAGCCATCCCCAATGGAAGATGCCGGCGCCACAGGCTACCAGCAGGTAGGGAATGCACAGGGCCGCGGGAGATGCGAGCTGCGCCCACATTGGAAGAGCGCGCACGCGAGCGGCGGCGGCACTCGGGAAGAATGCTACGGCAAGATATGGGATGAGGGTGAGCAGGGCGGCGGCCAGGTTCGCGGGGGTGACCAGTTGCATCCATTCGGTTGATTGCATCCACTCCATTGTGCGCCAGTCCATAGGCCGCGAGCGGCGCGAAAAACGATCATCACTGGTTTGTGGGGTTCTGACGGCGGGCGAGCGGGGACATTCACTTTGGCCCTGCCTAAACTTTTCTGAGCTTGTTCCGATAACCTTTGTGCGGGCAGCCGCCGGCAGGAGAATCCCTTGGCGCTAATGACCTGGAACACTAATTTCTCGGTTGGAGTCGAGACTCTGGACGGCCAGCACACGGGTCTGTTCGGGATTGTGAACGAACTGCACGCCGCCACGATGGCGGGGCAGGCGCAAAATGTGACAGGTTCGTTGCTGAAGAAGTTGGTGCGGTATACGCGCGACCATTTTTCGTTCGAAGAGAAAATGATGGCGGCCACCAACTATCCAGGTCTGGCAAGACATCGCACGCACCACACGGGCCTGACAAAGCAGGTAGATGAGTTTATGGCGCGCTATGAGCGCGGCGACGGCAGCGTCAATATTCACTTGCTGCGCTTTCTCGGCGACTGGCTCACCAAGCACATCCAGCATGAGGACAAGGAGTACGGGCCGTGGCTGATCCGGCGCGGCATGCGTTGAAGATGAGGCAAATCGATTGGCGGCTGCCGCTGGGAAAATGCGAGCGCCGGCGAAGCTACGACTCGAAGGATAACTGCGACGAGGCCCATGAGGGCGCGGTTGGCTTGGGCTCTGAGGCCAGCTCGTAGACCAGCCGCTCCAGCACCAACCGCTTGTCAGGCGGGGATGAGCGCAATTCGAGGTCGGCACGCGCTACGAGGCGGAGAGCACGGGTGAGCTCGCGGCGGCTTTTGTAACGGCGCGCCTGGCGGATGAGGTCGTCAGCGGCGAAGGGCGGCATGCGAAAGCCCTGCCACAGCGCCTGCCAGATCGCGCGCGAGTCGCGCACGTTTTTCTCGAGAATCACCAGCATCTGGCGGAAGGTACGGGCCAGCATGTAGAGGTGTCCGATGGCCGAGTCCTCGCCTGCGTCGGAGCTGTTCAGCAATCCCTGCAGCAGAGCAAGCGCGCGCACACGGTCGTGAGCGCTGATGGCGTCCGTCAGCTCGTAGAGCGAGCGCTGCTTGGCGGCCAGCACCATCGTTTCCACGTCGCCCAGCGTGATACGGCCGCGACCCGTGGCGTAGAGCAGTAGTTTTTCCAGCTCTGACGAGACCAGCATCATATCCGCGCCGAGAGCGTCTACCAGCTCGCGCGCCGCGTCGCCTTCAAGGCGTACGTTTGCCTCCTGCGCGGTGGCAACGGCCCAGCGCATGGCGTCTTCTTCATTCACGCGGGCCAGCTCCACCATGCCGCAGTGCTCGCCCAGCGTTTCAGTCAGGCGCTCGTAACGGTTCTTGTCGTCCAGCTCCATGCGGCGCGTATCCGAGGGGATGCGCAGAAAATCGGCGATGAACAGCAGCAGCGCCTGCGGATTGGGGGAACGGAAGTAGCGGCTGAGCGCCGCAAATTCATCCTTCTTGGCGCCGCGTGTGTAAAGCTGGCGCACATTGCGAATGAAGATGACCTGAAACGGCGCCATGAGCGACGGCGTTTGCGCGCGGTCAAGCGCTTCGAAGATTGAGGTGGAACTGAGGTCGAGATCGGAGAGGCAAAAATCACGGAGATCGGCGGGGACAAAGGCTTTGAGAACGGCGGCGCGGCAGCGATCGAGAAGGAAGAGTTCGTCACCGGCCAACACGTAACCGGGCCGCAGCTTGCCGCGGCCTGCCGCGGCTGCTTCAATCTCCGTAACAAAACGATCGACGGCGGCAAAACCTGCGCCCGAGCGTGAGGCGGTCAATGTCTGACCCCTTTGCGTTCCGCCCTTCCGGGCGTGGCGCTCCTGTCAACCCTCTGAGCAGCACGCCGAATCGGTGCATTCTTCATTCGCCTCCAGAATACTGTGCTCCGGGCCTCAAGGCCAGCATGGAAAAGTAGACAGGAATCAAGAAGTGAGTGTTCCGGTGCGGTCCGCATCGGAAGCGCCAGGCACCGCTTCGGCATTCTCTTCGCCGGGCTATCGCCTGGTTCGTGCCAGATAGGAGATCTCCAACTGGCTGATGACAACGCTATTGCCGAAGGGAACCGAGCCCGTCCACGCAACGCCTGCGCCGCCGTACTTGTTCGGTTCGATGGTCCCTTTAAGCGATAGGGTTTCGCTGTCTGCGGTGTTTGAGCCGGTCGCGGTGAAAGTTGAGCCGGCGATGGAGAGTGTGATGGTGGTGTTGGGCTTGAAGACGCCGGTGAGTTGCTGCTGGTCGCTAACGGGATGTCCGATGCCGTCGACGATTTGGTAGAGCTGGAACATGCACTTATCTGAGGCCTGGATGGTTCGCCAGAAGCGCAGCGAGTAGCCGTTGCGTGTGCGCGGATCGTATTTGATGAAGATGTCGGCCTTCTGATTGCGCGGGCCGGCGTTGTCGTCGGGCGAGCCGGCAATGCCGAAGCCCTGGCCGGCAGTCTTTTCTGGAGTCATGACGATTTTGAGGCGCATGTCGGTGGCGGGCGCGTCGTTGGTGAAGAGGAGCTGCGCGCCCTGCGAGGCAATGCGCAGGCCATAGCCGTTTACCAAGTTGTCTCCGACGGAAGAGGTCCAGGCGCCCAGCACCGTCCACATGCCGCTGACGAAATCGGCGTCTGGGGTTTCAACGAAGTTACGGAAGTTGGGGTCGATGTCGGTGAACTTGTTTGCGGACGCTGCGATGGGCTTGGCGGAGATGGCGGTGGTCTCAGGGCCGGGATCGCTGATGTTGTGCTTGGGCCGAATAACGGCTTCGATGTACTTTCCGGCGAATCCGGGCGCAAGCAGAGCTGGCGAAGCGGCTGGTTACCCCGGCTCACTGCCACCTCGCGCCGCCTCGACAAAATGCCGCATTGCGCATCGTCGCAAATATACCAGTCGATGATGGATTCATCGTCGCGCCCACCGAGGTTAAGCGCGTAGTTGACGGAGATTTTGCTGTTGGCCGGCGCGGCAATCACAGGCTTGCGCGTGAAGCTTGGCGGGTCGATGTATGTCGGCTCGACGTAAATGTGCGAGGTGACGTAGAAGCCGTTGGCGGCGGTGGCGCGGACGGTCAGCGTATTCGGCGTGGTTGGTGGCGTTGTGGCCGGTGATGGTGAGTGATTTACCGGTATCGGCGCTGAGCGAGACGAGTTTTGAATCGGCTTGTCCATCGACGATGGGTGTATCGGCGGCGCGCGCGGCTGCACGCTTGCTGTCAAGCGTGACTCCCGCGGCTCCCGTGCGGATTGTCGCGTTGCCTGGCGGCTCAGTGTTGGCAAATGGGCCTTCATTGGTGACGCGTTTGCGGGCGCGCAGGCGCGCCTGCAGGGTAAGTTGATTATGAGCGCAATGCGGAAAACGTCGCTGCCGCCGTTCTCATATTTCTCGCGTGCATTGGCCGGGTCCCAGTCGTCAACCTTGCCGTCTGGAGTTGCGCGGAGCATGTTCCAGGGGTTGAAGGCGCGGGCCTGTTCTGCGGTCAACTCGCGCGAAAGGGTAAATGTATGCGGGCCGACGATGCTGTCGTAAATCACCGCGGGCTTGCCGCTTGCGTCTTTGGTCTGGTAGGTAAGCGAGTAAACATTCTGCCGGACGGCAGCCTTCCACACCATCCATGCCACCGGAGATTTGGGAGTATTCACTGGCATGGTGCAGTGGATGAGCGCGACTGGATTGCGAAAGCCTTTGTAAAACTCAAGGCCGTGCGACGCCGGAAGACGGTATTGATGAAGGCGATTCCCGAAGAAGACATGACGCCATTGCCGGTGGGGAAATAGACTTCGGAGTTTTCCCAGACGCCCACTTGGCCGCCGCCGATGAAATCGTCAGTGCCTTCAATGTATACGTTGCGTAAAGTAGGAGCGCGTGGTGCGGATGAAGGTGGTGTCGAGGCGGCTGAGCAGGGCGACATGCGAATAAACGTGCTTGTCGCCGTCGGCCTGCAGTGCGACGGCCTGCGTGATGACAGGTGAGCGCATCTTGAGATTCTTCGAGGGGTCGCCGGGATACTCGTAGTCGAGGTTGCAGTAGTTCACGAGCGTGAGGTTCATCATCGTGAAGCCGGTGGCGTTCACCATCAGGATGTAGCCGTTGTTCGACGCGCCCTCCTTGTTGCCGCGATTGTCGGCGAGCACCACCTTGCGCCGATCGTCGGTGAGGCCGAGCAGCGTGATGTAGTTTTTGGTGATGGTCATGCTGGCTTCGGTATCGCTGCCGCGCAGAAAGTAGACGTCGGGTTTGATGCCGATGACGGTGGGGTGATCTGGCGTGCCGGCGGGCGCGGCCGCATAGGCGGCTTGCAGCGTTTTGAATTTCTTCGCGCGGGCTCGTCCTGGTGCAGGCTGCTATCGACGAGGTAATCGTAGGCGTAGGCGTGGTGTCGAAGGGCTCGCCGGTGTAGCCGTTGTAGGGCGCGCCGCGCATGTTGTCCTGGGCGCGGCGCAGTGGAACCGAGTCGCCAGCCGCGATCGAAAAACCGCAAAGAAAATTACCAGCCAAGCCGCTGAGCGATCTTCATACCGGCCTCAAAATGTGGTCAGACCACAAGGCGGAACGATAAAGGGCGGCAGCTCGAGTGTCAATGAGAAATTGCGAAGTAATTGCGCGGCGAATGCGCGCGGAGATTATCATCGGGAGCCCTTCAGAAACCTTCAAGCATGTCGGCCACAAGCTGCTTGGCAAACTCGCGCGAGAGGCGCTGAATGGCCGCAGGATCTTCCTGAAGGAATGTGGGCAGATCGGTGGTGGACTGGTACTGCTCCCGAAAAACGTAGTTCTTATTCTGTAGAGAACTCTGCCGTCTCTCGCGGTGAGCGTAACGGCTGCGACAATGGTAATGACAAAGCTCGACGATTGCTGCGTCGCCGCATTATAAGTGAGCGGCATGGTTGCCTGCTTGAGGATGGTGCCGTGCAGCACTGCGTCAGCATCGGAGCCGGTATGTGGGATGACGCGAAAACGCGTGCGCGCGGCGAACTCGCGGATCACAGCTTCAGTCAATGCCGTCTCAGTGCCGTTTGACTCGGTGCGCGTGGCGAATACGGGAACGGCAAGCGTCTTGACGTCGGGAGGCAGATGCGTGGCCGAGCCCAGCGTGTGATATCCGCAGCCGGTAATGGCAGCGGACAGAGCTGCAAGCCCCAACGCAAAGAGTCGGCGAGTCATGCTGACCCCAGTATAACGGCGCGGTGCATCGGATGATCGACTACGGCTCCCGGTCTGCGCGTGCCGGAGGATACCGAGTTTTAGAGAGCCTTGCGAAAATGAACGCAGCGGTCGACGACTTCAAAACCCAGGGCCGCATGCGCCCGCTGCGATCCGTCCTCGGTGATCAACGCGTCTGACGCCATCTCAATCGAACCTTGCGCGCGAGCCCAATCTTCTGCCGCACGCATCAGGTCGCGGCCGACACCCTGGTTGCGGTTTGCCTCATGCACGAACCATCCCTCGACAAATCCGACAGGCTGCGCGGTGTGGCAGCCGTCGGCGTGTGAGCGCAGGCCGGCCTCAAGGAACCCCAGCAACGCGCCGTCTTCATTTTCGGCGACGAGGATCACACCGGGAAGCGTCCCGAACATTCCTGTCGACATCACGGCGTCGAGCTCACGCCCGTGTTCCGCAGCGGAGCTGCCGGGCCAGAGCAACGTGTGCATCACCAGAAGCGCATCCCGGTCGAACTCCTTCGCCATCCTGATTCGGTGCATCGCCGTCCTCCCCGAGGGCAATTCGCATTTTCTTGGACGCAACAATGCATCAAGGGGCAACGGCGCTCGAGTTCGCGTGAAATCGGCGGCCGCGAGACCGCGAACCGAGTATGCTGATTGCCATGACCTGGATTGGATGGGCGTTGCTTTCCGCAGTCTTTGCCGCGGCCACGGCGCTTTTGGCCAAGGTGGGCGTGGCCCATGTCGACTCGAACCTGGCTACCGCGCTGCGCACGAGCGTGGTGGTGGTGTTTGCTTGGGGCATCGCGCTGGCGCTGGGCAAGCATGGCGAAATTCGCTCGCTCGACCGACGCACCATACTTTTTCTTACGCTTTCTGGGCTGGCTACTGGATTGTCGTGGCTCTGCTACTTTCGTGCGCTGCAACTCGGGCCGGCCTCACGCGTGGCGCCGCTCGACAAGTTGAGCGTTCCACTGGTCATGATTTTTGCCTGGCTGCTGCTGGGGGAGAAGCTCAACGCTGCCGCACTCGTTGGTGGCGCGCTGATCACAGTGGGAGCAGTGGTGATGGTGTTGGGCTGAGAAAGGCAGGGAACAGGGAACAGGGAACAGGGAACAGGGAGGGAACAGGGAACAGGGAACGGAGTCTTCATTGCTGTCCGTCGTCCGCTGTTTAATATCCGGTGTTGGCTGTTAGCTGTCTGCTGTTCGCTGTCTCTTGCGGCTCTCCTATACTGGAATGAATGACCGCACCACCTAACGCCCAACCTGCGACGATCGCTTCGCTGCGGTGCATTGTGCTCACCGGCTTTATGGGATCGGGCAAGACCACCGTGGGGCCGCTTGTGGCCGAGCGGCTGGGCTGGCACTTTGTTGACGTGGACGACGTGATCGAAGCCGAGGCCGGCTGCACGATCCCAGAGCTTTTCCGACGGGATGGCGAGGCAAGCGTTTCGCGAGCGGGAGCGCGCGGCAATTGCACAATTCTGCGGCGGTGCGCGGCTGGCCGGAGGCGATGCGTTGGTGCTGGCGCTGGGCGGCGGCGCGATTGAAGATGCGGCGACGCGGTCGCTGCTACTCACGGCGCCCGAAATGTTGCTCGTTCATTTGGAAGTCGCGCTCGCTACGACGCTGGCGCGCTGCCGCGGCACCGAGCATTTGCGGCCCATCCTCGCCGACGAGGCAAACCTGGCCAGCCGTTACGCGCAGGCGTTTGCCGCTTTACCGCATGGCGCACGTGTCGATTGCCGTGGACGCGCTCACGCCGGGACAGGTCGTGGACGCGGTTGTGCGCGCGGCGCGGCGCGAATCGCCGTAGAAGAATCTCGACGCATTCAATCTCAGGAGAAGTGTTCCCACCCTTGCGGAGCGAGAGGCCGCGCGCCTTTTTCCGTGATCAGCGCGATCATGGGCCTGCCGCGCTGACGCCGCAGGATGCGGCCAATGCAGGTGAGGGGAACGCCGTCGATGCTGCGCGGCACACGCGCCGTGGCCGATGCGGTGAAGAGCAGCTCGTAGTCTTCGCCGCCATGAAGCGCCTGGGTGAGTGTTGCGCCGCGGTGGAGAGGCACGGCGGCGGCATCCACTTCAGCAGCAACGCCGGATTCTTCGCAGAGGTGCGCGAGATCCCTCGACAGGCCGTCGCTGAGGTCGATGGCAGACGTTGCCAGCGAGCGGTGCGCCAGCCAGAGGCCCTGTGCGATGCGGGGCTTGGGGTAAAGGTGCGGCGAGAGCAGCGCTCGAAAACGAGCCGGAATGCGCGGCAGTTCCGAATGCTGCGATGGCAATCGTTCTCGCTCAAGGGCAGCGGCCAGTTGCCTCATTCTGGCGAGGCCTCCGGCGGCGCCACCAAGACTACCGGTGACGTAGAGCAATTCTCCGGACCGGGCGCCGGAGCGCAGCAGCGCCTTGCCGCGGCGAACCGCACCGGTAAGGACGATATCTGCGACAGCGATGGGCGATTCTGCGAGGTCACCTCCGGCCAGCGGCGTTTCATAAGCTTGGGCGAGGGCGAGAAATCCGTTGAAGAATCGGTCGATCCAGGTTCCGCGCCCTGTCGGGTTTGACGAGGGCTCGCGCCCTTTTACTTTTTGGACGAGCGCTCGAGGCAGGCCAAGCGATAGAAATGCCGCGACGGGCCGGGCTCCCATGGCAGCCAGGTCGCTCAAGCCGCGCGCCAGGGTGCGATGGCCCACGGCTTCGGGCGGATGCCAGTCGAGGCGGAAGTGCGGCCGGCAATCGACAGATCCGTGGTCACCGCCAAATTCCTCGCCGGAGCCAAACGGAGCAGGGCGCAGTCGTCGCCGATGCCGAGGCGCAGGTCGGCGCCGGCGCTCGCGACGCGCGGGCGCGAATCCGGCCAAGAGGGCCAACTCGCCCCAGCCGGCAGCCTCAAACCCAAAGGCAGCTTTTTTCCGCATGTAGTTGAGGATAGGTCATCGCGTGTCAGGCGGGCCGAAATATGAATCCAATCCACCCCAAAGTCTTCGGGAGGGGTATAGGACGTTTGCGCCCCAATTTCTATGGGGAAATGGTTACACTTTGCTGGTTTTTGGACCGTGTATGGAAGGCACAAAGGTAATGTAAAGACTGCCGATCGATGGCCGATCGGCCCATAGGGGGCTGGCGCGATCATGGCTGTCACTGATTCCAATGCATTTACATCGTTACCGGCTATGCGGTAACAGGAATTCGGCGCCGATAATCACAGGTTACCGCTGGGTTTTTCGTTGACCCGTTGGTAAGGTTCTGCTAGGCTTACCACACGTTCTCGCATCTACCCCTTTGTGGGCGTACGTTCTTTTTTACCCGCGTGTATGCTGCGCATGCTGAACTCTCCCCCGATCTGGACCGATTGATCTACTGGCGGGCCGCCGGGGATTGTAGGCAACGATGTTACGTAAGCGATACTACATACTATTCGTAGCCGAGATGAGGACGGCCAACTACGGAAGATTCCGCTTCCGCTGAAATATGCCTATGGGTTCGTGGCCGCGGCAATCGTTGGAGCCTTTACGATTGTGGGCCTGGCCGGTTCCTACACGCGCATGTTGATTAAAACC
>CAWJDG010000060.1:0-15215 GCA_963841365.1 uncultured Acidobacteriaceae bacterium
CCTTTTTGGCGCCAAGTGCTTTCCTTTCAATCGGTTGTGGGTTTGATCTGTGGCTGTAACCCGATGATAGCAAAGGGGTTAGACCGTAAGTTCCCGATCTAAAGGAGTTGCGGGCGCTTTTTCAATGTTTTGCGTCGTTTTGTACCCCTTTGCTGACCCTTCGTGCCACTTTTCGAGCCTTGGCGGCGAAGAAGCTGCCACGATTCACATCTGCCGTGAGCTGGATGCTGATAATCGGGCATTCACAAGAACCATTGTGCGCCAAAAAGGGGAAATCGCCTGCAAATGGAAGAGGCCTGGATAGAACGGCTTGGAGGCGGGAGGGGTTGACGAAGCTGGCGGCTCCCGCGCGGTCGTTTCAGCTCAGGAAGGCTTGCTTATGGTCGTTGAGGAAAGTCCGGAATGAGCGCGGTGGATAGCCTGTCACTTTCTCGACATCTTTCGTCACGCCGGCAGCCTCTCCGCGCCGGTAATGTTCATAGTCCTCGATCAGGCCGTCTGCCTGCCACGCAGGCAAGCCGTACGACGACAACTTCCCACGCATCGTGCTGTCGGGAACATCGACATATTCGACCTGTTTGCCGATGGCGGCCGAGATTTGCGCGGCCAACTGCTGATGCGTGAGGGCCTCCGGCCCGGTAATGTCGTACGATTTGCCTTCATGACCAGGATTTGTAAGCGTGGCCGCGGCCACGGCTGCAATATCCCGAACATCGACGAGACTCACTCTTGCGTCGCCGGCCGGGGCATAGAATCGGCCCTGCGATTGGATGGAAGGAGCGAAAGCGAGCATTCCCTGCATGAAGAGATTGGGCCGAAGGTTGGTGTATGCCATTCCGGAATAGGCGAGCGCGGCCTCGACTTCGGCGTGATAGCGGAGGAAACGGACCGGGGAGCTTGGCCGCGCGTGAAGCTGCGAGAGATAAACCACATGGCGTACGCCCGCGTCCGCCGCAGCCTTGACGAAGCAAAGTTGCTGGCTTGCGACGCGATCACTGGAGTTTGTGGTGAGAAATGCGCTCTCTACGCCTTTCAGGGCCTTTGTCAAACTTGCTTCGTCGTCGAAGTCCGCGGCGACGAACTCCACGTTGGGCGCAAATGTGTTTGGAGCTTTGGGCGCGTTCCGGGCCATCGCCCGTACGGAAACACCTTGCGCTGCCAAAAGCGGGATCAAGGCGCTGCCGTTGCTGCCTGTGGCGCCGGTGACAAGGATCATTTCCATTCTCCACGGGATTTTGGGTCCAGAGGACCCTTTGACCAAGGCAGTGGCTCGCGATCTATTTATATAAAGTTGAGATTGCATCGACGGAAGATGCGTTGCCTGGGATGGCGGGAAGCAAGTCAGCGAGTCGGCAGGTCAGCCAGGCAGCAAGACGGGTGAGGGTGCAAGATATGGCGTTTTCCCGTGTCTCAGAAACGAGATCCGGGCACTCCAATGTCTATGGCGGATTTGCGTCTCTTAATTATGGCTGCTCGGCTTGAATGTATGTACGAAATGTGCATATACTAGGGGAGCAATGAGCTTCGAGTGGGATGCACCGAAGGCCGAAGCCAATTACAAGAAGCACGGCGTCCGGTTTGCCGAGGCGCTGCCCGTGTTTGAGGACGACGACGCCATCACCGTGACGGACGAGGATTCAGACCCGCACGAGGTGAGGTTCGTTGCGATAGGAATGGGAGCCAAGGGGCGGGTTCTTGTGGTGGTTTACTGTTACCGCGGCAAGAAGATCCGCATTATTTCAGCACGCTTGGCAGGGCCGCAGGAACGCCGCCAATACGAGGAGTCGAGATGAGAAAGAAATACGATTTCAGCCAGGGAAAGCGGGGACGGATTGTGCCTCCAGAGCCGGAGCCGCGTGGCAAGACGCGGATCACGATCCGGCTGGATGAAGATTTGGTGGATCACTTCCTGAAGGAGGCCGATGCCTCGGGCGGGGTGACTGGGTATCAGACGATGATCAACAAGGCGCTAAGGCAGCATGTGGAGGGGAAAGCGCCGAAGATCGAAGAGACGCTTCGGCGAATTGTGCGGGAGGAAGTGCGGAGGGCGGGGTGAATGTGAAGAATCGGGGCTTTGAGGATGAATCAAGAGTCCCGGTTTTCCTTCAGGGGGCTGATCGGGTATAGAATCCGCGTATTCTAGTTGGGTTCGGGAGGGGGTGCTGGCTATGGCCTTGACGAACGCCTATGTTCAGATTTACGGGCAGCTTCCAGAAGTATTTCAGCGCATTTCGCAGGGCCAGGCGCCGACATCGTTCACAACGCAGCACCTTAAGGATCTTGGGTTCGCTTCGTCGAATTTCAGAGCGGTGATCCCGCTACTGAAGGCTCTTGGATTCCTTTCTTCGGACGGAACTCCCACCCAGAGATATCACGAATATAGGAATTCAGCTCAGTCGAAGAAAGTGATGGCCGAGGCGCTCCGTGAGACGTACGGCGATCTTTTCACGATCAAGGCCAGCCCGACAAACGCGGATCGTGAGCTCATCGAGGGCAAATTCAAGAGCGTACATAACGCTACACCCAGTACCGCCAAGTTGATGGCCAGCACCTTCTACTCCCTTCTTGGTTTGGCTGATCTTTCTGCAGCGACAGAGCCTAAGAAACCGAAGGAGGCCGATCCGCCGCCGGCCATCGTGAAGGAGAAGCCATCTGAACCGCCGCCGGGTCTCCAGCAACGAGCCTCCCTTCACTACAACATCCAGATCCATTTACCAGCGACGAAGGACGTCGAGGTTTTCAACGCCATATTCAAGGCGCTGAAGGAGCACTTACTTGACTAATACTCGGAGCGAAATGCGCGAGTTCTTGTTCCGAGGCCTGATGTTCGAGGCTGACGCCTCAGGATTTCAGTCGGCGGGAATTCAGGTTGGCGCGGACATGAAGCAGGCAGAGGAGCGCTTGCTGACCGAAGCGCTCGCCCCATTCAGTGTCTCTCTTCGGAATAATGCGATCGAAATGGCCCGCCTTTACGCTGTTCTTCACTGTTTTGAAAACGAGGTTCGGACGCTCATCCGTGAAACGCTAGAGGAAAAAGAGGGTGCTGATTGGGCGGATAAGCTACCCAAGAAAGTCAAGGAATTTGCGGAGTCGCGGCAAAAAGTGGCCCACTCGGAGACATGGCTAGAGGGTGAAAAATCCAGCATCCTCGGTTTTGTCGATTTCAGCCATTTGTCGTCGATCATCCTCGAAAAGTGGCCGCTTTTTGAGGACATCATTCCGACGCAGCATTGGCTCAAGCAACGAATGGATGAATTAGAGAAAGCGCGAAATTTCATTGCCCATAATCGGATGCTTCTGCCTTCGGAGTTCAATCGAATTTATCTCTATATCGCCGATTGGAATCGTGTAATTGGCCTCTGAGGGCTAGGCGGGCTAAAAATCCGTGGTTAGGACTATTGGATTTGGGTTTACGCCTTTCTGAGCGTCAGTATGGGGCGCACTTGAGGCATTATCTGGGGCTCCCGGCGCCTAGGCAAAATCGAAGAAGTCGGCTAAGAATATCCCGTTTGGATATTCGTATAAAGGTGTTGATCGGTGCGCGTCGATGATCGCCATTTCGACGCTGAGAGAGCGCAACTCGTCGACATCGCTTTGAGCCAAACGCGAGCCGGGTCTTCCATCTTGACGAGGATCAATCAGAATCACCCGAATCCTCTCGGGAGCGAATCTCGCGTTGAGCTTCTTGCATATGGTGACGAGGTCTGGCATCTTATTTTCGGCCTCCGGCTGGAGGGCGCAGGCGTAATTGAAGCGCCAAAACTGGTCGAAGGCTCTCTTCATTTCGCGGTCGATCTTGTCAAAGAACTTCTCGAGCGTTTCTTTGCGCTCGTGCGGGGATGCGCACCGTATAACCAGACAACGCTCGGGTGAGAGCGCAACAGGTTTTATCCTCGAAGCGTTCGGAATTGTCCCGTTTGTACCGAGCCGGCGGTCAATGAACATTTGGCGCAATAGGGTACTCTTCCCGGCATTTTGCCTGCCAACCACAAAGAGTACGCGCTCCATGTGCGGTCTTGTTTGCCCACCTTGCCTCATTTGAACCACCTGCAGAACCATTTTATTCCGTGGTGGGGTCAGTGGGATTCGCTCATCGAGCGGAGTGTTTTACGATTGAAGTCACTGTGCAGACGATACGAGTAGAGACACCTTCGGCGAAGTATGACGTTTTTGCGGGAAGCGGGTTGCTGGAGACGCTGGCGGCACGCATTGAGAGAGCTGTGGGGAGATTGTTCCTCCACGGCGGACGGGCGCGGCGGATTTTCGTGATTACATCGCCGGAGATCTGGGCGTTGTGGGCGAATAATTTTCTGCGTTCGTTCGCTGAGCCTCCGGTGACGCTGTTTCTGCCTCCGGGAGAACAGCACAAGACCATCAAGAGCGTGGAGCGACTGACGCGCGAAATGGTTCGCGCCGGGGGCGATCGCGGATCGCTGCTGATTGCTTTTGGCGGCGGCATTGTGGGCGATGTGGGTGGTTTTGTGGCCGCGGTGTTCATGCGCGGCATTCCTTATGTGCAGGTGCCTACGACTTTCCTGGCGCAGGTGGACTCAAGCGTGGGCGGCAAGGTGGGTGTGAATCTGCCCGAGGGCAAGAACCTGGTGGGGAATTTTTTGCAGCCGCGCGCGGTGTTTGCCGATATCGGCGCGCTGGGGACGCTGCCCGACCGCGAGTTGCGCGCTGGGCTCATGGAGAGCGTGAAGGCTGGGTTCATTCGCGACCGATCGCTGGTGCGATATATGGAGGAGCACGCGGACGAGGTGCTGCGGCGCGATCCCAAAGCATTGGAGCGGGTGATTGCGGCATCGATCCGGATGAAGGCCGACGTAGTGCGGCGGGACGAACGTGAGAATGGGTTGCGCATGATTTTGAACCTGGGGCACACGGTGGGCCACGCGCTGGAGCAGGCGACCCGCTACAAGGCGATGCTGCACGGCGAGGCGGTGGGATGGGGCATGGTGGCGTCGCTGGCGGTGGCGCGGCGACGGGGCACGATTACGGGCGGGCAGATGGAGCGGATGGAGAAGCTGATCTACCGCTATGGGCCGTTGCCCAAGCTGAAGGTTCCGGCCGGCAGAATCATGGCGGCCACGGGGCGCGACAAGAAAAACGTGGGCGGAGTGAGGCGGTTCGTGCTGCCGGTGGGGATTGGCGATGCGGGCGTGGTGGAGGATGTGACGAACGCGGAGCTGGAAGCGGCGGTGAAGTACATGCTGGTGAGAGCGAGGACGGCAGGGACGTAGGGAACAGGGAACAGGGAACAGGGAACAGGGAACAGAGAACAGAGAACAGAGAACAGAGAACAGAGAACAGAGAACAGAGAACAGAGAACAGAGAACAGAGAACAGAGAACAGAGAACAGAGAACAGAGAACAGAGAACAGAGAACAGAGAACAGAGAACAGAGAACAGAGAGACCTTTTTGGAAAGCTATGCGTCTTCGGCGGTGCGGACGATCCAGAAGCTGCAGGGCCATACATTTTTGCCGTCGAGTGTGGGCGCGAACACCTTTTGCGAAGCGGGCATGCGAGAGAAGCTGCCTTCCCATGCGGGGAAGGCCTGGCGCAGCACGTCGGGGTGGGATTTCTGCATCGCGCTGGAAGCCCAAACTACCTTGAATGCCTTATTGAATGACAGGAAGGCTTCGAGCAGATATTGTTCGGTCCAAAAACAGAGATTGGTCTTGACGAACTTCTCGGGGTAATCGAGGGGGGCGAAGATGTCGTGAAAATGGACGAGAACGCCGGGGGCAAGGCGGGGCAGAATAGCGAGGCATTCGTAGAGCACGTCGCTATCCATTGAGACCACATGGCTGGAGTCAATGAACAGGATGTCATTGGCTTTGAGGCGAAGGAAGAGATCGAACGGCGCGTCCTGCACACGCGCGGAGATGAGCCGGGTGAGACCGGGAACGCCGTGCTGCAGGTAGACGGGTGGCGTGGGCTCGATGGCGACGAATTCGCCGGGGAATCCCGCGTCAGCGTTCCGCTGCATAGCTGAGGCGAGCACAAGGGTTGAGTTGCCGCTTCCGATTTCGACGACACGCTCGGGCTTGCGCTGGCGGACGAAGGAGTAGGCCATTTCAGCATCCACGCGCTCAAAGTAGCCGTTGTTAAAGTGAAAGCCGTTTCCGTTGTGCCCATTGTGTCCGTTGCGGACCTGGTCTTCAGGAAATGCGCACTCGTTGGCGTAGCGAAGAAGCTCGTTTTGCAGAAGGTCGACCTGCTCTGCGAGGCGGAAGTCGAAGGCGGGACAAGGCCGGCTCGCGCTCCAGTCTTTGCCATGGAAAGACTTGAGACTGGGGACCGGGAAATAGAAATGTTGAGGTGTGACGCTCACGCCAAGTTCGGCTTGCACAAACTTGAACAAAGAGGAGAGCGTGACTCTCATGGAGGGTCTTCGCATCAAGCTATTCACAGCAAATACCTCAAAGTAAAAGGCGTACAACGAGTTCGACCAAGGCTTGAAAGAGGACCAGCTAGCGTGCTTATAGAGCTAGGATGCCGGGTGAGCGATAAAGGCTTGAAGGCCAATGAAATCGCGTATGAGAAATTTATGAATAGTTTATGGCGGCGGGCACGGGGAAATGGACTGTGGAAATGAAACCTAACCTTCGTCGAGAACATCGATAATGGAGTTGAGACGCGGGGCTTCCCACAATCACCCGGCATAGCAAATTGCAACGAAAGACGGCTGCGATCGAGAGCGGCTGCAACCCGAACAAGACAACAACTGAGAGCGAGAATGAGCGAACAGCCATTGTACCGATGGCTTGAGCAGCAGGGCGAGGCATTTGGCACGCCCGGCTTGCAGCCAAGGTGGACTTCAAGCATCAAGGATGCGGTGTGCACAGCATATGCGGGGTCGAGCCGCATCTGGTTTACGTGTTCGCACGGCATCCTGAACGAGATTTACTACTCCACAATCGATCACCCGCAGGTGCGGGACATGGAATTCCTAGTCACCGACGGCGCGACGTTTGTGCATGAAGAGAAGCGCGACATGGTGACGACGTTCGAGTACATCGATCCTGAGGCGCTGGGAGTGCGCTATGTGAATCGGGATCCCGATGGTCGATACAGCCTGACAAAGGAGATGATCTGCGACCCGCACCATGGCGTTGTGTTGATGAGGGTGCGCCTGGAGGGGCGCGAGGACCTGGTGCCGCGGCTGAAGATGTATGCACTGCTGGCGCCGCATCTGGATGGCGGCGGGGCGGGAAATTCGGCGCGCGCGGTGGATCTTGCCGGGCACACATCCGTGCTGGCGTGGAAGAACGAATGGTCGCTGGCGATGGCGGCCAGTTGCGGATTCTCACGCGTAAGCTGCGGATTTGTGGGGGCGAGCGACGGCTGGCAGGACCTGATGGAGAACTTCAGGATGGACTGGGAGTTTGGTTCAGCGACATGCGGCAACGTGGCAGTGATGGGCGAGATCGACCTGGAATGCGATAGCCGCCAGGGCGGCAGCATTAACGGGGGAATTGGGGGCGCTGTGGTGGCGATGAGCGCCGACGGTATGGCGGTGCGGGAGTTTACGCTGGCCATCGGGATTGGCCTGGGGAATCACACGGCGGCGCAAAAGATGATGGGAGCACTATCGACGCCGTATGCGGAGCAGCGCAAGCGGTTCATCGAGCAATGGCATCGGGTGGCCAACCCCGAATGGCTGGCGGCCGGGGCGCACGATGGCGGAAAGCTCATGCGGACCAGCCACAACGTACTGCTGGCGCACGAAGACAAGACGTATTCGGGAGCGTTCGTAGCTTCGGCTTCGATTCCATGGGGGCAAGTGAAAGGCGACGACGACCTAGGCGGATACCACCTGGTGTGGACGCGCGACATGGTGCAGACGGCGACGGCGTTGCTGGCCTGCGGGCGCATGGAGACGGCACGGCGGGCGCTGGTGTACCTGGCGTGCACGCAGCTACCCGATGGCGGATTCGCGCAGAATTTCTGGATTGATGGGACGCCGTATTGGAGCGGCCAGCAGCTCGACGAAGTGGCGTTTCCGATGATTCTGGCTTGGCGGCTGTGGAAGGCGGGCGGGCTGGGCGAGTTGCAGATTTTTCCGTTTGTGGCGCGGGCGGCGGGATTCCTGGTGAGGAATGCTCCCATTACCCACCAGGAGCGCTGGGAAGAGAATGCGGGGTATTCGCCGTCGACGCTGGCAGCGGTAATTGCCGGGCTGATCTGCGCGGCGGAGATGGCGCACGCTCACGAGTCGGAAGAGCTGGGAGTATTTCTAGCGGAGTTTGCCGACTGGATCGAGGGGCACCTGGAAGACTGGACGGTGACGAACAACGGAGTGCTGGATCCCGAGGTGAAGCGGCACTATATGCGCATTCGTCCACCGGAGTGCGCCGAGGCCTACGCGCACGAGGGCTGCGGGAAAGAGATTGTGAGGCTGCAGAACCGGCCGCCGGGGACGCGAACGGAGTTTGAGGCGCGGGAGATTATCGATGCGGGATTTCTGGAACTGGTGCGCTATGGCGTGCGGCGGGCCGACGATCCGCTGATTGTGGACTCGCTAAAGGTGGTGGACGCGGTGCTGAAGCGCGAGTTGCCGCAGGGTTCGGGCTGGCTGCGCTACAACTGGGATGGGTACGGACAACGGGCTGATGGCGGGGCCTTTGAGGGGTGGGGGCAGGGGCGGGTTTGGCCGCTGCTGACGGGCGAACGCGCGCACTACGAACTGGCAGCCGGCAACGGCGTTGCCCCGCTGATTGAGACTTACGAGAAATTTGCGAGCCTTGGGCAATTGTTGCCGGAGCAGGTGTGGGACGAGGCCGATATGCCGGAGCGCAGCCTGCGGCGAGGGCAGCCGGATGGATCGGCGGTGCCGCTGGTGTGGGCGCACGCGGAATATCTCAAGCTGCTGCGGTCGGCGGTGGATGGTAAGGTGTTTGACCGAATCGACGCGGCGTACGAGCGGTACTGCACTCCGGAGGGCCGCAAGCAGTGCAGGCGCGGCGTGGAGATCTATACGAGCAAGCGTCCGATCGAGCGGATGGACGCCGGGAGCACGTTGCGGATCCTGAATGAGCGGCGATTTGAGGTGGTTTGGACGGACGATGGCTGGAGGACGATGAACCGGGCGAGTAGCCGCGGGTTGGGCAGCGCGGGATTCAGCGCGGATGTTACGCCGTTGCCAGGCAGCGGGGAAGTGGAATGGACGCTGCATTGGGAGGATCAGGGAGCGGGTCCGGACACCTGGCTTGGATACAATGTGAAGGTCAAGGTGGAAGGGCCCTAAGGACCTTTACCGCGCGCGTTTCGTCAACAGGAACCCGCAATCTCACCCTGGCCGCAAGTACAAAGACGCGGCGAGGATGGGGCGCCCGCAATTCGCGGCGCGTTTCGCACTTTAGCGAAAGGAAACTTCCGAGACCAACATGAGCACAACCGTTGCATCTTTATCTCTGGATCAGCTTTCAATTGACACTTTGCGCATGCTTGCGCTGGATGGGGTGGAAAAGGCCAACAGCGGCCACCCTGGGGCGCCGCTGGGTTGCGCGCCCATTGCATATGCGCTGTTTCACAAGGTGATGAAGCACAATCCTGCGCACTCGAAGTGGGCAGACCGCGACCGGTTTGTGCTGTCGAATGGCCACGCGTCGATGCTGTTGTACGCATCGCTGTTTCTTTCCGGATACAAGGTGACGCTGGATGATTTGAAGAGCTTTCGCCGATGGGGATCAAAGACGCCGGGACATCCGGAGTATGGGTTGACGGACGGCGTGGAGGCGACGACGGGTCCGCTGGGGCAGGGATTTGCGATGGCGGTGGGCATGGCCATTGCGGAGAGAGCACCTGGCGGCGACGTACAACCAGGCCGGGTTCAACGTGGTGGACCACCACACTTATGTGCTGTGCGGCGACGGCGATCTGATGGAGGGCATGTCGCACGAAGCTGCTTCGCTGGCGGGAACGCTGGGGCTGGGTAAGCTGATCGTGCTCTACGACGACAATCTGATCTCGCTGGATGGTCCCACGAACTGGAGCTTTACGGAGAATGTGTACCAGCGGTTCGAGGCCTACCACTGGCACGTGCAGCGGGTGATGGACGGGAACGATCTGCAGGGCATTGAAGCGGCGATTGCCGCGGCGAAGGCGGAGAAGGACAAGCCGTCGTTGATCGGCGTGCGCACGGTGATCGGGTACGGCAGCCCGCAGGCCGGAACCAATAAGGTGCACGGCGAGGCGATGAGTGCGGCGGACACGGCGGCGACGAAGAAGTTCTTTGGATTCCCCGAGGACCAGAGCTTTTACGTGCCTGACGATGCGCTGATCAACTGGCGCAAGGCGGTGGAACGCGGCGCGGCCGCTCGAGGCGGAGTGGAAGAGGCTTTTCGCACGGATATGCGGCTGCATTTCCCGAGCTTGCGGCGGAGTTTGAGCGCACGCAGGCGGGCAAACTGAAGGAGGGATGGGAGAAGGCGATTCCCAGCTTCGGCACAGAGAAGCCGGTCGCCACGCGCAATGCGGGCAGACGGTGATGAACGCGATTTACGACACCGTGCCGGAGCTGTTTGGCGGCGCCGCGGACCTGACGGCTTCGACGAAGACGATCTTCAAGCTAAGCGCGCACTTTGCCGACGATCCGGCGGGGCGCAACGTGTTTTTCGGCGTGCGCGAACTGGCCATGTGCGCGGCGGTGAACGGAATGGCGGTGCACGGAGGAGTGAGGCCTTTCGGGTCGACGTTCTTTGTGTTTTCCGATTACGCCAAGCCGGCGCTGCGCATTGCGGCGATGATGGAAGTCGCACGTCGCATGTTCGTATTCACACACGATTCGATTGGGGTGGGCGAGGATGGGCCGACGCATGAGCCGATTGAGCACCTGATGGCGCTGCGCGCGGTGCCGCATATGACGGATTTCCGACCGGCGGACGCGAATGAAACGGCGGCGGCGTGGCGGCTGGCGCTGGAACGCAAGGGGCCGTGCTTCTTCGCGCTCACGCGGCAGGATGTGCCGGTGATCGATCGCGACAATCGCGTGACATTTATGCGAGCGTGAGCAAGGGCGCATACGTGCTGGAGGAGGCGGCGAATCCGCAGGTGATTCTGATTGGGACGGGCTCTGAAGTTTCGCTGGCGCGGGACGCGGCAAAGCTGCTGGCGGGCGAGGGAATCAGCGCGCGCGTGGTGAGCATGCCGAGCTGGAGGATATTCGAAGAGCAACCGGCGGAGTACAAGGCCAGCGTGCTGCCCGCGGGCGTGCCGAAGCTTGCGGTGGAAGCGGGCGCGACGCTGGGCTGGTGGAAATACGTGGGTACAAGACGGCGACGTGGTCGGGCTGGATCGCTTTGGCGCGTCGGCGCCGGGGAAGATCGTGATGGCGGAACTTGGATTCACGCGCGGAGAATGTGGCGGCGAGGGCGAAGAAGCTGGTGAAGTAGCGAGTCAGCGAGTCAGCGAGTCAGCGAGTCAGCGAGTCAGCGAGTCAGCGAGTCAGCGAGTCGCGGAAAGATGCAAGCGTGAGCAAGATGGTTGGCAAGAATGGTGCAAGACCCCGGCATTATCGGGACTTGCTTGTTTGGCAAAAGGCGATGGAATTGGCAAGGGCGATTTACCGAGAAACGGAAAACCTGCCAAAGAATGAAATGTTTGGGCTTCAGTCGCAAATGCGCAGGGCTGCAGTATCCATTCCTAGCAACATTGCGGAAGGTCATGGAAGGCTTGACGACGGACATTTCAGACAGTTCTTGGCAACTTCGCGGGGCTCGCTGTTCGAACTTCAGACGCAAATCGAACTTTCCGGCGACCTGCACTATCTGAAGCGAAATCGAGATCAAGGAGCTCATGCAGAAATGCGAGGAAGTGGCTCGATTGATTAATGGTTTGGTGGGAGCTCTGCAAGGTTCTCTGGCACGTCAGTGCTGACTTGCTGACTTGCTAATAAGTTGAAAGGAAATTGCCCTTGAAGCTCGTTATCAGTTCCGATCATGCGGGATTTGCGCTGAAGGAAGAGGTGCGCGCGAACCTCGCCGCGGCGGGTCATGAGGTGATCGATTTGGGAGCGTTCGAGTGCGAGCCCGAGGACGATTATCCCGACTTTGCGGAAAAAGTGGGCGAGGCGATCAAGGCGGGGGTCGCGCCACGCGGAATTCTCATCTGCGGCTCGGGTGTGGGCGTGTGCGTGGCGGCGAACAAGATTCCCGGAATTCGCGCGGGGATCTGTCACGACACCTACTCGGCGCACCAGGGCGTGGAGCACGATGACATGAATGTGCTGGTGCTGGGAGCGCGGATCATCGGCTCGGCACTGGCTTTCGAGCTGGCGCACGCGTTCATTGGGGCGAAGTTTCAGGCGCAAGAGGGCCGGTTTGAGCGTCGGTTCAAGAAGGTGCGGGCGATCGAGGCCAGGTATATGACCGGCGGCGAAACAAAATTGGGCTAGAAATTCGGTTCCGATTGCACAATTTTGAGTTTTCATCGAATTGAAATCTCAATGCATTCCCATGAAGTGTGAATTGTGTCGTCAGAGCGTGTTTCAAAAACTGTTGCGTGGATTTATGTTGTCCTCTCGCAGGGATTAAAACCCCTAATTCTCCTGTATTTTTTGGCCCGACTCAAGTCGCGCCCTTGTTACAAAACAGATTTTGAAGCACCATCAAGCGGCTCTGGGACGGCGGATCACAGGGTCCTCTATCAGCCGGGCCTTTTGGTTCTCCCCGTTGATTCTTTGAGAAAGAACGCGCATTGCGCGGGAAAGTGACGCCGATGTCCCCCTTCGACGTGATCCTATTTGATGTAGGCGGAGTGCTGTTGACCAACGGATGGGACCGCCGGGAACGAGCGGCGGCAGCGGAGCAATTTGCGCTGGACGCTCAGGAACTCGAGACCAGGAATGCAGAAGTGATGGGAGCCTGGGAACGAGGCGAGATCGATCGCTACCAGTACCTGGATGCGGCTGTGTTTTATGAGCCGCGCAGTTTTTCGCGCGATGAGTTTTTCGATTTCATCCTGAGTCAGTCCCAGGTACTGCCGGACGGGGCACTGGGAATCCTGGCAAAGCTGTGCGCGACGAACCACTGCATGCTCGGTGCGCTGAATAACGAAGCGCGCGAGACGAACGAGTTTCGCTTTGGCAAATTCGAACTGCGCTGCTATTTCAAGGTCGCTTTGAGCTCCTGTTATGTGGGCCTGCGCAAACCGGAGCTGGCGATGTACAGGCGGGCGCTGGATATTCTGGGAAGCGCGCCGCATCGGACTTTGTTTATCGACGATCGGGACGAGAATGTGGTGGGAGCGCGGGCCGCGGGGATCAGGGCGATCCGATTCAGGGGCGCAGAGGTGCTGCAGAACGAATTGGAGAGCCTGGGAGTTTTGTAGCAAGTCGGCAAGACAGCAAGACAGCGAGTCAGCCCCCCACGCTAGCCCCAAAGAACGTGGCTAGGATCGGGGCACCCGGCGAAGGTGTACACGCGACGGGATTCGTTTTCAAAGTTCCCCTGGAACGCAATGCGATCTGGAGGTTCGTATGCAACTTGGAATGATTGGCTTGGGCAAGATGGGCGGCAACATGGCGGAACGGCTGAAGCTGGGCGGGCACCAGGTGGTGGGCTTCGACTTCAACGCCGATGCCGTGGCGCGGCTGACGAAGGCGGGCAACGTGGGCGTCTCGTCGCTCGAAGATCTGGCGAAAAACCTGAAAGGCCGCGAAGGCGATATGGATCATGGTGCCGCAGGGCAAGCCGGTGGACGACACGATTGCGAAGCTGGAGCCGCTGCTGAGCTCCCGGCGACATTCTGATCGACGGCGGCAACTCGATGTACAAGGATTCGATGCGGCGCTACAAGGAAGTGACCGCCAAGGGATTTCAGTTTGTCGACGTGGGAACCTCGGGCGGGGTGTGGGGCCTGAAAGAGGGCTACAGCATGATGATCGGCGGCGATAAGGAGCCGGTGGAGTATCTGCGGCCGATCTTCGAGGCGCTGGCTCCGGCGCCGGATAAAGGATGGGGACACGTGGGCCCGGCGGGCGCCGGGCATTTTGTGAAGATGGTGCACAACGGCATCGAGTACGGCCTGATGCAGGCCTATGCCGAGGGCTTCACGGTGCTGGAGAAGAAGGAGGAGTTTGACCTGGACCTGCCGCAGATTGCGCAGATCTGGCGCTATGGCAGCGTGATTCGAAGCTGGCTGCTGGATCTGACGGCCGATGCGCTGGCCGGCAATCCCACGCTGGATGGATTGCAGGCGTACGTGGTGGACTCCGGCGAAGGGCGCTGGACGGTGTTCGAGGCGATCGACCTGAATGTGTCCGCGCCGGTGATTACGGAGTCGGTGATCCGCCGCATCCGCTCGCGCGAGGAGAATAACTTTACCGATCGCATGCTGGCCATCATGCGCAACGCGTTTGGCGGGCACGCGGTGAAGAAGAGCTAGGGAACAGAGAAAAGGGAACAGGGACCAGAGAGACGGGGACTTTTGCACGGGGCCGGGCGCGTGGCCGGGGCAAAAGCCCCGTGGTGGTGGTGAGCGCCATGGCCAAAGTGACCGACCAGTTGCTGCGCGCCGCGAGGCGGCCTCGCAGGGCGACCGCGCCGGCGCGCTGGCCATCAGCTCGCGGCTCAGGGCGCGGCATCGCGACACCGCGGCCGAGCTGGTGAAAGACAAGGCCGAGAGCGCCGCACTGATTCAGCTCATCGACGAAAAGTTCGACGCGCTGGACGAGGTGCTGCGCGGGGTGTCGGCGATACTCGAACTCACGCCGCGCATCTCCGACCTGATTGCGAGCTACGGCGAGCGCCTCTCCAGCCGCATCGTGGCGGTGCCTTCAGCGAGCGCGGCATCGATGCCGCGCACGTGGATGCGCGCGAAATCATCATCACCGATTCGGAATTTCAGAAGGCCGCGCCGCTGGACGACATCATCGACAAGCGCGCGCCGGAAAAGCTGCTGCCGCTGGTGGCGCCGGGCAAAGTTCCGGTGATGGGCGGCTTCATCGCCTCGAACGAAGCGGGCGTGACTACCACGCTGGGGCGCGGAGGCTCGGACTACACCGGCACCATGGTAGGCGCCGCGCTCTACGCCGAGGCCATCGAGATCTGGACCGATGTAGACGGCATTATGACCGCCGATCCGCGCGTGTGCCGCGACGCTCTGCGTGTGAAGGAGATCAGCTTTTGAAGAAGCGGCGGAGCTTGCCTACTTCGGCGCCAAGGTGCTGCACCCGGCCACTATTATCCCGGCGGTAAGGAAGAATATT
>CAWJDG010000061.1:0-7404 GCA_963841365.1 uncultured Acidobacteriaceae bacterium
TATGCGGCTTTTCGTGGGGGTTCCGCTGGCAGATGCGGTAGTGCGTGAGCTTGCGGCGGTGGCAGCGCGGCTGAGGACCGATGAAAGCCGAGCGCGGCCCGGAGCAGGCCGGTTGCGGTGGACCGAGCCCGAGTCGTGGCACATCACTCTGCAATTTCTGGGGAACGCTTCTCTGGAGCAGTGCGAGTGCCTGAAGACACGGCTGGGGGAAGTGCGCTCAGCGACGGTTGAGGTGCGGCTTGGCGAGCTGGGCTTCTTTGACCGGGCGGGAGTTTTCTATGCGGATGTGACCGTGACGCCTGCGTTGGCAGGTTTGCAGCAGCGAGTGGTGGCGGCAACAGGCAAGTGTGGATTCGTCGTGGAGGCACGTGAATTTCATCCGCACATCACACTGGCGCGAACAACAGGGAACAAGGGACCAAGCCACCAAGGGAGCGATAAACCGAGTGCGCCTGCGCGGGGGCGAAACGTTGACCAAGGCGGGGCATTAACCGAATTGAAGGCCCGAGTGGGCGCTCCGCCGGCGTTTACGCGGTTCGATGCGCGCGAGTTTTTGCTGTACGAGAGCCACCTGGGGCAAGAGGGCGCGCGTTACGAGGTGAGGGCTCGGTTCGGGCTCGATCGTTCGTGAGGGCTAGCCGCTGGTATACTGAAGATTCGGCGTACAGATGGCGCTGGCACCTATGTGCGCGCCAACCGTTTATGGCGGACCCGAAAAGACTGAAAGATCTGGAGTTGAATCATGGCACAAGTTTGCGACATCTGCGGCAAGGGTCCGCGCTTTGGCAATAACATCTCTCACGCGCACAATGTGACGCGACGCCGCTGGAATGTGAATCTGCAGGTGGTGAAGGCGCTGGTGAACGGCGCGCCGAAGCGGATGCGCGTTTGCGCGAGCTGCATCAAGAGCGGAAAAGTCGCCAAGGCATAGCGCTCCGCGCTCTCATCATTGGTTGGGTGTTGCAAAACCCCGTCCCGAAAGGACGGGGTTTTGTTGTGCGTGGAAGCCGGTGGCTTCGGTCAAAGCGGTTCCACAGTACATGTAGCCGTTTCTGGCGTTCCTGAAGGCGGCTTTTTCTTGAGGAAAAAGCCGCTTAACAGAGCGACTTCGGGATATAGCAACTGTGGAACCACATTAGCCGAGATCAACTTTGCGGACCTGCCGGATCGGGCGGGCGAGTGAAGGTGAGTGAAGCGGAGTTGATACAGTAGCGCAGGCCGGTAGGGTGAGGGCCGTCAGGGAAGACGTGCCCGAGATGACCGCCGCAGCGGGCGCATGTGACTTCTATACGCCGCATTCCGAAGCTATTGTCTTCGTGCTCCGCGACGGCTTTGGAATCGGCGGGCAGCATGAAGCTGGGCCAGCCGCAGCCGGAGTCGAACTTGGCGCCGCTGAGGAAGAGCAGAGCGCCGCATCCGGCACAGTGATAATTGCCGGTTTCGTGATTTTCAGTGAGGGCGCCGGTGAAGGGCCGTTCAGTGCCCTTCTCGCGCAGCACGTGATACTGCTGCGGGGTGAGAGAGGCGCGCCATTCCGCGTCAGTGCGCTTGATTTTTTCCTGCGATTCGCTCAATGCAACCTCCTGCAAGGTGCGACGGTCTATTGGATGGGGCGAAGGGTACGGGAGTTTCGGGAGTGGCCTCGCAAACGCGCCGCGGCCCGAGTTCATGCTTTCATTGAAACAAAGGGGGCGGGGCCGATCAGACTTCAGCAATCATCTCAATCTCGATGAGGACATTCCTGGGCAGGCGCGAGACTTCGACGGTGGTGCGCGCGGGCGCTTCGCCATCTGATTCGAGATACTCCGAGTAGACCGCGTTCATGGTGGAGAAGTCGCCGAGGTCTTTGAGGAATACAGTGGCCTTGACGACGCGGTCGAGGCTGCTGCCTGCCTCTTCGAGGATGGCTTTGAGGTTTTCGAGCACGCGCTTTGTTTGCTCGCCAATGCCGCCGGCAACCACCTGCTGCGTGACGGGGTCAATGGGGACCTGGCCGGCGGTGAAGATGAGATTTCCCGCGCGCACGCCTTGCGCATAGGGGCCGATGGCGGCCGGCGCTCTGTCAGTTGTGATGACTGATCGTGTCATAGCTCGATTTTACGGTTTGTTGGCCGGGTCTGGAGCGTACAGCGGGGTTGAAATTTCAAAGAGGGCGCGCAAGCGGAAATCGGGACGATGCGGGGAGGGCTGACCGGGGAGATGCCGCGCGCGATGGATTGCGGAAATGAACCCTGCGCAAGGCGTTGACTGAAGCGAAGGGGCACCCCGTGAAGCCGTTGCCCCCTGGTTGCGGCAGGAACAAAGTCCTAGTGGAAGGCTGCCATAATAGCGCCGCCAAGCGCCATGGCGAGCAGCCAATATCCAGCGTTGATTGCAAAAAGATTGACGCGCCGGCTTTCAAAGATATGCTGCGCAAAAAGCGGCGGCGCCATGAAGCCGACCCAGCATATGATCCCAAGTTTTGAGCCGCCCATGAAGGTAACCGCGCCTGCCCACGCGATGATATGGATCAGGACGAATGACAGAATGAAGCAAGCGATGAGAGATGTGATCATGCCGAACACACCGTTTTTTGGCCTCTCGCCTTCTGCAAGGCCAACCAATTTCCTCCAAGAATTACGGAAGAGCAGGCCATACCAAAGAGCCCCAAGCAACCACTGAATCACAGCGGAAACGGAAACCCAGACCAAAAGATGATGAAGCTCAAGACTGTGCATTCGTAAACCCTCCGCAACGGAATTGATAACCGGCTCCCACGCACAAAAACTCCAGGGCATAGGAATTTACCGCTGGCCGGTATGACAGGAATCGTCGCAACCACTCTGATTGACGCAGGGAAGCAATGTCAAGGCATTTCAGGCTACATGAAGCAGAAGTGGTAACTAGCACGAATCAGTTACAGATAGCCGCCGACCGGGGTTTGGCGACGGCGCTGACCATTCCCGCTTTGTTGGAGGTGACAGCAAACAGGGCTTAGCGGCGTTTGAGGGCTTCGAGTTCGTCGAGTGTGCGAGGCCAGTCGGAGCCGAGGAGGCGCGAGAGACTTCGGTCCGCAAGGATCTTGCCGCCAGTCTGGCAGGTGGGGCAGTAGTTGGTTTCGTTGTCAGCGTAGCGAATGCGCTGGATGGGTGACGAGCAGCGTGGGCAGGGTTTGCCAAAGCGGCCGTGGACGGCCATTTCCGGGCGGAAAGCTGTGACGCCTTCAGGAAATTTCTTCCTGGCCTCGGACGAAAGCCGTGCGATCCAGACTTCCAGTGTGGAACGTGTGGCGAAGAAGAGGCGCTCCCATTCATCGGATTTGAGTTTGTGGGTGAGCGCGATGGGCGAGAGGTGGGCGGCGTGGAGAATCTCGTCCGAGTAGGCGTTGCCCACGCCGCTGATGAGACGCGGATCGGTGAGCGCGCGCTTGAGGGTGCGGTTCTCAAGGGTGAGCGCTGTGCGGAAACTGTCGACGGTGGTTTCTGGCGCGAAGATTTCTATGCCGCCGGGATCGATGTCGTGGAGAGCCTGTTCGCCGCGCAGGAGATGCAGGGAGGCGCGCCGCTTGGAGCCGGCTTCAGTCAGTACGAGGGAACCGGTGGGGAAATCGAGGGCGAGGAGGGATTGACGGCCGGAGAGCTTTGCCTGCGGCGGGCGCCAGTGAAGGCGGCCGGCGATCATGAGATGGAGGACGAGCCAAAGATCGCTGTCAGAGCTGGATCCGGGACCGGAGTCGAGGCCGATAGCGATGCGCTTACCGACGCGGCGGAGGGCGCGGACAGTTTTTCCTTCAACGGAGGCGATCGGAGGATCAACAGTGCGGAGGAGAAAGACGCTGGCGAGGCGCACGTGGTCGAGCCTTGCCCCTTGGATGCGCGGTTCGAGCGCGGTGATGTAGGCGGTGATGTCGGGAAGTTCCGGCATTGGTATCAGGGTGCAGCGTGGGCCGGCGATTGCGCAACGGAATTCTTGAGGTACTGCAGGATGGTGTTGTCGATTAGACGGGTTTCGCCGACGTATGCCGCGACGGCAAAGAGCGCGCCGGGTGCGGCGGTTGCGACGGGCTCGAGCGTGGACCAGTCGACGAGGGCGATGTAGTCGATGCGGATCGCGGGGGCGGAGGAAAACATTTCGCGTGCGGCGGGGATTAACATGTCGGCGCGGCGCTCGCCTTGCGCAACGAGTGACTCCACATGGCGGACGGCGCGGCTCAACGTGAGGGCCTGGGCGCGCTGGGCAGGACTGAGATAGGCGTTTCGCGAGCTGAGAGCGAGGCCGTCGGCGTCGCGAACGATGGGACAGACGATGATTTCGGTTGCGAAGCGCAGATCAGCGACCATGCGGCGCAGCACGGCGACCTGAGCCGCGTCTTTCTGGCCGAAGAAGGCGAGATCGGGCTCGGCGGCGATGATCAGCTTGGCGACAACGGTGGCGACACCGCGAAAGTGGCCAGGGCGGGATGCGCCGTCGAGGCGATCACTGATTGCTTCAACTTCAACAAACGTAGAGGCGCCGGCGGGGTAGAGATCTTCGACGGCGGGAGCGAAGAGGACGTCTGCGCCTTCGGACGCGGCGAGCGCGCAGTCGGCATCGAAGGAGCGTGGATAGCGCGCGTAATCCTCATGCGGGCCGAACTGCGTGGGATTGACGAAGAGGCTGACAGCGACGTGGGAGCACGCGGCGCGAGCGCCGCGAATGAGCGAGGCGTGGCCCGCGTGGAGGGCGCCCATGGTGGGCACGAGGCCGATGCGGCTAGTGGGATCGCAATGAAGCGAGCGGGACCAATGGCGGAGTTCGGCGACGGTGCGGACGATTTGCATCCCTGCTACGCAGACTCCTGGTTCAACTCGTCCCAGGCGTCGCGATTCACAATTCCATCGTTGCCGTCTAACTCCATGGGGACCGCAGTGCGCTCAGGCCGGGGCACGTGGTAGCTCTCGGCGTCAGATGGAAACGCGTGATGCTCGACGTCTTCGCGATAGTGTTCGATGGCGGAACGGAAGAGCGTGGAGGCGTCAGCGTAGCGGCGGACGAATTTGGCCGGCGGCGCGAAGGTGAGATTGACGAGATCGTGGAAGACGAGAATCTGGCCGTCGCAATCGGGGCCGGCGCCGATGCCGATGGTGGGGATGGGCAGCGCGGCGGTGATTTGCGCGGCGGCTTCGCGAGGAATGCCTTCGAGAACGATGGCGCCGGCGCCGGCGCGAGCGAGGGCGAGAGCATCGGCGTGAAGTTGCCGAACGGATTCGACGGTGCGGGCCTGCACGCGATAGCCGCCCATGCGATGCACGCTTTGCGGCGTAAGGCCGAGATGGCCGACGACGGGAATTTCGGCATTGGACAAGCGCGCGGACAAGCTCGACACGCGGGCCTTCGATCTTGACGGCTTCGGCGCCGGCTTCTTTGACGAAGCGGACAGCGTTGGCAAGGCCCTCAGAAATCGTGCCGTGGTAGCTGCCGAAAGGCATGTCGGCCACGACGAGCGCGCGACGGACAGCGCGGCGCACGGCGCGTGTGTGGTGAAGCATCTCGTCCACAGTGACGGCGAGGGTGTTTTCGTGGCCGAGAACGACCATGGCGAGCGAATCGCCGACGAGGATGAGATCGATGCCGGCCTCGTCGACGAGGCGCGCGGTCGCGTAGTCGTAGGCGGTGAGCGCAGAGATCGGCTTGCCCTGGCGCTTCATTTCGCTGAGCGTGGGCATGGTGACTTTGGGAAGGGGAACACCGGGTGGCGAGAGACGCGCGCCCGTGGGGAACTCGGTGAGGCTCATGTTGTCTCCAGTGCCGCTCCATAGACTAAGGATGCGACCCGAACAAGGAAAGTATACGCTTGGTACGTGTTGAAAGAAACTGAAGGCGAACACAATGGATTCAGTCTCGAGATTCTCTTAGAATTCCTTGAGGACTGAATAACAAGGCGGACGCGGTTTGCAGGGCGCAGCGCCCCGAGATGCAAGCGCTCCGCGGAGGAAGGAATGGCCTACGATCTGGCGATCGTGCTACCCACATTTAACGAGAGCGGGAATGTGGGTCCGCTGGTCGATCGGCTGGAGAAGACGCTCGGGGGCATTCACTATGAAGTAATTTTTGTGGATGACGACTCGCCCGACGGCACTGCGGACGTGGTGCGGCGCGTGGCGCAGCACCATGACAACCTGCGCGTGCTGCACCGGATTGGGCGACGGGGGCTGGCCTCGGCTTGCATTGAAGGGATCATGGCAGCATCTGCGCCGTTTGTGGCCGTGATGGATGCGGACATGCAGCACGACGAAAGCGTGTTGCCGGAGATGCTGCGGCGGATGCAGGAGGAAAACCTCGACCTGGTGGTAGGCTCGCGCAATATTGCCGGCGGCAGCATGGGCGAATTTGCCAACTGGCGAGTGAAGCTGAGTCAACTGGGCAAGCGGCTGAGCATGATGGGCACTGAACATGCTTTGAGCGATCCGATGAGTGGATTCTTTATGGTGCGCGTGGTGACCTTCGAGCAATTCGCGCACCGGCTTTCGGGCATCGGGTTCAAAATTCTGCTCGACATTGTGCTTTCGGCAGGGCCGGGGCTGCGCATCGGCGAAGTAGCATACCGCTTTCGCCAGCGCGAGCATGGCGAAAGCAAGCTGGATTTGATGGTGGGCCTGGAGTACTTTGAGTTGCTGGTGGATAAGCACCTGGGCGACTTGGTGAACGTGCGCTTTGTGCTCTTCGGCATGGTGGGTTTGCTGGGGGTGGGCGTTCACTTGCTGATTCTGAGCGCGCTGCTGAAGCTTGGCGGGCTGAGTTTTGCCGAGGGGCAGACCATTACGACGTTCACTGTGATGATTCTGAATTTTGTTTTGAACAACTCAGTGACCTACCGGGACCGGCGGCTGCGCGGCTGGAGGTTCTGGGGTGGGCTGCTGACGTTTTGCATTGCGTGCGGGCTGGGCGTAGTGGCGAACGTGACCATTGCCAACGAGGCATTCCATCGCGGAGTGCCGTGGGTGCTGGCCGCGGTGACCGGGCTGCTTTTTTCAGCGGTGTGGAATTACGGTGTCACGTCAATGACGACGTGGCGGCAGGCGCGGCGATCGAGCGAACAGCGGGCCAAACGGCGCATGCAGGCGGAGCGGCGGAGCGACGAAGAGATGCCGGCAAAGATGATTTAACGCGCGGCGCGGATGGGGCTGGCGCGAGGTCCGGGTTGCTTGCGGCAAGTTGGCCGACGCATACTTGCAAACAGAATGATCTCTCCCTTAGCCACCGGAATTTATGCCGGGTTGGGCGCTACAGCGGCGGCAGGCCTGGCGGTGGGCGCTTACTCATATGCCTCGCTGTGGCCGGGGTCGCGGATCTTTGGCACAGCCCTGATTGCGCCGGCGCGTCCGGGTGAGCTGGCGCTTACTTTTGACGACGGACCCAATGCAAGGTGGACGCCGCGACTGCTGG
>CAWJDG010000062.1:0-52176 GCA_963841365.1 uncultured Acidobacteriaceae bacterium
CTTGGATTCCCATGAAAATCCGCCTTCACAAACACATCTCTTGCCCGGTTGATCGCCCAAGAGGCGCAGAGTTTCGCAGCCCGCGGCCGTTTTGGCCATCATTCGTCCTTGCGCTTGTGCTCACGGGAGTTGTGAGCTTGGCGCCTGGTCTCAACGCGGCGAATCCGCAGGCTGACACGAGCGAGAACGTCCTGCGGGCGGCACTGCCGAACGGCCTGCGGGTGGTGATTGTGCCGAACCGGCTGGCTCCGGTCGTAACCACGATGGTGAACTTCCTCGTGGGCTCGAACGAGTCGCCCGAGGGTTTCCCGGGCATGGCCCACGCCCAGGAGCACATGATGTTTCGCGGCAGCCCGGGCCTTTCTGCAGATCAACTGGCGGAGGTGGCCGCCGCCATGGGCGGCTCGTTTGACGCCGATACTCAGCAGACCGTGACGCAGTACTTTTACACCATTCCGGCCGAGGACCTGGACGTCGCCTTGCGCATCGAGGCCAACCGCATGCGCGGCGTTGATGACAGCCCGCAGGAGTGGGACAAGGAACGGGGCGCCATCGAGCAGGAAGTGGCGCAGGATTATTCCAATCCGGTGTTCGTGTTTTACACCAAGCTGCTCGCGGCCATGTATAAGGGCACGCCGCTGGCCGATCCCGGCCTGGGCACGCGGCCGTCTTTCGACAAGACGACCGCTGCGATGCTTAAGAATTTCTACGACGAGTGGTACGCCCCCAACAACGCCATCCTGATTATTGTGGGCGACGTGGATCCGCAGACCGCGCTCACGCAGGTGAAGAACTTCTTCGGTGACATTCCGTCGAAAAAGCTGCCCGCCCGGCCGGAGATTCACCTCAGCGCCGTTGAGTCGCAGACCATGAATATGGATACGGACTTGCCTTATGGCTTGGCGCTGATTTCGTTCCGCATGCCGGGTACATCGAGCCCCGACTACGCCGCGGTCCAGGTGCTGAGCGACGTGCTCAGCAGCCAGCGGGGAACGCTCTACGAATTGGTTCCGGAGGGCAAAGCCCTCTTCGCCGGCTTTCAGATGGAATCGTTGCCGCAGGCGGGACTCGGTTTCGCCTTGGCAGCCTACCCCAAAGGGGCTGACGCCAACGCGCTCGCGGGCGAGATGCGAAAAATCCTCGAGGAAGACCTGAAGAGCGGGTTCCCGCCAGACCTGGTGGCCGCCTCCAAGCTCCACGAGCTTGCCGGCGCCGAGCTCCAGAAAAACTCCGTAGAAGGCCTGGCTTCCGCTTGGTCTGCCGCCGTGGCGGTGGAAGGAAGGCAGTCGCCCGACGATGATGTGAAGGCCATGCAGCAGGTTACCGTGGAGGACGTGAACCGCGTAGCCCGCCATTACCTCGCGTTGCCAAGCTCCATCACGGCTATCCTCACGCCGCAGCCCTCGGGGAAACCGTCTTCGCACAGCAGTTTTGGCGGTCAGGAATCGTTCACGCCGAAGGAGGCGAAGCTCGTCCCTCTCCCGGAGTGGGCCACGCAGGCGCTCCATCGCCTGGCGGTCCCTGAGGCCACCACTCATCCGACCGAGACGACGCTCGAGAACGGCATCAAGCTTATCGTGCAGCCCGAAGACGTCAGTGACAGCGTGGCTGTCTTTGGCCGCATCAAGAGCGACGCCGACCTGGAAACGCCCAAAGGCCAGGATGGCGTGGACGACGTCCTGGGCCAGCTTTTCTCTTACGGCACCACTACGCTCGACCGCGTCGCTTTCCAAAAGGCGCTCGACGATATCGGGGCTGACGCGAATGCCGGCATGGATTTTTCCGTGCGCGCGCTTGCCAGCCATTTCGACCGAGCTGTCGAGCTGCTCGCGGATAACGAGCTTCATCCGGCCTTACCCGAGCAAGCCTTTCTGATTACCAAGCCGCAGATGGCTTCTTACGCTGCGGGCGTGCTCGAGAGCCCGGACCACCTGGCCGCGCACGCACTGCATGCGAATCTGTTTCCGAAGGACGATCCCACGCTGCGCGAAGCCACGCCCCAGACCATTTCCTCGCTCACCCTCGATGATGTAAAACGCTTCTACGGTTACGTCTTTCGGCCTGACCTCACCACGATCGTGGTGATGGGCAAGGTAACGCCGGAGGAAGCGAAGGCGACCGTCAATAAGTATTTCGGCGCTTGGCGGGCGACGGGGCCCGAACCGCCCACCGATCTGCCGGCCGTTCCTGCCAATCAGCCACTTGCAACCGAAGTGCCGGATTCAAGCCGCGTGCAGGACAACGTGACCCTCGCCGAAACCCTTGGCATCACGCGCTTCAGTTCCGATTACTACGCTTTGGAACTCGGAAATCAGATCCTCGGCGGCGCCTTCTACGCCAGCCGCTTTTCGAAGGACCTGCGCCAAAGCACCGGCCTGGTTTACACCGTGGGGTCCTCGCTCCAGGCCGGAAAGACGCGGGCGATTTACTCGGTGGGGTACGGTTGCGATCCGCCCAACGTTTCCAAGGCCCGCGCCATCATCGTGCGCGATCTGAAGGCCATGCAAACTTCGCCGCCTGAACCGGATGAGCTGGAGCAGGCCAAGGCGCTCGTGCTGCGGCGAGTCCCGCTCAGCGAATCGAGCTTCCAAAGCATCGCCGGCGGCTGGATCGCGCGTTCGGCCATCGGGCTGCCACTCAATGAGCCTTTCATCGCCGCCCAGCATTACCTCGACATGACCGGCGCCCAGATCCAAGCCGCATTCGCCCACTGGGTGCGCCCAAACGACCTGGTCCAGGTGGTCCAGGGACCCAATCCGCAGTAGCCTCGCGGTGGAGAAAGTGTGGGGCGGGTCTAGCCGGAAAGCCGGAGGGTAGTGCTCCCGTGAGGAATCGCTTCACCCTGTCGCGAATAAGCGAGATTGACGCGCCATGCGGCCGATTTCGAACGTCCAAAAGGGATTCCCGGATTGATGATCTGCCTCCTGTTCGGACTCTTTACTTATGCTGCCTGTAAGTCTACCGAGGTAAAGGGCGGCAACGGAATCATCCTTCCTTCTCCGCCGGTCACGGAAGCCAAGCCTGTCATCGAGAACATTCATGGAACCACGCTCACCGATCCCTATCGCTGGTTGCAGGACGCCAAGAGTCCGGCCACTCGCGCCTGGATCGACGCGCAGATGAAATACACCGAACAATATCTTTCGCAGGTGAAGATCCGGCCCGAGATCGTCAATGAACTCACCAAGCTCGAACGCGTGGAGAGGTACAGTATCCCGATCGAGCGCGGCGGGAATTATTTTTTCAAGAAGCAGCTCGCCGACGAGAACCAGGGATCGATCTATATGCGGCGTGGATTACACGGCCAGGAGGATCGGCTGGTCGACGCCACGAAACTGAGCGCCGACCAGAACACGTCCGTGCAGATCGATGACATCTCGAAAGATGGCACAATGCTGGTTTACGGAATTCGTTCCGGGGGCGCCGATGAAGAGTCGGTCCACATTCTCAAAGTCGCCACCAGGGCGGAACTCCCTGACTCTCTGCCTTCCGCGCGTTATGAAGGCATCCAGCTCAGCCCTGATAAACGAGGACTCTACTACGCGCGCTCCGATCCTGCGGGGTCGCTCGTCTTCTACCACAAGTTCGGATCGCCAGCCGCCGGCGATGAACTCGTGTTCGGCAAGAGCTTCGAAGGCGAGAGCTTCGGCCCCATGCAACTCATCAGCGCATGGGTCACCGAGAACGAGCGCTATTTGATTATCTACGTCGAGCACGGCGTTCCCGCCAGGCGCGTCGATATCTCCGCGAAAGATCTGCGCAAGCCGGACTCGCCGATTCGCTGGGTCATTCATGGAATCGACAGCCGCTTTAGGGCTGAGAACTACGGTGACGATCTCTATGTGCTAACCGACTACGAGGCGCCGAACTATCGCGTGGCGAAGGTGCCAATCGCTGATCCGCAACCGCAGCACTGGACGAACATCGTGCCCGAAGGGAAGGAACGTCATCTCCGGCTTATCGATTGTGGGTGGGAAACTCTTCGTCACGGGACTGCACGATGTAGCTACAGAAACACGCATCTTCACGCTGGATGGGATTCGATGCGTGGCTCACGCAGGCTGTCGAATCGCCTGCACCCGATCGCGATGCATCACTCGCTGCCTGGCGCATCGCGCCCTGGGCCGCCTATGCGCATCCTCGCGAAGAGCACCTCATTCCCCTTATGGTGGCCGCTGGCGCAGGCGGCGACACGCCCGGAAAGCGCATCTTCCGCGACGAGCCCATGGGCGCAGCCATCAGCGCCTTCCGCTTCGACGGCTGAGCCGCCATCAGCACGCCGTCACCCGGACTACTTCACCTTCGCCAGGTGCGCCAGCATACCGCCGTCGGGCCCAGCCAGTGATCCATCGTCGGCCATATTCAAATCCGTTTCATCGCCTTCGCACGTTAGCGCAATCTTCTTGCCGCTTTGCGTGTACGTGCAATTTGAGCTCATCGCCCCGAAACTCGTAATGGCTTTTCCTCCCGACTGGAACTCGATCTTCACCAACTCTCCGTTGCCTGCGTAGGTGTGCCCCGATACGCTGCTCCCGCATGCTGCCGCGCCAAAACACATCAGCGTCACGGCCGCTCCCTCCAGTACACTTCGAACGTTCGCTTTCATCTTCTCCTCCATTCGAGATCCATTTCTCAGCATCCCCGCATCCATGAAGTCCAGTCGCCGGCGATCCAGTCACTTCATCGGCACCCTGGCAGTCGCACGCATGCATCTGCAAGTTGCCAACCGGCAACCGCAAATCAATGAATGGCGACCCGGCCTTTACTGAGGAACCACTCTCTCCTGAATCGCTTGTGATGACGGGGAATGTTGCTCCACCGACTCTAACCACTTCGGACCCCGCGCGCAAGCCCTATTTCCCGCACCGCGCGTCCGCCCCGCCTTCGTTGCCGCAACATCATGTTGCGCAGATCACATACAAGTCTCTCGATTCCAGGCCAAACTCTCTTTGCCGGGGGATTTATCTCCCGCTTTGAGTAAACCCGAACACCGCGATCCGGAATCGAACCAAAAAGGACTCCTAACGAATGAGTGATTTTCGCCAATTTCGTCACGGCACATTTGAAGGCTTATGGATCGACGGCAAGACCGTCCACATATTTCTCGCGTCTGAAGGCGCAGAACGCTTCGCGATCGTCGCCGACGGAGTGATCGCACTCGCTGTCGAGGGAGTCAAAGCCGGAAACATCATCTCTGAGGTGGTGACGCGCGGCCCTGGCCACGTGCTCTATCAGGACATGCAGACTCTTTATGCTCCTGAGATCGGCCCCTCCGGCGAAGCACAGGTCGCCAATCTCGTTGACAAAGCCCGCCTGCAGGGATGGAAAGTATTGGAGATCGTTCCCACCTACGGAGCGAGCGCCCTGGTTCTCACTGCTTCACTGCAAGTCCTGCCCCGCGAAGTTTGGTTCGGCCGCTATGTAATCAGGGTCCCTCACTAACCCGGATGCCCCATTCTAGACGCGCTTTTTGCGTCCAGGGTGGAATGCGACGAAGCCGCGGTCCCAACGCCTCATATCAGAACTCGACCCCACTTGCAGCCCGTCCGCACATCCGCCGCGAGTCATGCATTAAGCTCAAACATATGTCCCTCACATATGTTCTCCTGTTCGCTGCGGCCTTCGCGCTATTTCTGCTGCTCAAGCGCATCGGGCTCGTGTCGGCCAAACACGCGCGTGCCTGCCTCGCCAGCGGAGCTCTCATCATCGACGTGCGCACTCCCGCCGAATTCGCCAATAGTCACTTGCCGAGCGCCATCAACCTTCCGCTCGATCAGATCGAAACCGCTCTGCCGCGCCGCGTCAAAAACAAAAGCCAGGCGCTCCTGCTCCACTGCCACAGCGGCATGCGCTGCGCCGTCGCCAAAAAGAAGCTCGCCGCCCTCGGCTATCTCAACGCCTTCAACCTCGGCTCCTACTCCCGCGCCGCCCGCATCGCCCGCACCCAATAGCCGCCCGGGTGCCCCGCAAGCCGAGTGCCCCGCCCACGCTCTGCTTGGGTTAATCCCGTCGCGTACGGACTCAGCCCCACGAATGATCGCAGCAACCGAACGGTTTCAGCCACCGGCCGGCCGACGACCCTTACCCGCACAGCCATCCCGAGCACCCGGAACGCAGCGACAGAAGCCGTACATAGTAATTTCCGTCGATTACTCTTGAGCGATCAGGCGGATGACCAAAAATTGACAAACTCCAACTGGCCTTCATGCATCAAATAAAACGTAACTGGGGCCCACCGGAATTTCCTCAAATCTCCTTATGCCCAGCGAACAAGCGCCATTCCGCGTCCTTGTCGTCGATGACGAGCGCATTATTGCGGACTCACTGGCGCTGATTCTGCGGGGGCGCGGACTCGACGCGCTCGCGGTATACAGCGGCGAAGATGCAGCCGAGCTGGCGCTGTCATGGAAGCCCGACGCGGTCATCAGTGACGTGGTCATGGGAAAGATGGATGGCGTGGCCTTGGCCATTTATCTAACGCAGGCGCTGCCTTCATGCAAGGTGCTCCTCATCTCGGGAAATACCGCTACTGGCGATTTGATTGACGAATCGAAGAAGCTCGGACACGACTTCCCGATTATGGCCAAGCCATTTCATCCTGACAGCATCTTCGAGTTTCTCGTTTCGTCAGGAATCGCCGGAAGCGCGTGACCCCCTACGCTGCCGCTGATCTACATGGATCAATCTTCTTGCGACCCCTCGCGAACCAATCCCGCGACACCAATGTCTGACTGACTCGCAGGTCACACTTAAAGGGAAAAATCTGCCCGCTGCAGCCGAGAAGCTTGCCTGTCAGCTATCAGAAGAGTAACGTACACCTAACCCGATACTTCTGGTCTTTCCCCGCATTCATTCCTAGAATCGCCCCATGTTGATCAATGAGTTGTTGACGCAATACGCGCAGCGGCATCCGGCGAAACCCGCCGTCATTACGAGTGAACGCAGCACCACGTATGCCGAACTCGAAAATGCAGTCGAGTGCATTGCCTGGCATCTGCTCGATCTTGGGCTGCGGCCCGGTGATCGGGTGGCAATCCATTGGCATAACTCGGTTGAGTTAGTGGCGCTGATGCTGGGCGCGTTTCGCGGCGGGGTGGTAGCAGTGCCGATCAATCCGCGGATGAAGGCGCCGGAGATTGCCTACATTCTCGAACATTCCGGAGCGCGTCTCTGCTTCAGCGAGCCAAGACTGGCCGCTCTGGTCAGCGGCGCTCCGGTCACGAGCGAACTCCCGGATCTTACGCAGAGGTGTGAGCCGCTGCCTGACGCCGATCCCAATGCCCCGGCGATACTGCTCTATACCTCCGGGACGACGGCGCGTCCGAAGGGGGTGGTCCATTCGCAACGCACGCTGCTTGAGGGCGCACGCCAGCTCGCGCAGTACGCGTCGGGCATAGGCGACACGCCGCTCGCCGTCAGCCAGATGTCGCACATTGCCGCTTTGGTCTGTGTCTACCTGCCAGGCCTGATTCTGGGTGCAAGCGCGGTATTGCTGAGGAAGTTTGACGCGGCCGCGGCGCTTGACGCCATTCAGCGTTATGGATGCACCTACTTCTTTGCGCTTCCCGCAAGCCTTCAGCAGATGGTGGAAGAACAGGCTGACCATGCGCGCGACGTCTCAAGCCTGAAGAGCATTGTCGCCGGCGGCGACAGTGTGCCTGTTGCCCTGCAGCGGCGCGTGCGGGAATACTTTTTCAATATTGAACTGCAGGAAGGCTATGGCATGACTGAAGTCTGCCCGACCTTGGTGAGCCCTCGCGAGGCTGGTAAGCCTGGTTCCATGGGACGAGCAGTGAACGTCTCCCTTCGCATAGTGGACCCGAATGGGAGCGACGTGGAGGCGGGCAGCGTTGGCGAATTGTTGGTGCGCAGCGCGGCGAGTTGCATCGGATATTGGAACGATCCCGACGCGACGGCGCGGCTCTTCGAGGGCGGCTGGCTGCACACGGGAGATCTCGCTCGACGGGATGAGGACGGTTATTACTGGTTCCAGGGTCGGCTCAAGCAAATCATCATACGCGGTGGATCGAACATCTCACCTCAGGAGGTGGAGGAGGCTCTGTATCAGCATCCTGCCGTACTCGAAGCCGGAGTTGTCGGGCTGCCCGATCCCATGTTTGCTGAGGTTCCCGTGGCATTCATCTCAATGCGAGAAGCGCCGCCACGTTCAAGAGGGTGAGTTGATTGCTCACGCGCGTGCGCTTCTGGCTGATTACAAGGTTCCGACGCGGATCTTCTTTATGGAGGAACTACCCAAGGGCTTGACCGGGAAGGTCGATCGACGCCGCCTGCGCGATTTGCTGCTCGCCGATGCCGATTTTGTCGAGGATCGCGCGATAGTTCGGACTTGATCCATGTACGGTGAAACTGGCGAGCATGCGCAGGGACCGCAACATCGGCTCGTGCTCGGCAATCGCTTGATGGAGCAAAGAAAAGAAAACCTGCTCATTCCCCTCGCTGTCGTATGCAAATGCGCGAGTCACGAAAGGAACGTAGCGAATCTGGCTAAGAAAGTCGAGCTTGCCACGCAGTTCCGCAGCCCGGCTCTCATTCCCGCAGATCGCATGCACCGCAGCGCCCATGCCGAGCGTCATGGGATCTTCAGGTAAACAACTCAGCGCGCATTCAACGGCTTCTGCGGCGCCGGTTCTGTTGCCGCGCATTGCGCGGCATTTGCCCAGGAACCAGTAGAGCCTGATCACAGCAGGATCGTCTTGGAGAACGCGAACAGCCTCCCGCTCGAACTGGTCAAAAAGTGACCGATAGAGCAGGTTGCACGCGAAGTCCGCGTTGACGTGCGGAGAGAGCGGGTCGAGGACCAGGGCGCGCTTCAACCACGTCACGCCCTCCTCAAACCGGCCCACCGGCTGCAGGTAGGATGTTGCGTATTTTGCCACCGCCATTGCGTAGTTGGGATTCAGCTCCAGGCAGCGGCGAAACTCCGTGCCGCACCGCTCCGTGTTCCACTCCCAGGAGTTTTCCAGCATGGCAAGAGAACAATGTGCTTCGCCAAGCAACGGATCGAGCTCAAGCGCCTTGCGGGCAAACGCCTGGGCCCGCGGCATCACCTCGCGCGGGTGTCCGTAGCCATAGTAGCCCTGCAGAAAAAGACAATCGGCCAATCCGGAATAGGCGCCGGCGCAGCCAGGGTCCCGGTCAATGGCCTGCTGGAAAAAACTTGCGGCTTTGCGCAGGGCCTCGGGATTCCAGCGGTGCCACCAATAACGGCCCTTCAGATAGAGCGAATGAGCTTCGGGATCGACGATGCGGGAAGACGATGCGAGACGCCGCGGCAGTTCCATCTTCAAAGCCCCGGCAATTGCTGCTGCAATTTCTTCCTGAATCTGAAAAACAGCGGTGAGCCGGCGTTCATATTTGCCGGCCCAGATGTGGCAGCCATCGCGGACATTGACAAGTTGTGCGTGAATCCGCAGCAGGTCATTCTGGCGCCGCACGCTGCCCTCAAGCACGGTGTCCACTTGCAATGTTGCGCCGATCCCTCGGATGTCGTCGGATCGTCCTTTGAACTTGAACGAACTGGTGCGTGCCACCACCTTGAGTCCCCGCACTCGCGTGAGAGCTGTAATGAGTTCGTCCGTGAGACCGTCCGCGAAACATTCGTCGTCTGGGTCGGCGCCCAGGCAGGCAAATGGAAGCACGACAACGCTTCCGGCGAACGCCGGTTCAGCAGGACCATCCGGACGCACGAATTCCGGGGCGTAGCTTCCTTTGGGAAACACCACTTTCAATCGTTCGTTCGTGCCCGCCGAAGAGTAATACTGCTCAAGCTTTTTACGAAGACGAGCGAATTCCACGCGCACAATCGAATTGGTGTCCGAGTCGTATCCGGGCTTGCGGCCGAATACCGTCACTCCCAAAACGGATTCCTTCAGTGAATCGCCGCGCCCGGCCAGTGACTCCGCAACCGTGTGCTGCAAAAGCTCGCGCAGCCGTGCCGAATTCGCGAACGCGGCGCTGGAGCCGATTCGTGCAACATGCGCCTGAATTTCAGCCAGGGGAAGACTTTCCACGCATCTATAGTAAGTCTTTGTCAAGAAGCCGCATAGCTCACCCGCCACCCGTCCCCACCACAAATCCCTCGTTACCCCATTCACGGCGCAGTTCCATCGCGCCATGAGTGGGAGACTACAACCGCCGCGGCTGACCCACCCTCGCCGGGTCTTTGTTTTTCCGGCTAGGGTGGGATCAGGCTAACTTGCTAACTCGCCGACTCCCTCGGTGCCTCATTCACGACGCAGTTCCATCGCGCCGTGAGTGGGAGACCACAACCGCCAACCCACCGGCCGTCAGACGGAGGGAGCGGGGGCCTTCAGGCCCCTGAATGAATGGGTGCCGCAAACATCCCGCATTTTCGAAGAACGAAGTACGCAGCGTAACCGCGTTCAATCCCGGCATCGCCCATCGCAGCCGCCTTGAGCGAAGTCCCGGCGGCATAGGGCCGCCCAGCTTCCGGGCGACGTCTGAGCTGCCGTTGATCCGATCGAAGACGCGTCCCCGTCGATACGGCTCACCGAAGAGGTTCACCCCATAGAGATGTCAAGCCCCCGCGCGGTTTAGCCGCCGCCTCGCAACCCGCTAACCTGCTGATTCGGGGTCTGATCCCTGATTCCTGACCCCCGATTTCTTTTTGCATGTTATTTCCGCCACTTCGCTACACTTGTTTCACGTAGGGGAAAAACCAAACTCCGCAATGGTCGGAGAGCGGCCCGGGAATGCCGGCCAGGGCGGGCTTGGCGTTCCTGGGCTGCATCGTTTCTTCCCGCAATTCAGTCCTATGGAGGAAAAATTGCACCATTTACGGTGCAAAAATGCAGAAAAGGCCCCCGTAAGCCCTTTAGATCGGGAACTTACGGTCTAACCCTTCTGGAATCAGCGGGTTACAGCCAGAGATCAAAGGTACAAACGATTGAAAGGAAAGCACTTGCGCCAAAAAAGGTAGGGGGGCACCCCTAACCGGGAGGGGGTATCAAGAAACAGGCAGCCGCGCCAAGTAATCGGGCCGCAGACGATGTACTGTGAACTACGAACTATAAACCGTCAGCCTTTGTTACCGGCTACCGGCAACAGGCTCCCGCTCTCTGCCCGCTGTCCGCTGTCTGCTGTTAGCTGTCCGCTGTCCGCTGTTAGCTGTCTGCTGTCCGCCGTTCTCTAGCTCTTCAGCCAGTCCTTCACCTTCTGTGTCAGCACGTCGCGGCCTACGTCGCTGATCGCGTTGGTCAGCGGAATCTGTTTCGGGCAGGCCTCGACGCAGTTTTGCGCGTAGCCGCATTCCTGGATGCCCCCGTCGCCGGCCAGCGCGCGCAGACGGTCTTCCTTGAAAACCTTTCCTGTGGGATGGTTGTTGAAGAGCTTGACCTGCGCGATGGTAGCCGCGCCGACAAAGTTCGTGTCCTCGTTGAACTGTGGGCAAACTTCCATGCAGCAGGTGCAACTGATGCAATTCGAGAGTGGATAGTTCGCTTCCTGGTCCTGCGGATAAACACGCGGCCCCGAGCCCAGGTCATATGTCCCGTCCACCGGAACCCATGCCTTCACGCGCATCAAGTTCTCGAACAAAACCGATCGGTCGACTTGCAGATCGCGCACCAGCGGAAACTTCGTCAGCGGCTCCAACCGTATCGGCTGTTCCAGCTTGTCTACCAGCGCTGAGCACGCCATGCGCGCCTTGCCGTTGATCCGCATCGCGCACGAGCCGCAGATTTCTTCAAGGCAATTCGAGTCGTAAGTGATCGGAGTTGTCGGCTTGCCGTCCGCGGTCACGGGATTGGTCGCGATCTCCATCATCGCCGACACCACGTTCATCCCCGGTCGCCACTCCAGCTCAAACCGCTCCCAAACCGCCGGCGCCTCCGGGCTTGCCTGGCGCTTGATCTCAAAAGTGACTGTCCTGTTCGCCATGATCCCTCAGGGCTAAAAGCCCCATTCTTGATTCGGCCCATGCGGCACGACGGAAGTCGCGCCCTGATACAAAATTACTTCGCCGCGTCGTAACGTCGCGGCCGCGGCTTGATGTACTGCGTGTCCACCTCTTCAAATTCGAACTTCGGCCCTTCCACGCAGCCCGTAAAGCTCGCCTTCGTGGTCTTCAGGAACTTCTCGTCATTGCGCTCGGGAAAATCCGGCTTGTAATGCGCGCCCCGTGACTCGTCGCGCAGCATCGCGCCCTGCACCACAGTCCGCGATAGCTCCAGCATGTTCTTCAACTGCCGCGTAAACGCAAAGCTCGTGTTCGCCCATTGGCTCTTGTCGCTCAGGTTCACGTTCTTGTATCGGTCGAGCAGCTCCACGATCTTTTCGTCGGCCTGCTTCAAGCTCTTGTTGTAGCGGATCACCGTCGCGTGCTCGGTCATCTCGCGACCCAATTCGCGCCACAGCTTGAACGGATTCTCGCCGCCTTCGTTGCGCACCATCTTCCCGTTGATCTCTGCCTGCCGCGCAACTTCTGCTGCTGCGCCGCCATCGCCTTCTGCCGCAGCCACGCTCTTGGCATACTTGAGCGCATTCGGCCCCGCCTCAAATCCGCCGTAGATGCAGCTCACCAGCGAGTTCGCGCCCAGCCGATTCGCGCCGTGATACTGATACTCGCACTCGCCCGCCGCAAAGATGCCCGGAATATTGGTCATCTGGTCGAAGTCCACCCAAAGTCCACCCATCGTGTAGTGCATGCCTGGGAAGATCTTCATCGGCTCCACGCACGGATCGACACCCACGAACTTCTCGTAGATCTCCAGAATCCCGCCGAGCTTGTGGTGCAGCGTCGCGCGATCGATGTGCGTCAGATCCAGGTAGACCATTGGCTGGCCTTCGAGGCCGAGACCCAACTCGTACACCACCTTGTGAATGGCGCGAGTCGCCACGTCGCGCGGCACCAGGTTGCCGTACTTTGGATACCACTCCTCAAGGAAGTAGAACCGCTCCGACTCAGGAATGGCCTTGAAGGCGCGATTGTCGCCCTTCGTGCGCGGAACCCATACTCGCCCGCCCTCGCCGCGCGCCGACTCCGACATGAGCCGCAGCTTGTCCTCGCCGGGAATTGAAGTGGGATGCACCTGGATGAACTCGCCGTTCGCGTAGTACGCGCCCTGCTGGAAGATGGCCGACTGCGCCGATCCGGTGCAAACCACGGAGTTGGTGCTCTTGCCGAAGATGGCTCCGACGCCGCCCGTAGCCAGTATCACGGCCTCTGCCGGGAACGCACGCAACTCCATTGTCCGCAGGTCGAGCGCAACAATGCCCCGCGCGATTCCCTTCCCATCGATCACTGCCGAGAGGAACTCCCACCCCTCGAACTTGTGTACCTTGCCCTCGGCCTCATACCGCCGCACCTGTTCGTCGAGCGCGTAGAGCAGTTGCTGCCCTGTCGTAGCACCGGCAAACGCGGTGCGATGGTAGAGTGTCCCGCCAAAGCGGCGGAAATCCAGCAGCCCCTCCGGCGTGCGGTTGAATGGCACCCCCATGCGATCCAGCAGATCGACGATGGCCGGTGCTGCCTCGCACATGCCCTTCACCGGTGTCTGGTTGGCCAGAAAGTCGCCGCCATAGATCGTGTCGTCAAAGTGCTGCGCGGTGGTGTCGCCCTCGCCCTTCAGGTTCTTGGCCGCATTAATGCCGCCCTGCGCACACACCGAGTGCGAGCGCTTCACCGGCACAATGGAGAACAGATCCACCGTCCCACCCGCCTCGGCAATCTTGATAACCGCCGCCAGCCCCGCCAGCCCCCCACCAACCACGATGATCCTGGGTGATGCCATTGTCTGCTGAATCCTTTCTCGTGCTAAACGGACCGAACCAACAAGTACGGCAATCGCGGCAAATCAACGTTGTGTTGCATCCGCGCTAAAGGCACTGTCTCCGGCGCATTCTGGTACTTTGGCCCGGTAAACGCCCAGATGCTGGCGATTCCCATCACGGCAAGGGCCACGCCCAGCACAACGCAGACATAGGCAAAGCGCCGGCGCGCAGTCTCACCCGGCGTAATGCCCCACTTGGCGGCGAAGAGCCACACGCCGTAGGCAAAGTGCCAGCAAACGCAGATCATCGCAATGACGTAGACGGCGACCATCCAGGGATTCGCAAGCTCGTGCTGCACCTTCCAGAAGGCGGCGCCCGGATTCTCAGGCAGCATAACGCCCATGAACCGCTGACGCAGTACGTGCTGAATGATGTATGCGAAAGCAACCAGGCCGGTGTACCGCTGCGCAAGATACATCCAGTTCCCGGCCCATGGGTAATACACGATATTCGATTTGCCGCGCAGCCAGATATAGACGCCGTAAATGCCGTGATAAAGGATGGGCAGGAAGATAAACACCCACTCCAGCACACGCACCAGCGGCAGGCTATTCAGGAACTTCACTTGCTCTCCGTAAGCCACCGGCCCCTTCAGCGCCTCGAAATTCGAGAGCAGGTGCTCGAGCAGAAATGCGCCAATGGGAATAATCCCGAGCAGCGAGTGCAGCTTGCGCCAGATAAAGCTTGTACCTTCGCCGGCACGCAAAGGTTCGACGCCGCGGCGGATTTGAGGCGCGGCAGAAGTTTGAGCAGTTGCCATGGAGAATTTGGCTCCTAATACGGTGCAGGCCGAAGCAGTCTTAAATTGAGGGACGGAAGGCTCTTACGGTGTTTCTTATGCATTATTCGAGTCCGGCGCCAGGTCCGTCAAGGCGCCGCCGCTCCGCGGTCTTAAGTCTTGGACGAGAATGTGGCGGGCTAAACGTCCAGCATCGGCAGCAACGCCGCAATCGCCCGCCCGCGATGGCTCAGCGACAACTTGGTTTCAAGATCGATTTCGGCCATGGTTTTGCCCAGCTCGGGTAGAAAAAACAGCGGATCGTATCCGAACCCCCCGGTCCCGCGCGGCGCATCCAGAATCGTTCCGTCGACCGTGCCGTCGGCGACCTGGCAGATCTCGCCGTCGCGCGCGGCAACCAGAGTGCACTGATAGCGCGCCGTTCGCAGCGCGCCCGGAATGCCGTCCAGCTTCTGCAGCAGAAGCATGTTATTCCACACGTCGGTGTTATCGTTGGCGTCGGGCGAGTCCACCAGACCAGCATCTGCCGCGTATCGCGCCGAGCGCACGCCGGGCGCACCGCCGAGCGCGTCCACTTCCAGACCGGAATCATCGGCGACGACCACTTCACCAGGAGCGAACTTCGAGTAATAGACGGCCTTGGTTGCTGCGTTGGCAAGGAAGGTGTCGCCGTCTTCTTCGGGAGCGGGGATGGTTTCGATCCCAGGGAGCGACTCGACGACGATGGCATAGGCCTGCGCGGCGGTGCGAAAGTCGCGTAGCTTGCCCGCGCTCGTGGTTGCGGCGTAAAGGCGTAGGCCCATGCAAAAAGTGTACGTGTTTGGGCTTCGCAGCCTTCAAGAGGGCTGCTATATTGATGACGCTGCAAAGCAAGAGAAAAGGACTGTGCAACGATGCGCGGAATGGTTTGCGGACTAATCTTTGGAATAACGGCGATGACAGGTCATGCACAAACGGCGGCCCAAATGAGGGGTCCTGTTGAATTGCAAGTGGACAACTTGAAAACGCCGCTCGGCATTGACGATCCGGCGCCGCGCTTCTCGTGGCAATTGCGCGATCCCGCCCCGGGCGCGAAGCAGACCGCATATGAGGTGCAGGTGGCGACGAACACAAATCTGCTTGAGGCGGATCAGGCAGATGTTTGGACGAGCGGAAACATTGAGTCAGGCCAATCGATCGGCATTCCGTATGCCGGACCCGCGCTAAAGTCGTCCACGCGTTATTACTGGCGAGTGAAGTTGTGGGATGCCGCAGGCAAACCTTACACGGCGAACGAATCCAGTTGGTGGGAAACGGGCTTGATGAACCAGGATGCCTGGCGTGCGCAATGGATCGGCTATGAAACACCGGAAGAGGCCACGGTGCGACACGCTCCCGCGCAGTGGATCGCGAATCCGGACGCGAAAACGCCCGAGGTGGGCAACGGCCCCGAACAGAGGTTTGCTTATCGAACAACGATTACGCTTGCGAAACCGGTGCGCCTTGCCACGCTCTACGCCACCGGGCAGGATACCGTCTCCGCGTGGATCGATGGCGCACAGGTTCTCACTGAGGATCCATTGCCTCCTTACAAACAAATGCCGTGGAAGAAATTCGTGCGCGCCGATGTCACGAAAGCCTTGGGTGCCGGCTCCAACTCCATCGCGATTGAAGCGCTGCACTATGTGGTGAATCCGAATGGCATGGCGACCGACGATGCGCCCCCGATGATTGCTACGCTCGTTGTGGAGTACAAAGACGGAACCTGGGCCAGTTTCTCGAGCAATACGGATTGGAAGACGGCAATTCACGCGCCCGGCGGCTGGCAAAAGAAGAGTTTTGACGACAACGAGTGGAAGGCAACGGTAGTCTGGACGCCCCTGTCGGGCAAGCGGTCGGAATCTATGGGCGAGCCCTGGATTCCCGATTCGGTGAAAGCTTTGCGTCACGAATTCACGGTGTCGGCACCAGTGAAATCAGCACGGCTGTATGCGACAGCGTTGGGAGCATACGAAATGTTCCTGAATGACAAGCGCGTGGATGACCAGGTGCTGGCGCCGGGCTGGACGGACTATCGCGAACGCGTGATCTACCAAACCTATGACGTGACTGACATGGTCACGCAGGGCAATAACGCGATCAGCGCGTGGCTTGCGCCTGGGTGGTACGAAACGCCGCTCGAGTGGTTCCAGCAACCGAACAATTATGGCGTAACTCCGCCCGCGCTGCGAGCGCAATTACGCATCGAGCACGCTGATGGAAGGGTGGAGTGGATTACTACGGACGATCGATGGGTGGCGCACTCCCCAGATTCTTTTCGATCCGAGATCTACGACGGCGAGACGCAGGTTGGCAGTGCTTCTACCCCGCAATCGGGTGGGGAACTTCCCAGTTTGCCGATCGGATGGGATCGTGCGGAAGTGATCGATCCCAAGCCGGTAAGGATTGAGGCACAGGACTTTCCGCCGATTCGCGTGGAGCGCACTTTGCGTACCGTTTCGCTGACAGTGCCGAAGCCCGGAGTCTTTGTTTACGATTTCGGGCAGAACTTCTCCGGAGTGGAGCGCTTGGTGCTGCACGATTCGGTCGGCATTATACGAATGCGCTTTGCTGAGGTTCTCAATTCTGACGGAACGATTTACACAGAAAATCTGCGTACTGCAAAGGCGACCGACCACCTGCTCCTTAACGGAAGATCCGTTAACGAGTTCACTCCGCAATTCACATTCCACGGCTTCCGCTACATGGAAGTGACGGGCCTGCCCACTGCTCCCGCCAAAGACGCCGTTGCAGGTCTCGTGATTCACACCGACGCGCCGTGGACGGCGAAGCTTGAGACCGGCAGCGCGATGATCAACCAACTCTGGAGCAATATCCTCTGGGGGCAGCGATCGAATTTTGTGGGCGTGCCGACCGATTGCCCGCAGCGCGACGAGCGGCTGGGCTGGATGGGCGACGCGCAGGTCTTCTGGCGTACGGCCAGCTACAACATGGACCTGGCGGCGTTTTCGCGCAAGTTTGCCGCGGACATGCGTGGTACGCAAATTGGCACGCCCTATTATGGGATTTTTTCGCCGGGCACTGTGACGGAGAATGCCGGCTGGGCCGCCGCATGGAGCGATGCGGGGGTAATTGTTCCCTGGACCTCGTGGCTGCAGACCGGCGACACCACGATCATCGAGCAGAATTGGGCGGCGATGACGAAGTATCTAGACGCGATTGCGGCCGCGAATCCCGATTTTCTGTGGAAGAACGATTACGGGCAGCCGTTCGGCGACTGGCTTTCGCCCGAAGGCAAGACTGACGAGCGGTTGCTGGCCACGGCCTACTGGGCATGTGATGTAACGCTGATGCGCGAGATGGCATTGGCCACGGGGCGCACGGCAGAGGCGGAGAAATACGCGGCGCTGTTCGAGAAGATCCGCGCGGCTTTCCAGAGACAGTTCGTGCGCAGCGACGGATTTGTGGCCGGCGCGGACAACAGTCCGTCGCAGTTTGGCGTGATTAACAATCCCAATGCGAAGAGCGAGGGCGGCGACACGCAGACCGGATACGTGCTGGCGCTGCACATGAATCTGCTGCCGGAAGAGTTAAGGGCTGCGGCGGCGAAACGGCTGGTGGACAAGATTGAGGCCAACCACAATTTGCTGGCCACGGGCTTTCTGGGGACGCCGTACTTGCTGGAGGAGTTGACGAAAGCCGGTTACACCAAATTGGCCTACACTCTCCTGCTCAACACGCATTATCCGTCATGGGGCTACATGGTCACGCACGGCGCAACCACCATGTGGGAGCGGTGGAACGGCGACCAAATGCTCGGCGATCCCAGCATGAATTCGTTCAATCATTACGCTTATGGAGCGGTTGCCGAATGGATCTATCGCTATGCTGCCGGAATCGATACCACGCCGCTCGATCCAGGCTTCCACACCATCGTGCTGCATCCAGTGTTCGACGCACGGCTCGGACATATTTCGTTTGATTATGATTCGCCACATGGACCCATTCACTCCGACTGGACAGTGACGGGATCGACCGCCGAATGGCACGTGACGATCCCGGCCAACACTGCGGGATGGTTGCCGCTGACCGCGGACGAAGCCGCACACTACAAGCTCGATGGCTCGCCGTTGATTCAAAGCAAGGCTGCCAACGCAACTTCACGAGGCGGGCAAAGCGGATTTGAGTTGGCGCCGGGCAGTTACACATTTGAGATTGGGCTCTCGTAGCAATCGCCTTCCCCACGGCTGTACAAAGTGCACGTGCAACCGGTAGGCTTTGAGTTTGCTTGCAAATCTTGAGTGAGTCGTTCGCAACAGTTAGAAATGGAGCAGGAATGCCGATATCGATCCTGGCAGGAATCGGGTGGCACACGGTGGGAGCGGCATGCGCCGCGTCGTTTTACGCACCCATTGAGAAGGTCAGGAATTGGTCGTGGGAGACGACCTGGGCCCTGATGGGTTTCTTCTCCTGGATTCTGCTGCCGCTGGGCATGAGTTACATTCTGCTCCCGCACTTCGGCGCATTCTATGCGTCGCAGCCCTCCAGCCTCTTGCTGAGAGTGGCGCTGTTCGGCGCCATGTGGGGTGTGGGCAATGTGAGTTACGGCCTGACCATGCGGTACCTCGGCATGTCGCTGGGAATCGGCGTGGCCATCGGCGTGACCCTCGTGGTGGGAACGCTGGTGCCGCCCATGCTGCACGGACAGTTCGTGGCCAAGTTCACCAGCACGGGAGGGCTGTGGAGCATGGCCGGGATTGTGGTCGCGCTCATTGGCGTGGCCATCGTCTCTTATGCGGGGCACCAGAAGGAAGAGCAACTGGGCGCTGAGGTAAAGGAATTCAACGTGATGCTGGGCCTGGCGCTGGCCGTACTGTGCGGCATCTTTTCCGCCGGGTTTTCATTCGGGCTCGATGCTGCAACTCCGCTACGCACTGCCGCAATGCAGGTGGGATTGAGCCCGCTTTATGCGCGGCTGCCCAGTTACGTGCTGATCATGGGCGGGGGCGCAATCGTGAACATGAGTTACTGCTTCACGCGCCTGGCGTTTAAGAAGGGCATCTCCTTGCGCGCCGATCTGGCACAGCCCAGAACCACGATCATCAAGAACGTGAGCTTGGCCGCTGCCGCCGGCATCATGTGGTATCTGCAATTTTTCTTCTACTCGTGGGGCGAAGCCAACATTCCGGTGCGGCTCGATTTCGTGAACTGGATGCTGCATATGAGCATCTACGTGTTGTGCGGCGGGCTGGTGGGGTTGGCGCTAGGTGAGTGGGCTGGCGTGGGCAAGCGGCCGATTCGCCTGCTCTGGGCCGGCATCCTCGTTATCATCGCGGCTGCCAACCTGGTGGGCTTGGGAATGGCATCGTAATTTTGATGATCCGGTCTCCGTCCGGATATTCATCTTCGACCTCGTGAGTAAGCGCCGCTGGGTGCACTAACCGATCGATTCATCAGGTCTCGTTTCTGGCAACGGTATCTCCAAATCCAGACCCGCCGCCACAAGATCGGCTCGCAACGTCTCAACAGTCGAGAAGACCATGCCCTTCATGCCCAGCGCAATCGCCGTATCAACATTTTCTACGCGATCGTCGATGAATAGCGTTTCATCGGGAAGTGTGTCGAGTTTCTCAAGAACATATCGGTAGATCGCAGCATCAGGTTTCCCCATCCTGAGCTGATAGCTCCATACCAGGACATCGAATCGGGAGAGCCAGTCGAACTCCCGCACCATTTGCTGATGAATTGTATCGCCCATGTTTGAAACGATAGCCGTAAGCAGTCCGCGCCGCTTCAACTCAAGCTGCCACTCAAGCATCGCCTTGTTCACGGTCATCCACATATGTGCGTCCCATTGCACCAGTTCCTCGATCTCCGGTTCACTCAGCTTGACTCCGGCCTTCTCTGCGACGTTTTGCCAGAAAGTATGCCCGGTGAGTTCCCCCAGGTCGAAAGCGTGCCGGTCCGCCCAATACAGGCTGTCGAGGCGGGACGCAGGAAGCCCCGTAATTCGCACCATATTCGCGTAGGCAGTAGGGTCTGGTGGACCAGTCAATACCATTCCATAGTCGAAAACCACCGCACGTAGCGCCACCCCTACCCTCCCATGACACCCGTGTATGGTTGAGAGGGGCGTCTGTCTCATTGTGCACGATCGCCGGACGCTTCGCCGGCGGCTGCGCGCTCCGTTGTGGATTGGGCGGTTTCCATGCGCTTTTCCCAGCGAACCGGTTGGAATTCGGAGGAGAGCGAGCTGTCTCGCGCACACCGCCAGCGGCTTCTGGCTGGATTGCCGATCGCTGACCTCACTGCCTCTAATCCAACGCGCTGCGGATTCTCTTATCCTGCCTCATTGCTTGATGCGCTCGCCGATCGACGCGCCTTGGACTACGATCCGCAGCCCAAAGGCCTTCGCAATGCGCGTCAAGCAGTGTGCCACTATTACGCTGGCCATGGCGTCGCCCTGGATCCGGACCAACTGGTGCTCACCACCAGCACCAGCGAAGCCTACAGTTTCCTCTTCAGGCTGCTCTGCGACCCGGGAAACGAAGTCCTCGTGCCGCAGCCCGGCTATCCGCTGTTCGACTTCCTTGCCGCACTCGACGATGTGCAACTGAAAGCCGCGCCGCTCATTTACGCGGACGGTTGGCAAATTGACCTCGATGGAATTCGCCGCGCGGTTTCGCCCCGGACTCGGGCCATTGTGATTGTGCACCCCAACAATCCCACCGGGCATTTCACTAAATCCTGGGAAGCTGACGAGCTCAGCCGCCTCTGCCTCGAATTCAACCTCGCGCTCATCGTCGACGAAGTCTTTCTCGACTATGGAATTGGCGCAGCGGCCTTGAGCTTTGCCTCGGGCCTCCAGGAGGTTCCGGTCTTCGTAGTCAGCGGGCTCAGCAAGATTGCCGGCCTGCCGCAAATGAAAGCGGCCTGGATCGTAGCCACCGGGCCGAGGCGGGAAGAGGCACTGTCGCGGCTCGAAATCATAGCCGACACCTTCCTCTCCATGAATGCACCCATGCAATGGACATTACCCGTTTGGCTTCAGAGCCGCGCGTCCATCCAGCAGCAGATTCGGGACCGGGTTGCGGCAAATCTAGCCGAACTGGACAGTCAACTCGTCAGCCTTCCCGCCGTCCAGCGGCTCAAGATGGAGGGTGGCTGGTACGCAGTCCTCCGCATTCTCGCTGTTCAGCCGGACGAGCAAACCGTCATCGAGATACTTAACCGAAGCGTCTGGCTGCATCCCGGCTATTTTTTTGGGTTTCCAGAGTCGGGCTGGCTGGTCTTAAGCCTTCTGGCCCAGGAGCTGGAATTCAGTAACGGATTAGGCATCCTGATTGACTACTTAAGAACGACTCAGGCAAGTAACACTTTCGTGGAGTGACTTAAAGTTTGACTTGATATAGATTCCAGTTCTCGCTGAAACCAAAGAATTAACTATAGGCAAAAGCCTCAACGATCTGATTGCAGAAACGGATTGCTGCCCCGCTCTTCGCCCACTGTCGTCTCAGGGCCGTGGCCTGGCAATACGCGTGTTTCATCTGGTAGCGTGAGGATCCGCGACTGAAGCGAATCGATAATCTGCCCGAAGTCGCCTCCTGGCAGATCGGTCCGTCCGATGCTGCCGGCAAAGAGCGTATCGCCCGCGACCAGCAGCTTGAGCGGAGCGAAGTGCAGGCAAACCGACCCCTGGGTATGCCCGGGAGTGTGCAGCACTTCGGCGGGATAACGCTTCAGGCCGACCACCTGGCCATCTTTCAGGCTTCCATCTGGCGGCGCGGTCTCCGGCGGATTGATTCCGAGCCACGCCGCTTGCGCTTCCATCATCTTCAGCAACGGCAGGTCGTTCTCATTCAGAAAAATCGGCGCTCCGGTTAGTCTCTTGAGCTTCAGCGCGCCGCCGACGTGGTCGATGTGCGCGTGCGTCACCAGGATCTGCTTCAGCGTAAGGCCGAGTTCCGCCAGCCTCCGATGGATGCGGCCCACCTCATCACCGGGATCAATCACAATCGCCTCGTGCGCCTCTTCGTCAGCCATGATGGTGCAATTGCATGCCAAAGGCCCCACCGGAAACGACTCAAGGATCATGCTTTGATTGTAGGGCTTTGCGGCAGCGTGCAGAGGTCAAAGGTCGCTGCGCAATGATGCGGGGTCACTCTGCCACCCGGTAGTACTGCAGCGGATAAGCTCGATTACGCGCGGGGTTTTGCCGTAGATAAATCACCCCAATTTTCGTGCCGGGTTCGCGCCGGCTGCCATCCACGCTGCTCCCCTTTGCCATCGCCCCGTCTTGGGTCCGGAATTCGTATTTCACTCCAAATCCGGTCTTCGCTCTGAAGGTTTCTGTAACCTCCGCGGCAGCAAACACGCCCTCCGCAGCCAAATGCTTCTCAAAGGGAAGAACCATCAGGAGCAGATACGCAATAAGCGCGGGCACGAACGGCACGATGAACGGCATGAAGAACGAGAGGGTTGATTCCTCCCAGGCAGCTGGATGGTTCACGGCCGGATTGTTCGGCAGATAACGGATATCGAGGAAGTCGTGCTCCTGGAATGCGTGCTTAAGCCTGCGCGGCGCCGGGGCCTCACCATTGTAGAACGTGCCGCCGACGGAGAATGTGTAATTCACAATCAGTGTGCTTGACCGGCCTGCAAAGTGGAGTCTCGTGATTTCACCCGAGGCAACAACGCCACCCTGGCGCAACGCGGCTCGATGCTCCAATCCCTGCACTGCCCGTGCGTTGAACCAGGCGACACCCGCGACAGCAAGTACGAGCAAGACCGCGGCATACACGACTGTGGAGACTCCGTAGCTCGTGATGCACACGGTCCGAGGCGAAGGCCGTGTCAGTTCCGGTGGAGTGGTTAACGGCGCGCTGTGTTCAGATTGAGCGCTCGAGGCTCCGTCAAAATCGATGTCGGGGCTCATCTTCGTCCTCGCAGCTCCGCAAAAGCTCAATGACAGATGGGGATCAGATCCAATGGGCGCTGGCCCCCTGAGTATCCCTCGTCCTGCAATTCCCGAAAATGGCACTTGAGTCCCAAACGCACACAACTAGTAACGGGGAGGGGCAATATCGGCTCTTGCGCTTCGCTTTTTATTCGCTATAATGCCCGCATGGCAGTCACTCGGCGTCAAAAAGAGGTTATCGATTTCCTTGAGGCGTTCGTAGCCCGAAATGGCTACTCGCCGTCCTTTGAAGAGATTGCGCGCGGCATGAGCCTGAAGAGCCTGGCCACCGTGCACAAGCACATCACCAACCTGGAAAAGAAAGGCCTGCTCGATCGCGTGCACAACCGCAGCCGGTCGATCGATCTTTTGCCTCCAGGGTCCCGCACCCGCTCCAGCCTCAAGTTGCCGCTCGCCGGTCGTATTGCCGCAGGCACTCCCGTTGAGGCCATGGAAACGCCTGAGACCATCTCGCTGCACGATGTCGTCGGCAACCGCGACGTGTTTGCTCTCGAGGTGCGCGGAGACTCCATGCGCGACGAGCACATCATCAATGGCGATTACGTGCTTGTGGAACGCACGCGAACGGCTCGCCAGGGCGAGATCGTCGTGGCGCTCGTGCACGGCAGCGAGACCACCCTTAAGCGTTTTTATCCCGAAGGAAATGTGATTCGGCTGCAACCGGCGAATCTGGAGATGGAGCCTATCTATGTGCCGGCCGCGCAGGTGGCCATTCAAGGACGCGTGCTAGGAGTCTTGCGCAAATACAAGTAGCGCAATGGGTCTGGAATCTGTCGTGGGACTCTGCGCTAACCCGCCGGCTCCGCCAGTCGCTTGGCCCGCCACAGCGCACCATTCAGCGCAACCACCTCTTCTCTTCCCACCGGCATTTCCGGCGCAGCCGCATGCAGCCCCGCAAAGAACCCCTCGCGCACCAACCTCATCTTGTCAATCACGCTGCCCGTCCAAGCCACTGGAACCTCGCCGGTGATTCCATGCTTGCGGCGCAGCTTGGCCCGCACCAGCATCACAAATCCCACCAGATCGATTGCGGCCTGTTGCAAAATACCCACCGCTACCGCGTCGCCAGCCTCGGCCAGCTGATTAATTGCGGGCGCAAGCGCGGCAAAATCCGGACCAGGCGTGCCGTCGCCCAGGTTGATGAACTCATCCATGTCCTTCGTGCCCCATATCTCGCCCACTTTGGGGATCACCTGGCAGGGTTCCTCGCGATCGAGCGCGTGGAGCGCGCGGCGAATCGAGTTGACGCCGATCCAGTAGCCCGAGCCCTCGTCGCCCAGCCGGGAGCTCCATCCGCCCGCAGTTTCGAGGCTTCCGTCTGGCGCGCGGCCCACACAGTTCGTGCCGGTTCCCGCGATCTGCAAAATTCCCGGCCCTCCCTGAAAGGCCGCGTCGAGGGCGATGATATGGTCGCCCACCACCTCGGAGCGCTCGACACCAAAATCGTCGAAGACTGCCGTAATCCATTCCGTAATGCCCGGCATGCTGGCGCTGGCCACCCCGCAACAAGCGGCTTCGACGTCTTTCACGCCCGACTGCGCATACACATCTTTTAAAAGCGCCCGAAGATTGGCTTCCGCTGCTTCAGCCCCTACGCGGAGCCTTTTAATCGAACCGCTTTGCCCGGTTGCCAGAATCTTCCCATCGGCCACTAGCGCGGCCCGGGTATTTGTGCCGCCGCCGTCGATTCCCAGAACCACCTTCATTCCTCGTTTCCTTTCTATTTTTCCGGCGTGACCCCATGATCACGCAGCGTTGCAGACAGGATATTCAGGCTCCCGTCGTTTTTTGGCGGATTGAGGCCGAGCAGATGCGCCATCCACGGATACAGATTCACGTTATCAAACGGAGCTACGGTCTTTCCTCGCACCAGATCCGGACCGGCAGCAAAAAAGCTCGCCTTCATCTCGGGCATCGTCCGCGCATCGAAGCCATGCATCCCTCGAGTTGGTGGGCGTTCCGTTTGTCCTGCAGCCGGACCGTGCGCTCGAATCGCAAATGGCCCTGTCGCCACCACCACCGGGTCGCCCTCGCGCGCATCCTGATTAAAGTTCAAGCTGGCCGGTACATCCTTCAGCCGGAACACCATGAATTGCGATGATGCATGCTTGAGCTGCTCGTAAACCCGCGCGCGATCCGTTTCCGTCTTGCCGTAAAGCAGTGATCCTGACGCCTCAAATCCAGTCAAATCGGCAAACTGGTCCAGGTTGATCCAATCTCCTTGTGACTTCACCATGCCGTGATCGCTCACCACCACTAGGTCGATCGGCAGTCCGGTTGCTTTCAGGGCGGCTTCCAGCTTGCCAATCTGTGTGTCCATCCGAAGCGCGGCGGCTCGCGTCTCCTGCGCATCGGGTCCGAACTCGTGGCCCTCGTGATCGGGTTCGGAGTAGTAGATGGCGATGAAATGCGGGCGGTCTGCCGCTGGCAGCCGCAAAAGGGCCAACGTATCGTCGATCCGAGCCTGGTGGCCCTCCGGCGCCGCTTCGGTCTTGGCATCGAATTCCGCGTAGTACGACGGCCTGAATCCCGCGATCTTGGCTTCGGATCCGACCCAGAGCAGGCACGCCGTGCGCATTCCCTGGCTCTCGGCAAGGCTCCATAACGGAACGCCACTGTACCACGAGCCATCGGTCACGGCCTTCGCATCAGACATCGAGTATCGTGCCCCGCGCGTCGGATCGAGAAAACTGTTGGCGACCAACCCGTGATGCTCAGGATAAAGACCCGTGACAATCGTGAAGTGATTGGGAAATGTCAGCGACGGATAACTGGGCAGCATGCCTTCGGGTGCCCACACGCCCTCCTTACCCAGCGCCAGTAGATGAGTCGCGTTGTCGCGCTTCGCGTAGTCCCAGCGGAATCCATCCAGCGAAACCAGCACCAGGTAATGCTGGCTCTGCGCCCACGCCGTGTTCGGGCCGTTCTCGACGTGCGTCAGCGGCAGCGCAGGATTGAAGCCCGTTCCCTGCCCCGCTAGCGTTCGTAAACTTACGGCCACCCCGAGGGCAAGCAGAACTGAAGCGAGAGTCAGGCGTCGCAGGGCGCGCAATTGCATCGAAAACACCCCCGCACCAGCTTATCGCATCAATTGCGCCTTGGATTGTGTCGGTCGAGAAGAGCTGGCTACGTGGTCATCCGCGCCCACGTCATGCGCGCCATGCCCACTCCCAAAATCGCCAGCTTTTGCATCAGTGGCACGCTGGCCCGCCGCGTAAATACGTCGTAGTCCGCTCGCTCGATGCGCTTCAACAGCCCATGGTAGATCGTCACCAGCACCCAAAGTGCGGGACGGCTTTCGCGATCGATCAGCGGTAGCAGCTCGCGCGCCGAGCGGTAGTAGTCCTCTGCGCGTTTTGCCATCTCCTCAAGCAGTCTGCATTCATTCGCCGTGGGCTGCGCGCCAGCGGTGCGCTGAAGCAACGATTCCAATGTGACTCCGTTTGCATCAAGGTCTTCGAGCGGCAGATACACGCGATTGCGCGCGGCATCCTCCGCCACATCGCGCAGAATGTTGGTAAGCTGGAAGGCGATCCCCGTCTCCTCGGCCAGCTTTTCTGCGCGTGGGCCGCTGTAGCCGAAGATGCGGATACAAACCAGGCCAACCACCGAGGCTACCAGGTAGCAATAACGGTAAAGATCGTCGAAGGTTGCGTAGGTGTCCGGACCACCGCTGCTCGCGTGATCCAAATCCATTGTCACGCCGGCTACAAGCTCGTCCAGCAAACCGAGTGGAATCTTGAAGCGCCGCGTTGCGTCGCGCAAAGCCACAAAAACGGGATCGCTCGTCGTCGAGCCGCTCGCAGCTTCACGCCATCCAGTCAGTCGCGCATCCAGCAGGCGCCGGCGCTCCTCGCGCGGCAGGCTCTCGTCGTCGGCAAGGTCATCGGCCTGCCGCATGAATGCGTACACTGCGCAAATTGCATTGCGGCGTTCCAGCGGGAGCGCAACAAAGGCGTAATAAAAGTTCTTCGCTTCGCGCTTTGCAATCCCGCGGCAGACCTTATAGGCTTGGTCCAAATCGTACCCGGTAGATGGGACCTCTTGCGTCAAGCGGCCTTTCCTGTGAATTGAGTTCGGAGGCGCAAAAACGGCAGCGCCTTGCCGCCCAGGGCGCGCAGAGCCAGCGCCAGCTTCGTGCTTTTCGAAATGGCCGGCCGCGCGCTCAGCACATCATAGTCGCGGCGCTCGATGGCGCGCAGGATTTCCAGGCCGCCGCGGCTAAAGAGATCAAGATCAACCGCCAGATCGCGGTTCACTCTTCCGATCAACGGCAGTCCCTGCTCAAAGAACGACCGCGCGTAATCGACTTCGTGCCGCATCAGCTTACGGAACTCCGTCGTCGCGATACCCTGCGCAATTGTTTCGTCGCTCACGCCAAAGCGGCGCATGTCATCCTGCGGAATATAGACGCGGCCCTTGGCAAAGTCCACGCGCACATCCTGCCAGAAGTTGGCGAGTTGCAGTGCAGAGCAAGTCGCATCTGACAGCCTGAAGTTCTCTTCACTCACCTCGCCGCAGGCATAAAGCACCAGCCGTCCCACGGGGTTGGCCGAATAATGGCAATAGCTGAGCACATCGTCTATCGTGGCGTAGCGCGTAACCGTCTGGTCCTGGCGAAACGCCACCAGCAGGTCTGCGAACAGTTCTTTAGGAATCGCGCACTCGCGGATCGTCTCCGCCAGCGCAACAAAAACCGGATGGCGCGCCCGCCCATCATAACAGGCATCCAGTTCGTTTCCCCATAAATCCAGTAGAGCCAAAGCCGCGGAGCGGTCCGGGACTTCGTCGCCCAGATCGTCGGAGATGCGGCAATACGCATAGATCGAGTGAAAATGTGGTCGCAGCGCTTTCGGCAGAAACCACGTGGCAACGTGGAAGTTCTCGTAGTGCGTCTCGGCCAGCCGACGGCAGTAGGCCCGTGCCTCTTCCAGCGTCGGCGCATTCTCCGGAATCCGATAGCTGGCCGGCAGTGCAGCCCATCCGCGGGCGATCAATTCATTCGCGTCCGGCGCTACATTCTTTCGCGCGTGGTGGTCCGGTTGCACTGTTACCGCATTCATAGGTCGCCTCACGGCACAATCGCGGTCTTGATTTCGGTCGACCGATTCATCAGCTTCTCAAAGACGCGGTTGAGCTCGTAGAGGTGAGCGCGGCCGGTAATAAACGCGCCCGCCTGGAATCGTCCGCCGGCGATGATCGCCAGCGCCTTGCGGCAGATCTCCGGCGTGTGATGGAAGGTGGCGCGCAGAGTAATGTCGCTATAGTGGATGCGGTTGGTATCGAGAGTTACATGCGTGTTTGCGGCGCATCCGCCAAAAAAGTTCACCGTTCCGCCTTTGCGCACCAGCTCTACCGCCTCCTGCCAGGTCTCGGGCTGCCCTACCGCTTCAATCGCAATATCCACGCCGCGATCGTTCGGAGTCAGCGCGCGCGTGTCGCGGATGGCCTTGCGGATCGTGGTTGCCTGCACCACATGCGCCGCGCCCAGCTGGCGCGCCGCTTCCACCTGGCCGTCGTGTTTCACGATCGCGATCGTCTCATAGCCGGCCAGCGCGGCCACATGCAGAATCATCAACCCCAGCGGGCCGCCGCCGATCACTGCGATCATATCGCCTTTGCGCGGGCTCGAATCCTCGAATCCGTGCACCGCGCAGGCCAGCGGCTCGGTCAGCGCCGCGTGTTCCAGTGGCACGTTGTCCGGCACATGCAGCGTGTTCTTGGCCACGATGCGCGCGGGAATGCGGATGAACTCGGCATAGGCGCCGTTGTTGAAGAGCAGGTCGTCGCAGAGGTTTTCCTGGCCGCGCGAGCAAAAGTAGCACTTGCCGCAGGGCGCGGAGTTGAGCGCCACCACGCGGTCGCCGGGAGCGAAATCCGTCGACTCCCTCGCCCGCCTCCACCACCGTTCCCGCCTGCTCGTGGCCGAACAGCGCCGGAGGCACGATCATGCGCGCATGGTAGCCGCGGCGAAAAACCTTCAGATCGGTTCCGCAGGTCAGCGCTGCGCCCACTTGGACGATCAACTCGTCCAATTGCCGCCTTGGGAACGGGAACCTGCTCGATGCGAACATCTTCGCGGCCATGCAGGACCGCGGCCTGCATGGTGCTGCGCCCGAGAAGCGCGTTCTCGACGGTTCTGCGGCCCAGGTGACAGCGGATTCAACCGTCTTGCGGCCTTTAACGACCACCGTCTCGACCGTATTCAGGCCGACTTCGACGACCGTCTCGACTGTGTTCAGGCCGCCCTCGACGACGTTCTCGACTTTTTTGCGGCCGCCCTTCGACAACATTCTCGACGGTCTTGCGGCCGCGGAGGATCGCGTCTTTCACCGTGCTCGCCATCAGACTCCCCCTACTCTGCTCCTGCCCCGGGCACAGGCTCAATCATAATCTTCATCGAGCTCGGCTGGGGGTGCGAAGCGATCTCGATGGCCTCCACCGCCTGTTCCAGCGGGAAAGCGGTGCGAAATCAGCTGCGTCAGATCGAATCCGTTCCGGTAACCGTCGAAGACCAGGCCCGTCACTTCGTCCAGAATCGGGAACGATGAAGAGTATGAGCCGAGCAGGGTCTTTTCGTCCACACAAACCGCGCCGGGATCGAAGGTTGCCTCGCCGTGCTGGGTCTGGGCAAACAGCATCACCTTGCCGCCGGGCCGCACGGCGTCCATCGCCGTCTGGATCAGCGCATTGCCGCCGACCGCCAGGATCACCGCGTCCGCGCCGCGGCCTTCGGTCTCCGCAAACACCCGCTCCACCACATTTTCCGTTCCCGCGTGGATAGGATTGGTGAGCCCGAAGCGCGCGGCGATGGCGTGGCGCTCGGCAAAGAGGTCGGAGGTAAGCACGCGGGCACCGGTGCGCTTGGCCATCACGGCATGCATCAGGCCGATCGGCCCCTGGCCAATCACCAGAACCGTGTCGTCGGCGGCGAGGTTGAGCAATTTAATGCCTTTGAGCACTGTCATTAACCGGCTCGACAAACGCCGCCTGCTCAAACGGCACACCGTCGGGAATCCGCACCACGCCGCCCTTGGCCACCACAAAGTCCATCACGCGAATGTACTCGGCAAATCCGCCGCCCGAAGGCTCAAAGCCAGCCGTAGCGCCGGTTTTCATGTAAAGTGCGCACTGCGCCGGCGTCTGCTTGCGGCAGTAGTAGCACTCCCCGCAGGGAACGTGGTGGAAGCTCATCACCCGGTCGCCCACGGCGTAGCCGGTCACGCCTGCGCCCACCTCCGCCACCATCTCCAGCCATCTCGTGGCCAAAGATGCGCGGCGCCGAATGCGAGCCCATGTGGATCTTCTTCAGATCCGTGCCGCAGATGCCGCAGGTGGCGATCTTGATCAGCAGCTCGCCCGGCCCGATCCGCGGAACCGGCACTGTCTCAAGGCGCATATCGTTGATGCCGCGATAAACGACCGCGCGCATGGTGGAAGGAATCGCTTCGCTCAACCTGGAATTTAGGACTTGATGTTTGGGTAGCCATTCGTTGTCTGATGTGACCTCATTCACCGGAAAATCGCTCATCGAGAAAATCGAGAAGCGACTCCGCGATGCTTTGGGAAGCCTTTCTACTATTCTCGCCCATCCGGACGAGCGCAGGCCAGTACCAGGGCCGAAGGAGTGGCAAAAAGAGTAAATCGCGCGAGCTGGAAGCGGCCGTCAGGCGTAAGGAAGCGATTGAAATCCGGCAGGTGGTCGGCAAGGCCGTCGCTGACGCCTTTGATGCAATAAAACGGGATGCCGCGCATGGCCGCGAGCCGAGCGATGGCCGCTGCCTCCATATCGACCAGGGCGGCGTCATAGGCAGAGGCAAGCCGCCGCTTTTCGGCCTCATCAGCCACCTTCGGGCTAGTCACAAGCCACAAATTTCCAGCTCCCGCGTCACAGGCAAAGCGCTCGCCCGTGAGCGCGTCAACCACCCCGGCCATGTTGTGTGCCGTACCGGCGGTAGTGCCTGCGCGGAGCGCTCCGGCCCAGCCAATCGAGAAGATGAGATCGATGGGACCGCCCTCTTCGATCGCAGCAAAGGCGCGAGTGGCGGCTGCCTGGCCGGCTCCAGCGCAGGCAGCAATCCACTCTTCCTCTTCGCTCCGCTGCGCCCAGAAGCGGATGCCGTTTCGAATGCTGGTCGGCCAGTTCGAGCCGGCGGGACCGAGGTATGAACGAGCGACTTCAGCTCGCCCGGCATGGCGGCAACGATCGCGACGCGTGTCATGCGTTCCCTTGTGCGGTCTTCGTGGGCGGATATCCGTTCGCGCGGAACCAGTCGATCGCAGCGCGCATCGCTGGATAAACCGGCACGACATGGAAGTCCAGCTCCTGCTGTGCCCGTGCGCTTGAGGCAAACATCTTCTTGCGCCCCATGCGCACTTCTTCGAGCGTGGCCCTCGGTTCCTTGCCGCGAATGCGCCCCGTGATCCACTCTTCGAAGAACGCGTAAGTCGCCGCAACTGCAAAAGGAATCTTGACCGTGGGCGACGGAATGCCGGTGATCGCCGACATCTTGTCGAGAATCTGCTTCAGCGTCAGGTTTTCGCCGCCCAAAATGTAGCGCCGCCCCGGGCGTGCCCATGCGTCAGCGCCAGCACGTGCGCCCGCGCCACCTCCGACACATCCACGAGATTCAGGCCCGTGTCCATGTAGGCGGGAAATTTGCCGTTCAGAAAATCTACGAATGATGCGCCCAGTGGGCGTGGGCTTGCTGTCGTTGGAGCCGATCGGTGAGGTGGGATTCAGAATCATGACCTGCTGCCCACCCTGCGCCGCCGCAATTGCTTCCTGCTCAGCCATGAACTTCGACCGTTTGTAGTGGCCCACCATATCAGCCAGAGAAACCGGCGTGTCTTCGTTGATGATGATACCGTCGGTGCGAAAGTGCATCGTGGCAACGGACGACGTGTAGACAAAGCGCCTCACGCCCGCTTCGCGCGCCATGCGCAGCAGTTCGCGCGTGCCGTCCACATTGGCGCGATACATCGCCGCGGGATCGGGGATCCAGAGCCGGTAGTCTGCGGCCACATGCACCACGGCATCGCAACCGGCAAGCGCGAGCCTGATCGTCTCAGGTGCGGCTAAATCGCCCACATGCGTTTCGCCGCTGATACCCTCGAGATTTGCCAGTTTGCTGCTCTTGCGGATCAGCAGCCGCAGTTCGGCGCCCTCGGCTGCCAGCGCCCGGGCCACATGATGACCTACGAAACCTGTCGCGCCTGTGAGAAAGACTTTCATCGCTCGAGCGAAGCTAGCAGCAGTCTACTCCAGCGCTTCCGGATGCAGCCCGATGTTCTTCTCACCCGCCGCTTTCTTTTCGTTGTAAGCTTTCACCCAGTCTTCCCAGTGCTTGCCGGCGGCGCGGTCCTTGCCGCTGAATTCCAGCCGTGCAATTTCGGCGTAACTCACTTTGCGCTTGTCAGTCGCGTTGGATGCGAAGTACTGTACCCACGATTCAGCTAGAGTCGCGCCAGTGTGGCGATTGAAGATGTATGCCTCAATCTTCTCGCCCGACTTCAACGTGAGCGTCACGTCTCCGCGATAATCGAAGGCCTTTTCGAGCGCCTGGCACAGATCCTTATCGCCGGCTACTTCGGGAACCCAGCCCTCAAGCGCTTCGTGCTCGGTTCCCGGCGCGAGTTCAAGCGCCTCAATCTGCGCGAGTGTGTACTTTTGCACTTCGGCGGTCATGCGCGCGTCTCCTCGAGCGCGCGGTCACCGCGCGTAATCTGCACCAGCGATGACGGGCCGGTGGGCATCGGCTCATTGAGCAAGTTGAGCGCGTGCTGGTCGGGATACATGCTGAACGTTCCGCGAATCATGCTCCACATGCCGCTCAGCGAACCGAAACCATCCATCACCGCGGTGGGCTCGTAACCGCAACTCACCATGCAGTTGGCGCATTTGGGATTGCCGCTCGCCACGCCGTACTCTTCCCACTTGGTGGTCTCAAGCAATTCCTTGAAGGAGTCTGCATAGCCGTCCTGCAACAAGTAGCACGGCCGTTGCCAGCCAAAGATGTTGTAGGCCGGCGATCCCCACGGCGTGCACTCGTATTTGCGGTCGCCCATCAGGAATTCGAGAAACAAGGGCGACATATTGAACTTCCACGTCTTCTTGCGATTCGAAAGGATGGCGCGGAACAGCCGCCGCACGCGCGCGCGGCCCAGAAAACGATTCTGATCAGGCGCCATCTCGTAGCTGTAGCCGGGCGAAAGCACAATGCCCTCGACACCCATTGTCATCACTTCATCGAAGAAGGCGCGCACGTGGTTGGGATCAGTGCCGTCAAAGAACGTGGCATTCGTGGTCACGCGGAAGCCGCGCTTAACGGCCTCCTTGATGCCTTCAACGGCCAGGTCGTATCCGCCCTCGCGGCAAACAGAGAAGTCATGCTCATCGCGCTGCCCATCAAGATGCACACTGAATGTAAGGTACTTCGACGGCGTAAACTCCGGCAGCCGCCGCTTGAGCTCAATCGCGTTGGTGCACAGGTAGACGTACTTCTTGCGCGCCACCAGCCCGTTCACGATCTCCACAATCTGCGGATGCAACAACGGCTCGCCGCCAGGAATCGAGACCATGGGTGCGCCGCATTCTTCGATCGCGGCAAAGCATTCCTCGGGCGTGAGCTGTTTCTTCAGGATGTGCGGTGGATACTGCACCTTGCCGCATCCCGCGCATGCCAGGTTGCACCGGAAGAGCGGCTCCAGCATCAGCACCAGCGGATACCGCTTGTTGCCCTTGAGCCTGTTCTTGATGACGTAGGTCGCCACCGTCCACATTTGAGAAATTGGAACTGCCATCCTGGGGTTATCCTCCAGCGCCGATCTCGGCGCGTTCCATGGCCCGCTTGTAATTCGTCAAAGCGAGCAGCGGAAAGTAATCGCGATAAATGGTGTAAGCCAAATAAAAAACTCTCGGGAAGCCGGTTCCCGTGTACAGGGCCTGTCGCGCGGCGCCTTCGCCTGTGCTTTCATCCCAACTGCCGTCGTCCCGCTGTCGCGTCAGCAGCCACCGTATGCCCTTGGCAATCGAATCGGAGCGATCATCACCTGCCGCGAGCAAGCCAAGCAGCGCCCACGCCGTCTGCGAAGGAGTACTCGGGCCGATGCCGCGCGTGTTCGGATCGTCGTAGCTGCCGCAAGTCTCACCCCAGCCGCCATCGGGGTTCTGCACCATGCGGATCCATTCCGCGGCCTGCTGGATCTGCGGCTCCAGATGATCGATGCCGATTGCATCCAGCCCGCGCAGCACCAGGAACGTCCCATACAGGTAATTCACGCCCCAGCGGCCAAACCAGCTTCCATCCGGCTCCTGCTCGTCGAAGATAAACCTGATCGCTTTCTCTACGCGTTTGTCGGCGCGCGTGTAGCCGTAGCTGGCCAGCATCTCCAAAATTCTTCCCGTAATGTCCACCGTCGGCGGATCGAGCATGGCGTTGTGATCTGCGAAGGGGATGTACTGGAAGATCATCTTCGTGTTGTCTTTGTCGAAGCTGCCCCAGCCGCCCTTATCGCACTGCATGGCAAATATCCACGCGATGGCGCGCTCAGCAACCTGATGCTGATAGCGCTCGCGGGGATTGTCCACCTTGCTCAGCGCGAGTAGAACTTGCGCTGTATCATCGGTATCCGGATAAAACTCATTGTTGAACTCGAAGTACCAACCGCCCGGATCGCACTTGCGCGCTTTCACGGCCCAATCGCCCTTATGTCGCACTTCTTTGGCCAGCATCCAGTCGGCAGCTTTAACCAGACGCGGATCGTTACGCGACATGCCCGCTTCGCCCAGAACATAGAGCGCCTGCGCTGTGTCCCACACAGGACTCATGCAAGGCTGCATACGGAACGTTGGCTCCGGCATGGCTTCAGTTGGCCCCTGCTCAATCCCCAACTTCTCAAACTCGTCACGGGCGCGAATCACCTGCGGATCGTCTTCGGAATAACCCAGGCAGCGCAATGCAATGATTGCGTTCAGCATCGCCGGATAGATGGCGCCCAGGCCATCAGTCATCTCCAGCCGCTCCAGCAGCCACTTCTCTGCGCGCTTAATAGCCAGTTTGCGCAGCGGGCGAATGTGAATGGCTTCGGACCAGTGCATCACCCGGTCGAGCACGATGAAGAAGTTGCGCCAGCAAATGAGCTTTGTGCGATCCCTGCGCAAGCGCAGGATGGAGTTGGCGCGGCCGCCTACGAATAGCTCGTCAATGCCCTGCTCCGGCAAAATCTTCTTGAACGGCTTCTTGGCGTACATGATCGCCAGCGGAACGAGAATGGAGCGGGACCACGAAGAAATCTCATAGATATTGAAGTAGAACCACTTGGGAAACAGCACGATCTCCGGCGGAATGGCAGGAACGGCATCGTAGTCATACTGCCCCATCGCGCAGAGATACATTTTGGTGAAGGTGTTGCACGCGGTTACGCCGCCGTGAGCCAGAACCCACTCGCGGCAAATTCTCAGCCGCGGATCATCGCTGCTCACACCCATCAGCTTGGCCGAAAAATAGCATTTGACTGAGAGCGAAATATTCCCCGGGCCGCCCGGATAGATGCTCCAACTGCCATCTTCGTTCTGGAAGCGCATCATTTCGGCGAGCGCCCGCTTCAGCCGCCCAGGATCGCCGCTTTCAAGCAGCATATGCAGGAAGATGTAGTCGGCTTCGAGCATCGAGTCGGCTTCGAGTTCGCCGCACCAGTAACCCTCAGGATGCTGCAAGGTGAGAAGAAAATCCCGCGCGCCCGTAATCGCCGACTCAACATCGGCTATGTCTGCGTCAAGCCGCCCAAACCGGGGCGCTGCGGTTTGCACCTTCTGCTTTTCTGGAGTCATGCAGTCTGAAATGTCTCAACTCTTCTCCGGAACCATGAAAAGTCTCGTTCGGCTCCGGCTCTCGGGTACGTTCGGACAAAGCATGCCTGTTTGATGCACGACCGGCATCTTCAGCGCACGGGGACAGGTTCGGCGCCACCTGCGCTGCCAATGGCCTGCACAATCTCAGGAGGCAGGCCAAAGCGCACATTCTCCGGCATAACCTCCACTTCTTCGACGTTTTCGAAGCCGTTTTGACGCAGGTAACTAACCACGTCCTCAACCAGAATCTCGGGGGCTGAAGCTCCGGCAGTCACTGCCACGTTCTCAACATTCACCAGCCATTCAGGGTTGATGGCCTGTGAGTCATCGATGAGATACCCGATAGTGCCGAGGTTCCGCGATACCTCGACGAGGCGATTGGAATTGGAGCTGTTGGTCGATCCGACAACGAGCACCAGCCCGGCCTTGTGCGCCACGTTGCGCACTGCCACCTGGCGATTCTCGGTGGCATAGCAAATGTCCTGGGAATGCGGCCCGACGATGTTGGGATATTTCACTTTCAAGGCGTGGATGATGTCACGTGCTTCGTCCAGGCTGAGTGTGGTCTGGGTCAGGTAGGCCACGCGGTTCGGATCGGGAATCTTGAGCGCCTCGACCTCGGCAACATTTGAAACCACATGAGTCACATCTGGCGCCTCGCCCAGAGTGCCCTCGATTTCGTCGTGGTCGCGATGGCCGATCAATACCAGCGAATAGCCTTGCTTGGCGAACTTCACGGCCTCGATGTGCACCTTGGTCACCAGCGGGCACGTTGCGTCAATCACCCTCAAATTGCGGCCCTTACTGCGCTCACGCACCGCCGGCGATACGCCGTGTGCGCTGTAAATCACGCGCTGTCCGTCGGGAACATCGTCAATCTCGTGTACAAAAATCGCACCTTTGTCGGCCAACTCGTTCACAACATAACCGGTTGTGCACGATTTCGCGGCGCACGTAAATGGGAGCGCCAAAGGTCTCCAATGCGATCTTCACAATGTCGATGGCGCGCACCACTCCGGCGCAGAAACCGCGTGGTTTGAGCAGTAACACGCTCTTTTTGCTGGGAGAAGGCCGGGCTGAGCCGTGATCGGGGATGGATTCGAGCGACAGTCGTAGTCACATCTCTAAGTATACCAACAGGCGAGATGAAACGACAGCGTAGACAAGGCGGAGTACCCGCCTGCCTACTCAGCCCGCACGGCAAAGCTCCAGTCCACCCATCAACTCGTCACCGCCAGCCCTGTTTTCACCAGCCCTGAAGGTGGTCGGTCTGCCGGCGCTGAAGCCCATTCTTTGTTTGGCTTGCTGCCCATGCGGAAGAGCATCTCGCCCCCGGCAACAATCTGACCATGCGTCAGCCAGGATCGCGTCCATTCCTTGCCGTTCAGCTCCGCGCTCTGGATGTACACGTTCTCAGACGAGTTGTTCTCGGCCACAATGGTGAAAGTCTTTCCGGTCCCCGGGTTGCGAATGGCTGCCCGATTCACCAGCGGGCTGCCGATCACATACACCCCCGTTGCCGCGTTCACCGGATAGAACCCAAGCGCTGCGAACACAAACCAGCTCGCCAACTGCCCGCAGTCGTCGTTGCCCGGAATTCCTGCAGGTGTGTTGTTATAGAGCCCCGCTACCTTGCGCACCCAATACTGCGTCTTCCACGCGGCGCCTGCAAACGGATACAGATACGGATGATGATTGCTCGGCTCGTTGCCCTGCGCGTCCTGGCCCACCATGCCGCTGATGTCCGGTTGAGGGCACGGCGGCCCGGCAACATACGACGGCGCGGTAAACAACGCATCGAGCTTGGCGATGAACGCCGCGTCTCCGCCATACAATTCGATCAGCCCCTGCACATCATGGGGAACGCTGAAGCTCGCCTGCCAGGCATCGGTTTCCACGTAGTCGGGATATTCAATGTCGGGTTGGAAGGGATCGCGCCATGCTCCGTCCACAGTCTTGGGCCGCATGAAGCCGGTGGACGCATCGATAGATATTCTTGTAGTTCTGGCCCAGCTTATAAAACATCGCCGCATCATCGTGCTTGCCCAGCAACTCCGCCATCGCGCCCGCGCACCAGTAGTCGTACGCAAAATCGAGCGTGCAGGAAACGGATCCGCCATGCAGGTCCATCGGCACGTAGCTGTATTTACGAAACGCCTCCTGCAACTTTCCGTTATCCCGCGCACGATTGATGTCTCTATTGCTTGCGCCCTCCGGCGCCGTATCCCGTGCCCCCAGCGCTGTATCGCGAATCGCCGCATAGGCGGCTTCGGCATCGAAGTCGCGAAATCCCCGCGTGTACGCCCCCACAATCATCCCCGCTGCATGGAATCCCGTCATGCTCCAGGTTTCGTTCCCCCACAGCGGCCACATCGGCAGCGTGTGCAAGCCAAGCTGCTCATAATCGGCAATCAGCGTCCGTACAATATCGTTGGCCCGGCTGTGGCTGCATCAGCATGATGAACGGGAACTTCGCCGCGATAGATGTCCCAGATCGAGAGCGTCGTGTATTTTGTAAAGCCGGGATTAGAATGATTCTGCCGATCCTGCCCTCGATAGGTCAGGTCCACATCATTGAACGTCGCCGGTGCCACCAGGCCCCGGTACGCGTCGGTGTAAAAGGTTTCGCTGAGCGATTTCGCGGGCAACTCAGCATCAAGGACAGCCAGCGCTTTGCTCCATTCGAGTTCGGCATCGTGCGCCAAAGCGTCGAAGTCCCAGCCAGGAATCTCGGCAGACAGGTTCTTCGCCGCCCCCTCCACGCTTGTGCATGAAATGCCCACGCGCACCACCAGCGGTTCAGCCCCCGGCGCATCTCCCAGGATCGCTTTAATCTCCGTTCCCTTGTATTCGCTTCCCGCGGCGCCGGAGCTCACTGCGCCGTCCACACTCACATCCATATGAGTGAGTGGCCGCGAAAACTCCATCGCAAAATAGACCTGTTTGTTTTCTGCCCATCCATGCGTCGCCTTCAGGCCGGTGATGCGCGTAGCGCTCTCGATCTTCAGTTCGGCGTGATACACCTTGCAGCCGATACCATGCGCCAGGTCGAGAATCACTCCCCGGCGCGTCCCAGTTGGCAATTCTGGATAGCTGTAACGGTGCATGCCGCAGCGCGTGGTTGCGGTCAACTCTGCCCGCACACCCGGAGTGAGCAGATGCACGCTGTAATATCCTGCACGCGCCGTCTCCCCTTCATGCTTAAAAAACGACCGGTAGCCGGGCACTTCTTTGTCGAACACCCAACCTGAGTTCTGACCCAACGCCTCGATCTGTTCCTCCGCCAGATCTTGCGGAACGCCGGGATCGAACGACCAGTTCTTCCCCTCCACCACCGGCATCAGCAGAATGTCGCCCAGATCGCCGCCCCCAGTGCCTTGCACGTGGGTGTGGCTGAAACCAATCACAACGTTGTCCGGGTAGTAGTATCCCGGGCAATGATCCCATCCCGTGTAGTCGCCTCTGGTATTCCAGCGGATCTCGGGCGGCCCGGCTGTATCCGGGCTAAGTTGCACCAGGCCAAACGGCGCCACTGCGCCAGGAAACATGTGCCCGCGCCAGCCGGTACCGATCTCCGGCCTGACGTATTGCGTGGCATTTGCGCCGGCAAGTTTGCCATCGCTCGCGTGGGTTGCCGCTAGCGCTTTTGCCGCATTGAAGAGTCCGCCAACCGGCGCCACAGTGCCCGCAGCGGCCGCGGCACACACTTTCAAAAACTCACGGCGGCGCAATTCCGATGACTTCGGATGAGTCATGAAAACTCCTGATTTCAAAGTCAGATCGATTATAGTGTGAGACCCCAGCAAAGATTGAGGGGAGGGATTCCATCCCGCACGGCGGAGTCTGCATCGAACCCGGAATGCCCGCCGCTGGAGGGAAAATCCAGTGCGGAATGAGGAGTGATTTTATGCCTATTGCGAAGAAATGTGCCAACGCACCGTGTGATTGTGCGGCCACCGACGGGTCGGAATATTGCAGCGCGTACTGTGAAGGAGCTGAGGAGAGCACCGATGTGGTTTGCCATTGCGGCCATGCGGAATGCGACGGAGATGTGAGCGAAGTGGAGACGGAAAGGACCAGCAGCGAGCGCGCGTAGGACCGGCGAGAACTCAGCGCGGACCCCGGGAGTGCTGAGCTGTGGCCGACGAGTGACCGGTCACCAATCAGCCTCGGGCGCGGGCTCCTAGCGGCAACGATTCCTAGAACGATCGGCTTGCACGCCGTATGCGATCTGGGACGGGCGGAATGGCGGGGAGCACCGTGCGTTCGGGGGTTGGAGGGAATAGAGCGCTTCCCTGCTCCCGCTCATTTGAATTCGGCATATAATGCGTCAGGTCCGTTGCGGGCCTATGAGCACTGAACGGATCAGGGAAGGTGCATCATGGCAAAGCCGAAAAAATGTGCGAATCCCGCATGCAGCTGCGTTCCTTCCGATGGGTCGAAGTATTGCAGCGCACACTGTGAAGGGATCGGAAATCGAACTGAGGTGCTGTGCCGTTGCGGTCACTCGGATTGCTCAGGAGAAGCGACGAGCGGCTAGCACTCGTCCCGTTTACGATCGCTCACGGTCCGTCAAAATGAAACGGCCCCGGGGCTTACGGACAGATGCGCTGCCACGTTCAAAGAACGCGTGGGGAGCCTCGTGGCTGCTGATTATTTTTGACTGAAGCGAGCGATCCTCGCAAGAGGACTGAGGATCAGTGCTCGTGGCGGTTTGCCGCTTCGGCCGCCAACTTCAGTTCCCTGCTTGCCTGGTCGAGGAGATCCTTCGCGCGAGCGGCATGGCCGTTCATATCCCACTCATTGGCGCGCTGCGCGTCAGCAATCCTCTGGTAGGCTTGGTCAACGAGGTGCTGCGCAGCCATCAGGTTCGGATGCCGCCGTCCCACGTTTTCGCCAGGCTGACCCAGCGCAACCAGCACGCCTCCTGCAAGTAGACTCAAACCAAGTGCGGAGCCCAATACAAGCTTGTTTCTTTTCATCGGGAAATCCTCCGCAGCCACCTTACCAGACGCCCGTAAATCCGTGGCAACAAAATAAATGTTGAAATCCTGGCCTTCACATGCGCGAGCGAGACCGATTCTCATAACCGAACCCAGAATCGGGGAACCCTCGATTCCGCGCCGGGACCTGACCCACCAGCCAGAAATGGACGCTGAAACGACGTGGTCTGAATTGCTCTGTAAATGGACATGCAGAGCGTCATACTGAACCGTGAAAAAGATTCTGCTTGGACTGGTCCTCATCTTCTGCTTCGCGGTTCCCTATGCGACGCAGGCGCAGGTTGTGGTGGTCGTACACCCCCGCCATCACCACCACCATCATCATCACCCCCAACCCCGCCACAACCGGTAATCGGCGAAAAACTCCGTTGTCCCACCCTTGCCCGCAGGTTCTTCCGTTGAAGAATGCGTCAAGGATGGGGCATCTGTCTTTTGGGGGAGCGCGGGCACCGCTGGCTGCCCGGTTTGCTTGTTGCCGGTGTTCGGGCAGCGTTAGCCTTTTCCCCGGCAATCCTGCGGTTGAGATCATGTTGGGTTTTTCCTCAATCACCCTCGATTTCAACCGCCGCTTTGAAAGCTTCGCGCCTCACGCCCCGCGGCTAGAATCAATTTAGCCATGTCCGAGTTCACCCACCTCCATCTGCACACTGAGTACTCCCTCCTCGACGGCGCTTGCGACGTGTACAAGCTCGTCGATCGCGTGGCCGCGCTGGGACAAAAATCCGTCGCCATGACCGACCACGGCAATATCTATGGAGCGGTGCACTTTTTCAATGCAGCAAAGGAAAAGGGCATCAAGCCGATCCTCGGCTGCGAGTTTTACGTGTGCAAAGCGGAGGACCACCGCGCCGAAACACCGAAAGACGAGTACAACCATCTGCTGGTCTTGGCCGAAAACGAAGAGGGCTACCAGAACCTCATCCGGCTCACGTCGGAGGCGTCGCTGCACGGTTTCTACCGGCGGCCGCGGGTAAGCAAAAAGTATCTCGCCGAAAACTGTAAAGGCCTGATCGGCTTTTCCGGCTGCCTCAGCGGCGAATTGTGCGAGGCGCTCGTGGCAGGCAAGTACGAAGATGCCGTAGCTTCTGCATTGCAGTACCAGGACATCTTCGGCAGAGGCAATTTCTTCCTTGAGATTCAAGACCAGGGCCTCGAACCGGAAAACAGGATTCGCAACGACCTCTACCGCATCGAGCGAGAGCTCGAGATTCCACTCGTCGCTACAAATGACTCGCACTACCTGTGCGGCGAAGACTCGCACGCTCACGACGTGATGCTCTGCGTGCAAACCGGCGCCAAGATTCACGAGGCTAACCGTTTCAAGTTCGACAGCGACCAGTTCTTCGTCAAGAGCGCCGACGAGATGGCGCGGCTTTTCAAGGATTCACCCGATGTGTTGCAGCGGACCATGGAGATTGCCGAGCGCTGCGACTTCAAGCTCCGCCCCGTCGACACTCCATTTCCTGAGTTTGCCGTGCCGAAAGGTCACACTGTCGACAGCTACTTCGAGGAGGTGTGCCGCGCGGGATTGCGGAAACGTTTCGAGACGGCGGTGCGGCAATTGGAGCTGCGCGGCGTTCTGCGCTCCTCGATTGCAGAGTATGAGGCGCGGCTCAATTACGAGATCGGCATTATCAAGCAGATGAATTACTCGGGCTATTTCCTCATCGTCTGGGATTTCATCAAATACGCGCGCGATCACGGCATCCCTGTCGGCCCTGGGCGTGGATCGGCGACTGGATCCCTCGTGGCCTACGTCATGGAGATCACCAACATCGATCCCCTGCAGAACGTGCTGCTCTTCGAGCGTTTCCTCAATCCTGAGCGCGTCACTATGCCCGACATCGACGTGGACTTCTGCATGAACCGCCGCGGCGAAGTGATCGATTACGTCACGCGCAAATACGGACGCGAGCAGGTTGCGCAAATCATCACGTTCAATACCATGGCTGCAAAGGCGGCTATCAAAGATTGCGGACGTGCGCTCGACATGCCCTATGGCGATGTGGACCGGATTGCCAAGTTGGTTCCTGCAACGGTGGGCATGACGCTCGACAAGGCACTCGAAGAGTCCCCCGATCTGCGCAAAGCCTATGACAACGACAAGCAGATTCGCGAACTGATCGACACAGCCAAAAAACTGGAGGGGCTGGTGCGCGGAGCAGGCGTGCACGCCTCGGCTGTGGTCATCGCGCCGCGTCCACTCACGGAACTGGTGCCGCTGAATCGTACAAAGAATGACGAAATCGTGACGGCCTACGACATGAAGTCCGTGGAAAAAATGGGCCTCCTGAAGATGGACTTCCTGGGCCTCGCAACGCTGACGGTGATTACCGACTGCCTCAAGCTGATTGAGCAGACGCGTGGGGAGAAGCTGGACATCGATACCTTGCCGCTGGATGATCCTGAGACGTTCAAGCGGGTATTTCACACGGCGCTCACCTCGGGCGTGTTCCAGTTTGAGTCGAGCGGAATGCGCGACATTTTGCGTCGCTACAAGCCGGATACTGTGGAAGAGTTGACTGCCCTTAACGCGCTCTACCGGCCGGGACCGATGAGCATGATTGACGACTTCATCGAGCGGAAGTGGGGACGCCGCAAGGTAGAGTTTCTGCTGCCGCAGCTGGAAGCGATTCTGAAGGATTCACTGGGCGTGATTGTCTACCAGGAACAGGTGATGCGGATTGCGCAGGTGCTGGCGAGCTTCAGCCTGGGAGAGGCGGACCTGCTGCGGCGCGCGATGGGGAAAAAGGATCAGAAGGCGATGGCGGAGATGCGTGATCGCTTTATGAATGGCGCGGCGCAGTTGGGACATCCGAAGGCGGCGTTGGAAGAGTTGTTTGAGCTGATGGCGAAGTTTTCAGAATACGGATTTAACAAGTCGCACTCGGCAGCGTATGCGCTGGTGGCGTATCAAACGGCGTATTTGAAGACGCATTACCCGCTGGAGTTCATGGCTGCGCTGCTCACATCGGAAACATCGAAGCCAGACAGCGTAGTGAAGTATATCGGCGAGTGCCGCGAAATGGGCATTCGTGTGGAGCCGCCTGATGTGCAGGTCTCCGGCGCGCAGTTTACGCCCCACGGAGAGGCCATTCGCTTCGGGCTGGCTGCAGTAAAGAATGTCGGCGGCAATGCGATCGAGTCAATTCTGAATGCTCGCAAAGAGGTGGGCGGGCAGTTTCAGAGTTTTTGGGAGTTCTGCGAAAAAGTCGATCTGCGCTTGATGAATAAGCGCGTCATTGAATCGCTCATCAAAGCGGGGGCGTTGGACTCCCTGGGCAGGCGTGCGCAACTCACAGCGGCTGTCGACAAGGCTATGGACCGCGCGCAGAAAGCGCAACGCGATGCCGAGCAAGGCCAGAGCGGCCTGTTCGGGCTCTTCGATGAAATACCAGGCCGGGGACGCGACTCTGACGGTCTGCCGCCCGCTGCCGACTGGGAAGAGAGCGAGCGCCTCGCCAATGAAAAGGAAGTGCTCGGGTTCTTTGTGTCCGGACATCCGCTCGACAAATACGCCGAGAAGCTGCGAAATCTGACGGGCGTCATTTCTACCGCCGAAGCACTCGAGCGCAAGCCGCCGGAGCGGCGCTGGGGCGCGCAGCAAGACATGGCCGACGAAATCCAGGTGGCCGGAATCATTCACGGGCTCCGCGTGCAAAAGAGCCGACGCGACCAACGCCTCTACGCCCAGGCTGCACTCGAAGACGCGACGGGGAAAATCGATCTCATTTGCTTCGCGCGTGATTACGAGAAGCTCGCACAGCAGTTGAAGATTGAAGCGCCGGTGTTGGTGCGAGGAACGCTGATGGGTGACGAAGATGCTGCGCCGAAAATCGCAATAAGCCAGGTCCAGGCACTCGAGGAGGTTCAGGTCAAATTGCCCTCCGGCATTCGTATCCGCATCAATCTCGATCGCGTGACCGACGAGATGCTTGCCGGCCTCAAGAGCGTGGCCGACGCTGCGCCCGGCCCCGGCAAAGTCATGCTTCATCTTGAAAAGAAGGGCGAGTACGCAGTCATCCTTGAGCCTGAAGGCATGACTGTGACCGCGGACCGTGGCTGGGTTGAGCGCGTGGAAGAGTTGGTGGGCAAAGGGACGGTCCAGCCGATCGGATAGAAATCCGCAAGCTCGCAACTGCCATTGTTCCGTCCTAATCGCACTCCGCTGAAAGAGACAAAATGCAGTATCGCCGCCTGGGCAACAGCCCGCTTCAAGTTTCGGAGTTGAGTTTCGGAACCTGGCTCACGATTGCTGGCGGCATCGCGCGCGAGCAGGCAATTCGCTGCATCCATGCGGCGCTCGACCACGGCATCACCCTCTTTGACACCGCAAATCAATACGGAGCCGGTGAAGCGGAACACGTTTTAGGCGAGGCGCTCAAAAGCTATCCGCGCGATAAGTACCTCATCGCGACCAAGTTGTATTTCCCCGTCGGCGACGAGCCGGATCACGGACTCTCGGCAGCGCAAATCGAAAAGCAGTTGAACCGCTCACTCGAGCGCCTTGGCGTTGAGACCATCGATCTCTACCAGTGCCACCGTTATGACAAGGAGACTCCCCTCGAAGAAACCATGGCCGCCTTGGATGCGGCTGTGCGTGCGGGCAAGGTGCGCGCCATCGGTTTCAGCGAGTGGACTGCGGAGCAGATCGATGCTGCCGCCGCGGTCTCCTCCATCGGCAACCTGGTTCCCTTCTCTTCAAGCCAGCCGCAGTACTCTATGCTCTGGCGCAAACCCGAAGGAGCGGTCTTTCCTGTATGCACCCATCACGGCATCGGTAATTTGGCGTTTTCCCCACTTGCGCATGGCGTGCTCACGGGAAAGTATGCACCGGGTCAGCCGCCCCCGCTGGATAGCCGTGCGGCCAGCAACAAAATGAACCTGTTCATGGAGACGGCAGGCCGTCATTATCGCTCCGATTCTTTGCTTGCTGCGGTCGCTCGCCTCAAGCCGATTGCTGCCGATCTCGGCCTCACCATGGCGCAATTGGCGTTGGCCTGGGTGCTGCGCAGACCCGAGGTGGTTTCGGCCATCATCGGCGCGTCGCGCCCTGAGCAGATCGCGGACAACATCGGTGCGATCGGCGTCACAATATCCGCAGAAGCTCTTGATCGCATTGATCTGGAGCTCGAAGGAGCCATTGTCTGGCAATGACCGCGCCTGCAGCCCGAGGTTCCCGCCGCAGTAGTCGCTGATCGATCATGGGTTTCGAGCGAAATCGGCAGCCTTCTTTCCTTTTATTCGCCCCGCCCGGTAGAGGCACTGCCACAGACAGAGCCTTCACGTATATCCCACATTCGTAACCACAAACGACACTATCCAATCCGCATTCGGGAGGATTTTCTGTGTATCCTATGTACACTTGCCCTGAAACAGGCCCAGATGAGGGCAGGGTTGGCGTTGGCAACAGAGCGATCAATTCAAGGAGATGCTCATGATTCCCCGCTTCGGTCTTCTCCTCGCCTTCATGTTGGTGGTGGTTGTTCTGCCGCTCCGCGCGCAAGGCGGATGTGTCGATTCACCTGAGTCTCCAACAGTCGTGCTGGCCATGGTGGGCGCCATCGGCGCAATTGCAGTGGGCATGAGGGCGTCTCGCAGGCCAAAATCGTAGTTTCCCGTGGACATCCGGTGCAAGGTCTCAGGAGTTGCATCCGTACGGGTTGGGGCTCAGTCGTCCGATCTTGGAACACGATGATGAACGTGCCCCGTATTCTCTTTCTCCTTTCCGTCTCAATCTCTTTGTCAGCATTCGCCGGTTGCGGCGGCACAATTTCCAGCTCCGGCGGCTCTGGCGGCTCGCCGGGAGGCGGTTGCACCCCAGACACCGTTTCCAGTTCGCCTGTTTCGTGCCCGTCCAGAACGCCGGTCGCCGGCGCATCTTTCTCCGGGAAAGTTCTTGCCGGCTCGCAGCCCGTCAGCGCGGCATCGGTTCAGCTTTACGCTGCCGGAAACGCGGGCAATGGCTCCGCGCCAACAGCCCTGCTTGCCACCCCTCTCACCACCGCTGCAAACGGCAGCTTCACCATTCCCGCAGGGTACACCTGCCCCTCCGCGCAAACACCGCTTTACATGCTCGCCGAGGGAGGTCAATTCGGTACCGGCCCCACCAGCTCATCCCGTTGGCTAATGACCGCTCTTGGCCCCTGCGGCAGCATTGGCGCCAGCAGCAGTGTCGTTCTGAACGAAGTCACAACAGCCGCTTCTGTCTGGGCGCTCGCTTCATTCATGTCAAGCGGAGGGAATGTGGGCGCCAGTTGCACCAATACGTCCGGATTGGACAATGCGGTCCTCAACGCTAACAGCCTCGCCAATCCGGCCACGGGCACGTCGCCGGGTGCCGCAAATCCTTCTACGCTGGCCGTGCCAACCAGAAAATTGAATTCCCTCGCCAATGCCTTGGCCTCATGTACGGCTTCGAGCGGCGGCAGCTCCTGCTCTATACTGTTCAACGCCGCTGCCGGCAAAACCGTTCCCAGCAACACACTCGATGCGGCGCTCAATATCGCACGCGCTCCATCAAACAACGTCGCTGCAATCTATGCGCTCGCCTCCGGTACTGCCACTTTCTCTCCGGCTCTTTCCGCAGCGCCTCCTGACTGGATGCTCCACAACACCATCTCCGGTGGGGGCATGGCCTCACCCGCATCGGTGAGTGTCGCTGCGTCGGGCAATGTTTGGGTATCAAGCTACTTCAACACGGTTTCGGAGTTCACGCCAGGCGGAGCAACAGCCTTTCCATCGGGCATTGCCGGCAGCGGAATCAACCAGTCCTATGGCATGGCGCTCGACATCCAGGGCAATGTTTGGATTGCCAACGAACAAACCAACCCCAACAGTGGCCTCGGTGACGTCACCGAACTCAATTCTTCAGGCGTGGCGCTGGTTCCTGAATTAACGGGCGGAGGAATCGACTTCCCCCTCGCGGTCGCTGCCGACCCCAACGGCAACATCTGGATTGCCGATTACGGCGACTCCAAAGTCTCCCTTCTTTCGAGCTCCGGCTCGCCGCTCTCCCCGTCTACCGGCTGGGGTGGAACATTCCTCTCGTTTCCGGCTGCCGTGGCCGTCGATTCCGCGCATAATGCCTGGGTAGCCAACCAGGCAAGCCTTCTTCCCGTCACAAAAATCTCAGCCGATGGCTCGCAAGTCACCAACTTCAACTGCGATTGCAATGGCGCGTCCGGCATTGCCACTGACCAAAGTGGGAATGTCTGGATCGCCAACTACTACGGCAACAGCATTAGCGAGGTCAACACCTGCGGCACACTGGAGCTCGACGCTGTCACGGGTGGTGGCGTCAATCATCCCCAGGCAATTGCTGCGGACGGCGCAAACACCATCTGGGTGGCAAACTACCTCGGTAATTCGATCTCAGAGCTTGCAGCATCATCCACCGCCACGCCGGGCGCGTTTGCCTCGCCGTCCACCGGCTTCGGAACCGACGCCGCTTTGCTTCATCCGTATGGCCTTGCCGTAGATGCGAGCGGAAGTGTTTGGGTATCGAACTTTGGAAACGATTCTCTCACCCAGTTCATTGGGGTCGCAGCACCGGTAAAAACGCCGTTGGCAGGCCCCCCGCAACAGCCGTAATCAAAATGCGCTCGCCCTGTGCAAAACCGCGGCGCCATCCTTCCGCCGGGATGATGGCTCCTCCTAGCAGTCGCCGGAAAAGTCCTGATCTCCTTCATCCCGCTTTCATTTTCTGAAACCGCAAGGCGATGAGCGTTCCGGCATAGGAGCACATCCTGTATTCATCATGCTTCGTATCGATAAGCTTCATTCCGATACGTCGAGATCCGTCATCCACGATCAAATCTCTGATCAGGCGCAAAGCTTCCTCGCCGGCCTTGCCTTGACCAGCCTGAGCCGTACATTTCAGCAATTGGAAAGCAATCAGTGAACGCGAGCAGCGCGCGTGCGCATGTTTTATTCCTTATTGCTCACAAGAGAGAACATGGCTCCTTGAGGGTCCTGTCCCTGGACGATCCAGCTTCCTCCTGGCACCTGATTTGGACCGTTAACGACCTTCCCGCCGCCGGATTCAACGCGTTTCATGGCTGCTTTAATCGAATCGACGTTGAAGTAGAAGTTCCAGCATGAAGCAGGCATTTGCGGCGTTTTGGTCATCATCCCGCCGTCCCCCATCTCCTTGTGTTCGCCTTCATCGAAGATGCGATAGACGCCCATGGGCCCCATGTCCATATCGGTGACCTTGGTCCAGCCAAAGAGCTTGTTGTAGAAGTTGAACCCTGCTTCGAGGTCAGTTGTGTAGAGCTCATGCCAGCCAATAGTGCCGGGAGTTGGGGGTGCGGGTCGTTTCGGCGACGGCATTTTCGGGTCCGGGGTGAAGACCACAATGGCAGCACCTTGCGGGTCCGACAGGACGGCAAAGCGAAGCATTCCGGGTACGTCCGTGGCGGGTTTCCATAGTTTGCCGCCGGCCTCGACAATCTTTTCGATATGAGCATCGACATCGTCGACCGCGATGTAGCCTATCCACGCGACGTGTCCGGGGATGTTCAACATGCCGGCCATTCCAGCGTTATCAAGGTTGAAGGTGGTATACGAGGGACCGCCAGGACTGGGCATCTCGTGAGTCGTCCAGCCGACAACGTCAGAGTAAAACTTGCCGGCGGCTTTCGTATCGCTGGTCATCAGCTCGTACCAGGCGAACTTTCCTTTTGGCGTAAACATCGAGAAGATTCTCCTTGTTGACGGACGCATCAAGTCTTCCGCGTCCAATAGGCTTCTTGGGTGATATCAACTTGATCGAGGGTATGTCAACGGTCAAAGATTAATTTCCGCGCACAGTGCGGTTAAAGCCGAGTTCTCGTTCAGCACGATTACGAGTACACAATTCTTTGGAAAATCTGGCGGGGACGACCGGGCTCGAACCCGCGACCCCTGCCGTGACAGAAGCTCCCCGGATGGGGCTTCAGCACCCTAATCGGACCTTGAAAACACAATCAAGCAGCCGTCATCTCAATTTCGGAGCATGCCTAGAAATCGAGTCAGAGGAATTGACTCTGCTGAAGTTGTTGGATCTGTTTTCGACGTAACCTCAGCCTCTACACCCCGCATTTCCAGCAGTACTGCGTTAGCGGACTAAACCTTATGCGTCCTTATGAAACACCAAACATTCTGTCACTCCAGGATGGAGTGGGACCAGAAACCCGCCCACGTGGGTGATGCCGAGCCCCGCAAACATATCAACCACATATTGAATGGGGCACATTCGCGGTGACCAATCCCAGTCCCAGGGATTTGCATCAATCCACTGCTGTAGGTTGATCGGGTCAAAACATTTCTCAGTCATGGCATCGAAAACGATCCATCCATGATTGCGCACAACTCTTGCCATCTCTCGAAAATAGGAGAGCGTCGTCAGCAACGGAAGACCGGGAAAAACCTTGTGAGCCTGCACCAGGTCGACCGATGCCGATGCTGTTTGAGTGAGTGTTCTCGAGTTGGTTTTTCTCGCAGTTATTCCGTATTTTTGTACCAGCCAGTTTTTCCACTCCTTAGAGGTCTCATAGATCTCGTAACGTGTGGGCTTGCAAATCGTCATGGTTCTTTCCAAATAACGGCCTGAACCAGGGCCAATCTCACACACGCGATCGATTTCACCGTCGAAGACGCCCAATGCGGCCAAGCCGTCAATCGTCTGCTCCAACGCTGTCTTGCCGCCAGCCAGGTGTCTGCGCTCAAGAAACTCTCCGATGGATCTACCAGCCGCTTTCGCCGCCCTTTGCGTTCCCTCGAAGTCAATGAAATCCGAGAATGGCCTGGCCTTTTGCCTCTGTCCAAAGTGCCTAAGCACTCTTGTTACGATGATTTCTGCACTTTGCATAACTTGCTCCAAGGCTTAGAACGTTAATCTAGTTGTAGTGTTCTTGCTCCTAAGCGTTACATCTCACCGCGTCGCGGATCAATACAACTTCTTTGGGGTCTCAATTACGAAAGTCCGAAACCCTTTCCTACCCGATTACACGAAAGCCGCTCGCTTCCGAAAGGGTCTCTGCCAGATCAGAGGAAACGAGTAATCACACGCTAACGCGAATTGTCTTACCGTGATACCGATCACCACTAGCAACCGCATATCGATGAGAAACTAGCGCACGACTTCGACATAAAATCATGAGACTGCTGCGATCACTTTTTTTCATGCCTGTTTGTATCTGTATCGTATCGGTGCAAACTCAAACCGTTGGTTCTTCGAAGGCGCTCGCAGCTACGAGCACTTCGATCTCTACGGCATTGAGCTCGCCCGGTAGCGCGCCTCAAACTCCAGCAACCGCGGCCCAGCCGGACACATCCGGGTGGATCTGGTCGGTTCCCGGAGATTGGATCTGCCGGCATGACGTGGCCTGTTCGGGAGGGCCCTGGCATGGTACATCGATCCGCTTTAGCTCAACGATCGCGTCGGACAGCAACGGCCGCAAGAGCAAAGACCACGGGCGCAGGATCGTAAACCACGTGGATGGCACCACGCCGATCTACGGCTACATTCGAGGTCAGTACGCCCAGGGGTGCAAGATCACTAAGGTCGGCGGCGGGGATGTGTCTGATCGAGCAGTGGGAATACGGTACTGACGACTGGGAAGGACACTGGCTCAAGGGCAACGGTCATAGTTTCAGGGTCAATCTGGTGAGACCAGAGAACGCGGTGCAGATATTCTCAAACGACTTTACGACATTTGCGATTACTATTTCTGATTGCTCGCTGGCATCCTATGCCCTCGATGTTGGTCGACGGGGAAACAAGTCGCCGAAGTAGCAATCCCACACTCAATTCGCCATCACATAGGGA
>CAWJDG010000063.1:0-5170 GCA_963841365.1 uncultured Acidobacteriaceae bacterium
AGCAATGCCGATAACCAAGGAGGGGCGTTTACTGAGCGCCCCTCTTTGCTTGGGCAGAATCGGCGTGCGGTCCTGTGATTTCTCCAATCTGGCGCGCAGGCCGGTTGGATCACAAGCTGCATGGGTTTTCGCTGGGGGGTTGGATGGGCACAGTCGGGCTGAGCTTCGGGTCACCTACAAGCGGCGCTGGATTCGACGTAAGCTCCACCGTGGCCGAAATCGTTGGCAATCTCCAGAACGTCGAGACGCCCTGGAAAAACCAGTTGACCGCCTTGCAGAGCCAGGACACGGTCATCTCCAACCTGGGAACCCTGGTTTCGAGCCTCTCTACCGACATGAATTCTCTTACCGATTTTCAGGGTGTTCTGGCGCAAAAAGAGGGTTCGAGTTCCGACACCAATGTTCTCGAATTGAGCTCAGCGACTTCCGCGGCAACGTCCGGCACGCATTCGATCGTGGTCGAGAATCTGGCCCAGACATCAAGCGGCTACCTGGACGAGGTTTCCAGTTCCTCTGACACGCTGGCCGGCTCCGTCACGATCAAAGTGAACGGGAATTCGCAGACATACAAAATCTCCGACCTTACCTCGTCAAACCAAACACTCAGCGGCTTGGCTGCTGCGATCGACTCATCCGGGATTGGCGTTACCGCTAATGTGTTGACTGATTCTTCCGGTTCGCGGCTGAGCCTGGTTTCAACGACTTCCGGCGCTGCGGGGCAAATGACAATTACGTCCAGCCTGACCGACGCAAAGTTGGTGAGCGCATCGAACACGACCGGGGCGATCAACTACAACTCGACGGTAACGGGCAAAGACGCGAACCTCGAGATCGACGGTGTACCGCTGACAAGCGCGTCCAATACGGTGTCCAACCTGATCCCGGGCGTAACGTTCCAATTGCTCTCAGCCAGCCCGCAGCAGTCGGACGGAAGCCTGGAACCCGTGCAGGTGGTCATCACCAACAACAATTCCGGAGTGGAAACTGCAGTCAACCAGTTCGTCACCGATTACAACTCGCTGATGAGCGCCCTCAACACGCAGGAGGGGAACGACAGCACCGGCAAGGCCGAGCCGTTGTTTGGGTCACCCACGCTGTCGCTGCTGCAGCAGCAGCTGTTCGGTGGTTTGAATACAACGAGCCCCAACGGTTATCTGGACTCAGTAACGACCAATGGCGGTGCGGCGCTCTCCGGATCGATGACGGTCAGCCTGGGCAACGGGACAAAAGCGACATTCCAGATTGGGCCGGGCACCTCGGGCGACGGTACTCTTTATACCGGGTCCGGCAGTGGCTACAACACGCTCGACGGACTCGCGGCCGCGATCAACGCTGCCGCCGCCAACACGCCGGTTACCTATTCGGGCGACTTGAGTGGCGACAGCGGCGCCATCACCGTGAGCAACACATCGGTGCTGACCGGTGCGGCGCCCGAACTGGCCGGCAGTTTCACGGTCCAGGTGGGCACAGGCGCGATGCAGACGGTATCGCTCGACGATGTGAACTCGGCTGAAGGCGGCACGACTCTTTCCGACATCGCCAACTACATCAACGACGCTGACAATTCAGCCGCTCTGGGTGCGACGGCTTCGGTTGTAGACAACGGCGACGGCACGTCGACGCTTTCGCTCAGCTCGGCGTCCCTGAGCGGCGGCGCGCTCACAGTGGGTTCCAGCCTGGTGATTCCGGGCCTCGGAGTGAAGGCAGCCGTCGTGTCCAGCAACGGAGAGTCCTCGCTCACCCTGATCAATCAGTCCGTAGGAACGAACGGTGCGATGAGTGTGACATCGAACCTGTACGACACCAGCCAGGCAACCAGTGCAGCTTTGCACTACACTTCTTCCTCCGACATCAACAACCTCACGTCGCTCGGGATCAGTGTGAACAATGACGGCTCGCTCACCTTCGATGCCAGCGCGCTCGATTCCCTGCTGAACACCGACTTCGCAGGTGTGGTGGGCTTCTTCCAGAACACGGATAGCTGGGGGCAAACGTTTAACAACATCCTGAACAATGCGGGCACCAGCTCTTCGACAGGCATTCTGAAGCTCGCCCAAACCGCCAACAGCAACATCGAAAGCACGCTGAATGCGGAAGTCTCAAAAGAAGACAGCCTGATTGCGACGCAGAAGACAAAGCTGACGGCGGAGTTGAACCAGGCCAACGAGATCATGCAGGAGCTGCCAACGCAATTGCAGGGCATGAATGAGCTTTACGCTGCGATTACGGGCTACAACCAGAATTCGAACGGCTAAGGAGCTGTTGATGGGAGATTACAGGGAACACGCGCTGGAAGGCGCATCGGCCGTCGATCTTGTCGTGGCGCTTTACGACGGCATCATTCGCTTTCTTTATGCGGCCATGGCCGCGGTGGAGCGTGACGATGCGGAGGGGCGCCGGGCGGCGGTGAAGCGCGCGCTCGACATCATCATTCATTTGCAGGCGCGGCTGCGCATGGATGTGGGTGGACGGCCTGCGCAGTCCCTCAGCGAGTTTTACGCATCCATCTTCGCGCAGATTCTGCAGGCGTCGCAGTCCGCTTCGAGGGCAAAGTTCAAACATGCCATCGTTTGCGTGAGGAATGTGCGCGATGCGTGGCGCGAGGTGGCGAAGGATCCGGGTGCAAACCGGGACACGGCGAAGTTGGTTGCGGTGGCGGCGCGCAGACAGCCGGAGCCGGATCGCATGGAGCCGGGGAGGAACGGGGCGGCGGCAACAAGCTGGACCGCATGATGAGGGCGATCCAGTCGTTGGGTAAGCGCCTGCCGGCACATTCTTCGCGCGCCGGGCCGGGGCACCGTATGCCGACGTGCCAGATCCGACCGATCCTTACCAAGATCCATACCCCCTCCCCTAGGGGTGCCCCCCCTCCCTTTTTGGGGGTAAGTGCTTTGTTAACAATCAGTTGTGCCTTTGATCTCTGTTTGTAACCCGCTGATTCCAGAGGGGTTAGACCGTAAGTTCCCAATCTAAAGGGCTTACGGGGGTTTTTGCACCAAAAACAAGGCAAATTCGCCTGTCATTCCTCATTTTTGCCGGAAAAAGCGGAAGCGACCCGGGAACATAGGCCCGATCCGCCCATCCTTATTGAGAACAATCTGTCGATTACTGATATAAGTCTAGCGAATCGGCGGAAATAACCTGCAATTGGGGTAGCGGATGGAAGTGTTTTGGGATGAGTGGGATGGGGTGGGGCGGTGAGGGCGACGGGGTTGACATTTATGCGGGGTGCACCCCTTGGGTGAGACAGCGGGTCAGCAAGTCGGGATACTTGCGGGGCTATTGAGCGTACGCCCCCACCCTCGCATAGCCAGGGTGGGGCACGCAGGCAGCGGGCTATTTGCCGTACACCTTCTTCGCAGCGGCTCCAGCTTCAGCGTCCTCGATGACCGGATAGATTTCAAGCTCCAGAACGTCTGCCCATTCGGCCGCGTGCTGGGCAACACCGGTCAGGTCTTTCGCTTCGATGAGATGCCAGCCGAGAATTGACCCCGGAACGTGCCAGCGGCCTAATGTCTTGGCTCCGGCCGGCACTGGACCGCCTGATTTCAAGAACTGTTCAAGCGCAGTCTTGTACTTACCGGGGACAGTCTTCCACACCACCATAACTTTCATGATTTCTCCTCCTCGGGGAATGTTTGACGGTTGAGATTGCCTGGCCCGTGAGGCTCAGCTTGGGCCAAGGAGAGCGGGCTCAAGGCTATACCGCGGGATAGGGAAAGGGAAAGAGACTTGTGACTCGCTGTGATCGGGCCCTCGCCCGGTCGGCACGGGCACCAGCTAACTGCGGGGTCTGGTTCCCCGCATCCGGGCACTCAGGGCCTCGCTGATTGGAAATCACTCGTCGGTATCGGCTGCGACCTTTTGAGAGCCTTGCCGCGGGTGTGCGGCCGCGGCAAGGCGGATGTCATCGACCAATAGGTTCAGATTCTCAAACGAGTAGAGCGCGACATTGTGATCGTACAGAGTTTTCCTTATAAATTCCTGCGTCGACATCTCAACCCGCGAGTCAAAGCCGGCCACCACCACGAGGCGCATTTCGCCGAATGAGGGATCCCGCTTGCTGTATAGGAGTTGGCCCTCGATCGCGCTCTTTCCGGTTTTTTCAAAGATCACATCCGGATCAGCGTCGAATTGTACCGGGGAAATCAGGTTGAAGCGCCCATTTTGGTAGCCGTAGGGTACGCGAATCGACTTATTGACCTCCGAAATTTCGACGTTCACGGATTTTTCGACCATGTCCATGACGCCAGCCTCTGCCAGCTTCTTGGTCAGGTAGCCGTTGATTCGCCCTTTCCGTTCCACATGGTCGCGACCGACTAGTCGCTCGTAGAGCTCCTTGACGCTCGCTCGGATGTCAGTAGTTTGTACAGGGCGTGGCGCGGACAATTGAATGAAGTTCGCTCTCTTCGAAATGTAGGCCTCGAACTCCTCGACGTTCAGAAACTGCTGAGATGTGAGCTGATGCTCAATTGAGGCTTTCCCTCGGTCGACTAGCCGCCAATCTTGGTTCCCGAAGAACTTGCGAATCCTATGGTTGTCGCGAGTGATCTGGACCACTACTCGCTTTTCGCCGAGCGAGTATAGCGCCAACCCAATATTGACGCCCTCCAAGCGAGAGAGGTCGGGGCAGAACTGGATTAGGGAGTAGTAGTAGCTTCCTTGATGCTTCATTCGGTTTCTCCTTCCAATTCCAACTGTGGCCAAAGTATTTGCTCGACTCTTTCCGCAATAAAGTGCGCGCGGTTCGTGATCATGGTAGCCCACGCGGAGCGGCCCTGCCGATCAATCTGCCACTCTCCGGGAACCGCATTGATGATTCCATCGGCTGTCTCCCGAGAGAACTGACCTAAGCGGACTGACAGTCGTCTCACCTCGTCCCGATCAAGGAATTCCCTGAATTCCGGGAAGAGACCATAGACCCGCGCGTCTTGGACCCTCTCGATGAAACCAAGCCGCCGGTTGATCTCCCCTCCGCATGTAAACGCGTGTGTAAAGTCCATTGCTGTGAGCAGCGTGCGAGTTCCTCCTCCCGGCTGTTGGACGAGGAAGACGTTGTCCCGGTTGACTCTGAGCCCATCGGGCGCGTACCTATCACAGTTTAATAGCCAGGTATCTGCCACAACTAAGCCGCTGATTTCAGATGGGTTGGCTACGGACAGCAATACAT
>CAWJDG010000064.1:0-4904 GCA_963841365.1 uncultured Acidobacteriaceae bacterium
ATCCTGACACACTCGCAGTGATGAGCTACCTCGGCGTCGTCCTCATGGAAGAAGGCCGCGCCGCCGAAGCCGAAACCCTCGAGCGCCAGGTTCTCGACACGCGCCGTCGCACATTGGGTGACTCCAACACTGAAACCCTCTCCGCCATGAACCACCTCGGTCTCGCGTTCCAAGGCGAAGGCAAATGGTCTGATGCCGAGAGCCTCGACCGCGAGCAACTCGCCATTTTCCGCCGCACTGAGGGCAACGACTCGCCGCACGCCTTGATGGCTTCCGAGAATCTCGGCATCATCCTCTATCGCGAAGGCCGTTTCGCTGAAGCCGAAGCCATGGACCGCGAAACCCTCGCCATCAAACGCCGCATCCTCGGCCCCGACCATCCTGAAACCGTTCGCACCATGAATACGCTCGCCGCCGTTCTTACTGACGAAGGCAAGCTCGAAGAAGCGCAGGCGTTCGCTGAACAGGTCCTCTCCGCCCGCACCCGCCTCCTCGGCCCCGATCATCCACTCACATTCTCCGCCATGAGCAATCTCGCCGAAATCCTCACCCGCCGCGGCAATTACGCGCGAGCCGAGCAGCTCCTCATACAGGCCCACGCTGGCCAGGTGCGCGCCATCGGCCTCAACAATCCCGCCACCGCGCTCAGCACCTACAACCTCGCCTGCCTCAAGCTTCGCGAAGGCCTTCGCGATGATGCCCTCCGCATCCTCCGCGACGCCGTCGATCACGGCCTCGCCGGCTGGGTCATTAAGGCCATGCCTGACGACCCCGACCTCAAGCCCCTGCGCGGAGATCCCCGCTTCACTGCGCTGATTAGCTACGCTGCCAACCGCCCTTCAATATCCAGCAAATGACAACAGCCTGCGCCCGCTTCATGGGGACCAGAGCGTGTTTCAATAATCTGTTTTGTAACAACGGCGCGACTTGAACGCTTGCTGAACAAATGCCAGCGCCACGCTCTGTAACAAGGGCACGACTTCAGTCGGGCCGCAAAGTCGCAAAATGAGTGGAGCTTCAGCCCCTGCCCGACGCCGTTGAAGGCCACTTCGGGAGTTGGACCGATTCGTCGGTCATTTCTTGATCCCTTTACTGTCCGCTTCTCCCCAAGCTCACTCTATTTTCGCCTTTTGTTCACCTACCACGTCTCGCAATCCCTGTCTAGCCCAGGACTCAAAGCAGTAAACACAACATCTTGTGGTGGCTTAGAAAGATTTAACTATTAGTCGGCGTTCCCCTAAAGAGCCTGCTTTTTCTGCGCTTTCCACCGTTTTTTTCCTTGGCGGAGAGACTATTCAGGGTTAATATCGACCGAAGTGGGAAATTCTGGAGCTGAGTGGAGTCAATTGGAACACTCAAGCTGCTTTCATACCTAGTTTACTCCGGTTTCCCTCTTGGCAAGGTGATTCCGTGTGCCGAACCGGCTCGGGAACCAGCTTGGCTAACCCGGAATGGGCTCGTGTGGCATGGGGATTGGACCGCAGTCCAGATAAGCAACCGGCTGCGGAGTGGAAAGAGGCAAGCAGATGTTTCGCGGCAACCATCTGGCAAAGGTCGATGAGAAGGGACGGCTCAAGCTTCCGGCTGCTTTCAAGCAGTTGCTCGACGCTCAGAACGTCACCCAGTTCTACATCACCTCTACAGATGGCAATAGCGCCGAGATCTGGCCTTTGCCCGAATGGGAAAAGCAGGAGACCCTCCTCTCCGAGTCCAGCACCATGGACGACGCCGTGGCCAAGTATTTGAACCTGACCAGCTACTACGGTCAGCAGGTGGAGATGGACAACCAGACACGCGTGCTTTTGCCGCAGATTCTTCGCGGCACGGCCAAGCTCGATGCCGAAGTAGCCGTAGTGGGCAAACTGAACCACCTTGATGTGCACAATCTCACGCTGCTCGAGCAATCTCTGCCCGCCAGTGCCCTGTCCCCGGACGATCGCAAGGCAGTGGCGGCCATCTTGAGCCGCAGGAGTGCAACGTAATCCCCTCAGGGGGGATCGCATGACGCAGCCGCAAGTACGCCATGTGCCGGTTCTTTTTCATGAAGCTTTGGATTTTCTCGGCGTGCGGCCGGGTGGAACATACGTTGACTGCACGCTGGGCCTTGCGGGCCATGCCGAGGGCATAGTCCGGCAATTGGGACCTGCAGGGCGCTTGATTGGATTTGATCGTGATCCCGAGGCGCTCGAACTGGCAAAAGCCAGGCTGGCCCGGGTTCAGGAAGAGCTGGGTAGCCAGATGCCGCAGGTCGAGATCGTCGGCAAGGCCTTCAGCTGGGTCGCAGAACACGTTAAGCCGGCCTCGGTCGATGGCATTCTGGCCGACTTCGGCGTAAGCAGCCTGCAGTTCGATCAGGCGGGCAGAGGATTTAGTTTTCAGGCGGACGGGCCCGTAGACATGCGTATGGATACGCGCTCGGGACCAACCGCCGGACAAGTGGTGAATGAGATGCGCGAGCGCGAGCTGGCAAATCTCATTTACGAATACGGTGAGGAAAGGAGGTCGCGGACAGTCGCCAGAGCCATTGTGCGGGGGCGGCCGGTTACATCAACGGCGCAGTTAGCCCGGATCGTAGCCTCAGCCGTCCCGCCAATGAAATTCGGACAGATTCACCCGGCAACCAGGACCTTTCAGGCACTGCGAATTTTTGTGAATCAGGAATTGGACGAAATCCGGGCTTTGTTTGAGGCCGCACCCAAATTGCTTAAGCCCTCCGCACGGCTCGTTGTTATCAGTTTTCATTCTTTAGAAGATCGCATCGCGAAAGACAGTTTCCGGGAAGGCGCGCAGCAGGGGATCTGGAACATTTTAACCAGAAAGCCCGTGACTGCCGGCGAAGAAGAGCTCAACCGTAACCCGCGCTCACGCAGCGCAAAGTTAAGGGCAGCAGAAAGAACAGAAGGGCAGGCAGCAGGAACTAGGAACTCGGGAACAGGCATCTCGTCAAGCCGCCGAATGAAATGATTCGGGCTTTTCTAATCCTATTCCCTAATCCCTATTCCCTGTTCGACGAAGGAGAGCAAGTATGGCGGCATGTGCAACAACCTATTTTGAGACCGGCCGCAGTTGGGGCGCGCGGATCGCTGAGCGCAATGCAGAGCTGATGGCCCAGCAGGAGCAGCGCCGTCGTCGCGTGCGCACTCCGGAGTTCTACTTTACTCGGCATTTTGACAACACCCGCCTGGTCAAGGCCTCTGACCCTGTTCGCGTGCGTGAAATGCGCGTCTTCTCCGCCGCCGTCGCCGCGCTCTTTCTGCTCATCATGGTCTACGGCCTGCAGCACTTCTCTGCCATCGAAAGCAGCTACCGCGTCGAGAGCGAAAAGCAGACCCTCGACCAGTTGCGCGAAGAAAACCGCCAGCTCCGCCTCGGAGAGGCTGAACTCACGCAGCCCGGCCGCATCGATCAAATGGCCCACCAGTTTGGCCTTGTAGAGCCGCAACCCGGCCAGGTCGTCTATCCCAGCGACCGCCCCGATTCCGGAACTCCCACGCTGGCTCAAGTCGCAACTCAGGCGCCCGCGGCGCAATAAGCAGTCTTTGGCTTCAAAAGCTGGCTGCGTAGACGGGTTTTGAAAAGGCACGACTTTAAAGGCCGCGGAAAGTCTCCATCGATGCGTTAGCTTTGTATCAAGGCAAGACTTCACGGGCCAGGGAAAATTCGAGGCGGAGGGAGGCGGGGATTTCAACCCCTGCGTAAGGCGTCGGAATTTGCGAGGCCTTCAGGCCCGGAAGAAATTGCTGCCGGAGATTCTCCCGCGATTCTGTCTTCTTCCGCAGCCTCTCAGTCGTGCCGCAACGGGCTCTTAAAGCTATGTCGACGCCATCCGTTCAGGCCATCCGCACTCGCAGTACCACCCCGCGCGTCGTCCCTCTCATGCGGTCGCGCTTCTGGCTCATCTGCCTCATCTTCCTCATTTGGGCCTGCACTATCTCCGGGCGCCTCTTCTGGCTTCAGATCGTGCGCCATCAGGACTTCGTCGAGCGCGCAGCAAAGCAGCAGGAGCGCACCTTTGAGGTAGCCGCGCGGCGCGGCATCCTGTATGACCGCAACATGCGCGAGCTGGCGATGACCGTCCTTGTAGACTAGGTTCTTAACCACCCGGGGGCGTTCATCGGGGAGACGGCCGCCCAGATCCTCGCCGACCACGCCGCGTTTCCCGCCCTGAAATACACCGGCACGATCACGATCGAGCCGGCCCTTGTTGAGCGCTCATCGGTTCTGGATGTACGGCCCCGTTTGGGGCCTGGCACATAGAACGTTTTTCCGTAAGGAGGAGCACAATGAGGAAAATGAAGTTCCTGCTCGTGGCGGTGATTGTAATCGCCGTATGAACGCGGGGACCGTCGGGGCGGCTGATACGGCCGCAAGCCTCAAGGCGGCGATCACCGTGTGGGCCTGGCCGTCCGCGGACAAGGCATTCGAGTCGATCATCGCGGGCTTCAACCAGAAGTATCCCGGGATCCAGGTCACGTGGGAAATCAAGCCGGGCATGGCAGCGGGAACCCGGGACGCGCTTCTTGCCGCGCTGGCGGCAGGGACCGGCGGGCCGGACGTGGTTTTGATCGAGATCAATGACATCGGAATGTACGCCCTGCATGGAGGGTTCGTGGACCTTCGCAAGGCCCCTTACAACGCCAGGCACGTATAAGAACGACTTTGTCGGCTACAAGTGGGACCTCGCAACGGCCCCGGACGGCGCGCTGTTCGCGTTCCCGTGGGACATCGGGCCCGCGGGCGTGTTCTACCGACGGGACCTGCTGGACAAGGCCGGCGTGCCATCTGACCCGGATCGCCTGTCCAAGCTCATCAAGACTTGGGACGACTTCTACACGGTGGGAAAGAAAGTGAACGAGATCCGGCGAACAAGATCTGGTGGACCGACAACGCGCGCGGAATCCCCT
>CAWJDG010000065.1:0-66109 GCA_963841365.1 uncultured Acidobacteriaceae bacterium
TTTTATTGCCGGTACCTGGTTCAGTTGGTGTTTGCTGGCTCCAAGGACTGGTATTTAGACGGCCAGCTTCAACGGCACACGAGTATCTCCGGCTCCGCGCTGCTCGACACCTGGTTTGTTGCGTTTTTGCGACAGCGAAACCGACACCCTATCTCGTCGAAGCCCAAGATGTTCGGATTCGGGTAATCTGTTACAGCACCACAAGCATCTCCGGACTGTGAACGTCACAAACCAGGCCCGGCAGCCACTTCGGCTGAGCCCAAACACTTCTCCAATCGGCCTTGATGGCAGCCTGGCCCGTCGCAGACCTTTTCACAGTTCTTCGGCACCGATCCCGACGGAAACCTTTCTCGGGTAGACTGGTACTGGCTGGCCAATATAGCAAGTCCAGTAGCATGTCAGTTCTGAGGTTGCCCATGCGACTTTTTTGGCATGCGGGCTATGGCGATCACGAGACGGGGAGTCGATGGAACGCTAGTTGCCGTGGCGGACTCCGGATTGGTTAGTGCAAAAGTAGAGCTTCGGGGATGAGCCCCCTAAATGCCGCAGTGTCCGGGAATGGAGTAGCGCCTGGATCGTCGTCTAGTCGGACGCTAATCCGTCAATTACTCATACGTAAACAGCGCCGTGAACCGCGACCGCAATGGAGTGGCATGGGAGAGTGCCAGCGCCCTGATTCGCCAGAATCAATCAACGATCAGCTAAACGGTCACGGTCAGGACCGAGAAAGGCCGATCCTCACCTAGGCCACAGCGGGGCGTCTTAAAGGCTCTCGGCGGGCATCGACGAGCGCAATAGTTGCCGGTCTTGGGCCGCGAGGACTGTCACTTTTGTAGATACCCTGGATGAAAAGCAGCAGTAATTGGTAGAACTCGACTTCCCGAAAAACTGCGCTGGAAGCCCTATAAACACTGACTAGAACGCACATGATGGTATCTGATAGCAAATGGACGTATTACCGCGAAGCCGCGGCTCTTAACCGACAGGTTGAAGGTTCGATTCCTTCCGCGTCCACCAATCCAATCACAACCGATGGATACCGGCTGCTATTCTCTTTTCGCCGCTGCCCCGCCGCTGCGCTCGAAAAGCAGCAGAACGCGTTCATTGCCCAATACCGTCCGATCAGCCACATGGAAGAACGGAGCGAATGCCCGCTTCAGGTCCTCTTCTGAAAATTGCCCATAGAGGTGGTCGCGACCGCGAAGCCATTCCTGGTACATGGGATCGGACGGTGGCACCCACTCCAGCACCAGCCAGCGGCGCGTGAGCGATGCACACAGTTCGCCGATGTGCGCCAGCGGTAATTGCTCGCGCAGAATCAGGTGATGAATCACGGCCAGCATCAGCACCAGATCGAACTGGCCGTCGAGACGGTCCAGCAGCGAAAGCTGTTCGCGATTTCTCCAGCCGGCGGCAGGAGTGGGGCGGGCGATGTTGGCCACCAGAGCGGTCACTGGCAGGCTTTTCTCCGCCGCCAATCGCCATAGTGTCTCGATCGCCGCGGCATCGCTGTCCAGGGCCACTACTTGCGCGCCCGCCTTGGCAGCCAGCAGCGAATACGTCCCCGTATTAGCGCCGATATCGAGAACTCGCGCGGGGCGGCATCGCTCCAGCACGCTTTTCACAAACCGCTGCTTGGCCTCTGTGTCGGCGGCGCGATAGTGGCTCGCAGACTGCTGGTATTCGCTCCACTGGCTCGGGCTTGCTGGCCTCGCGGCACGACGAATCTGCTTGCCCAGGCGAGCGATGCGCTTGTGCAGAATATGCGTTGCCAACTCAGGGTCAGTAGGAGACGGCGAACGCTGGGGCTTCTGTTTTTCCCCCTTGGAGCCATCGAAAAGCGTTGCCAGCATGACCACGTCGAGCAGATCTGGACGCAGGCGCTGCCAGGGACGCAGCGCTTGATAGAGCGTCTGTGGCTCATACCCGTCTCGCGCAAACAAGGTGGCCTGCAAAGGCCAGCTCAGCAGTTTCTCCGCAACCAATGGAAGCAGAAATGTCCTCACAAATTGTCCATAGGCGAGCCAAACGGTGTAGTGCGGGTCTCGCCGCTCCAGCGAAAGAACATCCACAAGAATCGGACGCGCGCCCACGAACAGAATGTTCAGTGGAGTTGCGTCCTTGAGCATCCAACCTGCGTCGATGGCCTGGCCGGCGATGCGCAGCGTAAGTTCCGCGGCGGCACGCCACTGCCCGGTTGTCCACTCCCACGGGTAAGAAATGGGATCAATCCGCGGATGGCGAATCCATAGTTCCCGGCCTTCTCCTGCATCGCTCGGTTGGGGATTGATTGACGATTGGGTTGGCGATTCCGCAATCTCGGTTGCCACCAGATCGCCGTTACGTTCGAGGGACGCGCGCAAAGGAGATGCAAGAAAGGCCAGCGTCTCATCCACCGCCGCAGGACGAATCCGCCGCAGCGGATGGGTTTGGGTCAACTGCAGTTGGCCTGCCGGATCGCGAAAGGTCAATTCCAGGGCACTATCCCCCGTAAGCTCTTCGGTACCCGACAACTTTATAGAATCTCGATCTGGAAGACCGGCCGGGCTGCTCACAGGGCGGCCGAACTCTCGTCTTCCCTGACCGCGCGATGCTCTTCGGGCTGATCCTTGGTGGGGGAAACGCGGCGCAATATTCCATAGATCTTCCGCCGCAAATACCACCCTGTGGCAATAAGCGCCGACCCTGCCGCCTGAATTGCCAATAGTCCGGAACCTGGATCGGCGTACGCGTAGGCGCGTTGCTCAAACAGCAGCATTGCCCCCACAGCGATGAAAAGAATAGGAATAGTGAGCAATAGTTTTCTCATGGAATGATCTGTCTTTCAGCTTGACGTGCGAAGCGGCTCCCTTTGTCAAATTCAGCGCAGATACTTAGGGGTGGACGTTGTATCAGCAGATCGGTTTACATCCCCGTTCCTCGCGGGTTACACCGGTTACCGTTCCGAGACGGCTACGGAGGGATGAAATGGAATGTTGGATCTGTCCAGGCTGTGTCTGACTTCCCGCGCCGTGCCGCCCTTTTCGTGAGGTCGGCGCCACTTCTCTAAACAAAATAACTTAGTAGCTGTTTCATTGTCGGGACACTGCTGGATGTGGTGGATTTTGGCATTCCAGGTCCAATCGCAATCGCCTGGTTGTGCGCCTCGCTCCAAACCACAAACGCAGATTGCTCGGCCCCCGTTAGCCGTTGCTGGTTAATCCACGTATAAAACGCACCCATATCGGCATCCACCAGTGAGCCCGCTGGATCCGCCACATTGCCTTCGCCGGTTCCGGCAATCAGTTCGTTCATCGGCCTCTGCCTCTGGCGCGGCCGGTACCGCATCAGCAGCGTACAGGGCTGCGCGCGCCGCAGTGCCTCGCGAGCGGCCCACTGCACGAATGTCGTGCTGAACACCTGCGCTCCCGATCCCTCGGTCAGCACGCTGACCTGGAATCGAGCCAGAACTTCATCTCGCTGCGAGGCTGCAAATCCAAGGTCGTTGGGTGTCGTCTCACCCATCAGCGTCTCTACCTCTTCTGGACCGCCATGACCGCTGTCAACCACTTTCCGTATTCGCGCCAGAACATTTGTTCTCACCGGTTCGAGCTCTGTCCAGGAAACGCGCTTGAGCCTGCTGTCGGCGAGCGCATCTGCCAAGCCGCCATCGATATACCAATGTCCGTAATCAATCGGGTGCCCGGCCGCGCGAGAGTTTGCGAACGCCAGTGCGTCCGCCCATGCCTCTGTCGAATCAACCGACGGAAAAAATACTCCATGCGGGCGCAGCTTGCGAAAGAGAGCCGCACCCTCACTGTTCAGGCTCTTGTCCAGCACCACCACACAAAAACGCTGAAGGGCCGGCGGCGGCTCCGGCATCGCCTTTCGCCAGGCATCGACGTAGCGGCCTGCCGCGTCGTGAAACATTCCGATCTGATGCGTCGACCAGAGTTGCGCGGTAAGAGCGTCAAGAAATGACTGGGGAGAAGCGACCCAATTAATCCGTTCCATCCCGCCAGACAGTTGTACGGCTTGGAATCCCTTCAGATCCTCGTCCCTTTGTGCCGCCGGCAGCGAGCGCAGGTAGGCGAACTGATCGTCGAGCATGCGCTGCTCTGTCGGGAACCGCCAGTCGTACCCATTCAGCTCACGCAGCACCAGCGCCGCTAAGATCGTTGGAAGTTCTCGTAGCAACGCCAGATTCTCAATGGCAATTGAGCGCGCCTTGGGCGGATAACGAACGAACGACTCGGACGTGAGCTGGGACGGCAGCACTACGAAACCTCGCTCAGCGGCTTTCCCTGCGCAAGCGGCGTGGGGAAGCCCAGCAATGCGCCCATGGTTGGCACCAGGTCCAGTGAGTCGACCGCATCGTGAACCACCGTCCCTTCTCGAATGCCCGGCCCCAGGACCATCATCCACGTCGTGCGCGAAAGCGCGTCGCCCGTGCGGTGATGCTGAAAGCCATTGCCGCCGGCATCTTCATCGGAGTCGCGTCCGAAATCCGGCAGCATGAACAGCGTCGTGTTGCCCGCGTATTCGGGATCGGCCTGGATCGCGTTCCAGATCTCCAGGCATAGCCGGTCCGTGCGCCGGATGCCCTCGATATACAGCGAATACGCGCCGGCGTGTGCGACATCCATATCGTGCAGCGTGATCCATAGCAGGCTGGGCGAAACTCGCCGCATCAGCTCTCGCGCTACATACACTGAGAGCTCATCCGGGCTGCTCAGCGTGAGCGCTTGTTTTTTGAAGTCGCCCACTGAAATCTGCAAAACTTCCTCGAGCTGCTGCAGTTCCGTTTCATTGCCTGCCAGCGCAGGCGCATAGAAGGGATCTTCGTAGTTGTCGCGCAGCAGGTGGCCGTAGTCAGCGTCGCTTGCTCCCGGAAATGCAGCCCGCAGCAGGTGCTTCGGCAAAATCACTCCCGCGCCAAGGCCCTCGCCGTAGCCGCGCGAATCACTCTCCCCGATGCGATTGAATCCGTTGCTGGGCGCAATCACCCAGGCGTCCCTTGCCGGGCGGGCCAGACCTTTGCGGAAATATTCGAAGACCGTCGGGTGGTGCGGTGGGACCGCGGCAAAATTGTCGAAGGTCTCGTAGATGCCGGTCGCGAGGCTCGCCGTTGCGACGTAGTGCCCCAATATGCCGTGATTCACCACTTGCGAATAGAACGTGGATTGGGGCGCAAGTGTGTTGAGAAGGTTGGGTATGTTTTCCTGGCCCTCGGGCGAAAAGGTCTCCTCATCACGAGCGCCACCGCCGAACGTTACCACCACAGTCTTTCTTTTCTTCCGCGGCGCCGCCAGTGCACGATACGGTGCAAAACTGAAAACAGCGGATGTCGTGGCTAAGCCCGCCGCCGACCGCAGAAACTCACGACGGTTCCATCCAACGGCATAAGCCGCCTCGCGGAGATGGCGATCGGCTGGGGAAAGTGCCATCCTGTCCATCCAGTGCTGGGGACCTCCAGCGAAAATGACTCTACCACAGCACAACTGTGCCGCGCCCTCGGGCTGCCTGACCAGCGGTCCTGAGCAGTCATCCGTGCTGCTCGTCACTGCAATCGCTCGCCCACCGCGTTAGCCATAAGGAATGGCGGTGTCTCGTTAGTCGCCGAGGATCCGCCTTGGGGTTAAATCCTGTAGTTTGAGCAGTTTTTCCTGAACCGCCCAAGCCTCAACATTCCCCGGACCGATCCTCGCGGCAGGTCCAGACTCCCGGATCAGGAACCGTCAGGGCATTCTTATGAGCGACCTTCGCGGCACCAATCGGCGGAGCTTTCTTACGCAGTGCCTCACCGGCGCCGTGGCTTTTGGCGCCGGCGCCAGCCAGCGCTTGCCCGTTCAGCTGTCTTCGTCCGCCGCGATTTCCCGCGTCGTGGTTGCCGCCGATCCCCTGCTCCGCGGCTCAAGCTCTGCCCTCGATTCGCGCCGTCTTGAGGCCCTTCTCGACCACGCGATGCTGAGCCTCTTCGGCCATGGCCGTCCAGCTGAAGTTTCCTCCGAAGATCGCGTCGCCGCATGGCGTCATATCGTCCGTCCCGGCTCGACCGTCGGCCTCAAAGTGAACACCCTCGGCGGCCGCGGCATCTCGACAAATGTCGAACTCGTTACCGCCGTCTGCGAACGTCTCCTTGAAGCGGACATCAAACCGGCCGACATCGTCGTTTGGGACCGCGACACCGAAGAACTCGAGCGAGCCGGTTTCCACATCGCCATCGGTGGCAACCGCGTGCAGTGTTACGGCACCGACCGTGTCGATTACGAGGACGATCTTTCCGCCTGGGGCAGCGTTGGCAGCCGCCTCTCAAAGATCCTCACCCGTTCTTCCAGCGTCCTCATCAATCTCCCTGTCCTCAAGGACCACGACGGTGCCGGCGTCACCATCGCTCTCAAAAATATGTACGGCGTCATTCACAATCCGAACAAGTACCACCCTAACGGCTGCGATCCTTACGTCGCCGACCTGAACAAGCTGCCCGAGATTCGCTCGCGCATGCGGCTCACCATCTGCGATGCCACCACCGCCATGTACGAAGGCGGCCCGGGATTCAAGCCCGAACACAGTTGGAAGTTGAACAGCCTGCTCGTCTCTCAGGACCCGGTCGCACTCGACCGCACCGGCTGGCAGATGATCGAGCGCAAGCGCGCGGAGATGGGTCTGAAGACCCTCGAGGCCGAGCAGCGCGCGCCACACTACATTGCCACCGCTGCCGATGGCGACCATCGTCTGGGCCATTGCGATCCCAGACACATCGAGGTCGTCGAGGTATAGCCGGCGCCGCCAGGAGGTACATCATGAACTGCGAATTCGTTACCAATGAAAACCTGGCGCGAACACCCCCTGCGCAAACACCGATCGATCGCCGCTCCTTCCTGATGTGCGCGCTGGCCTCGGGCGCAGCTCTCGGCTCCGGTGAACTTGCCTCGTCCGCTGCCGCCATCCCCATAGCATCTGGAGCGCAGACGCAAAGCGACACGCAATTCATCTACGAAGCGAAGTTCTACGAGAAGCAGCCCAATCGCAAAATCAAGTGCAAGCTCTGCCCGCGCGAGTGCATCGTGGGCGACAAGGAGCGCGGCTACTGCGGCGTGCGCGAAAATCGCGGCGGAACGTACTACACGCTCGTCCACTCACGCGTCTGCGCGGCCCACATCGATCCCATTGAGAAGAAGCCTCTCTTCCACTACTTGCCCGGCACCAACGCGTTCTCCATTGCCACCGCGGGTTGCAACGTCAATTGCAAATTCTGCCAGAACTGGGACATCTCGCAATCGCGCCCCGAGCAGATCCCAGCTCAATTCATCTCTCCCGCATCAGGCCGCCGACATCGCTCGCCAATACAACTGCCCCACCATCGCCTACACCTACAGCGAGCCGGTGGTCTTCGCTGAATACCTGATGGATACCGCCGATGCAGGCCACGCAGCAGGAGTACGCAGCATCGTTGTCTCCAACGGCTACATGCAGCACGACTCGCTCGAGCAAGCCTACGGCAAGATGGACGCGGTCAAGATCGATCTCAAGGCCTTCACCGATTCCTATTACGCCAAGGTCGTCACCGGCCAGTTGAAGCCGGTCCTCGATTCGCTCGTGACCCTGCGCAAGATGGGCAAGTGGACCGAAATCGTGTACCTCGTCGTGCCCACGCTCAACGACGATGACGCCGAGTTCCGCGGCCTCGCCGCAATGGATCAAGACCAATCTCGGCCCCGATGTCCCGCTTCACTTCACGCAGTTTCATCCCGAATACCTGTTGAAGAATCTGCCCATCACGCCTGTGCCTACGCTGGAGCGCGCCAAGTCCATCGCCGATGCCGAGGGCCTGCACTACGTCTACATCGGCAACGTCCCCGGCCATCCCGCGCAAAACACGTACTGTCCGCAGTGCCGCAAGATGCTCGTTGAGCGCGTCGGCTTCACCGCCGGCCAGATGCTCATCCGCAAAGACTCAACCTGCCCGTTCTGCCGGCACACCATCCCCGGAATATGGCACGCATGACCGTGCCCAGGAGGTCACTCATGAAATTCGCAAGGAGTTCCACCATGGCTTGGTTGTTGACGCAATGCATCGCACTCATGGTCACCGCGCCCATTCTGCATGTGCGCGCATCGACCGGCGCGGCTGTACAGGAAAAAGTTCGGCCGCCTGCCGTCGCCGGCGCATTTTATCCCGCTGATCCCAAAGAGCTCTCGCAGATGATCGACGATCATACTGGCCAAAGCCACTCCGCCGCCAGTCGATGGAGAAATTCTCGCCGCTGTCGCGCCGCACGCGGGTTATCCGTATTCCGGCCCTGTGGCGGCCTGGACCTATGCCGCGCTCAAAGGCCATAAATACTCGCGCGTTGTCCTGATCGCTCCCTCGCACTACGTCGGCTTTGGCTTCACCTCCGTCTATGACGGCGATGCGTACTCGACACCTCTTGGCCTCGTTCCGGTCGACAAAGCATTCGCGCGCCGGCTGGTAAAGATGAGCTCCACCATGGAGCTCTCTGAGAAAGGCCACCAGTCAACTCCCGACGCTCCTGAACACTCTGTCGAGGTGGAGTTGCCATGGTTGCAAAAAGTCCTCGGCAATTTTGAGCTGGTTCCCATCGTCATGGGAGACCAGAGCTATGAGAGCAGCCGCGCGCTCGGCGTTGCTCTTGCCAAGATGCTTCGGAATGACCATGACACGCTCGTTCTCGCCAGCTCCGATCTCTCCCATTACCACCCCTACGACGAAGCCGAGACCATTGACCACAAAACTCTGCATGCGCTCGAAGCCTGGGATTACCTGAGCATGTCGCGCAACTTTGAATCGCGCGTATGGGAAGCCTGCGGAGGCGCGCCCATTGTGGCTGCCATGATCTACGCCGAACGCATGGGCGCCAACAAGGCCGAGGTGCTTCGGTACGCCAACTCCGGCGACGTCACCAGCGATCACTCACGCGTCGTCGGCTACAGTGCCGATCTCTTCGTAAAGTCCGCGCACAAGGCCGCCGCCGATCCCCCATTTTCATTGACGGACCAGGAAAAGGCGGAACTCCTCGCAGTAGCACGCAGGTCGGTCGAGTCCATGATCCAGAAGAAGGAGCCCTACGCGCCCACGGCGAGCGTGAGCGAAACTCTCAACCGCGAATACGGAGCATTTGTCACGCTCACTGAGGGCGGCTCGCTGCGTGGCTGCATTGGCTACACCTCGCCCATGAAGCCGCTCTACATGACGGTGCGCGACACGGCCACGCTGGCTGCTGTGCGCGACCCGCGCTTTCCGCCCGTCAGCGCTTCCGAGTTACCGCAGCTTGCCTACGAGATCAGCGTGCTCTCGCCCCTGCGCCGAGTCACCGATGTCGAGCAGATCAAGGTCGGGCGCGATGGCCTGCTCATGAAGAACGGCGACTACGAAGGCCTTCTGCTTCCGCAGGTTCCCGCTGAGCAGAACTGGGATCGACAAACCTTTCTTGAGCAAACCTGCGCCAAGGCCGGCATGAACACGAATTGCTGGAAAGACGAGAACACCGACATCTTCAGCTTCACGGCGGTAGTATTCAACGAGAGGAACAGGGAATAAGGAATAGAAAGCAGAGAACAGAGATCAGCGTTCGGAGAGCCTCGTCCGCACCGCCAGCAACACCGCCGCCAGATTGATCCCTGTACCCAGCCACGCCGTCTTCCAGAATCCGAACACCGGGATCAGGAACCCGCTGAGCGCCAACGCTCCTACGCACCCGCCCAGCAGATCAATCGCATAAAGCACGCCGAGCCCGGAGCGTTCGCCACGGCCACGGAGAAAGATCGCCGCCGCAATCACAAATTGATATCCGCCCACCACTCCTGCCAGCGCCGCCAAAACAGGAAAAACCGCCTGCACCGCAATCCATGCTGCCGCGGCCGATGCAAAGCCCCCAACCAGGCTGACCATAAACAGCAGAGCCGGCCCTGCGATCGCCAGCAGAAGCTGTACGGCCGCAAGCCGCAAGCCGCTTGATGTGTCGCCGCGCCGCATCGCCAGCCAGCTTCCCAGCGCGATGCCCGCCATGAACAGTCCGATCAGGATCGCCAGCTCCGTGTACACATACCCATACACGGCCTGAAATCCAAGCAGCAGAAAGATCTGCAAGGCCATCAGCGTGAAACCCGTTGCCGCCACGCAAGCCGCCACCGCTGCGCGCTCCCGCCGCTCACGTCCCGGTAGAAGCGCAAGCAGCCCGACCCCCAGGAGGAGAACAATCGCCACTGTGCCCGCGACGCGCCCAAACGCCACGTGCTCCGCCGCGCGGAACCACTCGGTATATTCCGACTTAAACTGCGCGCTCCACAACACGACGTCGAACCCATACGCCACTGGCGCAAAATCGCGGTTCACGGGCGTCGCAGCAGCGGGCCTCAACTCGGCCTCCACCTGCTCCATGCGGTCCGGCATCATCCGGTAGGGAATGAAGTACTCGCGCACATATTGTGTGTTTAACCGGCGCTCGCGCAATCGCTCGATAAGCACATGCGGATCGCGTGTGAGCACATCCGGCTGCATGGCGCCGAAAAAGTGAATCGTCTCACCCGGAATCGCAGCCTGATACGGGAAGACCTCCCCAAGCGTCCGCCGGATCGACCGCAAAAACTCCGCCAAATCCGGACTGATTGTCTCTTCTGACGAGCGCAGCTCAACGGCGAGCAACCCGTTCGGCTCCAAATGTGCGCGCGCCAATCGGAAAAACTCCATCGTGTAGAAACGGTTCAACTGCGCCGTCTGCGGATCCGGCACATCCACAATGATCACGTCAAACTTTTCTGCGGCCTCGGTCAAGTACCTCCGTCCATCCAGAAAATGCAGATGCACCCGCGGGTCGGAATCGAAATCCGCAGTCTGCGCAGGAAAGTATCGCCGCGCCATGCCGATCAGCGCCGGGTCCAGCTCTACGTAATCCAGCCTCTCCAACGTCGGATGCTTCAACGCTTCGGCAACGCCGCCGTTCACGCCGCCGCCAATCAAGAGCACGCGACGTGGCGTCGCGTGCTCGAGCAGCGCATAATCTACCGCCTCCTCAGCCGCAGCCGGATCGGGCGCATTGGCAAGGATCGCGCCATTCTCGTAGATGCTGCGGATCGCACCCGTCCCACTCTCGCCAGTTTGGGTCACCGTCAGGTTGCCGTAGATCGTCTCGCGTGTGCCAACGACGTGAAAGCCGCGCCACAGCCAGCCCCGTGCTTCCGCATCCCACCGCGGCGCAACCCACAGCAGCAGCGGAACGGCAACCAGCGCAGCCCCGCACGCCAGCAACGCAACCTGCCCGCGCCGCGTCCGTTTGAAGAGTGCAGCCGCCATGCAGAGATTGAGCAACCCCACGATTGTCGCGATCTGGAACGCTTCGAATACCCGCACAAGCAACACACTTGCCAGGATTCCCCCCAGCCCCGACCCCGCCGCTTCCATCAGATACGCCGTGCTGGCCGCCCCGTGTGCCGAAAGCCCGCCTTCCGCTTCAGTCATGCGTGCCGCCGCCACAAACAGCGCTCCTGACGCAAGGCAATAAACGCTCAGGCACGCCAGCGAAGTGAGCAGCATAGGCACAGGCCCCATCAGCTCACCTGGCACAGTTTGAAAGAAGGCTTTCGCGCCGCGCAGCATCCAGATCGTCGCCGGCAAGCTCATAGCCAGTGCGCATTCCAGCGCCACAACCCAGCGCCGCGGCCTGATTCGTCCCAGCCCTGCCGCGCCGGTCAACGTACTTCCCAGCCCGCTTCCTGCTGCTGTCCAAAGCAGCCACGTTCCCAGCAGGATTCCCAGCGAGATCTCGTTGCCGCCGAAGACCTGAATCAGCTCGCGCATCAGCACGATCTGCCCCACCACCGCGCTGAATCCCGTCAACACCAGCGCCGCCCGTGCGCCGAGTGCGGACTCGCCCGCCGGGCCTGACCAGAGCCAGGGTGAGGAATTGGGAATTGCTGGTTTCACTGCTACGGAATTAAAGGCTGGCGGCCGCCGAAACGCAAGGATGTCTGGCACATAACTAGGGCGTGGCGGGATCGGCCTCAAACAGCCCGAAACCGGGAAACCTTCTTCTGGTTCACCCGCTACGCTGGGGCGTGAAAACCCGGGAAATGCGGTATTCTGGTAGGGCGCGCCCGTAGCTCAGCTGGATAGAGGTCGCCGCGGCGACCTCCGGAGCATTCGGTCGGAAGTTGCCCGCTGCAGCAGCGGGTCTCTGGCCGCACCGATCTCGCCATGTTCACAGCCTACCTGCTTCGAAGCAAATCAACGGGTCGTCTCTACACCGGATCTACCTCTGACCTCGAAAGACGTATTGAGGAACATAATTCTGGCCTGAGCAATTCAACCCGAAACCGTAGGCCCTGGGAGTTGCTCTACAGAGAAGACACGCAGACTCGTGCAGAAATGATGGCACGGGAGCTTTTTTTCAAATCAGGCGTCGGGAGAGACGAGCTTGATCGCCTCTTGCGATCGCGCCGGTAGCTGGAGCATCGGGTCGGGAGTTCTCCGCCGTGGCGGGCCGCGGCCGATTGAAGGAAATGCGGTATTCTGGTAGGGCGCGCCCGTAGCTCAGCTGGATAGAGCGAATGCCTCCGGAGCATTAGGTCGGGAGTTCGAATCTCTCCGGGCGCACCATTTCCCCAATCAATCCACAGGCTTCCACAGCCCGTCTTTTCATTGACTCTAAGCCCATTTTCCAGTATTCTGTAGGTCTTGCGCGGTGTTGCGCCTGGGGTCTGTGTGTGCTCACCCGGACCGGTCTGGTGGAGGCCCTCAATGGGCTCTGCCGGAACAGGCGATCGGCGGCTGGACCAGGGAATACGTCCAATGTTGCCAAGGCCCCGATTGGGGCTAACTCCCGCAGCTCCTCACCCGAACAGATTTGTTTGGCAGTGGGTAGAATTTCAGGCCCGTGCGCGTTTTGCACGGGCAAATGCGCTGTGCTTGACTGATTTTTGGGTGTATTTGCTTCGGCAGCCGACACTTTTCCGCGTCCGGCAGCGGGCAGTTTTTTTGAAGGCAGGAGAGACATGTCGACCTTTGTTCCGAGCGGCAAGGACATTAGCCGCAAGTGGTATGTGGTAGACGCCAGCGGCCAGACGCTGGGCCGGCTGGCTACCAAGGCCGCCAGTGTGTTGAGCGGCAAGCTGAATCCCCAGTACGTGCCGTATATCGACATGGGTGACCATGTGATCGTAATCAACGCCGAGAAGGTTCGCCTCACCGGCCTCAAGGACCAGAAAAAGGTCTACCGGCGCTACACCGGCTTTCCTGGCGGCCTGCGCGAGGAATCGTTTACGCGGCTGATTAATCGCCGGCCAGAGAAGGTTCTGGAGGAAGCCATCAAGGGCATGTTGCCCAAAACCAAGCTGGGCCGCGCCATGGCCTCCAAGTTGAAGGTCTATCGCGGAGACAAGCACCCCCACGCGGCGCAGGGGCCGGTGGAAATGAAGATTGCTTAGAAGCGGCTATTAGCTTTTAGCCGTTGGCTCTTAGCTGGTCTGGTGAATGGGCGAAGAGCTTAGGTAAATGCAGCAGCAGGTTTGAAGCACGGACGGGCTGATGGCTAAGAGCTAATAGCTAACAGCTAAGAGGAAACGAATGGCAGAGATCTGGTTCAGTATTACGGGACGGGGCGGCGCAAGTCGGCGATCGCGCGGGTCTTTCTGCGTCCCGGCACGGGCGAGTGGAAAGTCAACGGCAAGAAATTCGAGGAGCACTTCGTCACCGAGCAGCAGCGCGTCTCGGCCAAGCGCACGCTGGTCGTAGCCGAGCTGGGCGCAAGTTTCGATGTCGTGACGACCGTCAGTGGCGGCGGCGTGGCCGCGCAGGCTGACGCAGTGAAGATGGGCATTGCCCGCGCACTGGTCGAGTTCAACCCCGAGCTGCGCAAGATGCTCAAGGCGGAAGGGTTACTGACCCGCGACGCGCGCCAAAAGGAGCGCAAGAAATACGGCCAGAAGGGCGCGAGAAAGCGGTTCCAGTTCAGCAAGCGCTAAAAGCGCTTGCGAGTGGTCAGTGATCAGTTGTCAGTGCTCAGCCAGACCGAAAGGTTTGATTCGGGCAATCTGATCGCTGTTCACTGAACACTGATCACTGTTTCACAAATCTCCCCGCAAGGGGATAAATCCGGGCCACTCGTAGTGCATGCCCGGATGCAGTCCACGAAGGAGGACAATTGGCAACCATCACCATGAAGGAACTGCTCGAAGCAGGTGTTCACTTCGGGCATCAGACCAAGCGCTGGAACCCCAAGATGAAGGAATACATCTTCGGCGAGCGCAACGGAATTTACATTATCGATCTGCAAAAGACGCTCAAGCTCTTCAAGGATGCGTCAAAATTTGTCACCGACCTGTGTTCGCAAGGCAAGACGATTCTCTTCGTCGGCACCAAGCGCCAGGCTCAGGATGCGGTTGCCGAGGAAGCCACCCGCGCCGCCATGCCGTACATTAACCAGCGCTGGCTGGGCGGCCTGCTTACCAACTGGGTCACAGTGCAGAAGTCGGTGAAACGCCTTCAGGAACTGGATGAGATGGCCGTGGACGGCCGCTACGATCTGCTGACCAAGAAGGAAGTCATTCGCCTCGAGCGGGAGCGCAAGCACCTGCAGGCGAACCTGGCCGGCATCAAGACCATGAAGCGCCTGCCCGACGCGCTCTTCGTTGTCGACTCGAACAACGAGACGATTGCCGTGAAGGAAGCGCGCAAGCTGGGCATCCCGGTGGTTGCGGTGGTCGATACCAATTGCGATCCCACTGTGGTCGATTACGTGATTCCCGGCAACGACGACGCTCTGCGCGCCATTCGACTCTTCACCTCCAAGATTGCCGACTCTGCCGCCGAGGGCGTAAATCTCCTCAGCGACAAGGCCTTCCAGGAAGAGGCTCCCGCTGAGGAAGCTGTTGCCGTCGAGGGCGAGGCTCCGGTGGCGGAAGGCTCGACTGGCGAAGAGGTTGACCTTGAAGCGGCACTCGGCGGCGGCATTCGCAAAGCGCCTGCCGCGGTAGCAGCTCTGCTGGAAGAGGCCGATGTGGCCGAAGGCGGCGTTTAACAGTTTCTGCGCGAGACCATGCGCAGCTCAAGTTGAGCGTGGCCGCTCGGGCAAGCCTCGAGATAAGTGCCACGCTTTTCTTTTGCCGGAAATCGTCCGGCGCTAACTTGAATTTGGATTCTTAACCGCGACCCGTTCGCGAGGCAGGCTACGGCCAGGAAAAAGAGAGATGACGACAGTGAGCGAAAAGATTGACGCCAAATTAGTGAAAGAGCTTCGCGAGAAATCGGGCGCGCCCATGGGCGATTGCCTGAAAGCTCTTCAGGAATCCAAAGGAAACATCGAAGACGCTTTCGTGGTTTTGCGCAAGCGGGGCATGGCCTCCGCCCAGAAAAAAGCCTCCCGCATTACCAACGAGGGCGCGGTGGGCTCCTATATCCATGCCGGCGGCAAAATTGCCGTGCTGCTTGAGCTGAACTGCGAGAGCGATTTTGTAGCCCGCACGCCGGACTTCCAGGAGCTGCTCAAGGACGTGGCGATGCACATAGCTGCCAGCGATCCACGTTACGTGAAGCCGGAGGACGTGACCGCCGAAGATCTCGAGCGCGAGAAGGAAATCTATCGCGCCCAGGCCGCCGCAACCGGAAAGCCTGCCCCCGTTATTGAGAAGATCGTCGACGGCAAGATGGCCAAGTTCTACGAAGAGGTTTGCCTGCTTGAGCAGCCCTTCATCAAGGATCAGGCCATCAGCATCAAGGAACTGATCGCGCAAAAGGTCGGCAAGCTCGGCGAGAACATCACCGTGCGGCGATTCGCGCGCTTCAAGGTCGGCGCGCCCGAATGGACCGTCGCACAAACCAAAGCCGTCGAAGCTGCCGGCGAGTAACTTCGCAGCAAGTGAGCGAGTCAGCGAGCTTGAAAAAGCAAAAGGGCAGCCTGTAACCGGGCTGCCCTTTGCTCCCGCCCAGGAACCGGCCGCCGGAACTGTCAAGCCGAAACACGCTGGCCCGCCGCTTTGAGCGTAATGAAGATATCTTTTCTCTAATCCCTGTTAGCCGCAAGATTGCTGCTTAGCATCCAAATACACGTGAAACTTTCGGCCCTCGTACTGTTCGTTGCTGTTGTTCTTGCCGGTTGCACCAGGCATGATCCCAGCCCCGATGAAATTCGTGAGCAGACAGCCCACGCAACCTCGACCGCTGCCCGCGATGCGAAAGCGGTCGTTCAGGGCGCGGTTGAAGGTGTGAAGCAGCAGCACACAATGAACATCAACAGCTCGTCTGCCGATGACCTGCGGTCCCTTCCTGGCATTGACGAGGCCGCGGCACATCGCATCATCGAGAATCGGCCATATAGCGACTCATCCGAACTGGTAAAGCGTCACATTATTTCGCACGAGGAGTTCGACCGCATCTCAGGCAAAATCGAGGCCCGCTGAACTTGTAGTTCTGTACACAAATAGGAAAAGGGGCAGTCCAAGCGGACTGCCCCCTTCTGTTTTGGCCTTCGCGGTCTGTTTACGGGATGTAGTAGCGGAATGACGTGAAGATCATGTTGTCGTCGCCGTGCGCGCCGCCGCCGGGGTTTACCGTGCCGCCCGCGCCCGACCATAAATCGCGCCGGATCAAGCTGTACTGCAATCCTTGCCGCAATCTGCCTTTGGCTCCTGCAACAACGTTGAACCAGTAGCCGGCCGTGAATTCCTGCACATCCTTGGTGCTGGCGCCGCAATTGCTCGGAGCGGTGGGATCAGCACCTGTGGCGCCTGCGGAAGCAACAGCGGTAGGCTCGACCAGGCAGCCCGTCATGCTTACGCTCCGCGTTCCGTAGCCGACCTGCGTCGTCCCGCTGAGCACGTAGTCGCGGTCTAGATAGTCGCCACCATAGTTGAAGTACATCATCATCCGTGGCGTTGGATTCAGTTCGATCGTGCTGAGCGCTGAGAAGCCGTGGATCGGCGAGAACTGGCCATCGGGCCGAAGCGTTACGTCAGCGATCGTCGACGAGCCATAGCGGCCTACGCCCTGGCCCCACAGCCCTTTCAGCCCAATCGTCACAGCCTTGGTGCCGAGCGGTGCGCGGAAGCCACCGCCGATGCCCGCGCCAGTTTGCTTGTCGTTGTTATAGGGCGTGGCCGTCGCCGGTACCGTGCAGGTCGCCGACACGGTCGCGCAGGGATAGATGCGATCGCGGAAGTTGCGGTCGATTCCGAAAATCTCCCAGTGACCCCAGCCCGGCTCCAGGGCCAATTTCACGACAAAGTCCGGCGTGTAGTTGAACGAGTAGTTGGCATTCAGGTTGTACAGGCCTCCGCCGGTTCCGGTCGAACCGAACAGATAATTGGTCGGCGTGTTCTGCCCGGACGGATTCAGCGTTTCGGCATTCTCAACCGATGCGCCCATGAAGAATGTCTTGCCGATGTCCTTGCTCATGCGGAAGCTGTACTGCCGCCCCCACACAAAACCGGTTTCGTACTGTGCGTCAATCGTAGCCGGCAGAATCTCGGTTCCTCTGGTAAGCCCCTGTGTCGTTTCCGTAACCAATGACCAGCCCGTTCCGCCGGAGAAATCCCATCCACTCGTCGTCTTCGCGTCGGCCCACAACTGGCGCTGCCGCATTGTGTAGCTGTTGCTTTGGTTGTTGTTCGAGGTGACGCCGGCGCTCAGCCAGTCCAACTCGTAGTATCCGCTTAACGTGACGCTGGGCAATTTGCCCACAGCTTTAAAGGCCAGGCGCGACTGGCGGCCCGATCCGAAAAACTCGCTCAGCTTCGATGCTTGTGAATTTGCCAACGGAACGCCCGTAAACGCCGTGTTAATGTCGCCGCCTGTTGCGGCTGTGCGGTTCACGGTTTCGGCCGCCAGGAAGCTGCCCGAGAACGATAGCGTTGTTCCCTTGAAATGAATAGCGTCTGGACTATCGATGGCCTTCTTGATGTTCGTCGTCTCAGTAGACACCGTATCCGCCAGCGACGCCTGATTGGCCTTCAGATCGCTCACTGTGCTCTGCAGCGTGGTCACGGCCGACGAGTTTTCAGTGAACGCCTGCTGTTGCGCATCTGCCGCGGCCTGGGCTTTTTGCGCCGCCGCCTGTGCGTCTGCTGCTGCCTGTTGCGCCTGCTTCAGCTCTGTATCCTTCGTGGCCAGATCGCTCTTGAGGCCGTCGATCTGTCCCTGCATTTCGGTGCGCAAAGCTTGAATCTGCTCTTCCACCGTGGGGCCCGGCGGCGTTTTCGCTCTCCTGGTTGCAGTGTGCTTCGTCGCCTGCGGCGTTTGGCCGCTTGCGTTTGCATTGGAAACAACAAGACCGGCTGCCAGAATCGCTGCAGCAGCCACATTCCATCTGAGTTTCATTCGGGCCTCTCTTCTTTTGGTGGATTGGGTCGTATCAATGCCCGCGCGTGATGTTCGCACTTATCTCCTGTATCCGGGGCGCATGAATAGGAAAGTCTGCGGTATCTGCATCGGCACGCGAAAAAGACTGTGAAAGCGGAACCTTTTGCGCCGGCTAAAATTTCTTCCCCGCTTCCGCATCCAAGACTCGCAGAGCAAGGTTAAGATTTGACGAATTCACATAGATTTCAAACTTCAACCTATTCGCGGCTGTTTGGAAGGGAAAGTTAGAAAAATTTATACGGCATTAACGTAGGAATCGCCGCGGACTGGAAAGATTCAGACCCGGCCATTTCGGATTCTCTGCCTGTTACGGATTCGTGGCGCCTTCTGTACCGGCGCTGAGTAAGTTGGCCAGCAGCCGGTAGGCGCCCGGCACTAACTCCGGAAACTGCCGGTACAACGCGTAAGCAACATAGATATAGGTTCCCTTGCCGCGATGCATAAGCAGCAGCCCGCCCTTTTGCGGATCCTGCCCTGGGTCGGCCGTCTCGGTCAATGTCGTGTAGCCCGCATCCCACGAGTCGGGAAATCCGTGGCCGCGCTCCTCAAACCATCCATCAAAATCTGCTTCCGTAATCTTATTGGGCCATGTGAGTAGGGAGCCGCCGGGATCGAGCAGTTTCACCGGCGCCTGTTCGTTCACGACGCGCTCGGGCATCCGCCCCAGCGCGATCGGCAGCGGCGCTGGAAATGTGCCGCCCTGGTATTGAACAATCAGCGTTCCGCCATGCTCCACGAAATCGTCGAGCCGCGACTGCGCGCCAGAGAGTTCCTGCACTGCCGAATACGCCCTGATGCCGATCACCAGAACGTTCCATTGCGAAAGGTCGCCTGTCGTCAATTCCGCAGCCGACAATATGTGCGGCGTAATGCCCAACGCCTCGATGGCTTCGGGAACCGTATCTCCTGTTCCCATCACGTAGCCCACGCGCAGTCCCGGCGCAACCTTCACATCCACTTTGCGCGTCCGCAGTTCGGCGGGCTTGTACTGGTTATAGGGCCGCAGTCCGGGATATCCAATGCTCTGCCAGCCAACCGAGTAGTTTTTCCCGTCAACGTGCGCTACGGCCTCAATCGCGTAGGCGCGTGTCTTCACGTCCCCGGCCGGCGTAACAGAAAAGACCAGCGGCTCGCTATCGCCGGCGTTCTTCAAGTGGAACTCCCGCTGCGCCGGATCGCAACGCCAACCCTCCGGCAGCTTCAGGTCCAACACTCCCTGGGCCGCGTGTTCTGCATGAATTGTCACGCTCACCGGCAGCGGCGAACCATCGAGCGGCAAGATCCGCGCCTCCGGTTCCACGCGCACACCGATGGCCGGTGTCACCGCCAGCGGCTCATACACACCGCCCACACCGCTCACGTGCGCCAGTGTCTGCACCACCCGCCCAAGCCGGATTGGAACGCCGTCAAAGGTGAACTCCGCCCACGCATCCAGCGGATAGGGCGCGAATGACTGCAGGCGCCAAGCTGGATTGGAGATGTCGTAGTATGGTTGTTCCGTCGTCGGCCGCGTGAAATAGGGTTTGGTCGGCTGCGCGGCCTCGGGCACATTCACATGAAAAGTTCGATCGGCCACTGGTGCGGCCGCGGCTCTCGCGTCAATCTCTCCACCGATGCTCTCGATCTTCCATGGCGCGCCGTCATTGCTTTCGAGCCAAACCCGGCTCAGCCGCGCCGCGTCCATGCCCTGGGCCACATGTGCGCGCACGCTAAATTCTCCGCCCGGCCACACGCTGCGCGCCGTCTCATCAGCCGATCCGCCCCGCTGCGGGCCGCCGCCCGGCCCACCTCGGCCTCCGGTCGTGAACGCAACCAGGTCCAGCCCCAGCAAATCTTTCAATGCGGTCTGGAATTCCGCGGTCTTGGTGCCCAGTTCCAACTCCAGATCCGCCCTCGCCTCAGTATCCAGATCGCTCGCCTTCACCCGCGCGTACAAATCGAGCGTCTGCCGATAGATCGGCACCAGCTTGTGCGCGCCCTCGACACCGCTTTCGTTCTTGCAGTCGCTCTCAAAGGCATTGAGGTCCGACTGGATTCCGCGCAGCCCATCGGTAAGCCATGCCGGCGGCGTACCCTTCACCAGCCGCGCCAAGCCTTGGATGCTGGTATCGATTTGCACTTTGCGATTCTGAAACAGGCTTCCATCGCCGGCGTCCGCATGCTGGCCAGCCGCAGCCGCGGAAGCGACAGCCCACAAGTGATATCCGCTAAAGTCCGGCTCGCTCAGTGCGGGGTTCGCGCCGCCGTACTGCGACATCTGCTTTCCCCATCCCTCACGCTGAATCTGCACATAGGTTCTTCCCAGCACCGGGTCCCACGTGCCTACCGGAATCGTGACATCGGCCGGCAGCGAGCCTGCGATCCACTCGCCCGTCGCGTAATTGTGAAACTTCGCCGGAGCCCACTTTCCCGTTGCGTAGTCGAACATCTGGCTGTTGGTGACGGGCGCGAACGGCGCCCGCGAGTACACCGCCAGCGGCTGCCATGGCTCTAAACCATCCTTCAACTGATCCGGAAATACCTTCGGGTCGCCGGCCGCCTTGAACGCCTCCTGCGCGATCTCGCCGGCCACCTGGTGTTGCCCATGGCCATCGCTTATGCCGCCCACAAACGTCGACACGATGACCTGTGGCCGTACTTTTCGCACCGCCAGCACTGCGTCATAAAGCACGCGCTCGTGGCCCCACTTAGCGAATGCCTCCTCTTGCGTCTTCGAAAATCCAAAGTCCGCCTCGGTGCCCCACAGTTGCTTTGCTCCGTAGTATTCGTCGGCTTTAAGCAATTCATTGGTGCGGATCAGCCCCAGCGCATCGTACTCCTCGGCTGACATGGCGTTTTGTCCGCCTTCGCCGCGAGTCAGCGTCAGCAGCGTGGCCCGCGCGCCGAGCCCGCGTGTCAGATAAGTCAGCAGCGCTCCGTCCTCATCGTCCGGGTGCGGCACAATCATCAGCACGCTGGCGGTGGTGCCCAGCCGCTTCAGCGTCTGCTCCAGATCGGCAGCTCCGCGATCCTCTGGCAAGGGAAGCGCATTCACTGTGGGCTCCGGCAATGGAACCTGCGCAAGCTCGTTCTCCGCCGAGGTCTGCACCGCCTCCTGCGCAAAAAGCAAAGCTGGCCCGGCGCACAGCAACAGCCCCGCCAGAGCCACGATTACGGCCACTCGATGAGCATTCTTAGGGAAGAACATGATCTCCGTCAGTGTACAATCCGGCATCCCTGAACAGTCCTGCGATCACCCAACCGCGCCCCGGTATCCACGCAGACGGGCATCGGCCGTCTTGGCTCTACCGCCAGTCGTCGCGCGCGTCCGCCAGCCCCCGGTTCATCGCCGCCTCAAAACCCGCGTGCTTCTTGATGAAGATCTCGCTGAACTGCCGGTCCTGCCGCAGCAGAATCGCCTGCAAGCGCACCAACTCCAGCAGAGCCAGAAACATCGCGATCAGCGCCCGCTCTGAGCGTGTGTGGCTCAGCAGCCGCCTCAAGGCCACCGGCTTGTCTTCCATCGTCAGCCGGCGCGTCAGGAATTGAATCATCTGGCTGACCGTCACCGTATCCTCTTGAACATCGATGATGGGCCGGTTGCGCGCGCGCTCCAGAATGTCGCGGAAAACACGCACCAGGTCCGTGGTGTCGGCGGCAATCTCCGGCTCAGCGCCCGCATCTTCTCTGAACTCGCGCACTCCGGGATTGGTCCACGTGGCCGCCTCGAGCATCTGCTTCTCATGCAGCATTTGCGCGGCGTTCTTGAAGCGCTCGTGCTCCAGCAGCCGCTCCACAAGCTCGCGCCGCGGATCCTCCTCGGCCTCTTCCGGCCCTGCCGGCGCGCGTGGCAACAGCATCTTGCTCTTGATGTGAATCAGCAGCGCCGCCGTGTAAATGAAATCCCCGGCCACATCCATATCGCTCGCCTTCAACCGATCCACGTAGGCAAGAAACTGCGCCGTGATCTTGGCGATCGGGATGTCGTAGATATCGATGTCCTGTTTGCGAATCAGGTCGAGCAGCAGGTCGAGAGGCCCGTCGTACACCTGGCCCACGATCACCGAGAACGGCGACTGGTCGGAGTCCTCACCCCGCGCCTTCAGCGCCGCCGCAACCTTTTCGGCGATCGTTGGCTCCGTCGAAGGAATTGTATCGGCCTGCGAAGCTGGTGCTGCCCCCGGCGCAGGACCGCCTTCAGCGCCCACCGCAGCTTTCGCGTTGCCTGCGTTCTCTTCGGGTTGGTCTGGATCTTTCGTCAATGCTGTCTCTACTTCCGGCTTGTGGCGCGCCCGGGAACGAATCCTTGCATTACGCTCCGCGGACTGTTGTCAACGTCATCTGCATCGCCTCGCGCACCTCAACCATGGTCTGCTCGGCGCGGATTGCGGCTCGCCGCGAACCATCCTCCAGAATCTCAATTGCCTGGGCCTCCGTCACCTTGGCTCTGCGCTCCTGGATCGGCTGCAGAATCTTCACCAGCGCATCGGCTGCCCATCCTTTGCACTCAATGCATCCGATCCCTGCAGTGCGGCACCCTTCATAAACCTTCGCCATCGTCTCCGGCGTTGAAAACAGCTTGTGCAAGTCGCCCACCGGGCACTTATCCGGATCGCCAGGGTCGGTCCGGCGCACACGCGCCGGGTCCGTCACCATGGTCTTCAACTTCTGCCGGACCACCGGCTCCGGATCGCTAAGTAAAATGGTATTCCCATAGCTCTTTGACATCTTGCGGCCATCGGTACCCGGCAGCTTCGGCGACGGCGTCAGCAGCACTTTCGGCTCGGGCAGCACTTCGCGCTCACCCACCGAGTAGTACTGGTTGAATCGCCGCGCCACCTCGCGCGTCAATTCCACGTGCGCCTGCTGGTCCTGTCCCACCGGTACAAAATCCGCCTGGTAGACAAGAATATCCGCGGCCATCAGCACTGGGTAGCCCAGAAATCCGTAAGTCGTCAGGTCGCGGTTGGTGAGGTTTTCCTGCATCTCCTTGTAGCTGGGCACACGCTCCAGCCATCCCAGCGGAGTGCTCATCCCCAGCAGCAACGCAAGCTCGGCATGTTGCAGCACCCGGCTCTGTAAAAACAGCACGCTGCGCTCAGGATCGAGCCCGGCTGCCAGGTAATCCAGCATCACTTGGACTGTGTTCGGTGCGATCTGGCTCGGATCGGCGTAGTCCGTCGTCAGCGCATGCCAGTCGGCGATAAAGAAATAGCAATCGTACTGGGCGACTTCGTCATTTTGCAGCTTGACCCAGTTGGCCAGCGCGCCCATGTAGTTGCCCAGGTGCAGCTTTCCGGTGGGACGCATGCCGCTGAGCACGCGTAGGCGCGACGTTGAATTTTGCGTGAATGCCATCGTACGGATCGATTCTCTGGCGCTCCCGGAAGCAGGATCGCCCTCTCTCAAAAAGCCTTCAAAATCCTCTTTCTATTGTAGCGGGAGAACCGTCGGCAAGCCCGTGCATCACAGGTGCGAAAGAAACGAAAAAACCAGTACCAGCGCGGGCGTGAGCAGCAACCGAAGCACATATCCACCCACAAAAATCATCAGCAGGTAGCTCACCCAGCCGCCGATCCGATCGTACGATTGCGCCGCGTTGTATGGCAGCATGTTGCGCACCACCCGGCTCCCATCGAGCGGCGGAATCGGCAGCAGGTTGAAGAAGAAGAGTGAGAGGTTGATCAGGATCGCCAGGCTGAAGAGCAGCGCAACTGGATGCGCTTCGCTCGCCTCCGCAAACCCCAATGCCACGGCAAACGAGAGCCTGACCATCTGCCCGCCGTTGGGCATCGTCATGGCCATCACGGTAAGCCCCGCCAACGCCGCTGCCACCAGAATCAGGTTCGAAACCGGTCCAGCCAGCGTGGTCAGGTTGTCGTCGCGGACAATTTTGCGAAAATTGCGCGTGATCACCGGCGTCGGCTTGGCCCAGCCTACCAGCATGAAGGGAATCCTGAATCCGAGCAGCGGCCCGAAAATCACCATCGCCGGAAACAGCAGCGTCCCGATCGGGTCGATGTGGTACATCGGGTTCAGCGTGATCCGCCCTTGCAGACGCGCCGTCTGATCGCCCAGCCGCGACGCCATCCACGCATGCGCGCACTCATGAAAGCTGAGCGAGAAAAGCAGCAGAACAAACTCGAAGACGGCAATAAGGAAGGCGCTGGCCTGCAAACTATCGCTCCAAACTCGAAATCTCAGGTTAGCACGCGAACGCGATTGAGCTTTTCGCGTCTCAGGTCTCGATGTACTCCCAGAACGAATCGGCCAGGTCGGCGCCCAGGTCGGTGGTCATGCGCCGTGCGGCACGCTCCACCTCTTCCATCAGCCCGTGCAAGTAGTCGCGCGAGCGCGAAATCGCGGCCACGCCCAGCGTTGCCGACTGCCACGTCACCGCCTCGTCCAGTTCCGCCACCGACACGTTGAAGCTCTGCTTCAACTGGTCCTTCATCGAGCGCACCACCTGCCGCCTGTCCTTCAGCGACTGGGCGTGCTCGATCCGGATCTCGAGGGTCAGTTGCGCTACCGGCATACGGGTAAGGAATTGTCACCGACAGTGTAAGTCCGTCCCGCGCGCCCTGAGCAACTTTTTTCTTGCCCTGCCCGGCGATCGAAGGGATGGGAGCGGGAAAGTAGCTGGCGGTTGGCGACAATCCGCCAGCAATGTCGAGCCACTTTCATTTGGAGCTCTCAGCGTTTGCGCACGCAGGTAAATCCCAGATGCATGTCCTTGACGCCAGATTGTGCAGCGCCCTCAGGATCGAACATGGCCGCATCAGCTGGAGAATGCGGTTCCTCGAAATGTTGCGGACTAGCCTGCGGCGTTCCGAAGACTTTGCCAACGACAAACCCGTCGCCGCAATATCCGTAAAGGACAAATCCACCTGTAAGGCGGTAACTCGCGTAAGCCTGCCATGGCCGCAGCTCTTTGCCCGAATTCTCCACGAGAAAGACGATTGGGTGATCTCCAGGCTCATAGTCGACGCGCATCTCGACGCGATATGCGCGGACTGCGTTGTCAGGTTTTGCGCCGGAGTAGTCAGGGAGCGGTGTCTTCAGATCGCATTTACCGATGGGCTCAATCTCTCCAACCATCTGGCTGATAGCAAGTGAGTAATAACCAGTAGGCGAAAAGCCAGTAGAACCTGTCGATCTGACTCGACAGCCCCTTAATGCCTGGAGCCGAGGTGAATTCCCCGGCACGAGTTCGATGGAAGCCTGGCTGCATTGAGGTTGGTACAATTTCAGTTCAAACCACTTTCGGATACCATCGTGGAAGACGAGCCTGCCTTCCAGTGTGCGGACCACCGATCCAAAGTCAGGACCAGCCGCGCTGGACTGTGGGCACTCTTGCCCGGACACGGGCACGGTCACGGCGATCATAAGCGCACACGCCAATACGTAAACACGCATGCCCCGTATATAGCACGGAATCGGTTTCGGTTCTGTGACGTCTCGAAGCTGATCAATGACCGGCCGATGAGAGCAACGGCCGGAGTGAAGAGGCATCCACCTTTGAGAATTGCGCGGTTGACCGTCACTTCGAGAGTTACATCCGTTACTCCGCAACGCGCGCAAGCTGCTCCGCCGTCGGCTTTGGCGTGAGCGCGCTGACGACAACCAGCGCCGCCACTGCCGCAAACAGCGCCGGAAAAATGGCATCCCGCTGTGCCAGGATCGGCGGAAAAATTTCCCTCACCCCCGGCGCATCCCACGCCAGCGTCACCACTGTCCCGGTCGCAATTGCAGCCACGGCACCCCATGCCGTAGCGCGCTTTGAATAAAACGCAGCCAGCACCACCGGCGTGAGCGCAGCCGAATAAATCGTGTACGCGTAAAGCATCTTGGCCAGGATGCTGGGCGCATAGAGCGCCTGATAGAGTGCCCAGCAGCCCAGCAGCACAACCGCGAGTCGCGAAACGATGAGGACGCGTTTGTTCGACGCGTCCGGCGCAACGTAGCGCACGAAGACGTCTTCCACGAGATTTGTGGCCGGCGAAAAGAGATAGTTCGACGCGGTCGAAATCACCTTGGCAAACACCGCGCCCAGCAGCAGCGCGCCCATCAGGGCAGGCAGACCATGGCGCGCCGTGTAAGGAATGATCTCGTAGGGCTGCGCGGCCACTTCACCGGTCTTGTAAAGTGCTGAGCCGAACACGGCGATGGCGACGATCAGCGTCTCGAGCAGCACCGTGCCCAGAATCCAGCCAATAACCGACACGCGCGCGTCCCGCTCGGATTTGGCTGAGAAAAACTTCTGATACATCACCTGGTTGCCAAGCATCAACAGCATCGTCGGCACCATGAACTCCATGGCGCGCACGAAGGTGAGATTGCCGAGGACTTGAAAATGCGTTTCTGGCAACGCGGCGTGCAGGCCGGCCCAGCCGCCGGCCTTGGCCAGCAGCATGGGCGTGGCGATGATGCAGATGACGGTGACGAGCGAGCCGATAACCACATCCATATAGGCGACAGACGACATGCCGGCCATGGCCGTGGTGGCGATGACGAAGATGGCGATGATCCAGGTGCCTGTTTCGGGCGTCACCGCATCTGGAAAAATGAGATGCAGCACATTGCCGCCGCCCTTAAACTGGTAGCTGGTGATGGCCACGTAGGCAAACAGAATCGCGATCGTCCCCAGCACGCGCGCCGCCTGGTTATAGCGCGCCTCAAGCAGATCGGGCAAGGTGAACTGCGCGAATTTGCGCGCGCGCGGCGCAATAAAGTAGATCAGCAGCAAGCCCAGCCAGCCGCCGGCCGGCAGCCACAGTGCAGCGAATCCGTTGCGGTAGGCGTTTTCGGCACCGGCAAAAAGCGAGCCCGCGCCGATCCATGACGTCAGCAGCGTGAGCACCAGCACCACCGCCGGGAGCGACCGCCCCGCAACGAGGTAGTCCGCCTTCGTCTTCACGCGCAGTGTGCGGAAGACGGCCACGGCCAGCAGGGTGCAGGCGATCACAACCAGGACAACGATATAAAGCTCGGACATCCGCGGCGGTCCTCAACGACAGTCCTTTGGGGGTCTCATGCAGTGTATCGGATGGTAGCGCACGAGCGACGGCTCACCCAGAGATGTGGGTGCCCCACCCTCGCCACGTCGTCGTCATTGTGGCTAGGGCGGGATGCCGCCCCGGTCATGCCTCCGCCACTTTCATATACGTCGTGTACGGCTCATCCTGAATATCGAGGAACGCCTTCATCCGCAGTGTCTCCGCGCCAGCGCCCGCCGTCCATTCATGCCCCTGTGCCGCCGACTGTTTTGCCGCGAGCAGCATTCCCTGCGTCACGTGCTGCTGGGCCGCGTCGAAACCGCCGCCCGCACCGCCGCTGCGCAGCGCCATCAGCACCAGCGGTCCCGTCACAAGCGCCATCACATCCGGGTGCTGCGCATCCACGGCTTCGAGGCGCGTCGCGAAAGGCAACTCCAGCTCGATGCGGTCGCCCGTCTTCCACTCGCGCCGAACCTCAGCAAACGATCCCGCATCCAGTTTCCGCGAGTCGCGCACTCCATTCACTGCGAGCGTCGCGCCCTGCGCCCACGCCGGAATGCGCAGGAAAACCGAGAACCTCGCCGGCCGCGTGGCCGTCACATCGAAACTAATGTGGCTGTCATAGGGATACTCAGTCCTCTGCCGCAATGCAAACTGCGCTCCACGGCCATTCCAGCGCAGCGTCGACGGCACGTACAAATTCACATACACGCCACGCTCACTCTTGAAGTACGCGCTGATGCGGTAGTCCGCAGCAATCTGCGGCAGCGTGCCTGAGCAGCACGGCCACGCTTTGCCAAAGAACGCCTTCGCACCCGTAAACGTGTAATCGGAGTAGTAGAACGACCGCCCGTCAGGCTGAATCGCCTTCGCGCCCAGCACGGTGTTGTAGAGCAACTGCTCCATGCTGTCGCCATAGCGCGGGTCGCCGGTAATCCGCATCAGATACCGCGCAATCTTGAAGTGCGCATAACTGCCGCACGGCGTCTCAAAGCTCGCATGGACGTTGTTCAAGCTTTCGCCCAGCACGCCGCTCCCCGGCGCGATGAAGTGCTCGCGCGGACCCCATCCCCCCGTAGCGTAGCTCTGCTCCTGCACAAATCCGAACGCATTCTTCGCCGCGCGCAGATACTTCTCATCGCCCATCGCCAGGTACGCCGCCGCCGCCGAGCCCAGCGCATTCACATGGCTGTATGCATGTCGGCCAACCAGTGCGTTCTCTCCGCGCGACAGCGGATCGAAATAATCGTCATACAAAAACCGCGTGGCCAGGTCGTAATAACGCTGTTTCCCTGTTCGCTGCCACGCCAAAAACAGATTCTCAGAAATGGTGTAACTTTCATCGTCAGTTCCACCCGGCAGCGGTGGATCCTTGTGGGGTATCGCCTTTGGCGGCAAATACGGCAATGCCGCATCGGTCGCGCGCGCCAGCACATCGAGCGCCGTCGAATGATTCGCGAATACATGCGCGTCGGTTAATCCAATCGACAGCTTGTCGTAGATGTACGCCGGGAAACGATAACCTTCGTAAAATTTGCCCGCCTCGTCGAGCGTCGCAGCATATCCGCGAATCATGCGGTCGATCTTGTCGTAGGTCGCCTGGTCGCGCGTCACCGCATACATCCGCGCCAGCGCAGACATCCATTGTCCATATGGGCAAGCGGGTGCAAATCCATCGGTCGAGTACCACCCACCCAATTCGTCGCCGGGGGCTGGCAGCCCTTCGCGCACGCGGAACGGCCGCAACAACCCGTCTTCATTCAGGTTCAGCAGCAGTTCGTGGTTCTCGTCAAACTGCCGCTGCATCGGCCCGGGCGCCAAATCCACCTGCGCATAATCCACTTGGTTCAGCAGCGTGGCTTTGAACGCCGCCGGCCGTTTCGTCTCCGCAAACGCGGGAACTGCGTTCGTTGCGCATACAGCAGCCGTCGCCGCCGCACCCCATTGCAACATCTCTCGCCGGGTCATGCCGAGTGAACGGTATCTCATGCCTCCGATTTTATCGCCGCAGCTCTCCCCCGCCCGGGAACCCAAAGCACGCTTTTCCCGTCCGCCCCGTATCTTCCCAGACAACTACTGCATCAAAAGTAATGTTGCAGCGGTTGACGTGCCGCTCCTTGCGCGCTAATCTCGCAATACTGGATTTGGTACACAAGCCCAATCCGCGGTTCCGCAAGGCAGCTCAGACAATGGACGTTCTTCTGCCTCGCGCTCATCGGCTCCCATTAAAATCAGCCGTTTGCCAGCAAGCGTGCCGCCGCGTACGCCGACGCCGTTCGCATTCATACCCCCCGGATTCGCGGCAACCGGCCTCCGCGCCTGGTTCGCAATTCGCCGATAGCTTTTATACGCTTCCTCCGGCAGTAGCCCAATCTCGGCGCTGCCGGCTCACTTTAACCGCAACCCACCGTCCTGGAGGACGTTGAACCCTTTGAAGATCGCTCTGGAAATTACACCTAACCTTGAGCCCCTCTTTGGGACCCGCGATGAAAACCTTAGATTGATTGAAGACTCGCTCAGCGTCCGTATCGATCTTCGTTCTGACGCCGTGCATGTTGAAGGCGCCGAAGACAGCGTGGCTCGAGTCCAGCGCATATTTCAGGACTTCGAGACCCTCCGCCGCCAGGGAATCCATCCCCACAACGGAGAGCTCAACGGCATGTTGCGCCTCGTCGTCGCCGACCCCGCCGCCACGCTGCGCTCCGTCGCCGAGGCCGGCAAGCAACGCTCCACCGGCATCAAGCGGACCGTCCAGCCACGTTCCCTCAATCAGCGCAACTATGTTGAGGCCATCGAGCAATGCGACATGGTCTTCGGCGTGGGTCCGGCTGGCACCGGCAAAACCTATCTCGCCGTGGCCATGGCTGCTGCCGCCCTGAACGCCAAGCAGCGTGAGCCGAATCGTTCTCGTCCGGCCCGCGGTCGAGGCCGGCGAGCGGCTCGGCTTCCTGCCCGGCACTCTGCGGGAAAAGGTCGATCCCTACCTGCGTCCGCTCTACGACGCACTCTACGACCTGCTCGATCCCGAGCACGTCGACAAGATGGTCGAGAAGAACGTCATCGAGATCGCGCCGCTCGCCTTCATGCGCGGCCGCACGCTCAACGACGCCTTCATCATCCTCGACGAGGCGCAGAACACCACCATCGAGCAGATGAAGATGTTCCTCACGCGCATGGGCAACAACTCCAAGGCGGTCATCACCGGCGACATCACCCAGATCGACCTGCCCAACCCGCGCAAGTCCGGCCTGCTTGACGCCATCAACATTCTCGACGGCGTCGAAGGCATCGCATTCTGCCACTTCGAGGAGTCCGACGTGGTCCGCCATCCGCTGGTGCAGCGCATCGTGCGCGCCTACGACTCCGCCAAGCCGCGTCAGCAGGAGCTGCCGCTCACGATGGGTGAAGCGATCGAATCGACGAGCAAGCCCATCCAGGAACGCGCCGAGACTCAATCGCTCCATCCGGCCAAGCCGCAGTAGGCCTGCCAAGCCACAGGTGCCGAGCGCTTAACGTAGAATCGAAATCATCGCGGGGCCACACAGCGGAGCCCCCTGCACGATGATTCTCCTCGACCCAGATTTGGACCCCGACCGATCGCCGGCATCCGCCGCAGCAAGGAGGTCGGCTGCGTCCGCGCAACCCGTGGGGAATCTCCGCCTACCCTCCACTCGCTCCCTATCCCGATTTCTTGCTCAGGCGCAAACCGCCGTCCGCCTTCGCGGCCAGGTCACCATCCTCCTCACCACCGACGCGACCATCCGCGACCTGAATCTCCGTTTCCGCGGCAAAAACAAGCCTACTGATGTTCTTTCTTTCCCTTCGGCGCAAAAGCTGCTCCAAAACGCAAAGCCCGCGGAGCGGGTCGCAGGCGACGTCGCTATCAGTGTGGAAACCGCACGCCGCCAGGGCACTGCGTGCGGCCATTCCCTTGCAACAGAGCTCAAGGTATTGATGCTTCACGGCCTGCTCCACCTCGCCGGCTACGACCACGAATCCGATGCAGGCCAGATGCACCGCCGCGAGAGTCTTCTTCGCGTCCGCCTTGGCCTCCCGCAGGGTCTCATCGAGCGCGCCAAACCGAAGTCTGCGAGAAAGCGGAGCCGCGCGCAATGACTCCGCTCCAGATTCTCTTGCTCGTCGTCCTCCTCGCGGTCGTCATTCTGGCCTCTTACATCCGTCGTGTCTACTCCGAGTTCGGCAAAATCCTCAGCCGCGAAGAGCAGGAGAACATTGACGCATGGGAGAAGCTCATCGAACCCCACATCGGCCTCAGCCGTGACCACGCCACCCTCTGCGCTGCCGTCCTGCAGCAGCTTACTTTGGGTCTCATCGCGCTTGAGTTTGGTGCAATTTTCTTTGTTCGCCCCGCACGCCTCGGTCCTCCCAACATGGCTGAGTTCGCCCAGGCCATTCTCGCCGTGATCCTCGTCGTAGTCTTCGCTAACCAGCTCATCCCCTGGTTGCTCTTCAACCGCACCCGTGGCGTCTGGGTGGCGCCGCTCCTCTGGCCCATCCGCCTCTTGCTCTGGCTGGTTACGCCGATTACCGTCTTCATCCGCTTCTTCTTCTCAGTCGGCTCACTCGCTGAAGAACCTGCCAGCCCTGAAGAAGAAGCCGCTGTCGATGTCGAGGCGCTGATCGAGGCCGGCGAGGAAGAAGGCATCCTCGAGGAGAGCGATAGCGAGTTGGTTCGCTCTGCCGTCGAATTTGGCGACAAGCTGGTCCGCGAAGTTATGACCCCGCGGCCTGAGATCTTCGCTGTCCCTGAAACTATCACCATCGAGCGTTTTCTCGATTTGCTGCGCAAGAACAACTACTCGCGCGTCCCCATCTACTCCGGCTCGCTCGACAACATTACGGGCCTCGCCTTCGCCCACGACCTCTTGCAGATTACTGACGAAGAGGCCCGCACCCGCACCGTCGCCAGCATCCGCCGTCCTGCCGCCTTCGTCCCTGAAACCAAGCGCGGCTACGAGCTACTGCGCGAAATGCAGCGCGAAAAACAGCACATGCGCATTGTCATCGACGAGTACGGCGGCGTATCCGGGCTTGTCACCATCGAGGATCTTCTGGAGCAGATCGTCGGCAACATCCGCGACGAGCACGATGAAGATGCGGAGCCGCAGCGCGAGCCCTCCGGCTCCTGGCTCCTGCCCGGCAGCTTTCCCGCCGATCAGCTCAGCGAACTCATCGGTGAATCAGTCGAGCTGGACGAGCCCTATGAAGCCACTACCCTTGGCGGCCTGGTCAGCGAAATCGTCGGCCGCATTCCCAAAGCCGGCGAAGTAGTTTCGCTCGAACCCCTCGGCCTTCGCGTCGAAATCGTAGCCTCCACCGGCCGGCGCATTGAGCGCCTGCGCCTCTTTCCACCGACGGCGCGGCTGCCGTTTCCTAAAGAAGACTCCCGCGCTTCGTGATTAACCCCGACCTTTCGCCGTGCGCTCGAAATGCCCCGCCTTCCACACCCTCCACTCCTCATCCGTCATCTCCCAAATCTCCGAAGCGCGCCGGCCGCACACGTAGTCCTTTTCTTCCGTGCCAACGAGGCGCATTCCCTGCTTCTCTGAGATCCGTCGCGACGCCGTGTTCTCCGCGGCCTTTGCAACCCGCAGCACCGGGAACCTCAGTGTCTCAAACCAGAAATCGTTGGCCCACACGCACGCTTCGCTCATCAATCCCTGCCCGTGCCACTTCAACCCCAACCAGAATCCGCGATGTTCCCTCTCGCTCTTCCGCAGGTTGATGCATCCGATGATCTGCTCCGGCTTGGCTTTCAGCCGCAACGTCCAGTGCCACGCCTCGCCGCGCTCCATCTGCGGCAGCGCAATCTCTTCGCAAAACTGCTTCGCTCCGTCCTTGGGATACGGCCACGGCACGCGCTTCTTCAGGTAGCGCACAATCTCCCAGTGCGGAAACAGCTCCTGAATTTGCGCCGCGTCGCCAACCTCCAGAGGCTTCAGCAACAGCCTCTCCGTCTCGCCCGCTCGAATCATGCGCCGATGATAGCAACATTCGATCGCTGGGGGCGCCCCACCTTCGGCGCGTGCTTGTTCCTGCGCCCAAGGTGGGTAAGCTGCCGTAACGATCGTGCTCTCAAAACCCCTCCCGGCTCCGTTCCCGGATACCCTTGATCTCCGCCGACGGAATGTGCAGGAACTCCAAAAACTCCTGATGCTCTTCCGGCGCGGCGCGCTCGAACTCTGAGTGCCACCGATGCATCTGCTCATCGCTCAAACCGCATTCCTTCATAATCGCAACCCACTTTTCTTTCGAAATCATCTTCGCTCTCCTGAAGCTTCGGCTTCGTAACAGTTTGAGGATCGCTGACTGGTGCGCGCGCAGTGCTTTGATTTCGCCGTCCAGTTCCAGCAGGCGGCGTTTCAGCACCCGCGGCGCATCACCGGCGGGTCGATCCAGAATCACGCGAATATCGTCAAGCTTCAGACCTACATCGCGATACGCGCAGATCTGCAGCAGTCGAGTGAGATCCTGCTCGCCATAGCAACGGTAGTTTCCGCCGCTGCGTCCGGGCGCAGGCATCAGGCCAATCGATTCGTAGTACAAGAGCGCAGTCCGGCTCAGACCGGCCCTCCGGGCGAGTTTGGTCACTGTCAACATCGTCCACTTCTACTCTGAACCCTAAAGGAATAGACAGGTCAATGGCTCGCTCAAAAAATCTTGGCAGCCTTTCTGTTGCTCGCTTCAATGCTCTGCTGCCAACACTCGGCTGAGCCCGCGATGTCGCACAGACGGCGGGCTCAGTTCGGCGGCGACCAGATTTGACCCGGCTGATTGTGTCCGCAGGCTTGCAGACCCAAGGATTGGTCCACCCCGTTCGCGGCGCCACTGGTGAGGCATTTCTTAGCGCTCATATTCACAAGGTTGCCGGCCAGCGTGTAATTCCATCGCTGTGCCCTGCTCTCGTCGCATTTCCGTATTACCGGCTTGCCGTCCGCAACGGACAGACAGCCCTCAGCAGATTGCAAGGCACCGCGCGCAGTCACTGTCCACGTCTCCGCCGGTGCGCCCGAACATTCCTCCACGTCGCCCGAAGAGGACAAACACCGAGTGTAGACGTCGATTGACTCGCCTGTCCGGTCACCCGTCAAAATGATCGTACCGGTACGCGTCGGCGCCCCGCAGGAAGCACTGGGATGAACGCGCCAGATTGCGGTGTCGTGAATTGCAACGTCAACCTGCAAGTCCGACAGCGACGGCTGGCGCTCGCCGCTCCACAGGTTCTGCGCATCAAGACGGCAGTTCGCGCCCGCTGTGAATCCGAGCTCGGCAGGATCAATTTGAACCTTGGCTGGCGCTTCGCCGCGATTGAGTGCTGCAACCGCATAGTCACCATCTTGCAGCGGCTTGAACAGAACATCGACTACCGGGCTCCGCCGGACTAAAGTAGCCATTCGCCCCAGCGGATCCTGATCGATCGCGATCACTGCCTTGTTGCCAAGAATCTCAATCGCCTCGGGGCTCAGCTTGCCGATGTCCGAGCTGAGGATCAGCGGCGCCGACATCATTGACCACAAGGCCATCTGGCTGCGCGTTTCCGCCAGGCTCATCCCGCTGTCGCCGCCGATGATGAAGTCCGGATCGTTCCAGTTGCCGGGTTTCTGGAACCGCCCCAGGGGGAGATTGTAGGCGTAGTTCCAAAGCACGCTTTTGAAACGCGGCCTATCCGGACTCTTTGCATGGAAATTCGCCATGTCGCTGGATTCGCGCCACAGTTGGCCATAATGGCGAACCCACGCCAACACGTCGTACCACTCCGGAACGTCTTCGAAATAGGCCGGCGCCGATTCCGAAAAGATGATCGGTCTGCCTACTTTTCTCAGTGCCGCACTCTCCGCGGCATAAGCTCTCCGGTAAGCCGAAACGCGCTCGCTCGCGTCGCGCACATACACGTTGCAACCATCCAGCTTCAGGTAATCCACGCCCCACGATGCAAACAACCGGGCGTCCTCGATGAAGTGATCCTTGCCGCCGCCGTTGGGCCATCCGCTGCCCGCGAACTTCCCGCAGGTTTCGTAGCCGGCATCCTCATAAATGCCAAACCTCAAGCCGAGGCGATGAACGGCATCAGCCACAGGCTTCATTCCGTTTGGAAAGCGTTTCGGATCGGGCTGCAAATTCCCTTGCGCATCGCGCGTCTTTTGCATCCAGCAGTCGTCGATGGTCACAGTGTTATATCCGCGTGCGGCAAGGCCTGTCTTGACGAGCAATTCGGCGTTATCGATGATCGTCCGCCCGGTAAAACCGCATTGATAGTGAGCCCAGTCGTTCCAGCCCATCGGCGGCGTGAGAGCGAGCTGCTGGGCGCCTGCTGCCGGTGCCGCGAAGCCATGGTCAGTTGGTATGCACCCGAGGAGAATCGTGAGCAAGAGCCAGTGCGGTTTGGATGGGAAGCAGAGCCATGATGAAACTCGAATGCTCATAAAAACCCTCGATACCCGACCTTTTGGAAAACATCAATCTAACATGCCGTACACTCAGTCAGGAGCCGTACCGCCCGTGAAATCCGGATTTGTCGCAATCCTCGGCCGCCCCAACGTGGGCAAGAGCACCCTCCTCAACGCCCTCATTGGCGAAAAGGTGGCCATCGTCACGGCCAAGCCACAGACCACGCGCAACCGCATCGCCGGCGTGGTCGAAGTCCCCGGCCGCAAGGGTGTGCATCCTGCCGCGCAAATCGTCTTCGTCGATACCCCCGGCGTCCACAAACCAGGCTCACAGCTCGACCGCCGCATGTTGCAGGAGGTACACGAAGCTCTCGAATCCCGCGACCTCGTTCTCGTCCTCGTGGACGCGACGCGCCGCATCCAGCTCGACATGCCTCCCGGCCAAAAAGAAAACCGCGGCCACACAGCATCCAGCGAAGACGAGCTCCTCTTCTCCCTGATCCGCAAGCTCGACTGTCCCGTATTCCTCGTCCTTACCAAAATAGATCTGGTGCGCAAAGACCATCTCCTCCCGCTTATGGATTCCCTGACGCACAAGTACAACTTCGCCCAGGTCATCCCCGTCAGCGCGCTCAAGCGCGACGGCCTTGACGTGCTGGTCAAGAAAATCGTCGCCGCCCTCCCCACAGGCGAGCGCTACTTCCCCAAGGACCAGTACACGGATCAGCCTGTGCGCTTCATGGTCGCTGAGCTCATTCGTGAAAGCATCTTGATCGAGACTGGCGAGGAGGTCCCTTACGCATCAGCTGTCGTGATCGAGCAGTTCGAAGAACCGGAGCTCTCGTCCAAACACGGGAAAAAGCCGCTGACCGGCATCTCTGCGGTCATCTACTGCGAGCGCTCGGGCCAAAAGGCCATCCTCATTGGCAAGGGCGGATCCAAGTTGAAAGCCATCGGCACCGGCGCCCGCCGCAAAATCGAGTCGCTCCTCGGCACACGGGTCTATCTCGAGCTCCACGTCATCGTCGAGCCCGGCTGGCGCGAGTCCCGCACTTTTATCGAGTCTCTCGACTGGCGCAATCAGCTGCAGGGTTTGGCTTCGAAGCAGAACGACGAAGAAAAATCAGAAGAACAGAAATAACCCGCCCTTTTTGCGGGGAGCGAAAAACGCTGCGCGGCAAATCGGCATCGTCCCCTCGCAACAACCCGCCTCAGGCACGCAGCCGACCTCAGGCTTTGACCGTCACAAACGCGGGTGCGATCCCTTCGCTGGTCACGCCGGCATCCGTCGCGCCGCCATTGCGCCGCAAGGAAATCCGTGCGCGTCCGTTGTAGAGCTGCACCACGCGTGAACCGGTCGACGTCCCCATGTTGTCGATCATGCAGCCGCACCCAGCCACTGAAAAGCGCACTACGTTCTTTGCATCCAGGCAGAGCACCCCATTGGCGTCAAGCAAAGTTGCTTCAATCGTTGCCATGTCTGCGTCGCGGGCAATCTCACTGAGCGCAAGCCGTGCCGGTTTCCCCCATTTCGCCGTCTGGTACTCGAATTCGATCTCGTCCGTCACCGTTACGCCATCCCTGACACCCGACACGCGCAGATGATTCTGTCCAGGCTTGAATTTGATCATCCAGCGCAGGCCTGCGGCAGGAAAATCCTGGCTGTTGCGCTTCCGCTGCCCGGCAGACTCGCCGTTGACGAAGAGCTCCGCCGTGGAGCAGTTCGAATACACCTTAACAATGCGCGGCTCGCCTTCTGCGCCCCAGCGCACCGGCCAGGTGTGCCCGTAGATGTGCACCATCGGTTCTTCGCTCCAATAGGACTGGAAAACCCAGTACCCCTCCTTCTTCGTCATGTCGCGCTCAATCACGCCCTTCTGATTCACCCGCGGCACCGGATTCTCGACGCGCAGCGGCGTCGTGAAATCCTTGAAGGCCCATTGCGCCGATCCACTCAGCCACGGCAGCGTCTCCTGTACCTTCAGGTACCAGTCGAAGAGATCGCAGGCGTACGTCTCTGACCAATTGCCGTCATGCGACTGAGCTGCTTTGGCCCCCTCTTGCAGCGAGTCCGGAGTGTTCTCAGCCAGGTCTGCGCCGAATGGAGCCTTTGCCGCCACTGCTGCAGGCGCCTCCGTGTGCCGGCGCGCGTGGCTATCGGCGCCCCACTCAATGTGAATGAAGTGCTTTACCTTCTCGCGCTCTTTCTCAAGCGCCGCCTCATATTGGGTGTAGACGCCGCTGTACCATCCCGCCCATATCGACGGTGAATAAACATCGGGAATGTCGCGCGCAAAGTCGCAGCGGCGCAACGATGTGTACCTTGACGGGTCCATCGTATGCGCCAAGCCGTTCATTTCCTGCATGAACCCGCGAATTGCCGCCTGGTCGATGGCCGGATACTCGTCCGGCCAGTCATCTTCGTTGCCCAGACCCCACATCACCACACTGGGATGATTGAAATGCTGGTCGATCATGTTGGCCAGCATGGCGCGCGTGTGGTCCTTCCACTTTTCGTTGCCCACGCCAGAGCGGCACCACGGCGCCTCTTCCCACACCAGCAAGCCGAGTTCATCGCACTGATCCAGCACCAGCCGCGCCTGTTGATAGTGGCCCAGTCGGATGAAGTTCGCGCCCATCGCCTTCGCCAGCTCCATCTCGGTGCGAATCAGTTGGTCCGGTTCCGCCGCGGCAAACCCGGCATGATCCATGTGGCGTTGCGTCCCCTTCAGCAGAAGCCGTTCGCCGTTCAGCTTGAACGGCCCATGCTCCTCAAACTCTGTGTGCCGGATCCCAAATCGCTCCTCGACAATGCTTTCGCCATACGGCGTTGCCATCCTCACATTGCAGGTGTAAAGGTGCGGATGAGCGGGCGACCACAGTGTCGGCGATGCCACGCTGCACGCCGCAATTTCGGTTTCGCCGTCCCATGCAGCAAGGCTCTTTTCAACGTGTGCGATGGGTTTGCCACTGCCATCTGCAATCTCCACTGTAACCGTGGCGTTGCCTGAAAACTTCACCGGGTTATAAAGGCGCGCCTTCACGCTCACCGTTGCCGCTGCACCCGGAGCCCAGGCAGGTGTAATGTGTACCGCCTCCAGCGAAACCGCAGGCACATATGCCAGGTGCACATGCCGGTAAAGACCGCCATACAGGCTGAAGTCGCTCAGGTCAGAAGGTGGCCGTTCGAGGCTCTCTGAGTTATCGCACAGAACTGCAATTGGTACGGTGTCCTTTGCCGCGATGAGCGTCACCGCAACCGCGTCTGTGATATCGAAGACAAATTCGTCGTATCCGCCCACGTGCGTACCCACCAGCGTGCTGGCAACGTATACATGGGAGGTCTGCCCGGCGCCTTCGAAGTAAAGCAGCGTGCGTCCATCCTTCAGCGGATTCGCGACAGGGATACGCGTTCGATACCAGCCGTGGCCGCGATAGTACGGCGTGTCGGGATCGCATGCGTCGTAGTGATTAAAGCAGTGCGGCAGCGAAACCTTCTCCCAATCCGCGAGCTCTTTGCCGCGCCAAACCTCCCACGGCCCATCCAGTGCCCCGCGGTAGTATTCCCACCCTGAGTCAAGACGCTGAGAAACCGAGCAGGCCTCAGCATTGGCGAGATCTGGCCGCACAATGGACGCCCGCAGACTGGCGCTGCACTGAGTGGCCGCCGCGGCTGCCGCCATCGATTTCAAAAAACGCCGTCGAGTTAAATATTGGAATGAATGCGGCATAAATTTTTCTATTCCGTGCTTTCGGGCTCCAACTATCGCTTCTTCTGAAAAAACTCGCCTCTGCGGTCTGAATCCAGACCCATTGCCCTTGTGCGACCCTGCTTTGGCCTCGCCTGAGACTCGGCGCAACGTGAGTTCTGTTGCTTGCGTACAATCCCCGTTCGCCGTTGCGAACGACTCCCTGGCCGAATTCAACAAAACCGTTTTCAGGTTCGACGTCGCTATGAACGGGAAAGCGGTGGTCCTTCCTCCTAATCGCCGCTGATGCAGCGAGCGGGCCGTATAACGCTAACGCGCAAATCTCACAGTCTTCGGCGACTCATTATTAGTCGATTGCGCCTGCTGTTGTTTCTCTTTCTTCCGACGCTCCGTTCGTCCGGTCCTCCCCCCTGGGTGGAGGACCGGCATCGGATTTGGGTCTAGCAAACGAACTGAAACCTCGGCGCACGTCAAGCGGCGTCAGAAGTTGAGCCGCAGCGAAAATTGAACCTGGCGCGCGGAATTGTTTGAAGTGGTTGACAGGTTCTGCGTACCATCGCTCCCGCTCGGAGCAACAGATCCCTGGTTGTTGAACAGGTTGAAGATGTCCATGTTGAAGCGGAAGTTCACCCGCTCAGTGATGGGAAATACCTTGAACAGCGAGGCGTCGTTGACGAAGTTGAAAGGCCCATCGAGAACGGTCTTCGAGAACGGGTTAGCGCCCGCCCAGCTACCGCTGCTCGAAGTGTTGGGGCTGGGCTGGTAGGCGATCGAAACCGGCGTGGAGCTGCCCGGGAAAAGAATGCCGACTTCGTTGCTTCCGTAGTATTGGTCGGTGACCGTTTTGCCGCCAGAGGGCGCTGCGCATGCGGTGTCCATCGGCGATTGGTAAGGCGTGTAGCTGGTTGGCACAGTGGTGACTGCCGTAAGGCCCGCACCGCAGGCGTTGGTGGAAATCTGCGTGGGCGGGATGTAGCCGTTCCACCAGAGGTAGTTGGTGTAGCACTTGCCGCTGCGGCAATCGGTGATCGGATGCTGGTGCTTGTAGACGTGCAGCGAGTTAGTGGGTCCCCAGTTGGTGGCGGTGATGGTGAAGTCGCTGGAGTAGAGATTGGCGTCACCGGCAATCTGGTAACCGCCAACTATCTCCTCGACAAGGCGATTGGCGCTGCCGAAGAATTTCTTACCGCGGCCGAAGGGCAGGTCGAAGATGTAGGTGTACTGGAGTTGCTTCTTCGGGGTTGCCGTATCCACGGTGCCGTAGTTCTCGAACTTGTCGAGCGCGTGGTAGAAGGCCCAGGCGGGAGTGCCCGTGGGTGGCTTCGGCGGCAGGGCCATGGGAATGGCCGTGCCCGCTACCGTGTCCGCAGTGTTCTTGGTCGTGCAGCCAACACCGGTTACGACGGTGGTGCAAAGTGGATACGTGATCGTGGTGTTGGCCGCAGCAGTGGTCAGATAGTTCTCGTAGGGATCCACCTGGTTATCGCGGCTCCAGTTTCCGCCGTTACGCAGGTTCTTTTGCCAATCGAACATCACTTGCCAGGCGAGGCCGTGGTGATACAGCTTCTGGTAACTGGCTTGCAACTGGTTGTCGTTGGACCAGCCGCTCTTCTGGCTCAGAGAGTTGCCGCCCCACGTGGTCTGGTCGTAAGGCCCTGTCGCCGTAGTGGAATAAGTGTTGGCCTGCGAAGTGCCGATGACCGAAGCCGATCCGCTGGGCACCGGTGCGCCGTTCTGCATTTCCCACACGAAGTTGGAGGGGTGGTTGTTGTAGTAGAAGTACTGATCGAGCCGGCTGCCATGCGAGAACACATAGCTGATGCGGATAGCCGAGTTCCACTTTGTCGGCTGCTCGATGGTGAAGTTAATGTTGGTGGCGCGGTCGACCGGGTAATCGGGATTGATGGCAAAGTTGCCGAAGCCCGGCAAAATGGAAGTGGTGGAACTGCTGTTCACCGCATTCGTTGAGTTGACGCCCATGACCGGCATGGCGCCTACCGGGCTGCTGGGAGTGCAATTCTGCGCGGTGGAAACGCCTGTCGCCGTGCTCTGCACTGCGCGTAATTCGTAGCTGGAGATGCAATCCGGCGATTGGCCCGCGGAGTTGAATTGCATCTGGTAGTTGATCTGGTAGGGATTGTTGCCGGCAACGTTCTTGACGGAGCTGCGGAACGGAACCGGGAAAGCGTAAATTCCATAGCCTGCGCGCAGGACAGTTCCCCAATGGCCCAACGGCTGCCAAGCCACGCCCACGCGTGGCAGGATGACCAGATTGTCGTCGTTGATCAGTTTGTCGGGCAACCCGGCCTGCGTAGCGGTTTCGAATTTGGCGCCGTCGTAGATATCGTTGTTGATCGCGGCCTGGGTCGTATAGCCTTCCGAGATTAACGTTGACACCGGCGCGCCCAGAACCATGGCATCGTTCTTGAGATCGAAGCCAGTCATCAGGCCGTACTTCTCCCACATTGCCGGATGAGCTTCGTAGCGCAAGCCAAGATTCAGCGTGAGCGCTCTGGCCACGTGGTAGTTGTCCTGCACATAGCCGTCGAACTCCATGTCGTGCATGTGCTGGTACGATGCCTGCTTGTTGACGGAGTAGATCTGCGGCGCGCCGATGAAGAAGTCGGCGTTGAGCTGCCCGGTGTTGGTGACGCTCGAATAGGCGCTGGGGCTGCTGGAGGAGTTGAGCAACCCGGTGCCGTATCCATTGAACTGGATGTTGTCTTGAGCTTCGTCGGGCCGGGAGCCGAAGCGCTCATGACGGTAGCGGCCGCCGAAGAGGAACTGGTGCTTGCCCATGGTCTTGACAAGGTTTTCGTCGAGGTTGTCGATGATCTGGGTGACGCCGTAAATGAACTGCGTTCCGTCCACCGGGAAGACGATGTTTTCGAAGTACGGGAAGCCGGGCTCACCAAAGTTGTTGGGCAATCCCATCTCCGCTTCAAAGTTGGTCAGCGGGCTGCCGCCTGCGTTGTTCTGCTCCTGGAACCACTGCTGGCTGGCAATGGTTTCGGAATAAAACGTGGGCGAGAAGACGTGCGTGTAGCCGGCCGCGCCGGCGATCATGTTGTACTGGTAGAAGGTGTCGCCGCTGGCGTTGGCCGGGTAGTTGACGCCGTTCACATTGGCGGCGATGGTCGCCGGCTGCGCGGACGGTTGGTTGCGCAGCACAGTCTGCGTTTCCGGCGTGTCAGTAAAGCGCAGGTAGGCTCGGTTGTTCTCGTTGAACTCATGATCGATGCGGAAAGTGTAGGTGGGAGCACGTAACTCCGTGGGGTTGTTTCCGCTCAGGTTGGTTCCCAGTAAAGGATTGACGTTGGCATACTCTGGGCTGGGCAGCGGGGAGATGGCATTCAGGACTTGGGCGGTGGGTGATTCGCGGTTGAGCGGGACGCAGTTGGTGTGGCCGTTGCAATTCGAGGGGCCGGCGCCGGGCCCCTCAGAGAACTCCTGCGTGAAGGTCTGGCGCGTCCACGTGCCGCCGCTGTAGACGGTGGTGTTGGGATCGTAAAGAGTCTGCAGCGCTCCCGACGAGCCGATCATGGTGCTGAAGTCGCCATTGCGCCAAAGCGTCGATGGCACGGTGACAGTTTCGCCCGCGATGCTGGCCAGCGAGTACCGCTCATAGGCGAAGAAAAAGAACGACTTGTCTTTACCGTGATAGATGTGCGGAAGAACGATGGGTCCTCCCACCGATCCGCCAATTTCGTTGCGGATATACGGCGGAGCCACGTAATTGGAGGGGCTCTGCCGCTGTTTTGCCGTGCCCCAGTAGGAGTTGCGCGTCGTCCAGAATAGCGAGCCGTGCAGGCTGTTGGTGCCGGACTTGGTGGTGATGACGCCGGTTGCCGGCGTGGCATATTGCGCGCTCAAGCCTGTCGTCTCCACGCGCATTTCCTGGATGGAGTCGGGATCGGGAAACTGCGCCTGGCCAACGTGACCGCCGCCAAATTCGCGGCCTTCGAGCGTGACGCCATCGGCGACGTACTCCATGCCGTATCCCATGAGCCCGTTGGCGCATTGTCCGTTCGAGTCCTGGTTGCAACTGCCCAGCCCCGGTGTGGTCTCGGCCGCCAATTGCAGAATGTTGCGCCCGTTCATCGGGAGTTGGTTGATGCGCTGGTTCTCCAGAGTCGAGGCGATGGTGCCGTTGTCGGTGGTCGTCAACTGCACTGTGTCGGCCGTGACCGTCACCTGCTGGGTCACGTTGCCGGCCGTCAGGCTCGCGTTGATAACCGCGTTTTGAGCCACCAATAGCTCAATCGACTGGTTGTAGGTCTTCATACCTGGTGCGGTGATGGTCACCACGTAAGGTCCCGTGAACAGTTCCGGCACCTGGTAGAAGCCCACGCTGTTTGATCTGGTATCTACGCCAATACCGGTTCCCTGATTGACAACATGAATGGATGCGCCCGGTATAACGGCGCCTGTTGGATCCGTTACTGTGCCTTGAATTGAGCCAGCGCCACTTTGTGCAAAGGCACTTGCACAAAACGTCGTGACCGCGAACAAAACGCACACTGCGACAAGTGTGCGTGACACGCACTTGATTAGATCTCTCATTTGCGTTCCTTCCTCCGAAAACGTGACGGCTTATCGGTAAATAGCCATTTCAGGTTGCACATCGATACTTGACTCGACAAGCAGGCTCCCGTCATTACGGTGGCCCGAAGCGGCCCGAACCGGACAGGAAGAAGGGCTCCGCGAACGTCCCTTTTACCCTTCCTCCACTTGCAAACCACACCGTTCGCAGCCCGCCACGCACACATCACCTTCTGGAAATGATGTGGAGGCAGCGTTGCTTCGATTTACGTCCCGTAGGTTCTACCAGGAGAATGAGCTTGGCAAGTGACTCACGGTTTGTCCCGCCACTGTGGTAACTATCTATTGTGGAATCTTATAGATATATTCTGGGCTAGGCGCTGTGTCAAACGTGCCGTTACCGGGTCCGCGCTCGGTTGGCGCTTCTATGCAATGGAAGATTCAGACGTCCGCGACGCTCTAGCCAGCGTCTTTTCCCAGTGCAGGCGTGCAAACAGCAGGACGCGGTCAGCGGATGATCTTGAAAGCTCCGGGGACGGACTGAGGCGCGCCATAATCGGAGTCGAATCCAAGTTGAAGCTTGGCCGCCTCGCTCATCATTCCCTGGTGCCACGGAGGGTCGAAGACGATCTCAACCTTGACTTCGCTCACGTCGGGCAGCCGCGCCAGTTTGTGCTCCACTTCGGCCTTGATCACATCAGACATGCTGCAGCCAGGAGCCGTAAGCGACATGCGCACATCAACCCGCCTGCCGCCGCCCTCAAGGGCAGTCGCCGCAGCCGCATAGACCAGGCCCAGGTTCACAATGTCAATCGGAATTTCCGGGTCGCGCACCGTCTTCAACTGCTCCCAGATCATCTCCTCGCGGAATGGTCCTGAAAGCGGCGCAACGTCTTTGGAGCTTGGGATTGGCACAGGTAGATCCTTCGCGCTACTCGGTTGAAACCGGCTCGTGTTTACCTTCGAGGGCCGATTGCAGGGTGTGCCAGGCCAGCGTGGCGCACTTCACGCGCGCAGGAAACTTCGAGACGCCTGCGAAGACAGCAAGTTTGCCCAGCTCCGACGCATGCGCCACCGCCTCCTCGTTGCCCGTCACCAGGCGATGAAACTGCTCGAATAGCTGCGCCGCCTCTGCTTTGCTCTTACCCTTTAAGATTTGCGTCATCATCGACGCCGACGCGCGCGAGATCGCACATCCCGAGCCTTGGAACCCGATATCCCTGATCGCATCGCCTTCGACGTCGAGAAACACGGTGCATTTGTCGCCGCAAAGCGGGTTATACCCCTCCGCCTGACGATTGGCCGATTCCGGCTTGCGATAGTTTCGCGGCGCCTTGCTGTGCTCCAAAATCACTTCCTGATAAAGATCGCCGAGTTCGCCCCTGCTTGCCGTCACGCAAACACCCCTTGCGCCTTGCGAATTCCTTCCACCAGCGCATCCACTTCTTCATTCGTGTTGTAGACGCCAAACGAGGCCCGCGCCGTGGCGGGAATTTGAAATCGATCCATCACCGGCTGTGCGCAATGATGCCCAGTGCGAATGGCGATGCCTTCGCGGTCAAGAATTGTTCCCAGATCATGCGGATGCACGCCCTCAAGCACAAACGACAGCACGCCCGCGCGTTGCGGCGCTGTGCCGATCAGGCGCACTCCGTCGATCGCGCCCACCTTCTCAGTCGCGTAGGCCAGCAGATCCTGCCCGTGCGCGGCCACGCGGTCCATCCCCAACCCCATTACATACTCCAGCGCCACGCCCAGGCCGATAGCGCCCGCAATGTCGGGAGTGCCCGCCTCGAACATGTAGGGCACCACATTGTAGGTCGTCTTTTCGAAGGTCACGGAACTAATCATGTCGCCACCGCCCTGGTACGGAGGCATCTCCGCGAGCAGTTCCTCTTTCCCGTATAGAACCCCGATGCCTGTTGGCCCATATACCTTGTGCCCCGAAAAGGCGTAAAAGTCGCAGCCCAGCGCCTGCACGTCCACCGGCATATGCGGAACAGCCTGTGCACCATCCACCAGCACCGGCACTTCGTGCGCATGAGCAAGCTGAATGATTTTCCGCAGCGGGTTCACTGTTCCCAGCGCATTCGACACATGGGCCACGGCCACGATTTTAGTGCGCGGTGAAAGCAGCCTTTCGAATGCGTCGAGCTCCAGCTCGCCCGCATCGTTGATAGGCGCCACGCGCAAGTGTGCGCGCTTTTCCTCGCACAAAATCTGCCACGGCACAATGTTCGAGTGGTGCTCCATGGCGGTGATGAGCACCTCGTCGCCAGCGCCCACATTGGCGCGGCCATAGGTCTCCGCCACCAGGTTGATGGCCTCCGTTGCGCCGCGAACAAAGATGATTTCATTCGCATCAGCCGCCTGGATAAAGTGCCGTACCGTCTCCCTTGCCTCGTCGTGCGCTTCGGTGGCTCGCATGCTCAGAGTGTGCACACCGCGATGGATATTGGCGTTGTCGTGCTCGTAATAGCGCACAATGGCGTCGATGACCGCACGCGGCTTTTGCGAAGTGGCCGCGTTATCGAGATAGACCAGCTTCTTGCCGTGGATCATTTGGCTAAGAATGGGGAAATCGCGCCGGATGCACTCCACATCCAGCGCCGCTGAACCAAGGTCGGTTCGATGTGCCGCGGTGCTCATCCCACTTCCTCCCAGTTCTGCGCCTCTTCCTCCGCTGACGCAGTTTTCTGTGCGCCGGATTCGATCTGCAAAAGTTTGTGCAGGCCATCTCGAATGAGCTTTTCGGCGAATTCTCGCGCCGCCGGCTCCTTCATGCGGTCAAGGCACTCCGCGGCAAAGGCATACAGCAGCATGTTCCGCGCCGTGACCTCGTCCAATCCGCGTGCGCGCAGGTAAAAGAGCTGCTCTTCCTCGATCTGCCCAATCGTGGCCCCGTGCGTGCACTTCACGTCATCAGCATGAATCTCAAGTTGCGGCTTGGTGTCGATGCGTGCATTGTCTGACAGCAACAGGTTGCGATTCGTCTGCTTCGCATCGGTCTTCTGCGCGTCTTTGTGCACAATGATCCGCCCGTGAAACACTCCGCGTGCCGACCCGGCCAGAATGCCGTTGTAGAACTGGCGGCTGCTGCCCTGCGGCTGCGCGTGCTCCACCATCATGTAGTTATCCAGATGCTGGTGGCCTGCGCCCACAAACAGCCCGTTGATCAGGCACTCCGCGCCCTCTCCACCCAGCACTGGATGCACGTTGTTCCTGACCAGCCCGCCGCCCAGCAAAATGGAGTGCGATGAGATGTTTGTCGCCCTCGATTGTTCCGTGCGCAGTGTTGTGACATTGAAGGCTGCAAGATTCTCGCGCTCGATCAGGTAATGCGACACCACGGCATTCTGGCCCGCCGCGAGCTCGGTCACCGCGTTAGAAAAGGCAGCTTCGCTTCCGATTGAAATGTAGTCCTCAATCACCGCGGCCTGGCTTGCCTCTTCCGCAACAACCAGCGTGCGCGGATGCGTCATGATCTCGCTGCCCGCACCTGCCGAAACATACAGCAGATGGATCGGCTTTTCGATCACAGCTCCGCGCCGGATGCGCAGATACGCGCCGTCTTCCCACAATGCCGAGTTCAACGCCGCAAACACATCCCGGCGAACGTCGGCATAGCGGCCCAGGTGTTGCTCGATACCTTCTGGAGCGCAGCCCTCGGGGGCGCAACCCGTGGCGCCGCAATCGAGCGCGCGCGCCAGGGCGCATACCTCCAAACCCCTGGGAAGGTTCGCCATCTCTGAAAGCGCGGGTGCGAAACGCCCATTCACGAAGACCATCTGGCAGGCCGCGCCCGCAAGCCTGAACTCCTCGATCATCTTCGCCGTTAGCCCGGCATCGCCTTGCGGCGCGCGGCGGAACGGTTTCCGCACCAGGGGCGCGATGTTCGTAAACCGCCAATCTTCGTCGTGTGTAGTCGGGAATCCCTTGGCGTCAAACCGGCTCCACGCTTCCTCGCGCAATTGCCGCAGCCACACGGGCTCGCGCTTTTCTCCTTGCGCGAGTACCTCGCGGTACGCTTCAAAATAGTTGCCCAGCCGCTCAGTCGTCTTCAGCATCGATCTCTCGCTTCCGCCTTTTCCCGCCATTTTGCTCATGCCGGCAACGCCTGCTGCACTTCTGTTTCCGCCAAGCCGTAACCCTTCTCTTCGAGCTCCAGCGCAAGCTCCGGTCCGCCCGAGCGCGCGATCTTGCCGTCCACCAGCACGTGCACGAAATCCGTAGCGATGTAATCGAGCAGCCGCTGATAGTGAGTGATTACGAGGAATGCGCGATCCTTGCTGCGCATCGAATTCACGCCCTGCGCCACGATTCGCAGCGCATCGATGTCCAAGCCGGAATCGGTCTCGTCCAGAATGGCCAGCTTCGGCTCCAGCATCGCAAGCTGCAAGATCTCGTTGCGCTTTTTCTCGCCGCCGCTGAAGCCCTCGTTCACTGACCGGTTCATCAGCTTTTCGTCCATCTCCAGCAGCTTCAGCCGCTCCTTGTAGAGGGGAAGAAAATCCATCGCATCCAGCTCATCCTGGCCATGGTATTTTCTAATTGCATTCATCGCCGAGCGAAGAAAATACGCGTTGCCGATCCCGGGAATCTCCACCGGATACTGGAACGCCAGAAAAACGCCTTCACAGGCCGCGACTTCCGGCTTCATCTCCAGCAGATCCTTGCCGTCAAACAGAACTCTGCCCCGCGTCACCTCGAAGGTCTCGCGACGCGCCAGTACCGCCGCAAGCGTGCTCTTGCCCGAGCCATTCGGGCCCATGATGGAATGCACCTCTCCCGCATTCACCGTCAGGTTCACGCCCTTCAAAATCTCGTGGCCGTCCACGGAAGCGTGAAGATCCTCAATCTCTAACAATGCCATTCTGTTCCGCTCCATTCAATGTGTTCTCGAATTTCCCTCGCGCCGCAGAGCAACGCGGTTTTCGCCGACTCGCTGACCTGCTGACTCGCTAACTTGCTGCTCTCATCCCACACTGCCTTCCAAACTAACGCCCAGCAGTTTCTGCGCTTCTACTGCAAACTCCATCGGCAATTCGCGAAACACGGTCTTGCAGAATCCGTTCACGATCATTGAAACCGCATCTTCGGTCGTCAGCCCGCGCTGGCGCAGATAAAACAGTTGATTCTCGCCAATTTTCGAGGTCGAGGCCTCGTGCTCCATTCGCGCCGTCGAGTTCCGCACATCAATATAAGGAAAGGTGTGCGCGCCGCAGCGGTCGCCGATCAGCAGCGAGTCGCATTGCGTGTAATTGCGCGCGCCGGTCGCGCCTTTCAGGATCTTCACCTGCCCGCGGTACGTGTTCTGCCCGTAGCCGGCCGAAATTCCCTTCGACACAATAGTGCTGCGCGTGTTCTTGCCGATGTGAATCATCTTCGTGCCCGTGTCGGCCTGCTGGCGGTTGTTGGTCAGCGCCACGGAGTAGAACTCGCCCACGGAGTTGTCGCCCTGCAAGATGCAGCTTGGATATTTCCACGTGATCGCTGAGCCGGTCTCTACCTGCGTCCAAGAAATCTTCGAGTTCACGCCCAGGCACTTGCCGCGCTTGGTCACGAAGTTGTAGATGCCGCCGCGCCCTTCCTTGTCGCCGGGATACCAGTTCTGCACGGTCGAGTATTTGATGGTGGCGTTGTCCAGCGCAATCAGCTCCACCACCGCGGCGTGCAGTTGATTCGTGTCGCGGATCGGAGCCGTGCAGCCCTCCAGGTAGCTCACGTACGAGCCTTCGTCGGCAATGATCAATGTGCGCTCGAACTGCCCTGTCTCCGCCGCATTAATGCGGAAATACGTCGACAGCTCCATTGGGCAGCGCACGCCCTTCGGTACGTAGACAAACGATCCGTCGGTAAATACCGCAGCATTCAACGCCGCGTAGAAGTTATCAGTATGCGGCACGACTGTGCCGAGATACTTCTTGATCAGTTCAGGATGCTTCTGCACCGCCTCGGAAAATGAGCAGAAAATTACCCCCATCTCCGCCAGCTTGCCCTTGAACGTGGTGGCGACCGAGACGCTGTCGAAGACCGCGTCCACGGCCACGCCCGCCAGACGCTTCTGCTCGTCGAGCGGAATGCCCAGCTTTTCATAGGTGCGAAGAAGCTCGGGGTCCAGGCTGTCCAGGCTGTCAATCGTCGGCTTCTGCTTCGGCGCAGAGTAGTACGCGATGTCCTGGTAGTCAATGGGGCCAAAGGTGATGTTCGCCCACTTGGGCTCACCCTCTTCGCGCTCCATCTTGAACCAGTGGCGCAGCGCGTTCAGCCGCCATTCCAGCATGAACTCCGGCTCGCCCTTGCGCGCCGAAATCAGGCGCACCGTCTCTTCATTCAGTCCCTTGGGGACGCGATCTTCGTCAATTTGGGTGACGAAACCCCACTTGTAGTCCTGACTCGCCAAATCGCGAAATGTGTCAACGCTGGAACCCATTTGACCTCCACGGGATTTGCTCTTGAAGCGTCTCGGCCGCGCCATCGCGCATTCCCGATCGCTCTCCCGGCGCCTCACCGTTACTGCGATCACGCGGGGAAGCGCGTGGTCGGTCATCCCGTAATATAGGACTCATTTAGTCCTATATTAATGAGTGTACTCCCATACCCATTCGTTTTCAAGGCCCGCCAGAGACAGGCGCAACCTGCTATCTGCCAAGCACTTACGCAGACATACAGAACTACCTTTTGATGGGTTATTCTGGATTTCAAAGGCCCTGACAGGCTCTCGTCTAATGAAGTTCGTTTCGATGGTGCGGCCCGGGCTCACGAACGCGGCTCGCCTCAAAGCTCACAATTTTCCACGCACCCTGGGCATCGCGAACGTAGACGCGGGTATACCGGTAGCTGCCGCTAACCTGCCCATCAGCCGTTGTGGCCTTGATGTCGGCCAGCGACGTCACAACTGCGGTCGTTCCGTAGAAGCGGACCTTCCGGTCTGTGATGTCGAGGTTGGTGAAATGGACTCGACCCGAGCGGAGACTCTGCAGCGTGTCATCCCGCGATTGCAGCGTGCCTGAGGGAGTGATGGCCATGTAATCGTCGGCCAGCAGGTCGTTCAATGCCTTGGTGTTTGAAGTGAGGATGGCGTTGCGCCATTCGTCTTCAAGCTGATCGATCTCGTGGCGGTTCTCGTGCTTTTGCGCCAGTCCCATTCCAGCATGAAGTGGAATCGCACTCGCCCCCAGCGCAAGCGCGACAACAATGGCCCACCCACCGCGTGAGCGGCGGCGGTAGACGGGGCGCAATCGATCCGCGGCAGAACCCGGCATACGCGTCCACGGTATCCCCGGAACGGTGCGTTGGTCAAATAGATTTCTCACGACGCCGCACCGGCCACTCTCCTGCAGCCCATCTGGGTGTTCGATCACCCCGGCTGGCCGTCATTTAGACGACGGGGAAGTGGTTCCGACAGCGACGACGTTCCGCGACTCGCGCCTGCGGCTTCCACAATCGACAGTCTGCGGCAAATCCCCCGGAATCCCCGATTTCAGCGGCCTCTTCGGCTATCTGGTATTTGTGAACAGACCCTATGACTTCATGCTGTCGAGCGCTTCGGCAAACCCCGGCAACACCATGGTCTGGTCCCGGTCCGGCCCCGTGGAGACCATCCCGATCCGTGCGCCGCTCTCGCGCTCCTGAAAACTAAGGTAATCGCGCGCCGCCTGCGGCAGCTTTTCGAACTCGGTAATTCCTTCCGTCGGCTGCTGCCAGCCCTTCAGCGTGGTGTACCGCGGCTTGATCGCCTCCAGCCCGCGCACATCTGCCGGAATCTCGTCCGTGACCTTCCCGTCGATCTCGTATCCGATGCACACCGGAATCTCCGCAAGCTCGTCAAGAACGTCGAGCTTCGTGACTACCAGCCATTCCGCGCCGTTCACCTGGTTCGAATACCGCAGCATTGGAATGTCGAGCCAGCCGCAGCGCCGCGGCCGCCCGGTCACTGCGCCATACTCGTTGCCACGCGCCCGCAGCAAATCGCCCGCAGCATCGTGAATCTCCGTAGGGAACGGTCCTCCGCCCACGCGCGTCACATACGCCTTGGTCACCGAAATCACTGTTCCGATGTTCGTGGGTCCCACGCCGGTCCCGGTCGACGCGCCGCCAGCCGTCGCCGACGACGATGTAACAAATGGATAGGTTCCATGGTCGATGTCCAGCATCGTCCCCTGCGCGCCCTCGAACATCACGCTGCCGCCTTTGGCAAGGATGCCGTTCAGCATCCGTCCGGTATCGGTGACAAACGGCCGCACCTTCTCCGCGGCTGCCGCGTACTCGTCATACATCTTCACGGAGTCGAGCGGGTCGGTGCCGAATAACGCGTGGGCGATCGCATTTTTTTCCTCGCAGGCGGCTTCAATATGCGTTTTCAGCAGCGATGGGTGCAGCAGATCCACGATGCGCAACCCGCTGCGCGCCATCTTGTCTTCGTAGGCAGGACCAATGCCTTTGCTCGTGGTTCCGATCTTCTTGCGGCCCGGCGCAGTTTCGGCGGCCAGCTCGATCATTCGGTGGTAAGGCAAGATCACCTGCGCCCGGTTCGAGACAAACAGCCGCCCGTCGAAATCGAGGCCCGTATTCCGTAGCCGCTCGATTTCGTCGAGGAAATAAATCGGATCCAGCACCACCCCATTACCGATCACGCCTTTGCATCCCGGCCGCAGGACGCCGCAGGGAATAAGCTGCAGCACAAACTTGTGCTCGCCAATAATGACGGTATGCCCGGCGTTATGCCCGCCGGCGTAGCGTGCCACCGCTGAAAACCGCTCGCTCAGCACGTCTACAATCTTTCCCTTGCCCTCGTCGCCCCATTGGGCGCCCAGCACCACAGCCGTCTTCGCTCGCATCGCCGTCCCGATTCCACACGTCTACCCGCCGCAGATAGCGCTCTTGGCCACTGCGCGCGGGTGCATATTTCTGGTGCGGCCTGCTTCTCCGCAACCTCTTCGATTCTAAACCCCCAGTGCATTCCACGCCGTGTGCCCCACCCCGGGATCTCCATTGACAGGTCCACGTCAATGGGGCGGAGCCTCGCCGCGTTCTTGCCTTTGCGGCTAGGGTGCGATGTCGCGTGTTAACCAATCCATCCGCCCGTTCGTTCTATCGGCAGACGCGTCTCACTCACTGTTTTACGCGAGGAAACTTCAAAATGAACGACCGAAACCGTTTTTCGCTATCGACCCTGTGCGCCATCGCGGCACTGGTTTTTGCAACGGCGCTGCCAGCCGCCGCGCAGACCCGCCCTGCGGAGTCCAAGCAGCCCGCAGTCGCGCCAGCCCCTACCGATCAGGACGTGGCCGCCACCCAGGAGCAGTTCTTGAACCTGCTGCGCCTCAGCCCGGTCCTCACGACTGTCGTTGCCCATGACCCTTCGTTGTTGGCCGACCTGGCTTACGTCGAGCGGAACAATCCCGAACTGGCGCAGTTCATGACCAGCCATCCCGACATCGCGAAGAATCCCGAGTTCTATCTCTTCAGCCAGCTGGAAAACGGCCACGGCCATCGCGAGCAGTCGCTGGAGCGCGCGGTATGGCCTGATCTGGTGCCGCCCGACCGCGCCCCATCTCAGGCCTCCGCAGTCATGCACGATATGGTCCCCATCATTCTCTTCCCGGTCTTCTTTCTCGCAATCGTGTGGATCATCCGCATCATTGTCGAAAGCCGCCGCTGGAACCGCGCCTTTAAGCAGCAAAGCGAAGTGCACGGCCGCCTGATCGACAAATTTACCTCCAGCCAGGAGTTAGCTGCCTACATGCAAACTGAAGCCGGCAAGCGTTTCCTTGAGGTATCGCCCTCTGCGATGGGCACGGATGCTGGAGTGCGCATGCCGAACGCCGTCGCCCGCGTGCTCACCCCACTCTCCACCGGAATTGTGCTCGCTCTCACTGGAATCGGTCTGATGCTGTTGCGTAATGTCGGCCCCGACATGCAGGAGCCCATGCTGGTTCTGGGCACGCTCGCTCTGATGCCGGGAATCGGGTTTATCCTCTCCGCAGGGGCCACCTGGATACTCGCGCATCGCCTGGGGTTGATGCCCGAGAATGCTGACGCGAACCAAGCAGCAGCCTCCGCGGGGCCCGGATCTCAATTCAGGCCATGAGCCGAAAGGAACTGGATCATGGCCGCAGCCGTAACAGAGGTACGCATGTCCTGGGACTTTGCATTACCGGGTGCATTCGCCGGCGGCGCACTCAATGCCGCCGAGGCCCTGGCCTCTGATCCTCCCATGGACAACGACGCCTTTGCTGCCTTTTACCAGCGCTCGGCGCGTCCGCTCTGGGCTTACCTCGTTCGCGTGTCCAGCGATCCCGCGCTGGCCGAAGACCTGATGCAGGAAAGCTACGTCCGCTTCCTCTGCGCATCCGGTGCGCCATCGCTTGCCGCCGATGGCGAGTCGGCTGCCCGGCTTTACCTCTTTCGCATCGCCACCAATTTGCTGCGCGATCACTGGCGCCGTCCGCGTGCCGCCTCCATCGAAGAGATTCCCGAGGAGTTTTTTGCCGCGGCCGGCCATTCGGCACAATCCGACTCGCAGATTCTTCTCGGGCCGGCGCTGCGCCAGATGAAGCCTCGCGAGCGCCAGTTGCTCTGGCTGGCCCACGCCGAAGGATACTCGCATCGCGAAATCGCGCAGGTAATGGGCCTCGCCGCCGCCAGCATTCGCCTCCTGCTTTTCCGCGCACGACGCAAGATCGCAGCCCTCCTCCGCGCGCAAGTGGCCCCTTCAGGGAGGCCATCATGAAGTTGCGATCCTGCCCCTGCGAGAACGAAGTCCGCGAGCTGATCACCCGCGGCCAATGGCCCCAGGCCGCAGCACCCGAACTGCGCGCCCACATTGCCGCCTGCCGTTCCTGCAGCGATCTCGCGCTAGTCTCTGAAGCTTTCCAAAAGGCGCGAGCGGAAGCGATCGCCGCGGCCCGCCCTGGCTCCGCAGGCGCCCTCTGGTGGCGCGCACAACCGCGCCGCCGCAATGCTGTTGTCGAGCGCATCAGCCGTCCGCTCCTCGGCGCGCAGATTTTTGCCCTCGCGATCGCATCGTTCGCCGGCGTCGGCGTCACCGTCTTTGAAGCCCGCAACGGCGTTGCATGGCTCACCTGGCTCCAGCAGCTTCCACAAACTGCCGCACTGCATTGGGACGAGCTGCGCGCCACCGGCGCTCTCGATCAAAGTTGGACGTGGATGGTGCTCCTTCCGGCCCTCGCCGCACTCGCCCTGCTCGGCGGCGTAGCCGTTTGCCTCGCGTCGGAAAGAAAGTAAAAGCACTCGCCCACGAAAGACAGGTCGCACGATGACCAGGCGTGTTTCACCTCGAATTAAACTCCGGCAAGGATTTCTGCTGTCGCTCTTGGCCTTGTCCTTCTCCGCCCACATTTTCTGTTTTGCGCAGGATCAGGCGCAGACGGCGGCAGGCGGCAAACAGGAGTTCGAGGTGGCTTCAGTGCGTCAGAGCCTGCCCAACTCCTCCATCAGAACCAACTTCGGCTTGGATTTTTTCGAGGACACAGGCCGCCTGAATGGGCTGTTCTCCGCAAACACTTACTTGAAGCCTTACATCGACTTCGCATACAAGATTGCGGAGTATCGCGAGCAGGAGGAGATGTTCGAAAAACAGTTGCCGTCGTGGGCCAATGCAGCGCCGTTTGAGATTGAAGCGCGCGCCGAGGGCAATCCAACCAAGGATCAAGTGCGCCTGATGATGCAGTCTCTGCTCGAAGATCGTTTCAAGCTCAGGATGCGTGTCGAGACCAGGCAGCTCCCGGTCTATGCTCTCGTGATGGTCGAGCCGGACAAACTTGGACAAGGGCTACAGCCTCATCGCACCGGCATAGCCTGCGCCGAGCGCCCTCAGCCCAACTTGGGGCCTGCACCGAGCGGGAAGTCTCCGGTCTTTTGCGGAGACGATATATGGCATGAAGGCAGTAGCGTGCACGCCAGAATGCTCAACGCGACCATGGCGCACATCGCGGAGATGTTCACCGAGGCTGGAGTGATTCAGGGAGATACGGATCACCAGTTGGTTGTGGATGGAACAGGACTGACCGGCCGCTTCGATCTTGATCTCGTGTTCCGTCAGGAGGCAAATGCCAGCGTGAATGCCGCACCGGATTCAGGAGGACAGACTGCCGTTGAAGCGATGAAGAAACAACTCGGCTTGAAACTGGTAAAGCGGATGGCCCCGGTACCTTTGTACGTGATCGACCGCATCGAACGGCCTTCGGAAAACTAATTCATCGCGGCCATTCTCACTCTGCTCGGCGGCGCGTTTGCGTGCAAGTCCCGGGAGAGTCATAATCGGGGCGCCCACGAAAGACAGGTCGCACGATGACCAGGCGCGTTCACCTTCGGCCGATTCTCGTCCAAATAGTCTCGATATTAGCTGTGTGCTTTGTGGTCCGCGTCGCAATGGGACAATCCGCGCCCGCTCCCGTCAACCCACCTGCCAAACCATCCACATACGCGATCGTTTCCATCCGCCCGCACAAGGAAACCAGCGACGGCTCCCGGTGGTGGAATCCCACCCGCGATGGTTATGAGGCGAGAAACATCGAGCCGGCTCAACTGATCCGCGAAGCCTATAGCGTCCAGTGTTCCGACCAGCTCGTAGGGCTGCCGGCATGGGCCTACGAAGAAACATTCGATATCGAAGCCAAGCTCGACGAAGAGGTTCTTACTGCGTATCAAAAACTTTCTGAGCGAGAACAGCGAGAGCAGGCCGCACCCATGCTCCGCTCGATGCTTGCAGACCGTTTCAACCTGAAAGTGCACCACGAAACCAGAACATTGCCTGTTTACGCGCTGGTCATCGCCAAAAGTGGGTTCAAACTGAAGCAGTCGCGAGAACCCGAGAACCTGTATGGAATGATGACAAGATGGGGCGAGATAACTATTCGCGGAGGGCCGATCGGCGCTCGCTTCATTGTCGGTCTTTCTAACTTCACAGGCCGCACCGTCATCGACAAAACCGGCCTTACCGGCAATTACGACATCGCGCTTAAATGGACGCCGGACGGATCGCAGACGACCGATCCCAACGCACCACCGGATCTTTTTACCGCGCTCGAAGAGCAGCTTGGACTGAAGCTGGTGCCCACGAAGGCTCCAGTCGATGTTCTTGTCGTTGATCGCATCGAGCGGCCTTCGGCGAACTGACTGATTGTCGCCACGCACCCCTGCTACGCGGCGCGGTTGCGTACCAGTTCCGGGAGAGTCATAATCGAGGCGCTCCCGAAAGACAGGTCGCACGATGACCAGGCGCGTTCTACGTCCGCACAGATTCCAGGCAAAAGCTCTGCTGCCGCTCGTGGCCGCATTGGTTTCCGTCACTACCCTCGGTTCCCCTCGCAGCCACGCGCAATCCGCGGCAACTTTATCCTCACCAACTACTTCGCCAGTGCTTGAGGTGGCTGCAATCAAGCCAGTCAAAAATCCTAGCCCCAATGACATGCAGGATCACACAGAGGGTCGCCGGCTTACCGCGCGCAACGTAACCGTGAGGGATCTCATCATGATGGGTTACGAACTCGATCCCGGACAGATTGCAAACGGGCCGGCATGGATGGCAACCGATGCTTACGATATCGACGCGGCGGCCGTCGAAGGCAGTTGATCTGAGTAACGATCAAGAAGAGGAAAAGCTGTTTCAGGAGCTTCTGGCGAACCGCTTCAAACTCATATTTCATCATGAGCAGAGGACGCTCGCCGTCTATCTTCTGGTGGTTGCGAAGAGCGGGCCAAGATTGAAATCGGCGGATCCTCAGGGCGTCGAGAATTCAGGATGCGAGCATCCCGGAGAATGCGCGTTCAAGAAGAGGACACTCTCGGATTTTGCAAGATTCATGCAGTTTGTTGTTTTGGATCGGCCGGTCGTGGACAAGACCGGAATTGCAGGAGCGTTCGACTTCTCCTTGAAATGGACGCCCGATGAGTCTCAGTTTTCTCGCCTTGGCATTTCCTATCAGGCCGCCCGCAGAGGATTCCAGTTGCCGCCGCCGCTGTTCGAAGCGATCCAGGAACAATTGGGACTGAAGCTGGAGCCACAGAGGGCCCCGGTTGATGTCCTTGTGATCGATCACGTCGAGAGGCCCTCTCCGAACTAGCAGCCGTGCTCGCTTTGTTATGCGGCGCGGTTGCGTACCAGTTCCGGGAGAGTCATAATCGAGGCGCCCACGAAAGACAGGTCGCACGATGACCAGGCGCACTTCATCTCTGCTGCACTCCCTTAAAAATCCTCTCCTTTTCGCAACTGCGCTTGTAGCTCTCGCAATGCCGGCATTCAGCCAAACCGCCGCGTCCGCATCGCCCAACGCCAGCGCCAAACCGCCGGCCTATGAAGTCGTCTCCGTCATGCCGGCCGAGTCGGGCTGCACGACGACAAACGCGATCTCGCTGCCCTCGTCGATGAGATCGGCGCTGCCCTGAACGGCGGACGCGCCACGCAACTCCAGCTCCGCGAAGACCAGGTCAACCGCTGGCTCGCCGCCCGCGCCGAAATGTGGCCCGAGGCCGCCATCGACCTCGGACCGCTGCGCGACCCGCAACTCGTTTTTCGCGACGGCAAAATGCGCATCGCCGCCCTGGCCGAACACGCCGGCTGGCAGGCCGTCGTTTCGTTGACCTGCCAGGTCGCCGTCGCTGGCGATCGCGTCCTGCTCCGTTGCGACGCCGCCCGACTCGGCGTGCTCCCCCTCCCCGCCGGCTGGCTCTTCGAGCCTCGTCACCAAGTTGCCCTCCACGGCATCGGCGTCTCGGTCGAAGCTGGCCCCAACGGCACGCTCCAGCTCCCAATGACTGGCTCTGGCCCAACGGCAAACGCCGTTTTCGCCTGGCCGACCTGCGCGTTTCCGACGGCACCGTCAGCCTCGGCCTTGAGCCCACCGGCCGCCCGCCGATTCCGCCAGGATCGTCCCAACCGTAGTAGCCAGCGCGGGGTCGTGCTTTCTATACTAGGGTCTTCAGGACCACCCGAAGGACCCCAGCGTGAACAGCCCCGCACAGGCCCTCGCACAACGGCTCAAGGAGTTGCGGCGACGCCATTTCGGCGCCCAGGGCAAAGCCGTCTTCGCCCAACGCCTCGGCTTGCCCGAGGACGAGTACGCCCGCTACGAGCGCGGCGTCGTGCCGCCCGGCGACGTGCTCGTCCGCATCTGCGAGACCACCGGCGAGGACCTCCAGTGGCTGCTCACCGGCGTCGCCTCGCGCGGCACCGTCGTCATCGCCGAGGCCCGCGGGCGGCACCGCACCCTGCTGACCCGTGTGGCCAACCTGCTCGAACAAACACCCGCTACCGCCGCCGCGCTCGATGCCTTCCTCGATCTGCTGGAGCCGGCGGCGCAGGCCCGCCGCGTGCCGCCCGCCGCGCTGCCCGGGCCGACCTCGTTGATCCGCATTTTCGAGCTGGATGACTTGCCGCCGGCGCTGCCCACCGGCGGCCCCGAGGGCCCCGGCCGATTCGAGTTGGCCCCGTTGACGGATGGCGACACGCTCGGCGCGGCGGAGCCGATGGAGTTGGTCGAGCCCGCGCGTGCAGTACGCCCCGGGCAACGCCCGCAACACCACCCTCGTAACCGTGCGGGCCGCCGACGGCCGCACATATCGCTGCCTGCAAGACCAGGTGGTTACGAACTGCTTCGGCGGGGCGTTCGGCGCTCGGCCTGACCGACGACACGATGCGGCCGATGTTCGACGCCGGCGATAGCGTCATCGTCGCGGTCGGCTGCGCGGCCAAGGTCGGCCGGCCGGCGCTCTGCCGCTTCGCGGACGCAGCCGCCGGCCCGCTGCCGCATCTGGCTCGGTACCGAAGGCGAGACCGTGAGCCTGGGACGCCTGGCGGACGGCGCCGTCGAGCAAGTCCCGCGGACCAGCGTCCTCTGGTCCCTGGAGGCGCTCTTCCGCCTGGCTGCCGGCCGCCTGAGACCGCACGATTCGTACCCGTCGCCTGCGACGACACGAGAGGTCCGCCGTGCCCATTGAACGAATCGGCCCCGACGTTCGCATCCACCCCGCCGGCCCCGCGACCGGCGACGCCACCTTGCCGGGGTCGAAGAGCCTCACCAACCGCTACCTGACCTGCACCGCCCTCGCCGACGGCGACAGCGTCCTGCGTGCGCCTCCTTCGCCGACGACGCCGCGGCCATGGTCGCCGCCCTCCAGCAAATCGGCCTTCGCGTCGAAACGCACTCCCGCCCGCGGCGAAATCCATGTCGCCGGCTGCCGCGGAAACCTGCCGGCCGACGACGCCGACCTCAACGTCGGCCACGCCGGCACCGCCATGCGCTTCCTCACCGCCCTCGTCTGCCTCGGCTACGGCCGTTATCGCCTCGACGGCTCGCCGCGCATGCGCCAGCGCCCCATCGGCGGCCTCGTCGACGCCCTCCGCACGCTCGTGGCGCAGATCGGCTACGAGCAGACCGACGGCTGCCCGCCGCTGACCGTCCTCGCCCGCGGCCTCGCCGGCGGCGAGGTCGTCTTCGACACCCCGCCCTCCAGCCAGTACATCAGCGCCCTGCTCATGGTCGCCCCCTACGCCAAACGCGACGTCCTCATCCGCATCGACGGCCCCGTCGTCAGCGAGCCCTACATCGACATGACCATCGACGTCATGCGCTCGCTCGGCGTCGAGCTGCTCGAATCGGAAGCCCGCCGCTTCATCGTCCCCGCCTTCCAGCGTTACCAGCCCGGCCACTACGCGATCGAGCCCGACGCCAGCGCCGCAACGTACTTCTGGGCCGCCGCCGCGCTCACCGGCGGCCGCGTCCGCGCCAAGGGCCTGACGCGCCGCAGCCACCAGGGCGACGTGGCGTTCGTGGACGTGCTCGCCCGCATGGGCTGCACCGTCGAGGAAGACGACGCCTCGCTCGCGGTCGCCGGCCCGCGCGGCCGCCTCACCGGCATCAGCGTCGATCTGAACGCCATGCCCGACACGGTCCAGACGCTCGCCGTCGTCGCCCTCTTCGCCGACGGCCCGACCGAGATTCGCAACGTGGCGAACCTGCGCATCAAGGAAACGGATCGCCTCGCGGCCCTCGGGGCGGAGCTGACGCGACTCGGCGCCGCGCGTCGAGCTGCGCCCCGACGGCCTGACCGTCCACCCGCCCCGCAGATCACGCCCGCCGCGATCCAAACCTACGCCGATCACCGCATGGCGATGAGCTTCGCCCTCGCCGGCCTCGTCGCGGACGGCGTCACGATCCAGGACGCCGGCTGCGTCTCCAAGAGCTTCCCCACCTTCTTCGAATCCCTCGCCGCCCTCGCGCCGTAGCGGCCAACGGCGCCCGCCGTACCGGCCGACCGCCTCGCGTGTGATCCGAGCCGTGACCGGCAGGGAGTGCCGCCCCAGTGTGGCATCGGCGTCTGCGTGGCGTGGGCGTCCGCGCCGGGGTTGGCGCGGGCGTTCCCGCCCTCCCGGCCGAGTCCGAACGCGTAGCGCCAACTCAGAGCCCGAGCGGGAGCGAGGGGCACGTCCGGGAGGGGCATGCCCGAAAGCGATATCCAACATCACTCCGCCTCATACACAGCCAAGACCTCGGCCACAGCGACCTTTAGGTCAGGATTACAGGCAACCTCGACGGAACCACCATGTGCGAACTTGGCCATGAAGCGCCGCCTCTTCATCGACGACCGTGGCGTCCCAGCAGTAATAAAGCACCAGATCGAGAATGCACTCCAGCTTCGTGCGGCTCGTGGGGCTCGAACAGGTGTCCCGCGGCCTCAGCAAGCGTACGCCCCTCCCCCCAGGCGGCACGCAGGAACATCAAGAGTTCCAAGTTCTCCAAGTCACCCCAAACTCCTACCTCCGTCACATACACAAGGCAAGCCCCATCTGCCGGGGACACACGGAGCAACAACTTGACAAACGCCGTTGACGCCCCCGCATCGGGGGGCGTGCGGATTTCGCGATGCCAAGCCAGCCCCATGCGGCTGGCCACGTCCGCTCCCCACCTGGTCAGCAACTCCTGGACCTCGGAATCTGATAGACACTTCATACTAGAGCCCCTGTGCAGCTCCACCTCGCTGCGTCGCGCTTTGCGGGGCCGTTGCTTCGGTAAACACGCCTCGCACTCCTCCGCCGCCGTCCCGGCACACGTCACAGTCCGTCCGCCACGGCATGTACGTCCACGACTTCGACTTCCGCGGAGAGGAGCTGTATCTCGTCGTTCTCGTAATCCCACAGCATCCAACGGTGGTCACTCTCCCATTGATCGCGTGCCTTGTCCGCGATGGCGAAGCCGAAGATCTCGTTTTGCGAGGCCAAATGCCCTCCCAGGGCGAGTTCTTGGTGAACGCCGCGGCACCGCAACCTCATCTCGTAGTTGGGCTCCCGCTCGGGGGTCGTGCGGAGCACCAACTCCGCCGCCGTCGCGCGTCGCCCCTGGTCGTCCTCCTGGCAGAAATCGACATGCAGGTCGCGAATCTCGGCGAACTCCCCAAACCTGAACTCGCCCAGCAGCGCCACGCACCTTCTCTATTCCCGGAATCGCTTCCATTCAAGTGCCTTTCCGATATGTCGCCCGGCCGTCGCCGAACAGCACCGACGTTGCTTCGACCGTGTGGCTCGCGTCGCCCCACAAACTCTCCAGCCGGAACCATCGCCCTGTCGTCACTCGCGTCGCTCACGCGGGGGTTCTTACGGCACGGGCGTTCCACACTCCGGACACCGCCCGCTTACGTTTCCACGCAGGTTATACCCGCAGACCTTGCAGAAAACGCCGGGCGCCGGCTCGGGCCTGTTGATCCAGCGACGCAGGAACCAGAGCGAGGGTAGCACGATCGACGGCCCGTAGGAGAGCAGGAGACACTTGCGGTACCACGGCAGTGGCCTCTTCTTGACCTGTGCTATCGCGATCACGTCGGACGCGAACATGACATTCCCAAACAAGATCACGGCGCTTACGAGCCCGGCAGCAAGCCAGACAATTACTCGATCTAGCGTGTTTCGTCGCACTCCGCACGCTCCATTGCCACCGGCATTCGGACACCTACCGTGTTCGCACCGGTTTTCCGCTCAACCGCTTAGCGGAGCGAGCGGTGCGCGAGCGAGCGGGACAGGCACCCATTCCCGCTGCCCTTCTGCGGCCCTGCGCCTCCGTGCCCGATCCGTCCGCCACAACCACTGCAACAGTGTACCTTTTTCCAGCCACGCCGACCCGCTACCCACCGTGCCGCCCAGCCGGCCCCCCTGCGTGGCCGCTTTCCCCTTCACGCCGGCCGGAGCCCACTCGGCCCCCCAGAGAGACTAACGCCACCCGTCGCCCCGGGGCCCGCCCAAACTAAAACAAATCCGCGCCAAACCCGCCCAACCCTGCGCATTATTCTCGTCGTCTACTATTGATCCCCCTCGCCGCCGCCCAAACCCCGCACGGCGGCCAACAATCGCTGCGGCCTTCCTCGCCCGACGGCGTGGAAAGCCCCCGAGCACCCGCGGCGCCCACCCCATCACCTTCTCTCCCGCCGCCGCCTCGGCGTCCGAATCCGATCGCGCAAGCGGCAACCGCCGCCTTATGTGCAGAGCACCAGCAGGGGCGCGTCCGCCGGACCGCGACCTGCGGACACGTTGTCCCGATCCTGCGCACATATGGGTTAATGTCGGCAAACGTCACGGCCGACACGGCTGTGGAACCCTGGGACTGGTTGCCGTCGGAGACCCCCCCGCCGAAGAAGCGCATGGCACACGCGTGGGCGGCCGCCGGTCACGGCTCGCGTTCGGAAAGACGGAGTATATGGGCGAATCGCCGTCGGTGTCCGACGCCCGAAACGGATGGAGCGACACGGTGCAGCTTCACGCGCGGCGCCGCCAAGGAAGGAGCGGGCCACCGCCATCCTTGTTGGGCCGCCCTCCGCCTCAATCCCGATCCCGCGTAGCTCCACTGCGGCAATTCCCAGCGCCCTCCAGCGTGGTCGGCGGTCACGCACCGCGCGGCCCAGGCCCAAGTCTTCGCCGAGAAACGCTTGCCCACCACCGACATCCCGATGGCCAGGTTGATGATGCCCGTGGAACCAGTATAGGGCGACGTGAAACGCCCTTCGTCCAGGCGAGCATTGCGATTGTCGCGGCCTTGTACGCGATAATAACGAGCACCAGCACCAACCACGTTCGCCCGAAATCGGTACGCATACAGGGCTGTGATCGGCAGCAGGCAGAACGACAGTAGCACCGTGCCTATGCCTATCAGACGTGAACCGAGTTCGGGCCGTAACGAGAGAATGTGCGCTCCCGACGCTGGACTTGGCGAATCCCAACGGATGGGGCGGAACTGGGCCCTCAACGCGGCGTAGTACGCTACCTGCTCGTCGGCCGCGCCTCCTCGAGCGCGCGATAAGACTGCCGCAGTACACGCCGCTGAGGAGCTCTCTCGCCGGACACGACCGCCGCTTCGCAGAAACGCGCCGGGCGCCTCACGCACGAGTTCAAGGAACTTCTGCTTGAGGTAGCGGTCCGCTGCGTAGGCGACAAACACGGAAGAGTTTACGCTGTGCCTGGACGCCCCACTGACATACGACTCCACGCTGGGACCGAAATGCCGTTCCAGCATGGCCTGAATCGCCGGGTCTTCCTCAGAGACCGTGATTCCCCTACGGATTGCCTGGAAACGCCCCAAGCGCGATCCAGCGCCACGCCCCCGCAATTCGTGGAAGTGAAAAACGCCTCACCGACCACGTGCCGCGTGTAAAAGGCCCACGGCACAAGCATCGCGTACGTGCAGGCCAGCCACGCTACAACCGATAGCGCCATCCGCCTGCGGCGCTGACCAGCAGCAAAACCGGCGCGAGCACCAGCGGCAGCAACAGTACGTCGCCCCTGACGTTCGCCGCCAAACCGAAGAGCACCCCCGAGAGGGCCAGCGTCGCCCAGCCCCGCGGCGGCGCAGAATTGTGGCAAGAGCAGCGTGACGGCGGCCAGCAGCAGGCTGGAAAGCAGGCTCAGTTCCCACATTACGGAGTGCATGGCATACCACGGGACCGCGATGATTAGGAGCAGCTCGAGCACCGTTGCCTGGCCGGGACTGACCAGATGGTGCGCTTGCACCGTGCGAACAAATAAACGGCTGCGCCCCAATTGCGACTCGCGTTTTGTATCACGAGCAGCGCCGTGCGATTGTCCGTCGCGAGAAGCACCCAGCCGTACCCCACATCGGAAATGTCGGTACGCCCACCCGCGTGGCCGCCGTTGGATCAAGCCCCGCGCGGATCACGTCGGCGTAATCTCGGTAATATGCGCGTCGCCGTGCTGCTGAATCGATGCTCGGTTGAGGAACAGCACGAACGCGGCAACGAGCGCCATCAGCACTACGTAGTGTCGGTCCAGGATGGCCCGCGCGTTCCCGAGGCGTCTGGGCCAGAGGCGATGCGGACGCCATTCCTCTTCTCCCCACAAGGCCGGAACATGATTACCGGACCTCAATTATTCTAGTGCCCGTCCCGGATCGCAGGCGTACCTGTTTACCCGATGATGTATCCTCCCATGTGTAATGCCGTTGTCGGGGGCAGAAGAGGCGCACGCCCCGGCCCAGCTTGAAGTTCAAGAAGCGAGCGAGGCGGACACGCCCACGAGATTCGTCGCAGCGGACCCGGAGCGGACGCGGGTCGTGTCGCCCTTATCCGAACCCCCTACGTGCGTGGGGCGTCGCGTATCGCCTCCGTCGGCACTCCGCCCCCCGAACGGCTTGTCCTCTTCGCGCCTTCGTACCTTGGTGGGAGACACAAGCTACGGACACGTCGTCCCGATCACCGCCACGAACGGATCGATGTCCGCAAACGTCACCGTGCCGCTGCTGTTGCAGTCCGCGTTCAGCCACGGGCAGCTCGGGTGGTGCCTGGTTCCACGCCGACTCGCCCGCCAACGCCTCCACGAACGGATCGATGTCCGCGAACGTCACCCGCCCGTCGCAGTTCATGTCGCCGTGACAGATCGTCGGCCCCAATCTGCCCCGTCAGCGTCAGCACCAGTGACGTACCGGCCGCCGGGCCGGGCAGATTCTCGTCGGATACGCTGAGCGTATAGTCGCCTGATATGTCCCCGGAGCGGCATTGGAATCGATCGTCGCCGTGAACGGCAAGCTGCTCCCGGCCGCCAACGGCGGCAAACGGCTGCGATATCCGCGTGCAGCACGCCGAAATCCCGCCGCCGTTACCGCC